>NZ_LZEX01000003.1 GCF_001676055.1 Morganella psychrotolerans | reverse complement strand
AACCTCGCGATTAAGCCCTTGCCATTCGCTAGTAGTTAACGTTAAATAACAGTATGTTATTTAAACGGTGACCTTCCTACAGAGGACTTTCACCTCATTAGTTCATGCCCATGCTGGGCGTACACAAAGCGCTGCTGTCGGACAAATTTTACGCTGCGCTCCAAATTTTCCGCAGAGCGAGGCGTTATGTATTTTCAAGATAGTTTGAAATATTTTATCAGAATGGAGTAAGAAAAATATGGCAAAAATATACGCCTTACAGGGGCGAGGAAACTGTGGAAAAACATCTACTTTAAAAGAGATTTTTAATCAACTTAAAGCTAAATACCCTAATGCTATAATTAATATTATCAATGAAAATTCAGATATAACAATTGAACTTAATATTAATGGGGTAAAAATAGGTATTGAGAGTCAAGGCGATCCCAATAGTAGGTTGGAGACTAGTTTGCTTCATTTTGTTTCAGTTAATTGTGACGTAATATTTTGTGCGGTAAGAACTAGTGGTATGACTGTTCAGTGGGTTAATAATTGTAGTAATACTCATAACATAGAATTTATTCCAAAGCATTCATCATCTAATGAACATGCTCAAACAAATGCGCTTCAGGCTACTTCTATGATTTCTTTAGCTGGTCTATAGATAACAAAGACATAACAAACAATTTAAACGGACGCATGGAGCTTGGCAGTTTTGGTTTTAGATTTGGCGCGCTTTGTTGGTAAAGTTGGTGCGCCAACTATTTAAGCGTTATGTGAATGAGGAAGTATGAAGCAAAAATTTAGTCGTTCTAAACTTAAAAAGTGGTTGAAGAAAGCTGCTGGAGTGACCTTGTTATCCATCAGTTTAGTGAACAGTGCATCGAGTATTATTACGAACACTTCGTCTCCTAAATTAGTTGCCCAAGCAATGGAGCAACGTATTGAGTCATTTCCTAAGGGAAGCTACTTGGTCGAATATGAAAGAAACGATGACGAAGACCAAGAGGACTTTCCATATAACAAAACAGTATGGGCTTTGGCGTTTGATGCAAATTTATCCCGTGGTGGAAAAATCCTGAATTTAACTACTTTATTAAGTGAATTAGGCGATTTTGAGTACGTTATTAGTACAACTAAAGACACTGGCGCATACAATTTAACTTCTGTATTTGCAAAACAACCCGAAGACCCTCTTGAGTTGGAGGCGCTGGTTGGTACTTTAAAGAAACATGCTTCATTTGTTACGGTCGAAGATGGTTCTGGTGAAATGCACGGTGGTAACTCTTTTATCAATGGGAAAAAATTCACATAACAAACGTTCAAGGCTTCAACATACTTTTCCTAATCTGATAGAAATGGTTTAGTTCAATAATCCTAAACCGTTTCTGTCCATCTTCGAGTTAGCCAATGTGGCTAGCTCAGATCTGCCCCGTAACGTGTTACATATCACGGTACGCATAAAAAATTCCAATTCTCATAGCGAAGCATAGAACCACTCTTTATACTGTGTGCATGTACAGTTCAGCGAGGTTGTTATGCTCTGCATCAAATCCACATCTGACTTTGAGATAGAAAGCGTCAAATACCCTAACTTCCCTTTGCTAACTTGGGAGACTGATAATTCAGATCTAGGGATTGAATCAGGAATGCTTTGTGTAGAGGCGTTGCAGTTCTTGGTATATGAGTGCTTAAAACGAGGTCGAGTGAATAGTGAGAACACTTGGTGGACGTATGGCAATCACCTAGCTCAATTCCTGACATTCTGTGAGCAGAACAGTTTGGATTGGCGAGACATTTCAGAAAGCAGTGAAGATGAAATGTTAGTCAGTGCTTATCGTGACCTTTGTGTTGGTGAGTTTGGCATGTCGGTAAATTCAACCAATCAGCATTTAAGAACGATAGTGCGTTTCTATTCTTATGGCGTCGGTAAGTGGTTTAAGTCATTACCTTACTCTCTAGAATCCGTTTCAGTGAATAAAGGCCAGCAGTTTTTAGCTCATACAGAAAGAAATGGTGGTAAGAAATACAGCTCTGATTTGATGATGAAAACCTTTGAGAAAAAAGCTCAATTTTTATCGGTAATTGAAGTGCGAGATCTTTTATCTGCGATTGAAAATTCAACCTTAAAGCTGATGGTTCGCTTATGTCTACAGACAGGAATTAGACGAAAAGAACTGTTGCTGTTTCCCTTGAATATAATAAGAAAGCCTACTGGAAACAGAGCTTACTATGAGGTCAATATTTCACGAACCAAAGGTGAGAAAGAGCGCAAAATACACATCCCGACACGATTGATGGAGGACTTGTGGCGTTATGTCAATGAGGCTCGTTTTCAGAAGCAACAAGAGTCGGAAGTGGAGTCAAATTGCTTGTTTTTAACGCCTGATGGTCAAGGGTGGGCTTCTCAAGGTTCTGCTTTTGGTAAGGCTCTCAAGTCGCTTAAATTACCCTTTCACGTATCACCGCATATGTTAAGGCATACTTATGCAACGCACATGCTGAAAGGAATGTTAGAGCATAAAAGCAGTAAATTTGAACCGTTGATGTACCTACAAGCTCGGCTTGGACATTCAAGTATCACAACCACGATGAAATATTTACATTTGGTTAATGATTTGGTCGATGACTTGTCGATTGAGTATCAACAACAGATTGATGCGATTGTGTAGGTGAAATATGGCGAGACAAAGAAAAAAACTGTCTATTAACAAAGACAAGCTAAAGAAAACATCGGCAGTAGAGTCAACAACTGACACTGCTCAAAATCGAGAAATAGTCCGACCAATCAACCCTGTAGTGAATTACCCGAATATCGGTTCAAAAGGTGGCAATGGTTCTAACGTCAATTTTACTCGTTTCTATGGCAAAGGTTATGACGACATTACAAATCGAGTGTACTACACCGCAAAAGCTCTGCTGAAAAATACCGATGCTCTTAGCGAGGAAACTCAAAAAGGTTATTTTAAAAATGGTTTTTTCCATTTCGCTGAATACCTTACATTATTTAGGTATTCAGCGGGTGAGGACTTAACACAAGATGACATTACGCCAGAGTTGATCGAGCAATATTTACTGCACCTTAGAGGTTGTGAGTTAGGGTATAACACCCTAAAAGGTTACTACACTCATCTCAAGTCAATGCTGATACACATGAGGGACAAGGGCTATTGGTCAGTCATTGATGACATAAACCTAAACAGTGATTTCTTTCCTAAGAGCCCATTTCCAAATTCAAGTAAACGTGCAAAGGGCGAGAAACCACTGACTCCCCATGAAAAAAGGCAGGTGGTGGTTGCGCTAAAACAAGCAATTAAGCCGATTTATCAAAAGACCGAACCACTAACAGGTTATCAGTTAACACTGTGTTTGTTAGCTGTGGCGATTCAGACAGGCATCAACACATCTCCGCTTCTCAATATGACTACCGACTCATTGACCGACCACCCACTTAAAGATTGCCGCAAGCTCTTAACCGTATTCAAAAAAAGAGGCAACTCCACGCAATTGCACAATTTACGAAAATCACAGGAACTTGAAGTAGTGCAAGGAATAAAGCTTGATGTGGCTTATCTTATTGAGGCTATCATTGAGCGTAATAGCCAAGTGAGAAAGTCTATCGATTCCGACTTGTTATTTGTCTATGAGTCTAGAGTTGCCCACATAGGTGCCGAGAGAGGTACGGCCTCCTCTCTAGCAGAAAGGCTGCTTAGATATAACATCAAAAAATTCATCAAAGAGTACGACTTAAGAGATGAAGATTGTCGAACGATGAAACTTAATGTAAGCCGTTTTCGCAAGACGTTCATCAATGGTATTTATGAGCTGAGTGGTGAGAGTTTGTTAATTGCTGCGCGGCAAGCCAAACACAGTGGGACAGGAACGCTTGACCACTACCTGCAAGCTCCCGAGCAATCAAAGCGCAACTTGGGCTTAATGGGTGAGATACGAGTTAAAGAGCTAACGTGCGCAGAGCCAAGCGTCCCTGTAGGGCATTGTAAAGACCCTAAGAATGGCGATAAAGCACCGAAAAATGGCTCGTTCTGTAATGACTTTTTAGGCTGCTTCCGCTGTAAAAGCTTCGTTATTACAGGTGATGATTTGTATAAACTCTTTAGTTTTTATTGGGCGATTATTCGAAGCCGTGACGAGTTTGGTCGTAAAGACTGGAAGCGTCATTTAAAAAATGTTCTAAGAATCGTAGATGAAGAAGTTGTCCCTGAATTTGCTAAGCTTGGCCAGCTACAGCGTGTAGAGACTGAAAAAGAACGGGCAAGATCTAATCCACATCCGTACTGGCAAAACCTTGATATGTTGAAGGTGACGCAATGAGTTCAATTGAGTTAATACTCACACAAGCTGAGTTTGCAATTCAGCAATGTCCAAAGCCAAGCACCAGTGCGCTTGAGCAAGTCATTGATGGCTCTCTAACGGGTATCGTGACCTACATTAAACTCGCCAATGGTGAATACCAAACGCTATCTCGATTTGAGGAAGATGTATGGGTGTTTCCTGCTAGTAAAGGTACGAAAGCAACTATAGCAAGTGCATTAAACCTTACTTTTTCTACGATTGATGATACTCAAATGAAGCGCATGGCAAAGTGGGTAATCTGGAGCAAATTCAAAAAGGGGTTAGCTCTTAATACTCTTGTGAAAACATTGGACAAGTTGAAAAGTTATTTTCAGTGGGTTTTAAGTTCAGATACTACAGTTACACATGGGCTGACAGCTTTTACCTCAAATGCCTACGTTAGGCATGTAAATACCCTGCACTCAAAACGAAAAGGCGAGACTAAACCACTGACAGCAGTCACCAAGGTGGATAGATTCCGCATTCTAGAAGACCTTTATTACCACTGCAAAGAGTTTGATTTTGTCAAAGAGCATCCTTGGCCTCAATCAACCGCTAATGAGCAAGCAGGGTATGTTGGTGAAGCGTATCGGGAAGCCATTACCAAAGGTAAGACCCCCATTATTCCAAATAAAGTGCTAATTCCGCTGTGCCAGTTTACTAAATCATACCTAGATAAAGCTGATGAAATTCTGAAATCGTCAAAAAAGAGAGAAACATTGCTACTGCGAGATAGCTGTATCTTCTGGCTGTTACTCACAACGGGTATGCGTATCCATGAAATATTAGGCATTAAGCGTGATGCGTATCGCTCTGAAACGAAAGGTGACACCACTTACTACCACATCGAAACTGTCTCTGAGAAAACACATACAGGGTTAGCTGAGTGGATTGCGCCAAGGATAGCCACGGAAGCGATTGATATTCTTGGCCGTTTGAGCGCTCCACTTCAAGATCAACTTGAGTGTGATTTACTAAAAGCGAAAGCAAGCAACGATCATGTGGAAGCACATCGACTTGAGGAAATATCAAACCACATCTGCCTATCGAAAAACCTGGGAAAAGGAAACGCAATTTACCTATTGTCAGGGGTGGCAATGACTAACGCTAGGTTGCCAAACTTATGTGAACAGATAGGGAGTAATTGGAACCTATCAGCGCACCAATTCAGACGTACCTTTGCTAATTATGCGGTTCACTCTGAATTAGGTGACTTGAGAGCATTAAAAGATCACTTTAAACATTGGTCAATTACCATGACCACTTTGTATGCCTTTAATGATGCTTTGGATGCTGAATTGTTTGAAGAAATGCTTCGAGAGAAATATCTGGTTGAAGAAGAAATTAAGCAAGATTGGTTTGAACTAGACACGCCTATCACTGGTGGCGACATAGCTCAAAACATCATGAAGGTCCGTGAGGATAAAGAGTTAATTAAATCTTTTGGCTCTCTTAGTGCTATGGCAAAGGCATACTCTAGCTCCATACCAATTCGCTCAACAGGTATTGGGTGGTGCACCAATGATGATGAGTGTAAGTGTGGTAAGCCTGATAGCTGTGAAAGCGGCATTGTAGATAAGCGACACCTGCCTTATTGGGAGGGAATGCTAGTGCAGCAAATGAAACTGATGCAATTGGATGATATTGGTGAAGCTGGTAGAGCGGCGGTAAAAAAAGGCATGGAACGCTGTGAAAAGGTTCTAGTGGCATTGGGTATTGATGTTGAAGCTATGAAGCAAGAGATTAACGAGAGAAAGGATATCGAGGTGATAAATGTCTAACCAGAAAGAAAAAGCGACACATAAAGCGGTTCGACTTGCCATTGTTCGAATCGAAAAAGGTCGTCCAAATACTGTTTCTCATAAACGTAAAATGAGTGTCGCTGCCGTTGCCGAAGAAGCAGGTGTAAGTCGAGCATTGATTCACCGTGATTGCCCTGAACTATTAGAGCGTATTAAAGGCGGTGTAAACAAAGACATTCGACAGCAACGTGATGCCAAACAAACTGAACTTAATAAATACAAAGACCGCAATCGAGAGTTGCGGTCTGAGGTGGCAGAATTGAAAGCTATGCTCGCTAAAGTTCAATCACAAAATGCTACGTTAATACGAAAAAACATGGCTCTGAGCAATGCTCGTGCGGACAATAACAATGTAACGCAACTAATATACAGCTAATTGCCTGAATTTAATGGTAATAATTTCAAATTAAGGTTACTTTTGAGATAGTTAAAAACATCCAAAAGTGTAACCTTAAACAAAGTTATATAAAACATAAGGTTAGCTACAGTTACATGTAACGAACTATTTATAATTATTGTCTACCGACAGCTTCATCTTTACCCCTGCGCTATTTTCAGCACCCTATTTTGGATGGCGTATTCCCCCGAATTTTGGGGTTTTCTTAGTATCACCCCGCTGACGTCACTGACAAAAAAAACCGCCCGTAGGCGGCTTGATTCTGGCTATCAGAGGTCGATTTCCAGCAGCACAGTTTTCACCAACGTGCCGGATTCCTTGAAGGCTTTGTCTTCCAGCTCGGTGAAATTACCCCCAAGCAACTTCACGCGTTTACGAAAAGCTGTAGTCAGGGCATCTTCGCGGAAAAGCACACCCGCAGACAGAATGCCACGCAGGCGACCACCAGCATGATGAACGCCACCCGATGCCAACATATCCAGCGCATGATTGGTGTGCTTGATATCGGCCTTGTTTTTAAACGGCGGGTTCATGATGATGACGTCAAATTTCTCATCCGGTTTATAGGCGAGAAAATCACTATTAATCAGCTCTGCACTGGTAGCAACAAAGTTGGGATCCGCTTTCAATGCAGCAACATGATTGTCATCCAGCTCGACGGCCACAATGTTGAGATTGTTGGCAGCTTTAGCCACCGCTTTAACGATGCGCCCATCACCGCAGGACGGCTCCAAAACACGATCCCCATCCTGAATATCGGCACTGGCGACCATAGCATTGATGATTTTTTCCGGGGTTGGGAAAAAGTTAAAGTCGTCCTTCGGTACAACAATCGACCCACTCAGAATAATGTCGTCGATACGCCCTTCCGCACTGCCGTCAAAAATATGGGCTTTTTCCTTGCGGTTCCACTTACCACCAGCCGCTTCCAGCACCTTGTTGGTGCGAGTATACAGACTGCGATCCAGCTGACCTTCCAAGAACAGCTTATGCCCATCAACACGCGCTTGTGACAGGACTGCGAGGACATCGTTCGATACTTGCATTTCTTACCCCAATATATTGAATTGATTAAAGCCACCAGCCCCACGCTGACGGCCTGAAGATACTTAAGCGACCAAAGTCACGGATTGGTAAATTTCACTTGCCAGCGCGCCATCTTCTCCGTTGTCGAACTCAATTTCTAAATGCCCCGGCATCCAGCCCAACGTGCGAGCAACCCAGAAACTGCGGTGTTGTCCCGCACTATCGACCACAGAGACACGCTCGCCTTCATAACCCACCAGCTGAGCATTGAGATTACCGGTACATTTCAACCCTGTGCGCTTAGCATGCAACTGCCCTTTATCCATCATTGCCATGCACTCGGTATAGTGCTCAGGGGTGCCTTCTTCGCTCTTCGGTTCGGCAATACCCATCCACTGCGCTACCGCTTTTGCACGCTTTGCTAACAGGTCAATTCCGACCGGGAAAACGCCAAGGCCTTTGGTCAAAACGTACAGCCCTTTCTGCTTGTCAATTTTCAGCTGGTTCATAACGGGTTTCCTCGTTGTGATAAAAGTTCGGCCTGCAATCAGACCGAACGGCTAATTACTAATACATAAATTGAACATTCTTCTCGTCGTATATCTGCTCAATCACCATCTCACCGCTCAATTCCATCGGCTCAATCCCGTCAGGAAGGCTTACTGCGGCAGAGACTTCTGTATGAAAGAATCCGTTCTCACGGTAAAACACGCTGTTCATGACAATTGAAACCGCACCGTCTTCCACAAGCTCAGCCAGAAGCTCTTCAGGCGTCCACTCCATCGCGTTGATTTCGTCACGCAATGCGGTCAGTTCCTGCTCATTCGGTGCCTCAGATGCCAACAGCGCATCTAATTGCTGTATATAGGGATGTTGTGGCTTGAACTTACGGAGGAACTTACCTGCTTCACTTACGCCATCAGTACGATTCAGGCCAAAGGTAATGCTGCGTTCTAAAGAGCTAAAGGTCTTTTTTTTTACGTTCTTCACTGATGACCCAAGGGATCTGCGCATCACGCTTGTAGGAAACGAAATAACACTGTATGCATTCTGGAGAAGCTGACATGAGGAACCTCTTTTTTATTGGTATCGTTGTTTTGTTTACCTAACCAGTAAAACACGACCTAAGCCACTGACGAATAACAAAAAGGAGATTATTTTGAAAAACAAAGTACCGAGTTTAAAATGTTATTTC
The DNA here is from genome assembly GCF_001676055.1 of Morganella psychrotolerans. Classification (GTDB taxonomy): domain Bacteria; phylum Pseudomonadota; class Gammaproteobacteria; order Enterobacterales; family Enterobacteriaceae; genus Morganella; species Morganella psychrotolerans_B. Next base: position 133,916 of record NZ_LZEX01000003.1, on the reverse strand, counting down.
CTGAAGGACTCTACCGCCATTTTGCCGTGGTAGTAATGCAGCGCGCGGATGCTTTCTTTGTGAAGGTTGCTGCGATTAGCACCCATTGACAAACCCTCATTTAAACCAGTATTGGTTCGATATAATGATCATCCCATAAGTGCAGCACTGACAAAGCGTTTAAGGGGTAAAAACTTAATCCACTTTCGAGGCGGTTTCGACCTGTAGCTACTGGCTCAACAGGTGACTGATTATCAAATCGCTACCCTTGCTTGTGTAGTGAATCCCATCACTGGTCCGTACCTGCACGTTGTTCACGATCAGCGCAAACTCACGTCCAATAACGACCTCAGGGTCGAATGAGGCGACCTGCGTTTCATCTACCGCTTGCCGGATCGCTTTTCGGGTATTCACCAGTGCGGCCTCAGTGGCCGGGTTCTTCATCACGGGAGGTAATATCCAGATAATCGACGCGCTGGGGTTGTCCTGCTGGATCTGACGGATAAACTGGGTCGCTTTGTCCTGATAGTTCGTAACTTGGCTCGCACCAATGCCGTCATTAGCCCCCAGCGAAATCACCACAGTCTCATAGTCATGAAAGCTCATCGTTTGAACGTAATTGTTCCACTTCACCGAACTGCGATCGGTCAGTCCCGTACTCTCCTTGTAAAGGCCGTCTACAGGAATGTGTTTCATAGCGCTGGTGGCTAGGGTATGGGTCAAGCTATCACCGATAAACAGCGGCTTGGCAAAGGCAAAGACGGGCAAAAACAGCGAAAGGATTAAGGCAGTTTTCATGTTGATTTTCCAGGAGGGTACACTGGCGATGATTTTAAAAAAGACACTTTTTAAATCCACATTAAAGGACGACACTTTGCAGATGAAAAAAAGGCCTGTACCTTTCAGCACAGACCTTGGGTGATCAACTCTATTCTGTCAGGCCGCAATAGTCTCCGCCAAGGCCAGTGCCTGCTCTTGTGTTTTTGCCACACCGAACCACAAGATCCGAGCGGGAGGAAAGTCGCTACGAAGCACACTCAGCGCGTGTTGCTCGCTCTCTGCAATCTCTGGCTTGTACGCGGCCACACAGCGTTGATAGTCCGCACCCCGCCGTAACTGAGGAATAGCAAAAATAATGAAGCAGCGGTCTTCTGGCTCAGCGCATTGCGTGCCGCACTGCATCACCGCATAATCATACGCAAACTTATTTACGTCGTAGAAACTGCCATTTTCGTCATGAGACATCGTGCATTCGATTTTGGTGCCTGCTTGCGCACGCTTCTTCATGTGCTCGGTTTGCTGGCTGTTATCCCAACGGTGCATCTGCATGCGGCTGGCTTCTTTACCCTTCAGAACAGCCTTGGCATTAGGCTTGTATCCTTGCGCGATCAGCGCGTCAATCCATTCACGGACAGTCATGACGTTGCCGTTATAGCGAATGGCTGATGCGAGGTGGTTGTCGGCACGTTTCTCGTTTGCGTTGATCAGGTTCATGTTCAATCCTATTGGGTTATTCGTTTTGTTGACATCTCTATTCAACCATGATGTTGACCACTGACGAAGGGTTTAATTGATGATATTTCTCATAAAAAATGCCCATCGAGGGTGATGGGCATTGAGGGGTATTCGTGGGTTTGGGGTGCCCACGGCATGGATCAGACGCTAAGCATGTGTGGCAGCGTCGAACTCGGGTGAAAACTCGGGGTTTATGCGGATAACAGCGGCCATTTCGACTTTCAGATTTACCTCCACATATTCCCCGCGCTTTACAAACTGTACTTTCTGGTCGATACGACGCATGCCAATGCCGCTGGATTGAGCCTGAATCCACCAATCGAAGTCGGACGGAATTGTCAGTGTTAATCCCTGCCACTGGGTCATGAACACGTTACCCATCGGCTTATACGTTTTCTGAGGCTTGCACCAGAACGGGAAAAGATGCTGAACCAACACACCATCGCGTGGGTCTATAAACTCCAGGAAAACACCAAAAGGTGACTCGCTTAAGACTTTTTTAAAGTCCATCCACTCTGCGTGACAGAAGGCGTTATCTTTCAACATTTTTACTGTTTTCACGTTGTTCATTTCATACAACCTTGTTGGTTTCTATGCAATTAGTTAACCATGACCTCAACCGCCGACGAATAGTGAAAACTATATTATTTTGAATTATTTCTTTCGTGATTGGTTTTGCTTCAAGCAAAAAAATGCCCACCGAAGTGAGCGTCTGAAAATAGAGGGCTTAGCCTTTACCATTGATGATCCGAATCAGCCTTTCGTTCTGCTCTTGCACCAGTGCTTCCGCCCTTTCCTGTGCGTCCATCATCCGCTTGGTTGGCATCGGCTCGTTGAACAACGAAGCCGTTGCAATAGCCTCAAGGTACTCAGACCTCAGTTCGCCAGACTCGCCGTCTGCGATGGGGAAAGCAGGTAACGGCACCCGCTTAACGATGGAGGTTACTACTGACTGCTGTGTCTTCATTGCTGCACTCGCCACAATGAATGACAGGAAATACCCCGCTAGGAAACACAACCCTATTGTAGAGACTTTTGACTTTACTCCTTTGGCGGTCATCGTGATTATCGCGGTGTAGACTATCGCCAGACAGATTAAAAACAGTAGCCACCCTGGGGTAGACGTTACAGCCGAAAATAACGTGATCATGTTTCCTCGCTTAGGTTTAATGATTGACCGGGTTATTGTCCCCCACTGGCAACCGGTGACGAATATTTGGAATATCCTGTAACGGGCACTCGTTGTGCTATAGCGGGAAAAACATCATTTTTGCTTTATCAGTCCGTGCGCGGAGAGACCTCAATGCCAGTATTACTCAACCATTCCCATACCAGCACATTTTTGCTGGGCAGATCCCTGATAACAAAAAACCGCCGAAGCGGTTTTATGGGAGTCGATAAATTCAGGTTTAGTTAGTGAAGAACAGTGGCATATTGAGTACACCATTGATGAAGCCTTGCTGTTCACCCAGGTCACGGTAGTGCGGAGAGTGTTCTTCTGCCAACGCCAGAAGGGTACCTTGCTTGGGGCTGAATTCCGTTACTTTTTGCGAAATCTCACCCAAGATCTTACGCACGGTTTCCAAGTGTTCACTCGGCAAGCCGTCTTCTTCCAGCAGCTGAACAAATTCATCAAATGCCACGTTACGAACGTGTACGTTTTTTTCGTCTGACATTTCTCTTCCTCGGTTATGGCCCACCAGCTGGACCGACTTAGATTTCCAATAATTCATACCCAGTATTAATTACGCGTTGTCCAACGTGTCACACCATCAGGTACCGGCACTTCCACTTCCGTGAAGAAACCGCTCTGATACTTTCTCGCATCGGCATCACGCGCAAAGATGTAATGCAGCGCCAGTTCTTTGTTGGCAAAAGTCATTCTGGCAAAGGTTTTCACCGGCGCAATAATGCCCTCCAGACATTGATTTTCGTTGTACCCGACAGGCAGATATCGAACCAATGAGCGTGATTGAAAGGTGCTTTTGTCTTCGCAATCTTCGCCTTATTGGCGTCGTCATAACGAAGAGGTAACGTCACTTCAATCACATCGACAGGCTCGTCAAGGTGGAGGTGAGGACTGCCCAGCAGTGTATCTATCATGACCCGGCCACTTTCATCGCGCAGGCTATCAGCCAGCCACAATATGCTTTTTGAGCGATGCGGGTGCGACACATAGGCTTCTGCATAGTGCCAGCGGACATCAAAGCTGTGAATTTCGGATACGGAGTTGGTATTCATCGCATAGTCCAGCCCGCTGTATTTGAGAACCTTGTTCGTGCTGAACATGTTCACGTCCGGCATTTCCTTGGAGGTAAACATCCACAGGTCAGCAGACTTCGAACTCAGCTCGTGGATACGCCCTTCCGGGTTTTTGTAGAACGACGCATACATCTCTGCCAGGCTGTTCTTGGTGCTTTCACTTTCCAGCAACTGATAGATGCAGTGTGCTGATCGGCTGATAGAGCCCACGTACACATAGTTCCACTCGCTACCTTCAATGCGGATACCGATCGGGATCAGCAACGCAGGAACCTGGACTTGCCCGCCCGTATCACGGACGTAGTTCATCTCGTAGTAAGCCTCTTTCCAGAGGTGAGACAATTCCGCCAGGCGTCTCTGGTTGGTTGGGTTCAGACGTTGCAGGTCACCCGCCCCACTTTCCACAAAGCTAAATGCTTCCTGTTTTTCTTCAAAATTGCCAAAGGCAGCATTCAGATTTTTTCCACGCATCCGCCTCCGGCCATTCATAGATCGTGGTTTCAGCCACGTTGGAGGCGATCAGCGTTACCCAGCTACGAGAGGCTTCTTTGATGCCCGTTTTCGTCAGGTTAAAGTTAATGCGTTGCACCCAGATATGCGGCTCTAATCGGTCGTCCCGCTCATCATCCCTTGGGGCGACGTACAGCGACAATTTACCGTTCGTGTTCACAATCAGACGCAAAGGAGCGGTCTTGTTTTCGCATGCGAAATCTTCGATCTGAGGCAGCATATTCATGCCCCGACAGGCGATCATATCCATCATGCCCAGCAGATTTTCCCACTGTGCATTGTCGGCCAGCGCCTCCGCCAAAGGAGCCCCACGGTTCGCGGCACGCCATGCCATTACTGTTTTGTCGATAACGGCATCGTGATCTGCTTCATTCCCCACGCGACCCACCACCAGCGCAGCTTTCAGCAGGTCACGAGACTTCTGCTCCATCTGACGCTCTTCACGCAGGTACTTTGCCAACGATTTGAACAGCGCGATGTAATAGGAGTGATTCGAGCGCACAGCTCGCGAATAGATGTAGTGCTCCAGGTGCTCAGCGGTGACCGCGTCCAGGCACAGGTAAGGCAAGCGCGAGTCGTCTTCCTTCCAATGTTTATTGTACTTTTCGATGCAGACGTTGACGTTATAGTCGCGTGTCACACTTCCTCTTTTGTTGCTATAGCTGGTCTTGCTGACCGGCGCTTTGACATTCAACAGGCCGTCTTTGATAAAGGCTGCGGCCACGTTACGGTCGTCTTTAAAGTCCACGATGAAGCTGAAGGAGCCATAGGAACGATCGTCATTCTCTTTGGCCGCGCCTGGTGCTGTTTCTGGGTTCGCCAGTGAATGCCATTGGCACATCACGCGTGAGCCGCTACGCAGGTGACTGTTTGCCCATTCGATAAAGCCAGCCAAGGATGGATACTTTTTATTTTCTGGGTTACTCAGCATGCCAGTGCCGTCAGCATCATGAATAAACCGGCAATGCAGCTCTTGGAATTTCATGGAAACAAAATTCAGCCCCTGACTCCGGTCGTAGAAATCCCCGAACAGTTGTTCTCGATGGTCAAGACCACAGCACATGATCAGGAAACGCTTGTAGTGCAGCGCCATGCGCTCGTGCGCCTTCAGGCGATCGGAATAAGCCACGTCTTGGAATTTGATTTGTTCCCCGTCCATCCCTCGGAACAGGCGCTCTTGTTCGTCCTGAGACGGGAACAACATATTTGCACCCAGGTGGGATTCCACTGGGGACACGATGCGATACAGGTTTTCACCATCGCGCACCATCAGAAACACTTTGGCATTTTCGTTGTTATTGAGGACGTTTTCCCATCGATCTTGGTAGTCGATGTAACGGCGAGTGGTTGCCATGACCAGTACGCAACGGGGTGACGGGAAGATCTGTTCCACCAGCGCAGGGGTATTACACAGGGCATTGTAGAACTTGTCCAGGTCGCCAAAATCGAACCAGTCACTCAGGTCGTGGTAGATGGCCAACTCTTCATCGACCATTAATTTTTGTTGTACAAAGGTCAAGGGCTCGTCGCTGGGGGCGGATTGCCCTTTGCGGATCACCTTCACATTGACGTCTTTACCAATATAGAGATCTAAAGACTGGATACCGTCCATCAGCTTATCTACCTGAGAACGAGCGTCTTCCGTTGCAGCCAGCTGCGCCGCTGCCATTTCTGAAAAATAGGGCACTACCGCCTGCACCGCCGCAGTAATTTCGGTATTGCGCTCCTGGATCCACTCGGCTTGGATTGTCGCAATTTGGTGATTTTGTTCAGCCGCATCACGCATGCTCTTGATGTCGGCTTCAGTAACGCCTGCTGCGATTGCATTACCCACTGAGCCCGTAGCCAGGCGAATAGCGTTATTGCTGATTACAGGCAACGTATTCGGGCTTTGGCCTTAGGCCGCAGCTTTCTGCTCAATACGTTCGGCCACAATGGCTTTCATGGCTTCAGGGTTGGCGAGAGACTTCGACAGTGACTGAGTAAGGTCGGTGACACGTTGCTGGCACAGTGCCACTTCAGCGTCACGGATCTGTCGCGCATCATCAGCGTATTCAAAACGCTCAATGAAGTCGTTAAACAGGAAGCGGTGCTGGGTCAGGGTGCGTTTTACTTTATGTTCCACCCCTGCCTTATCGGTCGTTACGAAGGTAGCGTACTGGTCATGGTGTTTCGGATGCGCCCGAAGAATGACGGTGTGGAGTTGGTTTTCGACCCAACGCAGGGATTCAATGAGAAGCACCTCATCGCCCAAGATAGCCTCTTCCGGCATATCTTGTTTTGCTCGCCAGTACTGACCGCTTTGTAGGGAGTTGAAGCGCTGAATGCGCTCTACTTTGTCCTCGCGAACTACGATACCTGTCATGGCTCTACCCTCAGTTATGATTCATTTTCTTGAACCATAGTGACATGACCACTACCGGTGACGAAGTCTTCGCGCGTTTTTAATGCGGAGTTTTCAGCCTTAATTTGTTACCTTATAACATTTTATTTGGGCGCATTATTATCATCCACATTGAGAATTGCTGACGCTGGACTATAAACTTGCAAACCCTGTCACTTTTCTCAAACCCGCAAAAATAGTTGACGCTGGTCGATATTCATATTGTTGACGCTGGATTATTTATGTAACAAATGGATTTGTTGACGCTAATCGATTTAAAATTATTTTTGTTGATGTTGGTCGATTTTTTCGTTTCAGAGGCATTATTGGAGAATTCAAATAACCAGGAAAGTATAATGGGGCCAAGCGTTGCAAGAGATGCTTATGAAGCTGGAATTCTGGTTGTTTAATTACACGGCTAGCTCAATGTTTAAGCCTAATTCGTTAGCCCAACAAGCTGTTCCTTCCAGTTTCAACACCAGAGAATCGTCTTACTTCAACGAATATCGTCCAGCATCAACACCAAAAATCGTCTTACTTCAACGAATATCGTCCAGCATCAACTCCAAAAATCGTCTTACTTCAACGAATATCGTCCAGCATCAACACCAAAAATCGTCTTGCTTCAACGAATATCGTCCAGCATCAACACCAAAATAGTCTTGTTTCAACGAATATCGTCCAGCATCAACACCAAAATAGTCTTGTTTCAACGAATATCGTCCAGCATCAACACCAAAATAGTCTTGCTTCAACAAACATCATATTGCATCAATACTTAACTTCTAACTTTTTGTTAATTATAACAATACAATTCTTATGGATTTCTTTTGTGTATTTTGAATTCGATTTTGTGCCCTGTTTTCTTCTCTGTATATTCAAGATATCCAATCTCTTCGAGTTGCTTCATAGCTTTACGTATAACAGAGTTCTGAACATTGCTTGCAGATTTTAGAGCTAGACGGTCCTTTAAGCGCTGCATACTGATCGGATAAGGATTTTCTGGGAGGGCCTCTAAGAAAAGATACAAAGCTTTAGCCGTTTCTTTTCTTCCGAGTTTTTCAAGGGTTCTTACTTTAAGAATTTTTTTTATAATCAACGGAGTAAAGCTCCGCTAATTCAGGTGTAGGCTTGATATGAACCATGTCATCTTCATGGCTGAACTTCCCTGCCTCTATAAGATGAAGTATATGAGAGTTGATTCTATCGTTATCTGTGGCGCGACTAAATTTCATGGTTGTTGATGCTAGTCGATATATAGAATCTTCAATCAGCTTTCTAAAACGCTTTGATAGGCGACTTTTCGGGTAGCCACATCTTTCTATGAATTCATCAAAAGGAATAACTGCGTATCCCTTGGAATTAGGCTTGTAATCAAATAAACAAGAAACGATACCCATCCAAACTTTGAAATCAGTTTCTACATCCAATCGCCTACCAGTAATCTGTATATCGGAGTAACCTTCCTTCTCTGCAAAATGCAAAGTCAGATCATCCGAAGCATCCATTCCTGTAGCTTCCCTGGAACCCGTTCTTGCAGTAGGGACGAATAAACCAAGCCTTAATAATGCTATCGGCTGAACTGTACTTGATCCATTTGGTTTAAGGTAATGGACTTCCCCGTTTTCTTTTTCTATCTCAGAGACAGATAAGTAACCGGTTTTAGTTGGTTTACTCATGATTTCCTTATTGGATTACGTTTTATTGTTATCGCCCAGCATCAACACAACTTAATTGCTGAGTGGCTGTGAATTAAAAAAAAGGCAACTTAAAAAAGGATCATAACTTAGCACTATACATCATAACGTTAATGCAAGGATCCTAATGTGCGTAAGTTTAGACTAATCTAGCCCAGCGTCAACAAAATATCATCCAGCATCAACAATTAATAGACTAGCGTCATCAAAATATCATCTAGCATCAATAATAAATCGTCTAGCATCAACATGAATATGAAATTAACACTTTAGATTTAGTAAGTTGCAAGATCGAGGATCTCTTTATGACCTTAAATGATCTCATTTGAATTTATTATTGGAACTATCCTGTTGATATGTGGATAACTTTTTCAAGAGAAAAGGATCATTTAATCTTTAAATTTGTGGATAAAAAAAATAGATTTTTAAAGTGATGGATTATTTTGCTGTTAAAACAATGCGTTGTTATGATTGGAAAGGATGTGAATAACTAATACAATAAATCGACTAGCAACATCAAAATATCGTCTTGCATCTTCAATAATTCGTCTAGCGTTAACAATTTATAGTCCAGCGTCGATAATAAATCGTCTAGCGTCAACACGATCATCATTCAAAGCGTTGCAGCAAAAGAGATCCAGCGATCAAGGATCTCTTTTGACCTTCTCAATCTTATTTGAACTGTATTGAAACTATCCTGTGGATATGTGGATATGTGGATATTACCATTATTCAGGAGTTCAACCCGCACATAAAGTTTCTTTAGCTTCATAGGTAATATCCTTGAGACCAACGCAGCACAATCGTATTTACAAAACCCTCGATCTGTTTTGAGATCATTTCTTCGGTCTGAAATACTTCGATATAAAGCTCTTTAGAGCCCGATGTTAGTTCAACTCGGCACAACGGAAACGTACCCATGATATCCCGCTTAAGCTTCGCCAAGAGTTCACTAAGCGATTTTTCTGAGATCTTTGGGGCTAATTGGGCAGGAACAGAAATTTGCACACAAATAGCTTCTGGCGCATTACAAGCGCTATCGCACATTTCAGACATTGAAGCATATCCGATCAGCGAACGGTGATAGAACACAGCTTGTCGGGATGCAGACTCGTGATCTGAGATCAGTGTGTAGCCCGTTTTCTCTAATTCGAGATACTCACTCTCAGCAATACGGCGTGAATAATCTTCTCCCCAGGAAGCATTGTTGCGGCCCTCAAAGCGCGCAGACAAATAGTGAGACTTCAGGAAGGCGTAATGTGCCTCACGGGTAGGCATAGGTAAATGCGAGTAATTCATTGATGTTTATCCTTTGCATATCAGGCTTCCAATATCAAGCCACCCTAACCGCTGACAAAGTGGTAAAGGGAACCGAAATGAAAAACAATGTAGGGATGTGGAAATGGGTGGGCGATCCCACCCGAAGGAATTACTGACCGACTTTGGTTAACACTTCACGAATTCGATCGATGGTGCTTTGGGCTTTTTCATCCCCCACGCCTTGTCCACGATTGTGAATTTCTGCTGCAATGAGGCAGACTTGGTCGATCACTGCTTCTGGAATGGCCTTTTCAACACTTTCCGAGCGGATCAACTCCAGGTTTAATTCACTGACAGTCACACCTGCTCGTCGTGCCATTGTCTCACGCTCGCCCGCAGCAACACGCAGGTCATCAATCGACTGCAACATTGCTTCATTATCCGGCTTACACCCCAGTTCGTCAGCCACTTCTTTGATAAATTGCGGCAGGACCTCCGCATTGAAGTTCCCCAGGCGAAAATCAATCAGCGCCAGTTGCTCATTCAATGAAAGGCTGGCACCGGGCACTTCGGATTCAATATCGCACTTCCGGGAACGCAGATATTCTGATTATCCAACACGTCAATTTCTGGGTTACTGTAGCTCATCGTTAACCTCTATGTTGTTCAGCCAACCTGACACTTAACCAAGATTTGCTGATAAGTCAGTTCAGATACCTCAAGCGCTTTCTGAGGAATTTCTAACCCTAGTCTATTTAAGTGGCCCTTTAGTTCGTCCCGCTCTTTCATCACCTCGATCAGGAGACGAGACACCTGAGCCGCCCACTCGGGCCGCATATGCACTGGCGACTCAGGATAATTGTTCCAGTGTGCCATCATGGTTAAAGCTACGCGCAAAGTATCGCGTTCAAAAACAGTGAGTGCCTTAACGCAGATCCCCGGTGGAAACTTTTCCACTCTAATTAATTTCAGGTAGTTAATCAGTTGTTTGCCGTTGGCATTACTCATCCACCCCTCCTAAAAAAGCAGGTTTTTTCACGATGACTTCCGCGTCCATACAACGGTTGTCTTGGCACATCTGCGCTTGGCTATTCTCGTAGAACATCAACGCGACGCGTTCGCCGGGCAGAGGCAAATCTTTTTCATCCGGCACCTCACCCACCACGTCTACGCGGACGTTTTTTTTGTTGCTATACAGACTGAGTCCGTCACGGCTTTCAATATCCACCCAATATTCAGCTATGACCGAATCGGCGTTCTCCTGGCGATGCGCTTGACCGGGTGATACCACGAACCCTGCGACCAGAGTACTGCCTAAAATCATCATCAGCGCGCCATTTAGCAGTACGTTTGTCACATTCGTTTTCATAATTCATATCCTGCATGAATAGCCTGTCTCAATATTGACTCAATCGGAACCGCTGGCGAAATGAACTGCCTCATGCAGTCCCCTGAACGAAGCGGTCCATCGTCCTGACCATAAGGCGAAGATGCCTACCCAACGCAACCGCGTCCTGTTCAGCCATTTTAGTGATAGGATTGGAGTCATGTTCCAGAGTTAAACCATCATCCAGTCGCCAAAGCATGCGGAGGTATTCCAGCTTCAGCTGATTGATGATCATGTCTCGAAAGTTAGGTGAGAGCCCCTGGCAGCTTTTAAATGCGTGCGACGCGTGTGCTGGTGGTATCGCCTAAACCCTCGCTCTGTGGATGTCCCAGGCGCACTCAGCTTCAATGAACACCAGGCGCTGGTATGACCGATCACGAAAACCGAAACATTGTTCTTGGCTCTGTTTTTCTCTTGCAGTACAGACTGCTCATCCTCACAAGCTAAAACAGCGCGGATCCACTGACCTGTAGAGGTTCGATTAGCCAGGTGATACTGTATCGTAAAGGCCAAGTTTGCCCACCAGCGCAAGCGAATGACACTGGCCTTAACCCTGTTGGCGATCAACGACTGATAGTGGTCAGTTGTCAGTACGCGGAGGTCTTTACGAGACGCTATCCCATCCATTGTTTGGTGGCGGTTCAAGCCCAGCACACGATAAGTTTGCCCGCGTTGCATCATGCGGTTGTACAGTGCTGACTTACCTTTGCACAACGAAACAGCGCCAAAGCGAAGGTAGAATTGCGCGGCACTGCCGGATGTGTACTGCCCGGCCAGCACGGCATTACGCAAGCGAAGATATTCCTCCCAGATGATGAATTCAGCGGCATCCGAGTCGATGGTCACTTCACTGTCTTCACTGAAGCTAACAACCCGGCGCTTTCCGTTCGGCGTATTAATAACGCGGCTGGCTCGCTCATCGTCACCAACGTCAAAGTAGGCCATTTCAGCGATGGGATCGGCAAGACCATCGATGCCAGAGTCATCACCAAATTGCCCGACCTTGACCCATAACGCTTTGGGCATGGGTGCTTTCGGTGCGACAGGCATACCCGGCTCATCGTCCAGCAGATCCAGCTCACCTTTTACCCAGACACGGCGATAGATTTCCAGAGCATGAAACGGCTTATCGTTAAATTGATGGAACGACCACATAAAGTCGATGTGGATCAGCGCCGTTTCACTGACAATGCGGAATTGAGGTGAAGCCATGCGCCGGTTATGTGCCGTGTTTTCCAGTTCACCCGATCGTAGCTTCTCGGCCATCTCATCGGCGCGCAGTTGCTCGACGTAAGCCTCGCCCCGTCAGTATCCTGCCCGTCCAGCTGGAGGTGAGCCCCGGCTTAGCGAGAACGATAGACAGCGGCAGGTCTTCTTGCTCTATGAATTTTTCCAGAGCGGCCAGCTTTTGATCGGCGAGCCAGCGAATTTCTGGGTTTTCAATACCCGTATCGGTATGCAAAAGGTAATGGTGTTGACTGATTGGAATGCCAGCGCGAACTGCGCGCACCAACGCCATGAGGAATAAGTGTAGGACAACCTCGGAGTCCTTACCGCTACTCCAGGCGAGAGAGATCGTCCAATTATCAGTAAGGGCTTGGTAGATAGAAGCGGTGCCATCATTGATGAGGTCAGACAGGCTAACCCCGCGACTGGCATCACGATAATTCAGGTCGGCATCCTCCTTCAGCGTATGCCAGACAGCCTGCCACTTGTCTGCTTTTAAGACAGATATGGAAGGTGGTACCGGATTGTCAAAGTTGAAGGAATGCTGCATAAGTCACCTGTTATTTGTTTTGTTTACAGGTGATTTTCTCATGAGGGTGACAGCTGACGAAATTAAGGATAAATTATTTAATTGTTAATATTGTTGACACAGGAGATCTTAATGGCTTTCCCCCCTAAAATATCACAACAACTTGCATTGAATTCTGCCTATATATGCAACAACCCAGACTGCTATTGTCTGACTATTGGCCCATCATTAGTAGAGGAAATAAAAAAAATAAAGACTGGTGAAGGTGCTCATATTGCAGGTGAAAAGGAAGGATCAGCTCGCCATATAGATGGAAACAAAAACAGCAATGAAATAGAAAACGGTATTTGGCTTTGTGCAAACTGCCACACAGCAATTGATAAAAATAATGGCATTGATTTTCCGCCTGAGTTACTAGCTGAATGGAAATTAAAATTTAGAGAGCGGCTTTTTGGGATGATACTAAGCCACGAATCATCTATGCCATTAGTTTTAAGGTATACGAAAAATTATAAATTACTTTCAGATCTAATTGATTTCATGGAAGATAAAGGAGTTTATTATCTGCCGGAAGCTTTCGAATTTCCTCCTCACTGCATTGAATCAATGAAAGAAACCAGAAACTTTATAACCGATTTAAAAAAGAAAGTTATTTTCGATAGTTCAATCAAGAAAATATTAAGTGATATATCCGGAGCTATAGGCCGAGCAATGAATATGACGTCGAAAACTGGAGCTAACGCAATTATATTTGGGGATTGTCTAAAAGCAATGAGACATGAATTGACATTTTATTTTAATGAAATAGAAAAATTAGGTATTAATGTGCCAAGTAAGTTGAAGGTATTTTAATGATAATTTTTTATTATTTCGCATTTTACGAATAAGCCAGGCATGGCCCGGCTTAGCTTAGTGAAGATCAATATTCTTCGTATTGAGGTCCACTGTAGTTATCAAACCGCGACCACTGCCCGTTGAAGGCCAGACGCACCGATCCGATAGGCCCGTTACGCTGTTTACCCAGGATGATTTCGGCCACGCCTTTGTGCTCGCTATTCTCGTTGTAGACCTCGTCACGGTAGATGAACATGATAAGGTCCGCATCCTGCTCAATCGAACCCGATTCACGCAGATCCGAGTTCACCGGTCGCTTATCTGCGCGCTGCTCCAGTGAGCGGTTCAGCTGAGACAACGCAACGACAGGCACCTGAAGCTCTTTTGCCAGCGCTTTCAGAGAGCGGGATATCTCTGCAATCTCTAGTGTTCGGTTGTCCTGCAACGCGGGAACACGCATCAACTGAAGGTAGTCCACCATGATCATACTCAGTCCACCATTTTCACGGTACACTCGCCGTGCTCGCGAGCGTAGTTCAGTCGGTGTTAGGCCGCTGCTGTCGTCGATAAAGATGTTCCGCTTATCCAGCAAAATACCCATCGTGCTGGAAATACGCGCCCAATCCTCATCATCCAGTTGGCCGGTACGAATTTTTGTCTGGTCAACGCGGGACATGGAGGCCAGCATACGCATCATGATTTGGTCACCAGGCATCTCCAGACTAAAAATCATGACGGGCTTATCCTGTGTCATGGCTGCGTTTTCGCACATGTTCATCGCAAACGTCGTCTTACCCATTGAAGGGCGCGCGGCAACGATAATGAGGTCAGACTTTTGAAGCCCTGCCGTTTTCTTATTCAGATCGGTGTAGCCGGTATCGACGCCCGTAACCCCGTCGTGTGGTGTCTGGTACAGTTGCTCAATACGAGTCACTGTTTTCTCCAGAATGGTATCAATGCTCATCGGTCCGCTGTCTTTGCTGGTGCGAGCCTCTGCAATCTGAAACACACGGCTTTCGGCCAGGTCGAGTAAATCCGCGCTTGTGCGACCTTGAGGGTCGTATCCCGCATCTGCAATGTCATTGGCCGCAGCTATCATTTCACGCACAACAGCTCGCTCACGCACAATGTCTGCGTAGGCGGAGATGTTCGCCGCGCTAGGGGTGTTCTTTGACAGTTCAGCCAGATAGGCAAAACCGCCTACTTGTTCAAGCTGGCTATGTTGTTCCAGCGCTTCTGCTAATGTGATCAAATCAATCGGACGGCTTGATTCCACCAGTCGCTGCATCATGGTGAAAATATTTTTGTGAGCACGGGTAAAGAAGTCGCTTTCCACCACTCGTTCACAGACCAGATCCCACCGCTCGTTATCCAGCATCAACCCACCAAGGACAGACTGCTCCGCTTCAAGTGAGTGAGGTGGCATTCGAAGTCCAGCCATGCGCATATCCTGCTCATTTGATTGGCTATCAAAGCGTTTTTTCAAGTCTTTCATGGCAGGCCTCACAGCGCGGAACGTTGGGCGATTTGACGTTCACATTCACTCGCCAGCTGTGGATAGTGCTGCGCGATTGCCAGGTACAATTGCTGATTCATGCAGTGAGCCTCGTGCTCACGACCGTCAGCGCGGCACGCGTTTTCTTTGTCGTGATCGTAGTTGCTCAACACCTGACGGACGTAGTTCACTTTAATGCGAGCCAGAAACGTGTCCGCGTTTTTACCTTTACGGCGAATAGCGTGAGTTTTGCCTAATGCGCGAGGCTTGCAACCCCGGCATTCATAATGGTCAACGGCCAGCTTTTCCAGAGAAGCGTCGTCAATAATGCGGATAGTGATTTTTTGCAGCATAGGCAGAGTCTGGTTCATGGTTACCCCCAAAGTCGCTTGCGGTGTCATCCCTCAATGAGCACGGCAAGGCGATAGAACGTGAAGCGAGATAAAAAAGGCCGGTCTCCCGGCCTTGTTCGCAATGGTGATTACTGTTGCTTGGTGGCTTCAGTGTCACCATCTTCTTCACTTTCACCAGCCTCAGTGGCTTCTTCGGTAGCTTCCGCATCAGCGGCTTCCTGAGCCGCTTTCTCTGCTTCTTCTTCCAGCTTGGCCGCTTCCACATCGGACAGTGCAGCCATCAGCTGGCGGGCTACTTCTGGGCTCAGACGCAGTATCACTTCTTCCGGTACGGTCTCAGCGATTTCAATCTGGTTTTCGTGTTCAGCTGTTGGCGCTGGTGGGATCTGAGAGCGCAGTTGATCCAGTGTTGGCAGCAAGCTTTCGAAAGTTTGGCGTACAACCTTTGGTTTTACTTTGGTTTTCTTCGGCGAAGACACGTAACGTGCTGTCACCTTGGTTTTACCGGCTTGCTCAGCCTTTGCCAAAGAGGCAATCAGGATATCGTAGGCATCACGGTCGGTACCTTGGCAATCGGTGAGAACGTCGATCGCTACATCACCAGATACCTTGTCTTCACGCACCAGCTTCTTAACGCGCTCTTCGGCTTTAGCCAGTATCAGGCTACGACGAATGGTGACGCTAGACAGGCCCAGACGACGAGCGATGACGTCGATTTCATGGCCCCACTCAACCAGACGACGGAAGCCTTCAGCACGCTCAATCATTTTCAGGTGCTTGGTGTTGGCGCTTTCGATCATGTTGAAGACTTCTTCGTCTTTTCCGCCTTCGAACTCTTCTATGATCAGTTTTTCAAATACTGCGCCTTCAGCGATTGCGGCCATCAGGCCGGTGTAGCGGTGGTGGCCATCGATGATTTTCAGGCGAGTCACACCGTCCACAACAACCACTTTAACGCGGATAGCAGGCACACTGCTTGGATGGTTCAGGTACGCGTTCTTGAACATCTCAGCGCGCTCTACATCAACCTCGCGTAGGTTCAGACCCTCTTCAACGTACAACCAAGACACGCTGACGGCGTACACGTTGTTACGGCCAACATTCAGCTCTTCAAACAGGGCGCTGTTCGTTGCTGACTTGCGCTCTTTGGAAACGAAGTCACTCAGACCGCGCAGGGTAGATGGAGCTTTGTCCATCTGGCGCATAATAGCACCCAGATCACCCATCAGTTGGCTGTTGCGAGAAGCTTGGAAGATTTGTTGTACGTTGATAGTCATGATAGTTACTCCGCATTTGTTATTGGTTGTTTACGTGTTTATGCTTACTTCTGAATCCAGTTAAACACGGGGTGAACCGGTGACGAATAGCAAAAGCGGAAAAAAATAATCTTTTTTAGATTACTTTTTATGGGCAGGGGAAAGGTATAAAAAAGGCCAGCAATGCTGGCCTATAGAGAAAGTTACTATGAGTTGGCTTTCGCCTCAGTCATGATTTTGTTCATTGCTGCGGCAAGCTGTTCACTTTTCCCTTCCGAGTAGTTCGGCCAAGGAACGAAAGGTCGATTCGTTTTGTTCAGCAAAGAGAAACCTGTCGGGCAGCGCCATTGCATTGGGGTGGTTTGACCTTCTGTGAAGTTAACCAACATCAGGTCTTGCTCACAAGTGACATCTTTCACACCTCCGATCTCTATCAGGCGGGTGCTCATTATCCCAAAGTGTTCATCTGCAAACTTCAAGTGGTCATAGGCCGCAAATATGCTGTAAAGGCCGACCCACAGAAGGATCTGGATATTAAGGATAGTACCTATCTGTCCGAGTGTTTTTTCTTTCACGGCGTTGCGTAATAAAAGTGCGGCACCAAACAGCAAGTACAGGCCACCAGCCAGGTAAAGCCAAACAGGTAAATTGGAGCTAGATTGATCTATCTGTTCGGAACCCGCATCCATGAATGATTTGATGAATGGAGCAAGGAGCAAAAAGAAAGCGGGAACATAAAATAGCCAGGTGAATTTTACTTGGCTGATAGCAGCAATACGTTTTTCCTTATCAGAACTAGCCTCTTCTAGTACAACTTTCATTGTTTTCGCAAAGGAAGCCAACGCAGTGATCATGAATAATATTATTGTAAGTAAGTACATTTTCTTCTCTTTTTTAACGCAAAATCAATCATATCATGATGAAATAATACATGATTAATGGTAAGCATTGTAATTAATTCAACCTCAAATTGAGGGGCTTTTTCAGATAGCGATACAGATATTGCCACCCCTCTCCATGTGGCGTTTTGTAATCCAGGCGAGGCAGGTGTTGTATCGCTGCCTGCGGGTTAAAGTTTCGAGAGTGCGTATTGAATTGCAGAAAATGAGCCAATTCATGCGCCACCAGCGCCTTAAGGTGGTCAAGCCGGTTACTGGAGTAGAACGACCCGATCTCTTTATCCAGGCAAACATGCGCGTATTCATGAAAGTGGCACGCAAACATGCGCAGGCCGTATATTTCGACCAAATCAAGCTCATAAAGGTAACCAGGGCTGATCGTAATATTCCGGTGCCCTCCCCAGGAGTGCTTTGTAGCCCAGTTCACGCGGACGTCGGGGCTTTTACCAATATAGCCGAATTCACGTCGGTACATATTTGTAAGGTAATCGGTATAGAGTTGGATAATTCGTTCAGCGTTAAAGATTGTCTTTTCGCCGAATGCGGTAACTCGTTTACGGCGGGCAATGACCTTTGCTGGTTCAACGACTTCACGAACAGGAGGGGGCAGCTTGAAAATTGACGTTTCCAAGCACCATTGGTCTTCAAAATCGCCTTCAGGAGTATCCAGGTGGATAGTCAGTTCGGAAGGCGTACCCATTTTTTCCAGCCAAGCGTCCAGCGATCGCCCTACTTCGTCAACGCTGACGAAATCATCAAACCCAGGTGCGTGCAGCCAGATTATCGAACCTGCGGGGATGGTGCGATACTGTCGGATGTGAGAAGCAATAATCTGGCGCGGTGTCATCACTCAATATCCCATACGCTGTTCGTGTGCGGTTTGACGACGATACTCGGCATCTTCACGGGCTTCCCGGCGCTCCGCCACCAAAACACGTTTTTCAGCAAACGTCATGCGACTGACATCAGGTTCTTTAACCTTCCCCGATCCTTTGCATACACTGCACTGAACATCGTAGCTACCTTTGCGGTACTCATCGCGAAACTCGTCGTCGAGTTCGTTCCATTCACTCCCGGTGAATCCATCAGAAAACGCAAGATTGTCCACTTTCCCGTGGCCTTCGCAGCAATAACAAATCACCCATAGGAATTTTTCAGTTTGCATCTTTCACCTCTATTTTCGTTTATTGGGGGGGAGGTAACGAGAAGATACGCACCCCGTAGGGTGCGCCTGGTTTATTCGGCGTTTTGCCACTCAAAATCGACAATCGGCTCTGAACCGTCCACCAGCGCCAACGCACTACGTAGGCGGGAAATGATTGCGTTTTTGTTTGCGTAGTTCGCAGCGCCCGGCTCAGCACCTTCAATGAAGGCAATGGCGTCGGTGAGCGTTGAAATCAGATCCGTACCCTGGGTTTCGTTTTCGGGGTAAGCGTGCGGAGATTCAGTGCGAATTTTGGCTTCTTCCGACGGATTGGCTTCCCAGTCGTTTTCATTAACGATGCGAAGCGGATCCGGTCCGGCAATGACCGCTGCACCGAGCTCAAAGCTCATATCGGCGTATGGCAGTTGGTTGGCGAGCATATCCAGAGCGGTTTGGTTGTTCATGCAGAACCCGTCAGCGACCCACAACGGGGCGACGTCAAGACGGATGAGCCAGGAAAAAGGTTTAATCTGAGACATTGGCAGTCCTCTGTTATTAAAAATACCCGCACCCGAAGGTGCAGGCTCATCAACACAGAGATAGTGTTACACAGCCCAAGCGGGCGACGAAATTAGGCGAAGTCAGACTGGGACTGCGTTACAGTTACAAAGGTATGCCCATATTTTCGGCTGGCTTCCATCAGATCGGAAAATACAGCAATAGGCTGTCCAGCGCCTTTTTCAGTTACGGAAAAGGACTCCAGAAACTTCGACACATTCCAGCGCCAGAGCACCAACTGCTGGATAGATTTGTCGCGGGCAACGTAATCTTGAATTTTTTTAGCCAGTGCTTCAGCTGGCGTATTTTCGGAGAGCAGATACACCGCGATCTTCCCGGCATCGCGAACAGCTGCCCCTTCATCATCGACGCCCAGCGCGGTACCCGTCGCATAGAACAGAAAATCAATGTCGCGGATAAGTTCAGCCCCGGAAACCTGGTTACAGGCCATCTGGAACTCGTCGTACAGGAAATAGAGCGCAGCATCGCTAATACCCGACAGTTCAGGGTAATGCCCTCGCAAGGCAGCGATAACCTGTTTGTCATCTTCTTCAGGCACCCAGGTAGTCGCATAATCGGCGCTGAGTCGTTCAAGTGACAGGAACGAGATGCTGGAGATAGCGTCATCGTCGTGCTCAGCGGCGCAGTGCATCCAGTCAAGTTTACCTTGCCATTTACCTGATACTTCCCCGATCCCCGTAAACACGATTTCTGTCAGCAGAGGGTGGCCGGGAATGTATTGCTCAACGCCCAACATTTCGACACTGTCCGTCGTCATGTCATCCCACTCAGTCAGCGGATCGGAAGGGATATCAGCCAGGCTGACGATGCTTTTGTAAATCTGCTTTTCAAAATAAAACAGATTCGGCTCCATCAACTCTGAGGCGTCTGGTGTGATAGAGCGGCCCAAAAGCAATTCTGTCATCGCTTCTTGTACCTGGCCGATGGTGTCGAATTTTTTCGGGATCACTGCATCGAATTTGGTGTGGTGCAACACCCAGTAATTGCCATTACCGATCACCTCAAAGGGATACGGTACGATTTTCCAGTCGGTAACCGCCTGTATCGGAGTGATGTAGGCCTGAGCGAGAAGTTCTAACGCTTTTTGCGGTTCGGTCGATTTTTCGCTGACCATCAGTGAAACCAGCTTTTCAAACACAAACACCTTACCGTCTTTCACAAGGTATTGAACGCTGGGAATACCGTCAATGGCACGGAGAATTTTGCGCAAGCTATCTTTGATGCCCAGATCATTGAACATCAAATGCAGTTCGTCGGTCACGATTTGGCTCATAGTTTTTTCCTTTTCCAGTTTCATAGCCTCGACCAGGCGAGACGGAGGTTATTTTAGCGTTGCAGAGAATTCACGACGGCCTTCAAGCCTGTCAAAATATTATCCGCTTCTTCCGGTCCAAGCGGCTCGTCGCTGAAGTTACAAAATGCATAATGGAATGCCTGGACGTGGTCTAAAGTCATCTCAGGCAGAACAACAGACTGGCGCAGCACAGCGTTGAGATCGTCGGCTTGCATCAACATTTGAGCCCCGCTCATAGGCGTTTCAGGCTTAATCAGCCCTGCATCAATAAAAACAACGCGAAGCAGCTGTGTTAAGGCTTCCTGCTCTTCGCTGGCTTGTTCGAAAACTTGGCCGATAACGTTCTTCACCGCGTCTTTCGTCGTCCAGCCGTGGTGGATCATCATGTTAGCGTAGACTGCGAGGTCTCTCGGGTCGCCCTTATCGACATGCCGGAGAAAATCGTTGATGCAAGCCGATTCCCAATCGGGTTTTGCCCATTCATTCGTGAGCCCCCGCTTCAGTTCGGTAGCTCGCATTTTTTCAGCCACAACTTCAGCCGTTTTCAAAACCAGAGCCTGGCTGTCCTTATGCAGGTCAGTAGGTAGATTGATAACGAAACTCGTCTTCGGTTCTGTGTTGTTATGCATGAAAACTACCTTTTTCGTAAAAGCACTAATTATCCACTAATGCTTCACACCCACGAAGTTTTTAATGTTAGCAGGCTAATAAATATTGCACATTTAAGTAGTACCCGTTACCATAGTAACCAGTACCATTTAAGGAGATAATGTGGCGTTCTATAAAATCTCATCTTTTGTCCGATGCACCAAAAAAATACCTATAACAGACAAACAGTTACTTGATGCTGCTCATGAAGTTCAACAAGGACAATTTGAAGCTGATTTAGGCGGTGGAGTGATAAAAAAACGCCTTGCAATGAAAGGGCAAGGCAAAAGTGGAAGTGTTAGGGTTATTATCTTTTTTAAGATAAAAAATCATCTTTTTTTTGCAGATGGATGGACCAAAAACACGGTCAATGCCAAAGGTACAAAAGAGATTGAAGATGATGAGTTGGAAACCTATAAAAAATTAGCCGCTGAGTTTCTGAACTTTGATGGAGAAATCATTAACAATTTAATTTCTAAAGGAATTCTGGAGGAAATTACTGATGAACAATAAACTTAATAACATGCTTGAATTGGCTAAAGAGTTAAATGCAGCTGGTGCATCACCTGAAAGCCTGGTTAAAGATATTGAAAGCACCATCCGTGCTCGTGAAATTAACGATAAAATAAAAGAAGTTTCAGCGATGAGCGGCTCTGAGATCAAGATGTTGCGGACTAAATATTGTATGTCTCAATCTGTGCTCGCTCGTGCATTGGGAATGTCGAAAGAGAGCATATCCAAATGGGAGCGAGGAGAAAAGAAACCAAGCGGCCCTGCATTGAGGATGCTACGTATTCTTGAAAGCAAAGGCCCAGAAGTTTTAGTGGTCTAAGGTTCAAATAAAGCCCCTAAATCAGGGGCTTTTATCTTTCATCGGGCATTACTTTTTAACGAGTCCAACGCTGCTTTTTGCCATCGCATGGCATGTTCCAGCAGGATTGCAGCCTCTTCCTTACCCAGGAAGGCGTCACCAGTAAACACCTGTGCATCGAATTGATCACAAATTTCAGCGGCCCTGATCTGCTCAGGGCTTTGTTCATCACGCTGCATTATCGTTATTCCCCGTCGTCTTCGACTGGATTTGTACACCACGAAACATCGCACAGCGCCGGAACATTTCAATGTCTGGTATCGCATCGTTACCCTGCTTGGCACGGCACATGCGCAGTGTTAAGCGTAATAGCATCTTGATATCGCGCGGAGGCATCGTCGGGAATCGCTCCAACAGCTGATTTAACAGCTCTTCGCTTAACTTAACACCGAAGTTTTCGGCCATCACCTGCCAAATTTTCTTGGCGTCGTCAAACGTTGGCACGTCATACCGGATAATAGCCGCACAGCGAGGAATGATGGCTTCATCCAGATCATTCTCTCGGTTCGATGTCATGAACATCAGGCCGTCGAAATACTCCATTGTGCGCAGGAATTCGGCCACAACGGCGTTATGCACCATATCCAGGCCACGAGCCATCACGAACACGTCGGCTTCGTCCAGGAGAAGGACACAATCCCAACGGCGCGCGCGCATTAGTATGGTTTTCAGGTTCTTATCGATCTCTTCGGCGTTAATCCCCAAAGTGCCAGCATGAATGGAGTACAGTGCCCTTTCAGTCAGCTCAGAATACACTTCAGCGGTCAGGGTTTTGCCAAGCCCCGGTTTACCCACACACATGATGATATTGCCCGCACTTTTCCCTTCGATAATGTCGCTGGTAAAAGCAGTGATGTCCGAGGTTAGGACGTCCAACAGATCGCTGTGCGACTCAGGCAGAATCATCTTGTTACGCAGATTTTTGTCGTACTGATATGGCTCGACATTATTCGAATGCACCCAGACATATTGATGGAGTGACAGGTCGAAGAAGCGGACGGCGGTAGCTTCGGGCAACACACCAAAACCATCAACCTCATCAGTACCCAAGAGTTCGGTTTCAACCACCTCACTTATAGGCCCGCACTCGCTGGTGGGCAGGTCGTGGATCAGCTTGTGACCTGCAATATTTAAATTACGGTCGTAACTACCATACCCATCCATCTTGTTTGCCGCACCAATAGCACGGAACTGGTGTGGGAACTGGCCTTGCACCATCTCGTGATAGCGTTTCAGTTGTTCATCGTATTCTGCGCGCAGCTCAGGTGTTTCTTTGAACAGACTTTGCTCTGCCAGGATTTTTGAAACATGACGGCGAGCAACTTCTTGGGCATAAAACTTGATGTTGCCAGTATGGACAGAGTAGGGCTTATCACGATTCGAATTATCGCCGAAGCCATACCATGTAATATTAATATCGACAGACGGTGGCTGGTTACGGTAGCTGCCACTGGTATTGTGTTTAACGGATGTCACCAGCGCGGCATACAGATTACCATCACTGCCACGACGGTAGATCCAGCCGTCTTTTGCATCACGCCGCAGGTATTCAATCAAGACGCTATCAAAAGCTTGAAAACTCGCAACAGGCTTGGAGAAGTCCCCTTTTTTTGCGGCAACGATTGAGTCAATGATGCGGACAATTTTCTTTTGTCCCATTTGGTCGCAGGTATTACGCAGGTCGTTAACCGCCTCTTCACTCAGCTTATCAGCGTCAATATCAATTTCCTGATTGTTGCTTGCGTTAGAATAGGCCTTGCTGGTTAACTCTTCGTGCGTTGCATTACGCAAAACGCCATATGTAATGGTAATAGCCATGAAAACTCCAGAGGGTGGTTGTTAAGGGATTATCAGGGAGCAAGCTCGCTTAACGAAGAAAGCCCGCCGAAGCGGGCTGTGAAGGCGTTATTCGCCGCTCATGGTTTTCTTATACAACTCCCATGCTTTAGCTTCAGTCAATTCAGCCAGAATGATGATGTCTTTGCCGTTGTGATCGCGGCAAGACTTGAACAGCGCGGCCTTATCTTTGGTTTTGCTTAAATCAAAACCTTTCACGGAATATAAGGCGTCACCCTGTACATACAGCAACTTTTTAGGGAACTCACGTTTGAAGCGAGTGCGCAGCTTTTTCTCGGCCTGCATGTCAGAAACGATGCAATCCACCAGCATTTCCAGATCGACGCTCAACAGCATGTTGGTACCTGTTTGCGGGTCGTTAAAGTCAGACACCAGATCAGGCAAAGATTTAGCGAAGGCTTCAGCCTCTTCTAACAACTTATCTTGACCATCCATTGCGAGGATGAAGGTACAACCCCCCGTGCCGCTGTTATGGGCATTAGCGATAACTTTCCCATCAAGACAAACTTTAGCTTCAAAGCACCAAGTTTCTTCACTTGCGAACGCGGCAACTTTCAAAGAAGTCAGAGTGATGCGGGACTGGCTGATTTGCTGGGACATGGTGGATCTCCGGTTGAGTTATTCGTTTTGTTTACTGCCTGTGAATCCAGTATCACCCCACCCCAACCGCTGACAAATAGGCAAACGTAAAAAAAAACATCTTTTTTTGACTCTTTTTTTCTTGAATAGGAGAAAGGATTTCGCATGCGAAATGTTGATGCCCACATAAGGAAAAACCCGCACGGGGCGGGCTTTCGGAGTATGTCTTCGTTATTTTCTAATTGCGTATTGCAAGATGAATGTGCCACCGACAAGAAGGACGAAAAATATGATTGAGAGAAATACGGTGCTTTGTAAATCCCCAGCACTGGGAGCGTACCCGCGCGCCTGGTTATGCTTGTCGAACCACCGATACAGCGGCCCTAACGCGACATAGGAGGTTTTTCCCGCATCGACTGCGATAGCATAACAGTCGCTTAAGCAAGCGTATGGATTGATGTTGTCCACGATGGAAAGCGCCTGCTTTGGGTCTCCGGTGTGCAGGTAATATCGTGCCAACGCAATGCGCTTATTTACGCTTGAGACATCGGTTTGAAGCAGCGAACGCAAGTACCGTGCATCGTGCTCCGTCATTTTGACATCGCTACCCGGCAGCGCAAAATGCCGAGACTTGTGGTCGAAGTAAACGTCAGCTATGCGCATGTTTTCAAAGTTCTGTTGATACAGTCGCTCAATGTCGGGCTTATTGACGGCGGACTCAAAAATCTCTGCTTGGTATACGTCCTCAATTGTCGCACCCTGAAGCGGCGTGTAATAGGTCCGGTCTGGATTTTTCACGTAGAGGGGGTCTCGCAGATCTGCCAATTTCCCTGAGTTGTTATTGGCCGTGGTTTCCCAATATTGGTTAATGTCGTTTTCGACAAATGAAAAATTGTTACCATCCCGTATTTATTGACTTGAAGAGTGGTAACAGTTTTTGAGGAATTTACTCTAAAAACAGCAGTAAATTTAGGCAGTAAAATACAGTTTTGTTACTAAATCTATCGCTTTTTATTGGATTGAGATAACACCGAACCTGCAAGTTCTTTTGTATCTTTGCTGTACTTATCGCTTTGCAGTACCTTTGATGCGAAGTCTTCCATGTCAGCACCTGTTTGCTTGCTAGTTCCTTTTTACGACAGAGCAGAGCCAGCTAATTTTTTGGCGGTCTTAGAAGCATTAGGATCGGTTAATGTTTTAGCTGCCTTAGATGCCACACTTTGGGATGTCTTCTTTGTGTTTTTACTCATAGTAAATACCTCATGGTTGTTAATTTAATTATGTAAATTTAGAGTCCGTGTTTTAGCCTTTCAGCAAAGCCATTACGCTCAGCCAATACCTCATCGTACATGTTGTAAACCTGCTGAATGTGCTCCCACAATGACTGATTTTGCGTTCTCAAATCCTCGGCAAGCTCTTTATAATCAAGGTTCGATTTTTTTAACGATTCAACTTCTTTCTTAAGCTGTTCATTTTCAGTACCAACAGCAATAGCCTCTGCTTTATTTTTCTGACGCTTTTGCGCAGTCTGAATATCCGGGATTTTCTCAGGGTTAAACTTGTAGATAGCAGAGTTTGATATACCTAATCGTTTCGCTACTTGGCTAACGTTAATTTTTTCGTTGTTGGCAGCCATTTCAGACAAGGCCGTATCAATTTTGTCTGCCATTGTGATCTCAACTGATTCGCTCATATTAGGCTTCCTTCACTTTTATCGTTAACTGGTCAATGATGATATTTGCGGCTTCAAGGTTGTCATTTAATGCCGTACTAAAGACTTTTAATCGCTGCTTTATCTCTGACGGAAATTTTTCAAATGCAGCTAATTGCGATTCACATCGCTTTTTAACAACCAGCCAGTGGGGTAAATGTCGAGGTGTTGCAATGTAGCTATCGCACCATACACAGTGACTTGGATCTGCTGCATTACGAACTTTACATTCCGATCCCTTGGTACAGTAACCATGTGACACGCCTCTAAAGTTGTTGGTATGTTTAGCAGCAAACGTGATCAACTCTTCCATATTTTTAAAGTGAGGGGTGCTTCCGGTGGTCAGGTCATCTGCCAGAATCTCAGTCAATTTGGCGATAAAGTTTTGTCCGCCTTTTCCTGCTAGCGTGCCGTCTTGTGCTGCGGTCACCATATCTTCCATTGCTTGCGATATCATAAACTCAGAGAAGCTTTCGGTTAGTCCAATTAACTCCTCCATAGACTCATATCCCCGTTGGCTGTAAACCAACGACATCATGTTCTCTAAATGTTTGTACTGATATTTAATATCGTCTAAATCACCCAAACGATTTGCAACAATAAACCACGCAAAGGTGTGTCTAAATTGATGGGCGGTAAAATTGAAAAAATCGCCTACTTTATATGGCTTCTTGAACTTTTTATGGTTTGAGCTGACGGATTGATAATTGCATCCCATGCGCTCAAGTTCGGCAATATCATGCTCAGTGACTCTAATCGAAAACATTTTGTTTATGTTGTTAAAGCCATTTTTAGTAGACTTAGTATTTAATGAAAACTCGCAGGATTTTTTATGGGGTGACACACCAAACAAAGTTCGATTACTTAAACCAAACTCTAAATTCAACTTACGCTTTAGTGGCAATAAATCGCTGTGATATTTTAATAGTAAGGCTGCACGTTCACGATAAACAGAGCAAACTCTTGTGAGTAGTTTTACCGCTCGATAGGTGACTTCATTCGTTACCCATTCTAAGCTTTGAGTTTCATCTGTTGTTTTAGACAATAACGTCTTAATAAAGTATTTACCGTTTCGCTCAATAGCTGAATCATCACTGAGTGCCATTGCTTCGCTATAGCGCATACCTGTATAACTAATCACAAGTACAAAAGTATATCTGCGAAGACTTTTAATAAGCTCATAATATTCGTCTAATTCAGCAGACTCTGACTCATTTAATCCGTCAACGTATGTCGAGTTTTTAAGGTGCTTTTTCGGTGCGTATTCAACGCCATCATTTAGTTTTGTTTGCAGGCTGTGCCAATTATCGATGATCTTCTCAATGGCATTAACGTGCTCTTCGCTTGCCTTGAGAACTTGCTTCATTATTTGAACCGGAATGACTGAATGTTTGTTTCTGCGTTCTTTTTTTAATAAGGTAAATGGCAAAAAATATTCATTCATTAAATCGTAAAACTGTTCGTTTTTGACCACTGAATATAGTTTTAACCAATAAATAGCAGTTAACAGTGATTGAGCAAAAGATGAATGTTTCTGCAAGTCAGACGCTTGCACCAAGTCCAATATAATATTGCGCAAACGCAATTCTGGCTGTTGGTCTAAGTCATCAAAGCTCTCGATACCGTAACGTTCAAGCCATTTCGCAAGGCGTTTGAGATTAGCAATATTTCTACGAATCGTAGACCATGCAAGCGGCTCCATGCCTTGACCTGAGCCTTGCGTATACATACCAAGTGTTAGGGCTTTAAGTTGATATTTATACTTCGACCCAACACCGTTAAAGGTTACGGATAAATTGTTGCCTTGCGAGTACCAAGAATCATCACCAAACAATGTGATCTGTTTTTTATTAGAGCGGATATACTGCCAAAGCACTAGCGGTGTGAGTTCGGCATCAACCTCTAAACTATAAGGATTGAGGCTGATAAGCCCATCAATCTTTAAACAGGCTTCTACAGCAGTTGAAATTCCCGTCATAAAATATCTCCCACTGTCTTAACTGACGTTACTGCAAATGCCCAAAACGGATGCATTCCTTTTTCCGCCATCAGCTCTTTACCCTTCGTCACTGCCATCGGATTTTTAATTGCTACTTGCTCTAATATGTCATCAACACGCTGATGCAGTGCCGTAATCGCTTCCTGCTGAAATTCATTATTTTCAATATCAGAAATACTGGCTGACATATCTGCCAACACATAATCACGATAGCTTAGCAACTGCCAAACATGCTCAGGATCAGCGACTGTTCTAAAGTGCTTGCACCACACACACGCCAAAAAATCACTGCACCACCCATTTTCTTTACCACCTGATAGATGCCGATGTTCTTTACCGTGTTGTGATGCTTCTGCATCGTATCCATGCGATGCACACTCACCTGTGGGCGTTTTCTGAGTGCTACCATCATCAACCATTAACACCTTAATTTCCGGGTCAATTTCTCGCCCCATAAAATAGCGCTGCATCACATCTACTGCCGTGTGTAATGTTTGTTGTGTTTTTTGTTCACTCACTCGTTGGTAGTGCTTGATGAACGTGTCGAAGGTATGAAGTTTTGCTGATTCATAAGCACGCATTTGCTTTGCCACGTCACGATAAAGGTGATTTGCACCATTCTTGCGAATGCGCATTGAGTCATAATTAACCGTGCAACCAAATCGATTCAAAATAGATTTGATATGAGCAATGATATTGCCAGCTAATACACGACTTACATTGGTTTTTTCTTTGAAGATAAATAAATAATTTTGAGTATGCTGATCACCCAAGTGACGGTATCCGTGAGTCAGCGTATCTTTCACGTACACGATATCTCGCATTACACTGTTTACTGTGCGACCATCTAAAGAATAGGTGTCAATGTCATAGCCTTTTCTTGGTTTTTGAATTAATAGAGTAATGCTTTTCTTGGCAGTAGGTAGTGCGACATCGGCAATGTCACTCAATTCAATATCCGTCATGGGTGACGTATTCCAGCAACTTTTTACTTGGATTCGAGCAAAGTACAGTGCTAGTAATTGCTTTACGTTATCCGTTTCTTTGATTCCCTTTTCAATATAAAAAATCAATTCTCGTAGCTCGTCATCACTGTACAAGTCTTCCATCTTTGCTCTTCTAGCGTGACGCTGATGCCGCTTAAATGATATTTTAAAAGCTTCCACTACCTGCTGACCTGTGATTGACATCAGCCAACGTATAGCCTCCGTGTAAGATGTACCGCTCCTCACACTAATCACTTTAGCTTTCACGTCACTTTGCAACTGCTGAAAGACCGCTTTTTGAATACGGTTCTTTTTCATGCCTAAGCAGCTAACGCCATATTTTGAAAGCTCGTCTTTGAACGTTGGAGCAATATATTTCAATATCACTCGTTTAAGCTTAGTAAACCATAGCAAGCCATGTTCACAAACTTGCTCAGCGATTGATGGAGCTGCTTCACACAGCAGTTTTAAACATTTTTGAGCCTTTTGTGCATCACTGCGAGTGGTACTTCTTGCAAGCGTTGACCGCTTAAGCTATGGAATGGTAAGCGAATATCGAACGTAACAAGTCTTGCGGCACACATTAAACGTATATCATAAAGTGACTGACCAAGTTCTTGCTGGTATGCCCGGTCAAACGACTTACATAGATCAACTAGTTTTCTTTCTGGATGTTGAACAAAATAAGCACTGATATGCTCGAAAGTTAGCAAAAGATCATCCGTTATTACTTCGTCAAAGTATCCTTTACCCTCGCCTTTTCCGCTGTATCGTTAATAACGTGAATCGTACACCGCAAGGTTCGCAGCTTGCCTTCATTGAACCAGACCGCACCTGCTTCAGTACGCCACCGCATTTCCCCTGTATAGCCACCAGCTTAACGGACAATTCGCCAGCGCGCTGAATAGCATCACAATACCGGGCATGCAGCTTGGTGTATTTGCGGCAGACCGTGCTCAGCATATCCAGAACCTGCGTTTTATCCATCTCACCGATACGGTCCCACAGCAACACGATACTTTCAGGGGACGTCTCGTTGTCATCTTTACGGCGAGCCAGGAGCTCTTCGGCGATGATACGCAGCAACGAATTTTCAGGTTCGTATTTGCAGATGTCGATCAGCTGTTCTTCACCTATCACTTCATTTTTCATCGAGCTTTCCTTCCGGCTCCGCATCCAGAGCCGCTTCATAGATGGACAATGCTATCCCACCGCAGCAACGCGCTTCATTCGCGATCGCTTCACCGATCGCATCGGTCATTTCGCGCGGCATGGCCTTGTACTGGGGCGCGGGCACCGCTGCTTTCAATACCACCAGCTTATCCAGACCGGTGATATCATCGGGCAGCATGTTTGGGCTGTCCTTGAAGATCATGTGCCGACGGTCTTTCGTGACATAGCCAATATGCTCGCACTCCACGTTGATGCGCGGAGCCTGAGCCATCATCGCCGCATAGTGCCAGCTCAATGGCTTCATTCAATTGAGCGACCGCGTTCTCTTTTTGCATGATTTTTGCCTCAAAAATGGTACAAAACTTCAGTTCACATAACGCGTCATAAGCGGGGCATGTTCATGGTCGCTGACTAATTCAGGTTTATTCGCTCCCAAATAGATTTGGCTATATCCGCTCCGGCCTGACTTCTTGTTCATCCGGATGTAGTCAAGACTTTGCAACTCACTCAATGGACGCCAAATGTCTTTTTGGAATACGACTTTAAGCATGTGCTCCTTGGTAACGAAGCCCTCAGAGGTTTTCTTAAGTTCTACACAAATCGCTTCGTACAGCGCCAGGGTGCGCGGAAGAATGTCCGGCTGACCTAACAACTGATCCATGCCGAACCCCTGCAATACCCGTATAGAGCGTCGAGAAATGTCGGACTCGTAGAGACTGGTTCTTGGTTGGTGAACTATCCCCTTGTCCAAAAGTATCCCGAGGCTCGCATCCCCAAAAGACTTAAACATTTCACGATGTGACGGACTGTGTCCGTATTTCGTGATGTAGTTGTAAATGTACTGGAGTAACTCCGCCTGCTTCTTGGTCAGCGGCTTGTGGTAATTTCGACT
This sequence comes from Morganella psychrotolerans, assembly GCF_001676055.1. GTDB lineage: Bacteria > Pseudomonadota > Gammaproteobacteria > Enterobacterales > Enterobacteriaceae > Morganella > Morganella psychrotolerans_B. The sequence continues at coordinate 102,597 of NZ_LZEX01000003.1, read as the reverse complement.
GCTGAACTTGATTTCCGTAAACCGCAGGTGGTCGCAACCGTTATTTTTGAAGAAGCGCACAAGGCGTTGGTCGTTTTGTGCGATTTTGCCCCGGCAATACGTCAATGACAAAATCCCCCGGCGTTCCAGCGTTAGAATTTCTTCAGATGGCTGCGCGTCAGATTTTTGGCCGCTTAATTCTGAAACGAATGGATAGCGTTGGTGATCAACCAGGAAGTTATAGACCTCGCACAGAACGTTTGCTTCATCTTTACTTATTGGCTGTTCGACATGTTTGATAGTGGTCATTTATCACCCTCAACTTTGCGTACGCGCTGGATGAGCCCAATAACAGCCTGCGGGTGTACGGCAGCGATATAGTTGCCATTTTTTGTGCGTTGAACGCCTTCGACATCACCTTTGATTTCCCCGCTCACCATGCAAGTGATAATACCCGCATCTTCTGCGTCGTATTCGGCAACCCGCTCTGGGTCACCGAATTCAATTGTGGTCACGCGTGGGTCATAGCGCCACGGCCCTTTTGTGGCTTCTCGCGCCAGCTGCTCCATCTCAGAGAGGTCATCATTACGAGCAATGGCGGACTCTTCCACCAGCTGGAGAAGCTGAAGGATAACGCTTGGCCCCACAGCACCCAGATACTGAACCAACGCGCTCCGTTGATGACGGCTCAGCTCCGTATGTTCAAAACCGGGATCGTCAATCAGGCAACGGTCATCACCTTCATCGCCGCTGAACAGCATTTGATAGCTGGATTCCGGAAATGGTTTGTTGCTCCATGACGCGTGAAAAGACTTAACCGGGCAGGCTTCCGCCAGGCGTTTCAGCTTTTCGATGAGTTCTTGGTTCATATGCGCTCCTGACTCTGCGTTTTAAAGTTGCTTGGCTGGTGAATGTAGGGGCATTATCCCGGCTTTTTACCGCTGACAAAGAAACGCCCGGACATTGCCGAGCTCAGTTCACGCTTGCTGATCTTGCTGATCTTGCTGATGTGGACCCGCTATCACTGAAATTACTTTTTGAACAGACGCGAGATTAATTTGCTTCCGAATTTATCCAAACCGTCCAGTTGCTTGTTGATGACCTGTGACAGTGTATGCATCGACAAAAGACTCATGCCAACGAATACGCAGGTGAACAGCAAGGCGATGCATCCGGCTCCACCAACAACGAGATATCCCCAAAACGTCGTTGGGGCGTCAATGATGGTCAGGCAACCGGGTTCAGGTTGCCATTGGCATGAAAACCCACGGAGCGCATAAGGGAAAATATCAAGCCCATTCATAACGGTCGTGATCAGCCATCCCGCCCCGAAGAGCAATGCAACTCCAGAACAGAACATCAGTAAGATAAAGGCAATGCCCGTTCTCCAAGGCAATTCGCGGCTTTGTTTAAAAGTCATTACTGCCTCTCGATTTTGACGGCGATACTCTGCTATTGGTTTATGACTTAGTCTTTTCGCTGGCGGATTTGGTGAATTGCAGCCCTGCCCTTCTCAGCCAGAAGGCCAACGCTTTTTCGACGGCATCCTTGGCTGCGGCCATATCAGGGAAATGACCCAAATCGCCTTTGAGGCCTGGCAGGCTGCAACGGGTAGCATAAGCCTCCTGCCCACGCGTATGCGTCGCATCGTAGTAAGCTGATCCGATCTTAAATTGGCCCAAATAGAGTTGCTCGCCTTGGTTCCACCGGCTTTCGCTCGGTTTCCAGTTAAAAGTTGTCATTGCGATGTCTCGATCGTGAAAAAGGTGCTTTCATTATGCGAACAGTGAGGCGGGTGACGAAAAAAAGCCCGAAAGTTCGGGCTTAGCTGGAGTGCTACATTTCAAATTTCTTTACTGGCTTCGGATCTTTGCTTCCATAAATATCTGTTTGGATGGTGACTAGCAGTTCATGAAGAGTAATTTGTAAAAATTCAAGAAAATCTGGTTGAAGGAGGGTTCTATCTACTACAGACACAGGTAAGAATCGCTTCATCTCCCCCTTAAACTCTTCACTTGCTACCAATGAAGGCAAGGATTCAATTCTTGCTTGCAGCCATTTCTCAAACAGATCATTGATTTTATAATCGGCAATCTTTTTCATTACCAATTCAGCGTCTGGTTTAGCCCCTTGCTGGTGTAGCCACACCAAATCCCACATATCTCTGTACCGAATATGTGAGGTTGTTGCTGGGAATGAAACCAATTTATCAGCCATGACCTCAGTGAGCTCTTCTACTCGAATAATCAGGTCAGAATAGCCGCTAGGAAGTTGCTCATAGTTTTTAGCGAGCGTTCGAAGGGTGTTGGTGTATGCAGGGATGTTGGCTATTTCCACTTTGATCCGCTGCTTTGGTAGGTCGCTTTTTCCTGGATTGGTAGTAACAGATATTTGCCATTTATCGACTTTTACATCTGAATAATCAGGTTCTTTTCTTAACTCTTTTGGCTCTTTAACCACAACTTCCAGGCCATAACGCTCACCAACATACTTCTCAATACACGCTTTAATCTCAAGCACTTGCGCTGAACAGAAGTCACAACCACCAGCAAAGTCGAGGTCTTCACTAAACCTGTTAGATCCATAGCAAAGCCTGAGCGATGTCCCTCCCTGGAATGTGATGCGCTTTAAAAGCCCTGCGGCGGAAAGCGCATAAAGAATGTCATAATGTAGCAATTCCTTTTCTACGACAGGTCTGTTCGCGACGTAGTCCTTTTCGGTGACAATGATGTCAACCAGCTCATTAAAATTGACAAAATCAGACATAGTTTAATTCCTCATGTTGGATGAGGTGTGTATTCCTGCCAACCTTCATTAGGTCCTTAATGGCAGTCTCCTTTGTTGCAATTCTTAATGGCCCCCTTCCTTCAACCGTAGTATTAAGGATTTCAGGAGGCTTTTTGGCTGTATGGGTAACCTCAATAACTCCCCAAGGCGTCACAAACTCTCCAGACCGGCCTGTGGACATGATCGTAAGTCTGTCGATTGGGATCTGTGAAATTACACCGTACTGAGATAGAGCGGATTCCAAGCTGATGTAGTTGTAGTGGCCTCGTCGAATATTTTCGGCCAGGCGTTCTAAAGGGTAAGGCCCCAATGAACCTTGAGCATAGGTATATACTCCTTTTGAAGCTCGGCGTAGCACATCATGCGTGATCAGCCGGTCAACTGATTTCTGCAATGTTTTCGGAGACTCATCAGGGAAAAGCATTTCTAAATCTTTGGTGAGGAAGATATTTCTACCTTTCTTACTGTATTTGTTAAAAACATTAACTGCTGTCATTAACTCCATATCACCCTCGACTAAATCACCCCGTACAAGGGGTTGTTTTGTATGCTGGAGCATAATACATTGCTTTGATATACAAATAAACCCCAATAAAGGGGTTATTTTGTATATCAAAAAGCCCGAACATTATGGGGTCACTTCACACTTCATTAGCCGGGCTTGCTGGTGGAAAGGTCTATTATCAACCTTATGCGGAGTGGCGTGGTCTACTCATTAGTTGCTTGAGTGCATCCGTTGGAGCCGCTGGCGAGTCAATCAGATCGGTAAGTTGCTCCCACGCTTCGGGATTGAGTTGTTTGCTATTCTCCTGTACCGACGGCGTGTCGGTGGCCGAGTCTGATAATTGCAACATCGCAGCCCGGCAGGATAGGCACTGCTCCCAGCGGGATTGAACCGCGTTATTAGCGTAACCAAGGCCTGATTTTTTTAGTGCTGAACCATTATCACTATCCTGCTCACAGCGTTCAAAAGCATCCCGCAACGTCACAATATCAGCTAAGGCGGCAACGTTGCACAGCGCAGCCCGCAGGCCAACTTTAATTTCTTCCAGTTCGTCGTTGCCGATACTGCCGTCAGTCAGGGCGTGATGAAAGTCGAGTGCCATCCCGTCAGTAACTTGCAGTGACTTAGCCCCCTGGCTAGCCAGTCCCTTCCACCCTTCCCACATGGCCGCAGCATCATGAACCAGACGTTGCCACAGCCGTCTTTTTTGTTGTCGAAGAACCAATTCACAAAGTCCATTGACATGGCGTTATCTTTGGCAAACTGCTCACGTTCGGTCATGCTACTGCTTCCTCTGTTTGTCCGGCCAAAGCCAGGTGTTGTTGTAGCGCAGCCCGAACGATATCAAACATGTTGTTCAGGCGGATAAAGGCCGGGTTAGGCACCGTCGGCCAGGGCAGGTACCACGGATCGGTGCTGAAGTATGGCACCTGGCTGATACAGGAGTTTGAGCCGCAGACTTTGCTTTTGATATCGTCAGAACCGTCGATTTCGTCCCAGCACTCGCGGGCTTCATCCTTACTCAACTCCCCTTCCCGGCGTAGGCGCAGCACTTCGCTGAACATGAAGCGCATGTTCGCCTCGTTGTCATTGTCGATTTCACTGCTCACGTTACCGGCCATGTTATGGATCAGGTAGTCGTTGCCGCAGTCACAGAAAAATTGCTCAATGGAACGGTCGCTCATGGCGAACCAGGCAGATGTCCACGCTTTGCCTTCACAGGTGATGGTGATACGGCCACGCCCCAACTCGTAGTTTTCAGTAACTATCCGAATAGGGTCAAAGTTTCTCAATTCGCTAATTTCGAGACTCAGCACCTTAGTTTCAGTGACTTTCATCGTCGGCATTCCCCGGCTGGTTTTTTTGTTCGTATTCTGCGTGGATTTCAGCCCAGCGCTCTTCTTTTGTTAAACGTGACACAACGCCATCACGATGTGCCGGATCCAGCACAAAGACTTCATCGACAGGGTTGGCACCTACTTCACGCTCAATCACGACATCTTCAGCCTTGCGCACGTTATATACGATGCTATCGGAGCCGTATGTATGTTCAAGCGAGCTACCCAAAATCACATAATGCACAGGGTTCCTGAAGCTATAAAGCACCACAACGTCACCGGGTTTCAGGTCACGCCATTTTTTGGTGCGATAGCGGATCTTGTTCATCTTTGCCATTGTTGTTTCCTGATTAGTTTTTTAACTCTGGCGCAGTTGCACGATACAGCTCTGCTCTTAATGTCGCATTTTCACGGCGGGAACTGTCCAGGTCTGTTTGAAGCTGGATAACCCAGCGGGCGAGCTCGCCCTTTTCATCTTTGCGCTGGCGCAACTGGTCGAGCAGGTATTTGTCAATTCTGCCCATGAGCGTTAAACCCTTTTTCAGTGAAGAAGGCCAGACCATCGGTGTACATCTGTTTCAGTTCGGTGGAGCCCGGCTCAGTTGCACATTCAGGAGACCATTTCTGCATGTCGGCCAGACCGTCCACCAGCTTTTTAACGATCACGCGCTGGATGTATTCCCGCCGATCTTCCAACAGCCAGGCAGAAGCTTCTGTCATGTAGAAATGCAGAGTCTTGGCGAAGCCACCCGCTCAGTCGTTTCAGCCCGGCCAGCCAGATAGTCGCAGCGCCTGATCGCAATGCTCAGGCCATCTTCAGTCAGGGCATAAGCACTATCCCCCTCCGAGTGGGTGACGCCGGACTTCATCACGAAGTAAGCGTCTTTATCGCGCAACACCCAGAATTTACCGTTCTCATAAACGATGTCTTTTTCCCGCATCGGGTATTACTCCTGTTTTACAGCCGGATCGAAGTCGGTTGCCCGAAACGAACGGCAAGTCTTGAATATCGCCCAGCAATTCGGACAGTTAACTATTGTGCCACGGGGTGCTGGTTTGGTTTCCATCGCCGTGTCACTCAGACCGCCATCAAGGCCACACAAGGTTGTGTATCCACCAGCGTCTAGTTCACCCGCAGGGAGATGAACATACTCTTCGTTGGCGTCTTCCAGGAGTGTGACGGTCAAAAAACGACTCATTGGCTCACCGCCTTTGTTTCGGTGTCATCTGTATAACCTTCAGGCACCAATAGATTAAACACCCGATGAACACGAAGACCCGTCTCAAAGAAGCTCAGACGGCCCCGCATAGGAACCGGCTTCAGCGGTTTAGTATCCACCAGCGCGAAGCCTTTAGGCCCGAAGAACCACGGAGAAGAACTCTCATCAACGCAGCCTGTGATGGTGGCAGTACCGACAATAGCCCCGTAGGCCAAATGTTTGCGCTCAGGAAGCATGGTGGCGTTACCGTATTTGGCGCGCAGAATAGCCCTTGCTGCTTCCATGTCGTCATTGCTAGCCAGCTTAGCGCTCGCATGAATGAGGACAGGCCCGCGCTGGTGAGTGTTCCAGCTGCGGTTTTCGATGTCCTTGTGACCATTGGTGATCAGCCATGCCCACGGCTGACGGATGGATAAGGCTTTCATGCGCTTGCATCCCTAGCTTCGGAAAGCCGTGCCGCTTTCAAAATGGTTTCCACCACGGACGGCGCAATCACCGAGCTACCCAGACCGCCGACATATTTCACGATCTGTTCACGAAATGCTTTAGCGCCGGGAACTGGAGTGGTTTGACTCTTTTCAGCGCGCTGCGCAGCATCAATCACTTCATGAGCCCAGTCGCGGTCAAACCCCGGCATCGCAGGCAGACACGACACAACATCAGACGGCAACGCATCGATGTAGTCGCGCATTGCGATGACAACTTCCAAAAGTTCGTTTTTCATGGCTGATCCTTATCGCACTGGTGGCGCATAAATTATTGATGGATTGCGTGGCGGTGCTGCGTGCCGTGGAACCAGTATCACCCCACCTATTCAGCTGACGAAGGCGTCTACTAATTACCGATTCATTTAAATTTTGATACACTTAGAAGTATTAAGGTTAATTGTGTTAGGTGGTCATTATGGGCAGATCAGTTCAGGTGAAGTTTGGTAGGCAAGAATACCCATCCAAAAAAGCGGCGATACAACACTTCATGGTTCACAGAGAAAGCATTAAAGAATGGGGCTCCATCTCAGGAGGGATTCTCTTTGACGAGCTTAAGGAGCTATATCTTGCTTATTGTGAGGCCGATGAAAACTGGGAATATGATGGACGAGAGATTACGGAATTCAGCGTTGACTATGAACCTAGACAGAATGGTGATACTTGGGCTTCACATCTTTGCTACTGGGTGCATTTACTAGATACCGATAAAATACCATTTTCTGTTCGACTGGCTGTAGAAACTATAGTGAAAGCATCTTCCAAAGAAGCCGGTTATCTTATGAATTAGAAACGTACATAAACTTAAGTATGGTCTAATATTGCAAAGCCTAAAACAAAGCCTTATTTGATAGAGCACATTGAACCAACACAAGATGTACAAGGTGGCAGCTTTTGTCAAAATATGAATCTTGTGTCTATCTGCATAGTCTCTAGAGTTTAAATTTATTGGAAATAACATGATCACTATTAATGACGGTAATATATCTTTTGTAGAGAAGCATCTTTTCGAACCTAACATAGAAACGTTCGAAGGGATTTTAGAGCGTTACCGTGACTATCAAGTTGAATTTTTTTTACATGTAGTTAGTGATCCATCTTGTAGGTATGAGAAGGGCGTTGGTTCAGAACGAGTGTTTAAGGATATTGTTGATTTATCGGCTAAAGAGAGATTCTTAAGTCTGCTGAGAGAAAAAGAACTAACTGCAAATCCAAAGGGCTTTTACGCTAATAAATTTAAAAAGGGAAAGGACTTTCCTCATGAGATAAAGTCTGTAAGTTTCGCGCATTGTACCCAAGGGGAAGTTGCTCAACACTTTGAGGCTAGAAACTCTGAGTATGGAATTGTTTTCTATCATGATTTTCTTCAATCCTTGGGAATGAGGCCCGTTAGGTACATCAATGAAGAAGATGAAATTTCAATTCGTCGATTAGTTTTTAACGAGCCCTTTACATTAGAGGCTTGGGGGCCTAGTTATGATATGCGTTGGGAAAAAGAATGGCGTATAAACAAAAACGTTAAATTTGATTTTGAAGATATAGCATTCATAATTGTACCTGATAATGAATACCATGAGTTTGTTGAAATAACGGTCTATGATGACCTTGAATATTATGTCCTTCCAGCATCAACATTCACAGATTCATTTAAATTTTTCATAATGGCTCATGGAATGGAACATCATGCTTGGAATCAGATTCGAATATATGACGATTGGAAAGTAGATTTTGATATGTTTCCTGAATTTAATGAATCGGAGAAGGATGAGTTTTTAAAATGTTGTGGTGAGCATATTGAATGTCTTGCAAAGGCAGAAATACAGCAATTATATGAAAATAAATATATTACAAAATTCATTAATTTTTCATCACGATTAGATGATGGGTTTTTAAATAAAACATCATTTAAGGATATTGCCTTGGTAAGTAAAAATGCAGGAGAGCCCTATCAAACAAATAGAGATCTGATGATGCATTGTTATACAAAAAGGTTTGAGATCCAACAAGGTCGTATATTCCCCTAACCTAAATAGCTGTGCCTAATACTTCTACAAGTGTTTTTATTTCTACGAGTACAATACGAAAAGGGGCTTTCGCCCCTATTGCTTTTCAGGTCACGGCTTTGGACTTTGTTATGGCGGAGCACCTTCACCTTTCAGTTCGGTGATCATCTGTTCGGCCAATACAGCAGCAGAGCGCGCCTGGTTAATCAGCGTTGTGCTCAGGCCGTCGTCCACCAGCTGGTTCGCTCGCTGGTACATGCGAGCAACAAAGCTTTCCAGCCCTGTGATTTCAGCCCCTGCCAGCATAGGCGCAACGCCTTCAGCCAGCTGGTTAAGCGCATCGTTCATACCGTCAACAAAGCCTTCGCAGTAGTCGTCGCTTTTGCCAGTACGGTCACGCACGCAGTCGATGTCATCGCCGTCGAATATCCGGCGCAGCTTTGCCTTCAGTTCGGTCATTGGCCGTTCCCTACATGTTCCGCTAGCACCAAGAGGCGACGACCAACGGCTTTGACCACTTCCTTACTACTTTCACGCGTCATTTTCTGCGCGATTTCACCAGCATGGTGTGCGGCTTCGACGATGGAATCCTTCCTGATTTTCCGCAGGCCGCGTTCAATCGCCTGGTAGTCCGTATTGTTGAGTGCATCGTTGGCGATCATGGCCGCAGTACCTGCCAGGCCTTTGTCCGTCACGTCGATGTGCTCAAGAATGGCGGCATGAGCGTCTTTCAGCATTTTACCTTCAGCCATCAGGTGTTCAACTTCAGACGCCGGGACGTAGCCTTTGGTCGGGCTGTTTTCCAGCGCAGGCATCAACGCGTAGTCACAGACCTGAGTGATGTGACTGCCCACGCTATCTTCCGGCCCCACTTCGCGCAGATCGGTCTGACAGGCACGTTGCACGACGATACCCCACACTACCTGGTCGGTTTCATCAGACCAACCGTCACAGGCCTCACCCCGGTAGTAGTCGATGTGTTCTTCAGCGGCTTGCCGGGCTTTTTCGGCGCTGTCGTGCTGATCGTAACCGCCGTCGGTGCTGTACGAGAAGAACTCCAAACCGTCGGTCACGCGTTTGAGCTCTTCCACCAGCTGGATGTTCTCAGTGCGCAATCGCTCACCTTCAGCCAGTTTACGTGCCAGGTAATTGACCAGCGTTTCGTTGACCCGCATATCGCGTGGGATACACTTGTCGTCCAGCAGGCCTTGGATCTCAATTACTGTCATCTTTTTTCTCCTGATAAACCAGTTTGCCAGTCAAAATGGCGTCGCGGATGGTGTTGAATTCCTTCGCCCAATACTGTGAATCGACGAAAATTTCCAACTTGGTGTAGTCGTGCTTTTTGCGTTGAATGAAGGCGTCCGCCGCTTCGCGAGTGAGGTGCGCGTTGACGTACTCCCACTCCCAGACGTAGCCAGTTACGGTGTGCTCAGGCAACTCGCCGAGCACATCCCATTGCTGGTCGAGGCGAATAGCCAGAAAATCAGCCCGGTACTCGGTCTGGCATTTTTGATTAAGCGCTTCCCGCTCTTCTGAATCCAGGTCATCCCAGTATTCCTGCGGGCTAAACCATCTGGCATCATCCACGGCCACCAGCCAGTCTTCGACATAGTCCATATCCAGACCAGTGATCAGACGCTTTCTTTGCACGACAAACAGCGGGTCAGCGGTGCAGTGTTCATCCGTACCCTTTCCAACACAGTGATATTTCAGGCGGGACACGAAGTCTGCCCAGGTTTCTGCGTTCAGAGGTGCGCCGGTAGCGAGCGACGATTTCTGCTCAGTAGTCATGGCTTTGTTTTTCCAGTGTATGGTGGATGTCAGTACCCGTAATTTGCTTTACGGGCATAATACAGCGCCGCGATAGCGACATAGCCATCGGCACGCAATTCACGATAGAACTTCAGATCATAGCTTTTCATTACTGAAGCAGCCTTCCCGGTCGATAGATACCCCTGGATAACTTGTCACGCACCTGCGCCATGTAGCGGATCATTTCATTACCGATCCATTCGCCGACGTAGGTACTGACCCCGTTGCCGATCTGCTTATATGCTGAGGTATCGCACACTGGGAACTCAAACCAGTCAGGCACACCCTGCAAACGTGCGTATTCACGCACAGAGTACGGACGCACACCTAGCGGGAAGCGTTTATCGACCACGAGTCGCGTTGAGCGGTCGCGGGAGTAATGTGCAACGCAGGTCGGTGCAATATCACCCTTTGCCGGATCGCTAATGATAGGTGCATCGCGATATCCGCCACGTAGGCGCGTTTCTACCGACTTAGGGATACGAACGGTCGGGTTATCCTCTAAAATCGCACTAAGAGGGATTGGGCGCGCATTTTCAGGCGGTCTAATATCAAATGGCCGACGCGTACCGATGATAATCAGGCGATGCCGACGTTGTGGCACCCACAGTTCAGATTTCACGGGGCAGAACACCTGAATGAAATAGCCCGCCAGCTTGGTCATGGCTTCCATGACGATCGGAAAAGCTTGCATGCCCGGCACGTTCTCAATCACGTAGAATTCAGGCCGGGCAACGGCCAGATGACGCAGAGCATGCAGGAAGAGCTCGTCACCAGTGCGGGTGCCGTGGATATCGCCGATCGCAGAGTATTTCGTGCAAGGATACGTGAAAGACATGCCATGACAGCTGTCCTGTCCCAGCACTTGTTCCTGCGTGATATCGCAGTGCTTGATATGGTCGCCCAGGTTGTGGCGATAAGTTTTAACAGCATCTTTGTCCAGTTCGAATGACTGGGCAATCTGAATACCTGCTTTCATCAGGCCAATGTCCATCAGCCCGGCACCGCAAAAATAGCTGTTCATCAGTACAGGTGACATGCTCAACCCTCAAACATTACGATACAGGATGCGGGCAACGGTCACCCACATACAGGAAACGGACAGCGTCAGCATGACTCGCACCCAAACGGGAATGATTTTGTCACGCACTACTTGGTAGACAAACCACAGCATTAACACCAGCAATAAACCCAGGATGATCAGGTTAGCCACAGACAAGGAACCCCCATCCGTACCGAATACCTGCGTTGAAACTAACTTGGAGATACCATTTGGCCCATACAACATGCTTTACCCCAATTGTTGTTAATGCTTAGCGTTTCGCTCAGCCGCATATAACCGTGACAAAATACCATCCAGTGCGCCATCTAGCGCCTTGTAAAACGAGTCAGTGCCACCCATGTCTTCACGCATATCCAACAAAGCTTCGAGCTCTGCATCGTCGATCGGCTGAGTGTCATTGCTGGTGGCCGACAAAACCTCACCAGCGTCAACTGGGATCCCTGCTTTAAACAGTGCTTCGATTGCATCCTGTCGGTACATCACCGCACGGCCAGAAGGCGGAGTCCAGGCGATCGGCTCCAGCGTCACAGCGACATTAATCTCAGCTACCAGCAGGGCTTCAGTCAGCTCCGACAGCAAAACGACATCCGCACCACTTGGTGGTTGCAGACCTAATGCTGGTGGGATTGCGATAGTTTGATGGCTCACGTTCTACCCCTTCCTACTTCGGTTCACCAGGAGCCGCAAACAGTTCAGGCTCACGCATTTCGATAACAATACGCATCCGGGCATAACCCGTAATGCCATAACCTTCGGGCTTGCCTTCGATCAGTGCTTTGATAAATTCAGGTCGATATCCAGACCAGGAAAGCGCCATACCTGTATCAGGTTCCACCAGCACCACAGGGGCCGATTTGAAACCCATGCTACGAAACAGCTCACGATGCTTTTCGATGCTACCTTCCACGAATTCAATTCCGTTCGCGGTAAGGCGCTCTTTGGTCATTCGGCAAGGCTGGCAATTCGGCAGACTGAAGACAATGACTTTCATGGTGACCCCTGTTATTGGTTTGTTTTCTTGCATTCAGTATCCCCTGCCCCCAACCGCTGACGAAGGATTTTGGCAGAAAAAAAGCACTTTTTAAGATGCTTTTTTGAATGATTTCATGACATCGTTTCGGGTTGACGTTTATTGGTAGTTAGCAATGGGTTGACCAATCATCCCAGTGACTTTCAACAGCTCACCAGCGGTTACCGTTCGCAGCATTTCAGAGCGCCCAAACTTCACATAATCTTCGCGAGACATGGTCTTGAAGTCTGGGTGTGGCTTGTCGCTGCAAAGCTGCCAATTCTGTTCTGCATTGTCACGGCGCAGCACGAAGACATCGACCGACATATGCAGGCCAGTACCGAACATCGCGGTAGCAACAATTTTCGCCTGTGCCCCATCCTTGCGCTGGATCAGTTGTTCTGCCTTGGTGACTAATTCATGAGTCTGCATAGCCTATTCCTTTTCTGTTATCGGGTATTATTTCGCATGCGAAATGTGGGGGGTTACGGGCGACTCTCCGCCTCAGCGATCACGTTATCAATGGCCTGAAGCTGGGCAGCGAAGCGTGATTCAATTTCAGAGCGTAGGGCTTGAAGTGCCAGAAGTCGGGATGAAAAAAAGTGAACGTCCACCACTAAGAGAAACATCATTGCCAGCTACTCCGTGTGAGTTAGCTTTTGACCAGGCAGGATAGACGGCGATGTGCTCACCCCGGAAACCACCAATCTTTGACGCATCGAACAGGAAGCCAGTTACTTTGCCTGAAGATGGGATTGCGATATCAGGCTGAACCTGAGCAGTGGAACGCAGAGCAGAAAGAAGATTGTTCATGATGATCCCTTTGTGTTGTTTGTTTTGTTTACTTGCAACCAGTATCACCCCACCCTCACCGCTGACGAATAGCAAAAACAAAAAAAAGCACCAAAAAAGGTGCTTTCTAAACATGATGGAGTTGGCCTTACATCGACAGTTCGTTAATCCGCCCTTCCGGTCTCTTACCCAGGGAGGTCATTTCACCGAACTCGAAGAGACCGCAAATCTCTTCACCGATCGTAGCCACCAGCACCCGCCAACGGCCTGTGCCGTTCTCTCCCCAGCGCGCAACTCCAGCCGCATCCAACTCTTCTTCAGTGGCGAAGAACTTTGCGTCTTCCAGTTTATCGACAGCAATCAACAATTGGCTATCTACCGTGAAGCAAATGCCGTGCTGGTTCATGAAGAATAAACGGCGCTGAGCATCACGGGTTGAAATGATGGTTTCTCCATTGGGTAACGGAGTAGCGGACGTTGTCTTCACACTCATCAACCGCCCTGCCCTCTCTAACCCGCCGATCAGAATAGCCACAGCATTAGTTAAATCACTGTACGGAGGCAATCCCACCAACTTCTGGAAGGCCATGCGTTCACTGTGCGTTTCCAATTCCGCAGTTCGGGTGTGAATCTTGCCATCATTGGGATCAGCCGCGCCCTGCTCAGCCAGAATTTTTTGAAGCATCAGGTTGCCAGTCGTTCCTGGGTCATTCCACAGCTTCTCACCTTTCAGTAAGTTTTCGGCAAACAGGTTGCTGGTGGCGAAGGGCGCAGCGACCTTACCGACGAACTGAAATACCACCGTGATGACGCCTTCGTATTTTTCCATGACACACCCATGCATTCGTTTTGTTTACCACTATACCATTAACGGATCACACGACGAAACGGCGGAAGTGAATCCAGAATGCTCTGACCGTATCGAGTGTTCTTGATACGAGAGTCCAGAATGGTTACTGCACCGGTATCGGACTCAGTACGGATAAGACGACCTACTGCCTGGATAAGTTTGATGCATGCCTGCGGTACCGTAATTTCCTCAAAGGTGTTCCGCCCTGCTTTCTCCATCCACTCCGTCATCGTCTGGCTGACCGGGTCACTTGGCACGCTAAACGGCAGCTTGGCAATAATCACGTTGTCACAATAATCCCCTGGCAAGTCCACACCCTCACTGAAGGACGCCATCCCGAAAATAATGCTCGGCTCACCGCGATCAATACGTAACTTGTGACGTGACACGATTTCTGATTTAGGCATTGTTGTTTGCATCAGGATGCATTCTTTCACATCCTCCGGCATACCGGCACACACCTCGGTCATTTGCTTGCGGGATGAAAAGAGCACCAGGCACCCTTTACGTCGCAGCACTAATTTAGGCAACAACTCGATCAGTTCGTTTGTGTGCGCTTCTGCATTCTTCGGCGTGCTGCGCATCTTCGGCACGAACAGCACACCGTTGTTCTCGTAATCAAACGGGCTTTTCGCCAGTAAGGTCGGTGTGTCCTTTTCCAAACCCGCTTCATTCAGGTAGGCATCGAAGTTACCCATCGTCCGCAGCGTCGCTGACGTGATGATCACTCCATGCGCTTCTTGCCACAACTCTCTGTTCAGATGCTCACCGGCATGTACCGGGCTGCTGTGAATGATGACTTCAGATTTGTTGTCACGCTTAATGTTCACCCAGCGAGCAACGGGCACGGTGCTATCACCCTTTCTCGTGGGTGCAGAGAATCGTTGCAGGGCATCCAACAAGTTTTCCAGACGGTTTTTCAAATCACCAATCGCCATCTTGTGCTTGGCATTATCATCGGCCTGCACTTTATCCCCTGCCTCGTCGATAATAGTCGTCATTTTCTCAACCAAGATCTGCATTTGGTTTGTCAGATAGATGCCGTTTTTGAATAGGTCGCGTACATCCGCAGGGACATCGCCCTCAGGGAAACGATAGACGTCAATGCTACCGTGGTCGTTCCGGAAGCTCAGAGAAGATAAAAGGGTACCCCGAACTGACATCAGCTCAGTGGCAGTATCCGACGCCAATCCCACCAGCTTGTAAACGTGGTCATTCATCTTCTCGCCATAAGGGGTCTGCATATCCATGACCATGTCACTGACTTCGCCCAACCAGCGCGCTGTATTATCCAACGAGGCGTTAGCGGCAAAATGCTCAATGGCTTTGCTGGTCAGGTGATGCCCTTCGTCAAATATGTAGATGGCTTCTTTCGGTACCGGCAGGATAACGCCACCCCCCAAAGACAGATCGCTCAGGACGATATCGTGGTTAGCTATCACTACATCCACTTCTTCCAGTCGGCTGCGCGCGGCAAAGAAGGGGCATGATTTGTAATGAGGGCATTTAATCTTAGGGCACTGGCTGGCGACTGCGTTGACTTTGTTCCATGACTTGTCCGACAGTTCCAGCGGATATGTATCACGCTCCCCCGTCCATTCACCACTTTGAAATTCAGCACCCAGACTGTTCATGTCATCGCGGACATACCCATAGGCATTCAATTCCGCATCTACGTGCGCATCGTAACGCAAACGGCAGAAGTAACGACCTCGACCTTTCGCCATTGCATAAGTGAATTTCAAACCACCTTGGCTTTGGATTTCCGGCAGGTCTTTGACAACAACCTGCTCCTGGAGCGCAACGGTAGCCGTAGATAAAATGAGGGTCTTGCCCTTTTCTTTCGCTAGTGGGATCAGTGGTAAGCAGTATCCCAGCGTTTTACCAGTGCCGGTACCAGCTTCAACCACACCGACGACAGGCTTATCATTATCCTTCGGGATATCGTTAATCAGGGTTGAGCAAAAGCGGATCATGTCTTGCTGACCCGCACGCGGCTTCAGCCCCTTCGAGGTAAGGAAGTTGCTGTACGCGATGGCCGTCTGTTGCTCAGCGGTCAGTTTGTTTTTGTTGCTCATGACGATATCCCATAGATTTTTATTTACTGGGTTAATTTTACCGTACCACCAGCAATGACAAAGCGATTATGGGAAATAAACAGACGGCATTTCAGCAGACATTTCGCATGCGAAATTGAGAATGGAATTGAAATGTTTCGCATGCGAAATCGTGTTTTGGCTCTCAGGGAAAGTAAACATTTCGCATGCGAAATTTGGACGACTAACTCAGCAGACAAACCACAACGAAGCGAGGTATGCGCACCCAGCAATTTTGCGTTCTTGCTTTGGATCGAAGCTTTTCAGGATCACCACGATATGCGCCAATGCATACTTCAGGTCAACACCTTCCTTTGCCGCAGGTGGACATTCAAGCCCTTGGTAAAACCAACGCTCAACGAAGGCAACCCAGGGATTTTTACCTTGCTTGAATTCGTCCGGGATGAGATCCCACTTCGGTAAGAACTTCTCAATGTCAGGAGGGCCAAATGCTAGCATGACCTGAGTAATGTTTTCGTTCGGCATCCACGTTTTCATGATTTTCATTTCCTGTTTCAGGCTGTGGTTTTCAATGTATCGGCAATCAAGGTGATCACCGCGCACAGCTGGTTTTCGTCGGTAATGATTTTCGGCAGGGCGCTCACACATTCCAGGGGTAGATAGACATTTCCCCGGTAGGTCAGACGATCGGCGAGCACGTCATAACTACACAACCATTCGCTGTCGTTGTTTTCTTCCCAGATGCAAAGTAAGTAGGCACCGTCTATACGCTCAGTGGTGAGCGTAAGGCCGCGACGCTTGGCAAAGTTGTAAGAAGTCTTCATGAACTGCATGAGCACCCTACCATTGTTATTTGAGAGATTTCGCATGCGAAATATAGCCAAATTCATGACACGCATTTCGCTTTCGCCACCTTGGCTGCATCCATGTATTCATTATCCTCGTAAAGCACGCCTGATAAAGCGTTTGGCAACATAAAACCGCCAGTTTAGGCGGCTTTATGGTTGGAGTGAAAGCAGGGGGTCACCCCTTGGATTTCAGTTCAGCTATCTCGGCCTTGGTAGCTAGCCGTTGACTACCGAACAACTGTTTGATGAGTACAGGCTTCTCTTTCTTCCAGCCCTTAATCGTATTCAGACCGAACCGTTTTGGCGCGTTGTGATTCCAGCTTGCAACAACGCTGGTCTCGTTGACCTCGATGATCTGGATAGGGTGAACGGATACGGTGGGGATGTTCGTGTTTCCCATCTTAGTGCGTGAGATTGACCAGACAGTGTCGCCTGCCTTGAGTTTACTAATAACCATTGCTTAGCTCTCAGTGGATAGAGTGAAGCCGCCCGCAGGCGGCTGGTGGATGAACTTCAGGAGTTAACCCACGCAATGGTCTGCTCCAGCGCAAACTTAACGATGTCACATTGGTAAACGTGTCCTTCGTTTGCATCGTTTACGATCTTGGCCCCGATGACTTCAGCAACTTCGTAATACCAGATACCCGGACCTTCTTTGCTGATGAAGGTTTCGTCGCACTCTTCAACGATGTCGATTGCCAGCTCACGGATCCAATCCGCGCACTCAATTTCACCGCCACCAGCTACGTTAAAGTCGATGCGCGCTTGAGCATCATCGTCCTGCTTAATGAGAGGAACACGAGTTTCGTTGAAGCTGCTGAAGATGAACATCGCGACGAGAGTTGGATTCAGTGACATGATATTTCCCCGTTTAAGTTATTCGTTTTGTTTACCTCTTCTGAATCCAGTATCACCCAGCACTCACCGCTGACGAAGCGGAAAGGTCAGAAAAATTACTATTTTTAAAAAAGAATTAAAACGGCAACTTCTCAGGCTCCTCATCAGTGACGCGCAGAACCTCCACTTTCACGCCCTGCTCTTGCTGGGTCAATTCATAACAGCGCTCAGCTGCTAATTGAGATGAACACCACGAATGTGCATACCAGTCTCTCGACTCGTTTCGCGCAGCCACTGCATGGGTTGGTTTCCACGGAGATTGATGAGCTTGCACCTTTCCGTTGGGCAACATGCAGTAATAGGTTTTCAAACCAGTATTCATTGCGTGACTTCCTTTTGTGGGATGCGTAGAGAGGCGATCTCATTGCGGACGTGGTCAAAGCCTGCACCGGTATTCACATCGTAGTTTTCCACTACCGAACTCAGAACGTGAACTCGCTCACCTTCAGTTAATGGGCGTTCCAGGGATAGGTCAGCTTCTATCTCTCCCACGTTTTCAATGGTCAGCATGTCGAGCGCGATTGATTGGTCATCTGTGAAGTTTTTCAGCAGGTGGTTTATCAGGAAAGAGCGTGAACCGATAATCATGTGCATCTCCGCAAGGGGTATCTGATATCAGTATCGACCAACACAGTCCGCCGACAAATAGCTCAAAATAAATAATCTTTTCAAGTCACGACATAGCTGGTGGATTTAATTATTTCGCATGCGAAATCTATTCAGAGCGTCACTCCAAAAACTGTTTTCAGCCCAAAATTTCGCATGCGAAATATCATCTTCAGTGCATTGTAGAACGTGAGGCGTCAAATATATCTACCACACTGGTTAATATTTATTACGAGCATGGTATGATTAAAAAAGAAGATGAATAATTTCAAGAATAACGATTATCGGTATAGCGAGCAAATCCCTGCATTTGGTGGTTGTTTAGCACTAGACTAAACCTCGCCAGAACCGGGGGGCGTTATTTTTCTATACCGAATTTCGCATGCGAAATTTAAAGGAAAGAACATGGAAAAAAAAGCTGATAAGCCGTTGGGTAAACTAATCGTTGTATGCAGTCAAAAAGGTGGTGTGGTCAAATCTCAATCCACAAATGAAATTGCCTATGACCTTCAAATGGCAGGCAAGAAAGTGCTAATGATAGACGCCGACTGGACGACCGGCCTGACTGAAAGAACCTTTCCTGATGAGCTTCCTCTTGAGATTGAACGCGAACCGCTGAAGAATGAATTCACACCTGGGGAGGCTAATACCTACCAGTTGTTTATCCCTGATTCCACTATACAGCCCATAGAGCTTAAAGACGGTCGTCACTTCCTCGGCTCCACCAGCGAACTGAATGAAATTAACTATCGTCACTCAGATTGTATGTTCGATTTTCGTGATCGCATGTTGCAGTTGAAAGAGTATTACGACTACATCCTTATCGACTCCGCACCTTCGTATTCAAACGTGATGGTTGCCAGCCACATGGCAGCAGATTACTTGCTGATCCCAACGCTACTGGAGAAACAATCCCGTAACGCTGTGGCGAAGCAGATCACTTACATGCAGAAAATCAAAAAGAACTACAACCCGAAACTGCATTTTCTCGGCACGTACATTACACAAGCCACAGTCTCCAACTACAGTAAACCGTTGTTTGACGGTTACCTGGGCGCAGTAGATACGCACAACCTAAACATGCTGGTGGAGATACTCGAATCGAAGGGCTACAACAAAGACTACATCCTTGCCTATATCTCCTTCGCACAGGCAACCGCGAAAGAGGCTATAGAGCTTGGCCTGACATTCCGCGAATACGACTCTAAATCTAGACCTGCGATCCAGTATCAAGCATTAGCAGAAAAAATAGTTCAATTGGTAGGGTAATTCAGATGGCGAAAAAATCATTCAAAGCACTCATGAAGAATAAGCAGAACTCAGCTGCCGTTGAGGGCGTGAATCAGGTAATTGAGAACAAGTCCCCTGAATTTGATAAACGGGACGGGATGGCTCACCAGATCATGAGTGATATAGCTCGGCCAGAAATTGAGGCTGAAGGTCAAATCGTCCGTGTCCCGATAACCGAAGTTTACGCAGAAACTCAGGTTCGTCCAGATCAGGATTTTGATGATGAAGTGATTGATGGCATGGCCGACTCGTTTGTAACAGTAGGTATCCTCACACCGCCGCGCTGCTTTCCTCGCGACCGAAATGGTTACCGTATCTGGATGGGGGAAACACGCTGGAGAAGCGCTAAGAAGCGTGGTGATTCACACATTGATATCTATGTCGGTACTCCACCCAAAGACGACAAGATGCGCATCATTGGTCAGCTGATAGAAAACCTTCAGCAGTCTGGCCTTAAACCACTGGCGACTGCACTGGCCTTTGACGAGCTGAAACGCCTTCACAATATGTCAGGAGAGGACATCGCTAAGACCGTGGGGAAGCCAACCTCATACATCAGCAAACACCTGCGCTTGGTTGACGCTCCGGAATCCGTGATCAAGTTATTACGTGACGGGGTCACTTCTGATATTGATCTCGCGTATACGCTAACTCAGATAAGTGAGCTTAGCCCGCAAGTCACCGACAAGCTAACGTCCCAGGCACGCACTTCAGGGCTTACCCGCACAGACGCGAAAGGCGAGTTGGATAGGCTGAAGAGCAAAAAGAACGGTAAAATTTCGCATGCGAAATCCACCAGCAAAAACAAGAAAAAAGCGGCAAACGCAAGTCCAGTTTGGAGTGTGCAAGTTCAGTTCGACGGTCAGGTCGGTACGATAGTGACAGACCGCGCACCAGATGCAGATCACAAGGTATGGGTCAGAACAGTGGAAGGTGATGTATCTGTGGATGCAGCCAGCCTCATTGTTCAAGGCGTCATTAAGGGTTAATTGCGCTTCAGAGACCACGGGTTCCCGTGGCCTCTCTTTTCAGAACTACTCCCCTGTAACCTTGCAGTATTTCCTTCTCAGTTCAAACGCATCAGCGGCCAGAGCAAAAGCCACGTTCGCCACGTCTTCTTGTCGCGGGGCGTTGGGTCTATTTTGATCCCAAATCGAAGTAGATACCCCATTAAGGGCGCTTGCCAGTAGAGCATCGAAGAGCGCTTGTTCCTGCGCGTTATTGAATTGAATATGAGCCATAATCGGAACCTCACTGTAAGTAACGGAATAGGGTAAGCGACCGCCGAAGCGGTCTGAGTTGAATGTTTACGGTGCAAGGAATGTCACTTCATAAGAACTGAGTTTTTCATGTCGTTGAAGGCCTTCAGTCAGTGCAGTGATTTCTTTCCACAATGACTTAGTCTTCTCAGCAGCACCTACTGCCATACCATCGACCTTCAGGAAGCGCTCAGGGTGAGAGACAGTCAGCTTGCGCTTCACAGGATCCCAGTCACTGTGATGGCTGATTTGAATACTGATGTCTGCCAACTTTTCTGGTGCAGTGCGCTTAGTGTTAAGGACGGCTTCAAAGGTGAATACGATGCGGTCATTCTGATCTTCAGTGTCATACCAAACCGTGTAACGAGGAAAAGGACGTATGGCGCGACCAGTGCGACCCCAACAGGCGTTATAATCGCGGATGGAAAGCAGAGTCAGTTTATGAGAGGTAACGCCAGCGTAGTGGAGAAGGTCGGATAAAGTATGCATCATATTTCCTCATGTTATTTGTTTTGTTCACTGCCTAAATTCTCCCATGAGGCTCACCGCCAACGAAGCGATTGGGGCACAATTATTGCTGATTTGAATAATTAATTTACTGTCATTTCAGCGCCAGAATAGAGGAACGAAAACCGGCTGTTCAGGGAAAAGCGTTCCGGAAAATGAGCAACATTTCGCATGCGAAATCTGGAGATTAAAACGCAAGCGCCCCACCCGACAGATTGCCGAGCAGGGTATGGAAAGCGTTATTTTGAAATCGATTTTTAGGCGTTGGTTTTGACTAACGTACCGTTATCGCGCGCATAGTTGAGCAACGCAATATGTCGAGCTTGCACATCGGGTAAGTCAGTTGCATCGCCATTGGTGATCAGCCAACCGTTATTACCAGGGGTACTGTATTGCACCATGCGCTTTCCACCTGCCTGAGTGTAACGGTGTGCGTGTACTTCGACATCCTGAGGGAACATAAGGCCTCCTAGTTCCTGCTCTCAATGAAACGGATAACATCGTTGTTGCTACGTAGAACAACGTCTTTGTGCTCCACCCACTTGCAAGCACCGTTACTGCACGCAATCGGATCCTTAACCACCAAAGAGCCGTCAATATTGACCGAGTAATCGTAGCCCGCCTCAGCCAGAGCCAGACGGTAAGATGTAGCCACCAGCACGGGCAGCGCATATTCATCATCACCGCGAGTAAGCACTTTCTGTGCCGCTACAATACGCGCCGCAGTTCCGGCATTTGGTTCCAGCTGCTGGATACGCTTTGCATCTTCCAGGAGCATAGCGATCAGCTCTTTCAGTTCATTATTCATGACGGTCTCTCGAATTAGAAGGTGCTCCGAAGAGCACCAAAGAATTACTCAGGCTTGAAGTCTGAAGCGACAACAACGCGGAATAAGTCGAAGTCCTGCACAGTGGCTTTGCGCATATCATCCGAAGGGGTGATCAGCTGCGGCTCCATAGACAGGCAGGCACCCAATTGTGGTTTGCTTGCCAGAACACCCAAGATGTTTGGTTGCTCAGGGAAGGTATAACCAAAGGTGTGGCCGTTCTTGACCCAATAAGTACCGTTGATAGCGCTCATCGCATTTGTCCTTACGCTGGTGGATCAGTGGGTCAGATAATGATTGATGGCACGCTCAACGAACGAAACCGGTAGGCCGCTGCCTTGTGCCAGGCGCAAGGTATTGGTGCGAACCAGTTCACGCTCAAAACCAAAACTACGGCTGTAGTGATACCACAAAGTGCGACCCTTCTTGAACAGGTCTGACTCGTTGGCGATACGCATGAATTGGGCCGGAGTCTGGTTCGGGCGTTTTGCGGCTTGGCTGATAGCGTTCAGATTCATTGTGATGACCTCGATAGATGTTATTCGTTTTGTTTACTGCCTCTGTAAACAGTATCACTCACGGTTAACCGCTGACGAAGCGAATCGAAGAAAAAAAATAGTTTTTTGAATAGGGGAGTGCGTTACAAAATGGGGGAGCTTCCCCCATAGTTAAGATGGCGTATTACAGTTCGGAAATGCGGGTGGCATTTTGCATGCCGGAAAGTTTCACCCAGGCCATAACCTGATCTTTGTCCAATTGACCATTCAGCGTAATGTAGGCCGGGGCGGAAACCACCAGCGGATCACCCACGATGAAATGGACATTCACATCAACGCGGGAAACCCAGGGTAATGCAAACCAGAACACGGCATCGAACGGGGAATGGATAGTGATGCCATGTATCAGCTTCACTTCCCAGCGAACGCCATATTCATCACGTACACCACGATAGAGATTACCTCGATCGCAGGCCCAGTCATCGCCGTTCTCGTCACGCCAGATTAGCAGCTTATCATCTACGGCCTTAACGCTGGCTCCATAACGAGATAGTAGGTTCAGGACAGCTGCCGGATCGGTAGCGATGATACTTTCGAGAACCACCCGCGATTCACCACTAACTTGCGTTACCGTCACCGTGTCACTTTCACCGAACCAAACTTGATGACCAGTCTCTGCCAGGCGGGCAATTAGATTTAACATTGTTACTCCATTTGTTAATTATTCTTGTGTGAATAGTTAACCATGACCTCAGCAGCTGACGAAGCCAAAAGGGCAACAAAATTTTGGTACGATAGATTGATGCGGATTTTGGGACAGGGTAACGGCAAACCTCATCATGGTTAAGTCTGCCGTTAAGGATGGGCGATGGGGATCAGTTCTTACAGTCGAGTTTTTTCACGAGCCATCGCTCAATCGGTAGGTTGTTTAACTCCATTTCAATGGTACACCGCTGATCAGCGATGATAGCTTCATAAGTCACCGTGTCTTTAGAGACCACACCCTGGGAAATGAAAATCTTAGCGTTAGCCAGATAATCAAATGCAACCTTGCGAGCGATCTGTTCGTTTTCTTCGTTCAGATGAAGTTTAGGAAAGTCACCTTCAGGAGATGGCGTCTCGGTTTGTGCAAGCACAGGTAACGCGAGAAACAGTGATAATACTAAAATTAGCTTCTTCATCTGGTATCAACCTCTTTGAATTATAATCAGCCGAAGCATATCGCATTCATAATATTTCGGCTCTATTTTTTGGAATCAATACTGATACAGCAATTCGAATCGCTGAAGGAATGCAAGCCGGGCTTCCTCCGCAGGGAGAAGGCGCAAACCCATGATGTCAGCTGGTGGATATTTATCGGGGTCTGGCATCGCCTGCGCGCTATGACGGCCAAACATACCCATCTCACTCGCGAGCATTCGTAGGTCGGCTACCTTGACGTCCGGCGTTTCCACCAGCGGTAATCCGTACTTTGCCCGGATAGCGCGATCGACGCGACCTTCGATTTCCCGATAATCTGGTAACCGTGCCTTAAGGGGGCTACTCACGTCACCGCAATATGCTTCACTGGCATCATGCATCAACCCCTCAAACGCAAGATGAGGCTCAACTAAATGACTGACCAGTACACAGTGTTGCGCCACACTGTAATGCTGATCCAGGTGGCCGGTAAACCGACAGATATTAGACAACGCCGTCGCAATGTCTCCAATGTCGATTGCCTCCGGGTCGATGTCCAGGAAGGAAAAGCGTTTACCGCTGTAAGTGAGTATCCAATCAGGTGCGAAGCTTTGCTTTACCGGCAGGTGCATGGAGGACAACAACTGTGCCACCAGCGATCGCTCTAACACGGTCAGATTACCCGACGTATCGGCCTGAAGGACTTTGAGTTGCTCTTTAGTGTATTTGGGCAGTGTCATGAACGCTCCGATTTTGTTTGCGCTTTTCTTGCGCTGATTTTAATGCCAGTTTGTAACTTGCTTTGGCCGCTTTCTGGGTAGGAGACCAATCACCTTCTACGTCCCGCCCGAGATACGAGTAGTATTCGCAATACTTTTCGCGGTACATCCGATATTCGTACAGTTCGCCGTTGGTTCGATGCTCAACCAGGGGAGCGCGACTCCCCAGCAGAAACTCACTGAAGGTGTCACCACAATCCGCATTCAGGTACTGAGGATAGTGATTATTGCGTTTCACTTTTTTGGGCTTCGGCAACATCGCTAAGGCGATCGCTATACCGGATTCAGTCACCGTGAACAGGGTACCTCCACCCACCCAAGACGGAGCTGGTTGCCCAGTGGCATAACCAACATCCACCAGCGCCGTCCAAATTTCCACATCACGACCACTGGCGAGAAAGTAGTTACGATTGCTGACTCGGTTATTTTCATGGATGCCTAACGCATGCTGCATGAATTCAGCTTGCTGTCCGGTTATCTGCATCCCCAGAAAAGTCATAGCGCCACCTTTTGAGCAACTAGCCAATCGGCAATTTCTTTGCGGGAAACTGTATCCATTTTTTCCGCGCTTAATGTAATGAGCTCCGCTGGTACGGAAGAAAGATAGACACGGTAATTAGTCCGGCGCTTAACCTGCAATAGGTGAAGGGCGTAAACTAAAACTCCGCTACTGATGAGAGAAAAGGCCAATGCTGGGAAGGACGTTATCGGAAGCTCTTCGCTGCCATCATGGAGCCAAACCACCAGCGCCAACTCAATCATCACAATTGCCATCATGATGAAGGGACGCCATGCCCCCTGGATGGTACTGAAGCAGTCATCGCTAAATGCCATCAAGACTTGATGCGGTTGGTAAAGTGCCATATTGGTAGCTCCGTGATTGATTAACTTGAACTCAAACTATCACGGGGCATTTAGCTGACGAATAGCGAACGGGCACAAAAAAGTATCATTTTTCGGGGAAGGGATAACATCTGATTTCGCATGCGAAATGTCAGAAACAAAAACGCCACCGAGGCAGGTGGCGCTTAATCATACCGGGTATGAATTATCGGTTGAAGCAGGGGGCTAACCGACACACCGAGCATAAAGCGAAACCGATCAGATATCCAACTTGACGTCAGTTCGGGGACGACTACAACAAGGCAACACCTCACCCGGATTAACAAAAGCCAGGGGCTGAGTCACGTACTCAACAGTATCGGCCAGCAAAGGTACTCGACACGAACCGCAGTAGCCTTCGCGACATTGGTACTCAACCACAATACCCACCGACTCCAAACGCTCCAGGATAGTGCTCCCATCGCTGGTGGCCTCAATCCGCTTTTCGCTCTGTATGGCATGAATACACCCAGGCATAGCACCATCCAAATTTGAATTCAGATCTAACAGCACTCGCGAGACGCTAAAAAACGCCTCAGAGGCTCTCAGACGCATTTTATTGATTCCAGTGCAATCGTATATAGATTTAAATCCATAAATCGCCCTGAGTCGCCCTGAGGGCAAATTAGAGGGGATCTTGATCCTCCTCCGATCCACATTATGCAGCCACCGAACGACCCACCGCGTCCATAAAACGCTTTTCCCCTACACTGAACAAGAACGCATCCAGCGCTTTACGGCCTGCCGACTCGGCCCCTTCCAACGCCGTTGCCAGGAAGTCGATCGGGCAAACCATCCGGCCAGAAACCTTATGCGTCACCACCAGATGATGGTCTGTCATAGACCGGGTGACCAGAAACTCAACTTACTCACCATGCACCGATCGGCTAAATGTAGCCTCCACCGATGCACTCGCATAACCATTTGCTGTTTTCACCTTACCTACCAACTCCATTCGAATCTCCCTTGTTGAGTTTTTGTCTGGGGTTAATCCTACCACCAGCCATCCTCTGACAAACAAACTTGCCAGCGATTCTCTCGGCCAACCCCTCACAGGATAACAACACGTTCTTTTCCTGTTCTCGGTTCCCAAAATGACAAAACCGCCCAGATGAAGGCGGTTTCTATTCCAGCTTATCGCTCGCATTATTCCACGGTCGGAGGTTTCAGCGAGAAACGCCCAATTCGGGTATAGCGACCCAAATAGAATCCGACGAATGAACTCAACACAACACATAGGGTCCCAGTAAACCCAATCGGCTCATGTAACACATGTTGCTGAATATTCATGATCGCCCACATGCAACCGGCATAAAACAAAAAACCAGGTACGGATACCAAACGTCGTTCTCCGTTCGTCAATGGCCGAACCCAACCATACGCAGCACAACCAAACAAAGCGAAACAAATAAACAGGCTCGGAAATGCCCCATCAGCCAGAGCATTCATACCCGCTACAACCAGAAACAGTAACGAGACGTTAAACCAGTACAGTGACCCTGGCGCTGGAAGTGAACTACCAAACATACCTGGTTCAGATTGCACCTTCTGCGTTTCGATATTCATCTTACCCCCATGTTTTGAAATTCAGACCGGTAGTCCCGATCGCGTTGCGCTTGCGTCATCCCCCACGGATAACGTAAGCAATACTCTTGTTGGCAAACCACTCTTACGACTCATTCACAACAACAAAACAGGAAGGCGCTTTATCCCACCTCAGTAGGTCATCTTCCGAAAAAGCATCCATCCCACCCTGATTGCGCTACGTGAAATCTGGAAAACTAACTGCATGATAGCCAACCAACCGCAACGTAAAGCTATCCATTCTTTCCCACCATGAGTGCCAGGCAACCCATAAGCAGCATAGTTTTGGCACCGTAAAACAGCATGAGGAAAAACAAAGCGCAGAATATGGCAGGGGTAATATTCAGGCAAAGGTTTTCCACCTCGTTTTGCGCCCGTTTTTGGTCGGACATAAAACCAGATCGCCAAATACCCCCAGAGGAAAAAATGCTGAAAACCCCAACACCCCCAGAGGA
This sequence comes from Morganella psychrotolerans, assembly GCF_001676055.1. GTDB lineage: Bacteria > Pseudomonadota > Gammaproteobacteria > Enterobacterales > Enterobacteriaceae > Morganella > Morganella psychrotolerans_B. Next base: position 75,086 of record NZ_LZEX01000003.1, on the reverse strand, counting down.
AAACCAAAAAACACAAAAACCCCCGGAGGAAATCCCTTCCCAAAATCCAAAATGACATCACACCCACCAACAACCCCCGGAGGAAGTTCTATCGAGGCATCCTGCTCCAATAAACTTCATACTGAACCCACCATCCGCGACCCGCGAAGTGATTGCCTTACGCCCTAGAAATATTCCCACCCAATCTAGCGCCCGTAATATCCACACCAGAAACAACAAAAACAAAACAACAAATCACGCCCGTGCTCTCTCTTTGCTTACCCGCCACAGCCCACCATACGATGCACAAAACAAAAACAAACGCGCGCCTTCTCGTTTCGTTTACTTCCCCACCTTTCCCGTTCGCTAACAGACTCCGCAAAAAAACAAACCCGGTTATCCCGAATTCATTCCTGATACCACAGGGTCCGTTGAAAGCCCGAGGGTCGCCTAAGGCTCACTAACTGATCGCCTGAAGGCTCACTTGAGAAAAGTAGATGTGGTTAAATTTAGGTGCAAAAAACCGGGACGGTGCCCGGTTTCAGATGTGCTAAGACGATGCGTTAAATTAATTAAGGGAAGCAAGCTCGTGGATTGGTGCGCTCATGTTGAGAGACCAGCGTGAGACCTTGTACTCAGCATCAATCTGATAACTGACCAGGAACATGTAGATCCCGAAACACAAGCGGGATGGCTCAGTGAAGCCCAGCATACATTTCGACTGACGCGCCCCGAAAAGCGACATCACCTTCAAGAGCACATCCTGATCCCAATCATCAGCATGAGGGATATATACCAGAGTGTTGCGTTGAAGTCCCTTCGCAAATACGTCCAGTGCAGCCTGATCGCTATCGGCCTGAGTCAGAACCTTCACTGCCGCGACCTTCTTGTGATTCGCGATAGCATTAACGATTTCCACTGTCCCAGTCAGAATGTTACGAGTCGCCTTAATCCCCCAAAGCAACTCTTCGTGTTTGGTGCCCAGATTGCGAGTGAAGTTGGCGCAGATTTCACCAATCGCAGTTGTTGCATGGGTGTTAACGATTTCGTGAGACATACTCAAATTTCTCCTAAAGTTAATTTTAACCATACCAGTCGTTTTGTTCACACAACTAAAGCCCCACGCTAAAGCTGCTTCCTGCTCTCCGTTATCCGCCGAGATAACAGCTGCCGAATTGCTCGGTTCTTTTTCATCTCAGAACGGATCAAACTAAGCTGCGGTTCGTAGGTAACAATGAGGGTCAATTCACGGGGTGTTGCATCCGTGAAAACTTTTGCCGGATAACTCTCCCCCTTGTTCACCTTCAAATACTTCGGAACCACCCTTGCAACTTCCCCACCCGCTTTTCGCAATGGTGTCATCCTTGCCCAGCGGATCCGAACAGATGGACCCTGCTTAACAACGTTAAATGAGTAGTGCGCTTTTTCACCGCCAGCGGTTGCTAGCTTCCAAAAATCCTCTCTCAGCGTTGTAGCTCGGCAGTCAAAACATCCGCCGATCTATCCAGGGCTTTAACGCTTTCCTCCAGATGCTTGATGTAGCTTTCCACATCCATCGAGTTACCCTCACATTAAAAATTCAAAAAGGTCAAAAAAACGGAACCCCTATTATTACCCCACATGAGATCTCTTCCGGCTAAAGCAAAAACACCCAAAATCGGCTCAAAAAATCAGTTTTACCAAAAAAACAGTAATATTATTACGCCGCCTGAGTGATCTCATGGACTCTTTCTCTGTTTTAGCACTCTCATGGCGAAAAGAAAGGCATCAGAGTTGTTGAGTTGCCACATGAAAATGCCTTTTTGCAAAAAGTTCGGTTTTCGGGACCCGAAGAGGCCTAATCACTGTTTTTGAGCCAATCCCGTATATGATATGGCATCAGAGTTCTCTTGTGGCATTTCCCTTGATTGGCACTCTCATGGCGAAAAGAAAGGCATGAGAGTTCAAAACCGTTCAACCTTCTAATCACCAGGCACACTAAGCACTAAAACGACACTTCAATTCAATGTTTTTCGTCCTCAAAACGGGGCGCTTTCCTTCTTGCCGTCTAAAAACTCACAACCAGGAAAGCGCAGATTGCGGTCAAAATATCCGCGAATGGAGGTGGGCGCTGGTGGGTCTCTTCAATCAAAATAATTCGTTCCAACCGGTGAAAACTTGACCGAAATTTAGGTTAGGTTATTTCGTCAGCGGAGATGCTCATGATAAAACAGGGGAGCTAAATTGCGTCGATAACAAGGATTGGCCCTGAACGGATAGCCCCAATTTGCGGCCTTAACTAGCCATAAATTAGGGATAAATCAGGCCTTGAATGAGGGCTAAATCTAGCCTTAAAACGCGGCTAAATGTAGACGTAAATTAAGGCCTTTTTTGTCCTCGTTTTGTCGATGAAAAAGGGTGTTTTGTGATTTTTGAATAGATATGATGTGCCCCAATTGTATCGGGGCGAACGAATTTTTCGGGGTGATATCACGACTGCCTCACCTTGCCAACAGCATGAGCGGGCAAGGATGAGGGGAGGCTGAAGGGTGTCACAAGCTGTAATTATGTTAATAAAAGGTTAACAAATGAGTAAGAAAAACGCGATCGTATGTGGTGTGGATATTGGTTATAGCAACGTCAAAATTGCGACTGGCGATGCTTTTGCTTCCGTACCTGATGTCTCAATCTTCCCGGCGTATGCCACGACGGAAGAAGAGGAAGACGTGAATCTGGTGAAGCGCAATCGCGCCCACGAAGTCACCGTATACCCGAACGGAAACATGTGGCGAGCATTTACCGACCGCCCAGACGGACGTGAATTACACGACAGTTATCACACCACTGAAATGTATATGGCATTGTACTTTGGTTCTCTGGCGAAGATTGCGGAAAAAGTCGGGAACACCGTTGACCTCTTAGTGACAGGTTTACCGGTAAGGCTTGCTAGCGACGATAACGAGCGCTCCAAATTGGTCGCGAGACTGACGGGAACATTCGCAATTAATCCGACCACGAAAGTAACGGTCAAGCAGGTCATGGTTATCCCTCAAGGAGTCGGTGTCATCAACGATGTTGCGAACCGCGAAGGCTTCATCAGCGAAGATGAGCTGTCAGAATCCAATATTCTGGTTATTGACCCAGGCTTTTTCTCGATGGACTACGTCGCCTTCAGTAACGGAAGTCGTGTAATGGGCTCCAGTGGCTCTTCTTTGAAAGCCACTAGCACGATTATTGAAGGGATTGTTCGCACGCTGAATGAAGAAAATCCGCATGAGCGCCGGGACGATCTGCCGGAAATGGTCGAAATTGCATTACGTAAAGATGCGCCAACTTTCTTTAATGGGGCGCGCCATATTGAAGTTAAACCGCTGCTTAGCAGAGTCATTCCTCAGATTGCGGGTGGCGTAGTGAAAGAGCTACGTAAAAATGTCCGATCGCTGGGGGCTATCCACATCATTGTGACAGCAGGTGGCGGGGCTCCCTACTACGAGTTGGCCGTGCGTGAAGCCTTCCAGAATGCCCGCGTAGTGACGAGCCCAAATCCGGTCGCCAGTAACGCAATTGGTTTTTGGAACTATGGCGTTGACACTGTCATCTACGGTGACGCATAACGTATAAGGATGCGCCATGCAGTTACGGGTGACGATTAATGACATTCTTTGTCCCGAGCTCGCTGCGTACCTTGAATCCTGTCCGCCAGGCAAAAGAAGTAGCGCACTGGTAGCTCTGGCGAACAGGGCTTATCTCGAAGGGTTGGGGCGTGAAGCAACGCCCGCCATTTATAAGAAAGGCAAAGGTAACGATAAGCAGCGTTCACAAAAATTGGTAAAAGGAGAAGAAAGAGGGCAGAATATTTCGTCGCCGGTGGGGACCGGTCTACAATCGTCTTATTCTGAAAGCCAACCAAAGTTAATGAAACAAAATGTTACTCAGTCGTTGGCATCACAAGTAGTAGAAGCTGTATCAGTTATACCAGGAAGCATTATTGAGTCTCTGGAGCCGTGTGGGGCGGTGTCGATGGAGAGCGAGGCAGGAAGCGAAAAAACATTGTCGGTATCAGTGGGCACTCAATCCGCTGAGAGGGATACCGATGTAAACGCTGAAAAGTCGGTTCAAACAGAGGAAGCGCTGCCGCGTAAACGGTTCCGCTTAGGCTAAGCCTCTCTGGTTGGATTGGGGGTAAAAAAAATGGGTAAGTTACTGTTAAGCGCCAGTGTGGCAGCAGTAATCCTCTCATCTCAAATCATGCCAGCACATGCTGGAGTGGTTGATTTAAGAGGAACGGCATGGGAAAAACATGCCAAGAATGAATGCGGTCTTGATCCACATCTCTTATACGCTGTAGCTCTGTGGGAGAGTAAGCAGCGTGCCGGTGGCGGCGGTTTTGTCGCTCCAAGTCCTTGGGCACTGAATAATGCAGTTTACGGTGCCTACTATCCAAAAAATTATGAAGATGCGAAAAGAGCGCTTAAGCGTTATATGGCTGCGTCTACCGTAACTGATATCGGAATCTCTCAGGTCAACTACCGCTGGAACGGCAGGTACGTCAGCAAGCCAGAAGATCTTCTGGATGTAGACACCAACATCCGCGTGGGCGCGAAAGTGTTATGCAACGCTATCAAGAACTCCCCGGATGACATTGTTTTAGCGATTGGTAGTTATCACACACCGAACCCGGAACTGCGCGAAAAGGCGCGGAACTACGGAACGAATGTGCTCAGGATCTGGAAGAGGCTGATTGAAAATGGTTAATGAAAATATTTCTTTATTGAGCTTTGCAGCTTCTTTGGAAACTCGTGCGCAATCTTTTTTCCGCAGTCCATTTGTACTGTCTGAAGATGATCGTTCCGTGCTAAAAGACAAAGACCTTCTGGCTCAACTGACAAAATCTGTTAAATCTTACAACGTACCTGTTTTCATCGTTGACTACATGCCTGGGCGTAAACTCACCGAGGTGGATAACTTCGTCCGGCATGACTCCTACATCCTCCGGCTGGCGCTTCTCGTGTTCAGTATCAGGGTGAAAATTCTAAACGGAACGCTGGCGGAGTCATTCTATTGGCTAGGCTCTGATGAAGCATTGAATTTCATTGAGCGTCTTGACGATAGTCAAACCATTGATGCCATCATCAAAGGTGAACTATATATCAAGCCAGTTAGATCGCTCAGAGAGCTCGCTTCTGGAGAGTGGAGTTCAGTATTTGGCAGTGACAACCCGCACATGACTTTGCCTGCCTACTTACAATTACGTTATGAACATTGGAGCACAGAACTATGAAAGCAGCACTCGTAAAAGATGAAGATGTCTTTGCACTGGCACAACGCATGGTAAAACTGGGCTTCCGTCGTCGTATTATCACGACTTCATTGAACGCCAGCGACCGCCTTATAGATCATCTGAAGAAGCAGTTCGGACAGGATGAGGTCGCTATAGGGCGATTAAAACTGTCAGAAACCTTCTTGGCTTCGCAGCCTAAAAAAATGGAAGCAACTAACTTCATGAGCATCTATTTACGCCGGGCTAAAGACCCCAGCAACCAAGATGATATCAACGAAGTTGTGGATTCCTTTGAGGTTTATCGTGAGCTCAACATTCGATTCCGTCCCTCGATTGCCGCTGATGTTATGCTGCATCCTAATGAGGCCTGGACACTGGCCCGCGATTTTCGCTCCGATGAGATCCGAATGATAAAGTGCATTCACTGTAAAATGTCCTTTATTTCCCCATTCGATTGCGACCGCTCCAACAAAAAGCAGAAATGTCCATTCTGTGAAGATAAGGCTCATTAATGCGTAACTGCTTGAAGCTATTACTCTTATCGGCCTTCGTTATGCAAGGTTGCACCTTCAGCACATTACCAGGAAGTCAATTAGTGGCCCCTGGCTACATGCGTGTGAATCTGTGTCAGAAGCTGGATACACCAGAACTTTGTAGCTCAAAGTTTGGGGAGTTCAGAAAACGCCTTGTTGTGAAAGACATTTCCTCCACAGCGGGGTTCATCATTCCAGATTCAGTTGGTTGGGGGTGGGCAGTAAACAAAGTGAACGTGCCGTTTATTTTCTATGACCCTATATTGGAACAGGAAATCACTCCACGCCCAGGGGAATTTGTACCTGGGAACTTTGAACCAGCACTACGAGTTCCTTGCACAAAAACGGTATCTTGCAGTAAAGAACAAGTGCTAATAGCTTGGAAAGATTCAATTTAAATTAAATGTTTAGTGATAGATCCCTTATTTCAAAAATAAGGGATTTTTTTGCGTGGATCCCTTCGTCAGCTGTTGAGCCGGGGTTACTATGATCTCAACACGAAGAATTACTTACCTGAAACCCTACAAAACAAAGGTACTTAACATGAAAAAGATTTTGACCGCATCCCTGATCACACTGGTAATGGCAATGACGGGTTGCGCTTCTAAACCTGAACCGATGCCAGTAGATGTTAATCCATCTGAAGCGTTGCAGTTCGCCCGCGCCATGAACCTATTTAAAATCACAGACGCTGGCGATGACTACCTCATTTATAACCGGTTAACTGAAGATGGGCGTGCATTACCTCTTGTGACTCCGGTCAAAGCGGGAGATCTCGGTGAGACTAAGCACACCGATGGTGGCTTGACGGAAGTTGCTCTTGGGTTAGCTATTAACGACCCATTTTCAGCAATCGTAGGTTTTGTAACAGATAAAAAACCACGACCTGAAGGTGACGGGCTAGCAAGAATTGCTTCATGGTCAGACAAAGACCAAGAGGCTGAATGGAAGGATGTATACGCAGATTACAAACCAGCAATGATGCGTATGGATGGGTACAACGATTACAAAGGGTGTAAGGACCAGTCTTGGACATTTCTTGCAAACCTTTCAATGTCAGATACCAGCCACTTACCAAAGCCGCCTAAAATGGCAAATCCAGGTAAGTACAAAGCAGCCGCTGTATCTTCCTGCTTCTACTATTTGTCCGCAAAGAAAAGCAACTTAACGCATTTCAAAGCGCTCTCAGCCAAGTTGGGAGACAAGCGAGCAGTGTTCGTTCCTGGTTCTCAAGAGCACGCGCCCTTCGTGTTCTATAATGGGCAGGCATTAGAATTTAGAAAATAGAAACGGCGTTAAAAAAAGAAACCCCGCCAATGACAAATAGCGGGGTTTTTTATTGCCTATCAGCGAATTATCTTACTTGGATTGAATCACCAGCCTTCTCTTTAAGGTCATTGATATCGATACTGGCAACGCCGCTTTGGAAGCGTTCAAGGCTGTTCTTGCGAGTGCCATCAACGTTCAGGATACTCCCGGAGCCAGTGATGCTGTCGAGACTTACCGATTCCGGAGTTGGCAGCAAATCGGCGGAATAAAGTGAACCGATCCATTCGGAGAGGTCTACTTTAGAGAAGTCGATGCGCCCAAACTCTTCTAAAGTTAATCCGCGACAGTCTGGGTTTTTACTGTCACCCCATCCAATACCAAGTTGCTCACGACCTTGCTCCTGGAAGATGCGGCCAATCTGTGAGTTGAAGGTGCAATAGCTGGAGCGTTTTTCAATGCATTGCCCCAAAATCTTGCTCTGACACCAGCTATCGATGAAGGTAGCGAGTTTAGTCTCCTTTTTGACGGCCAGCTTAAACTCATCAGCGGTACATGCCCAGATGATGTTCACCAGGATATTGGCAATCTGATAGGCCATATAAGCATAGCCAACTACGGATACTGCGCTAACCAGCGTCGAAGATAATTCGACTGAACTTGCTAATGCGCCATCTGTACCTACAGCCGCAACGGTCTCAGATCCAGCAGCTGTTCCACCAGCCTGGAATATAGCATTAGTAACACTCGCACCGAATGTATCCAGCGTCCATTGTGCTGCTTGTTTTGTCAGCGTGCTTACAGCCTGATCCATCACTTGTCCGATGCCGAGGTCAGCAACCTTGTCAGCTACCGCAGAGCCTGCATTTCCCGTTAAGCTATCCAACGCGGACATAGCAGGTTTAGTGATCGCATCCAGTGCGCTGCTACCAAGCTCTTTGCCCATATCAAAAATACCTTTTCCTTGCTCAAACATACCTGCTTTAACCGCTAATGCATCGGAAACTTTCAGGGTGTAGTAGGTCAACTGAAGGTACTCAATCCAACTAACATCAACAGGTTGGTTACAACAATCGACCCAGCCTCCCATTGCTGTTTTACATGTAGCCGCCTCGCCTTTAAACAGAGTGCAAGCACGGTCAACGTTGATGGTTTCATCACCACAGGTCATTTCGTTCACGGCATAGGTTGCAGCCTGAAGCATGGCTACAGCCGTTTGAAAATCACCACTAGGCTCCGATGTCGGCGTCAAACAGGTACCATTGATACACTGCACGGCACCTGCACACTGATAGGTTTCAGATTGAGTTGTGCTCGGTACAGTGACATCTTGGCCGCAATCCCAAGTTTCGGTTGCCTGCCAGCATCCGCTTTGACCACCAGCAGCCCCAGTTAAACAAGTGGACTTTATGAATTGACACGCATTGTTATTGTCGAAGTCCTTACAGGTATTGTTCACTCCTCCATCAGTACCACAGTTGGATACGACGGTGGCGCTTCGACAGAATGGCGAAAGCCCAGCAATCGGAGAAGGCTTTAGATCATTCTCGCAAATTGTCACGCCGTTGATGTAAGCACAACCATTAGCATCTGGTGTGACCGTTTCATTACAGGTTACAGAGTAATTCTGACAGTAACCCTGGTTAACGGCATCTAAGAAGGTATTAAAACCATCTTGATTGTCAGTAACCCATTCATCACGGCTTACCGCTTTAGATGGGTCATATCGAACTTCAAGCTTAGCGTAACCTTCGCCTTCACCATAAACTGACACTCGTGTTTTGAATATCAGCTCATCACCGCTTTGTACTTTTCTAAAGTTTTCGGTTACATCGACATTTGGGTTAACCTGCCAACTAGTATTTAACTCGCATGGGCCAGGAGTTTCAGGTGGGAAAAGCTCTCCTTTATGGTAATTCCAAGGACGTTTTTCCCCCTTTGTTCCCGCATCTTCCATACCTGCTACAGGTCCTGCGAATATTTTATCGTCCCCTAAATAGATTTGGACGTAGTCATCCCAGGTTGCATAGGTTAATTTGGCGGTGGAAATGGCCTGAGGGTTATAAACACGAACGCCTGTAAATTCCTCATAAATCTTGCATCTGCCACTCCAGTAGTTATCACCGACCCTACCCACCCACAGGGTGACACAAGCTTCACCACAACTTTCGATGTTTGCAGAGCCTGAACTGTGGCTCAGAAAACCTGCCACGTAAGGGTGTGTTATACGATAGGTACCACTAACGCTTGTCGTGCGGGTACACTCTTTGAAATCTGGAATATGCTGTTTCACACCATCAGTATTAAGCTCTGATGTCATTGAGCAGTCATCCAGATCCTGCATATATTTATCCTGATTTGCCAGGAAGTCTTTGTGCTTGTCAAAGATAGAGTCCGTGGCTTTCAGTTTTGCTGTTGTTTGAGTTGAGCCTGCAACCGCGCGATAAGCCTCACCGCGTAAGGATGATTCTGATGCCAGCGCTGAGCCTGTATCAAAACCTAGCTTTTGGGTTTCACCATCATTACCGTAAACGGACTTTAGCTGATCTAATGAAGTGGATGACCCTTCACTTGGGTAAACACTATTTAAATTGACCGCTTCACCGTTACCGTATTGTACGGTACCGTTGCTATTGGCGGATAGGCTAGGCAGAGAGTTATAGAATTCAACGGCGGACTGAGCACTGGATGCCGAGTTCGACGAGTAAGCGTAAGGGGCATACATTGCGACTCCCAAATGGCTCATCGTGAACAGTGTGCAGACCGTTTTTGAAAACCAATTTTTCCTGAAAAGGGGTATCATTCGTAATCACCTTGTAGAGATTGCAGGCATTGATAAGTAGGAGCTCAATTGAAAATTTCGTCACCGGAAAGAACTGTGCGAGAATCAATGCATAGAGACGCCATTGAGCAAGCATAATTCAATGGCGTATACGGGCAACAAAGAAGGGCAGCAAAACGAGGTGCTTTTCTTTCACTAATATTTTGGAGTTGAATATGAGTACATTCGGCGCACACGGCGTAGACTATCTGCCTCCTATTGTGATTGATAACACACCAATAAGAGCGAAAAAAAACTCCACCTAAACCGGCAGGGGTTCAAAGAGACATTGCGCTTTGCATGTTTTGGCTGATGCTCAGTATTCCAGTCGCCTATATGCTGGTTACCGGTTAAATTTTTTTGGTCGAATGAAAAAAAGCCTCCGATTGGAGGCTTTTGTGTATCACGGGATACTTTTATTTCTTTGTGTGGTCAGACATGATTGACTCGACAGACTCTTTTACGATATGTGCATCGGTACGATGCATGTTGCTCTTCGTGGATTCAACTTTGCCAATAATCGCCATTGCTAACTGTTGATCACCACCTTCAAGCCTACCGTTAACGTATTCACCACCAGTTGCTAGGGTGACAGCGTGGAAGGCCTGAATACGAGCGTGCTCCATTTGCTCCGGAGTATTGTCTTTGTCTTTAACTGTTCCGTACAAGTGTGAAATGGCATCCTTTGCATACTCTCCATGTTCACCGCTAACGCCGGTCACTTTAGAGGCCATTTCTTGCGCCTGCCCGTAACCTTCCTGATAAGAGAAACCTCCGGGCTTAATGCCATTTGAGACCTTGTCTAAGGCGCTTTGTACCTTAGGCATAGCGGCCCCAGTCATGCCATAGTCGGATTTATTTACTAACTCGTGTCGAGCAGCGTTCCCTCTCAGTGTGTTCAACTCTTGAGTTGACCGATTTTCATGATTTTCAACCATACCTCTGTTACCGAAGTGTTGATTAATGACTCCTCCTTTAGCTGTACCTGGTGCTGATTCAGCATAATTACCCGCGATACCAGATGCAGCCTGACCTTTTGTTGCGGCAGAACCACCGTCAACACCACCAGCAATCCTATCAACCTGGATCCCAGCCTGTTCAGCATTGCCAGCAATTCCTTTGTTCGCACTTGCGGACTCTGCATTAACCTCAGGCTGATTCGTGCCACCGCTGACGAAACCAGATAGCCTAGCCACTTCACCAGCTTGACCGATAGATACTGCGGCATTGAATTGCGCGAAGGTATGCGCATCTTCCTGAGTCATCCCGAGAGAGGAAAGGCGAGCGGTATCGTCATTGATACGCTGCGATAAATCCTCACGACCAGCTAACACCTGAGTCAATGTAGACTGTGCCGCTTGATTACCACCAATAGCCTGGGAGATCTGTGAGGCAGTCATATTCTGCCCCATTGAGGAACTCATCGAATACTGTTGTGCCTCAGAATAGGATTTTTGTGCTGACTCTTGCTTTTTATAAGCCTCTCCGTACTGCTGAGTAGCAGAAGTACTTTGTCCTGAGGCTTGCATACTGCTGTAATAAGCCATTGACGACTGAGACTTGATCTGACTAAGTTGAGCGCTCATAGCATCAGCGTTTGAAGCACTATCACTGCTTGAATAACTTCCATCCGCCGTGTGGGTTTTACCTTTTGTGGCCGACTCATTTCGTTGCAAAGACGCAGACCCTGAAACGGAAGCTCCAGACCCTGCGAACTCCAAACCTGCTTTAGCCTGAGCAGTACCTTGCACTGAGCCCATATTCAAAGCCGTTAACGCTTCAGTCTCGGACATTCCGTTTCGTGAAGCAACGTCTTGAACAAATGAGCGTTGAGATGAGCTTAGAGAGCCCAGTGAGGCTTGCAAAGCATCTTGGCTTTGTTGTGACTGGGTTCCATTCTTCATATTCGAAGCCACTTCTTGGAACATTTTACTCTCTGATGCGGATCTTTCTACAGAGGCAGATTCCATGTTCTGCTTCGCACTGGAAAGGTTAGTTGAAGCAGACTGCTTCATATCATATTTAGGTAGAGCGGATTGTGCGCCACCCAAAACAGTACCATTTGCGCGGTCGTAGTTAACATCCGCTGAGCGGTTGCTAATTGCAGGTGCATTCGATGCATCTGGTGCCATTTGCTTGGTGTCCGCTGCGTGTGGTGCTGCCGCAGAATTCGCTAACGAGTTAAAGGCAACCGAACTACCCCAAACGATGAAGCCACCTAATGCAGGGATCATCGCGTATAAGTTACCGGCCAGACCGATACTCTTTTGCGTTTCATATAACAGAATGTACAGTTTATCGAATGACACTTGATCCGCAGGCATACTGAAAATCGCGGACATATTTGTTTGGGTGTGAACCAATACATACATGTTAACGATCGCAGCGAGCGGCATCCAGGTTTGTGTCCAGATGATGACCAAGAAATACTTCATGACCAACCGGATCCCCATAATACCTAATCCAAAGAGGAAAGCCATGAAGGGAGTAAGTGCGTAGATCAAACCTTGGAAGATAGGCATGAATGCCGTCATCCATGATAGGAAGGATGCCCCTGAGGATGCCCATTGAAACGCCTGTTGGGTTTGTGTCTGAGTACGTGTTACCGCTGCCGCTCCACGGAATGCAGCTTCGTGACCGTACTTAGGCACATCACGCAAGTAGGGATACATGATCATCGTCATCTGAAAATCGCGCATTGTCGTACCACTAATATTATAGAAGTTCATGACTTCATTAATTTTAGCGTTTTGCGAACAGCCTCTGCCTGACTCACAACCCCGACCCAGTGCTTTGTAAGATCGGTCAAATGCCGCAGTGAGCATTTTAGATGCGGAACCGTGCATCAGGAACAGTTTGTCATAAGCTTCAGCGCAAGTGTACTGAGATGAACTGTCCTTCATGTCCGGAGAACTCGAATCCCAACCCACCATGTTACCGTCAAATAGAACCACGCGCTGGAAGGCATCGCCTGAACGCAATCCTTGCACGCCTGCCGTTCCCCGATACAACGTGGAGTAGGTTTTGGCACCACGCGCTATGTCATTCATCACGCAGGTTTTCATGTAGTTTTGAACACTTCGGGCAAAATCAACAGTTGGCCTTTCATTTGCCAGAAACCAACGCATCGGGTTTTTCATGGCATCGTAATAAGTTGATAATGCCACCAGCGGATCCAACGCACCATACTCCGTCATGGAGGGCGTGGAGAATGCCTGCTCCATTTTCTCCGTGATGGAGTAACCCACAGTCGAGATAATCGATGCAGAAGCCGCAAGACCCGCAGGGACGTTATCGACAGCACGGAATCGGCCTGAGGTGACATCTTCGATATTCACCCTGGCTGACACTTGGAAAAAGACCATGTACATGACGATGCAAACCGCCATGTTCTGGAATGAAATTGTTTTGCCCGCTGAAATGGCAGAAGAAATCACGATCCCTATCACACCCAGCAATGCGCCGATGCGAAAGAGGTCTGAAAACATCCCACTATTCATGAGCATCGCCACGGCATTGAATACGTTATACATGAATTCAATGTCACCGACGGTATAGATGTTCCATTCAGTCATTTGAACAAATCCCCTTAAAGAGAGCCGTCTACCGAGCCTTCACCTTGGAACTCGGTTAAAGGCAATGATTGCATGTAGTGTTGGAAGAACTCTTGGATCTTGACTTCACCGCCATACTTAGTGGCTTGAGTGGCGTATGAGATATCAAGATTCTTGCGTGCATCCTCAATCAACTTCAGGACTTCTTCGTAATAGGTTGACGCAGAACTATCGTTTGATTGAGCGTACCGCGCACCTGTCGCAGCGGCAGTCAGTAAATCACTAAGGTATTGATATGCAGCCGAATAGGAAAGTACGGGGGAAACGTCGCGAATATAGGAATAGCTGGCATTTAGATCACGACGGGCCAAGGTTGTTGCTTTGTTTGCAGCACCCCCAACGTTGTAATACACCGCCTGACGAAGGCGCTCATCACTGACTGCACCACCTTCATTAGCTGATACCAAGTAGCCTTCATGAACAAAGAACTTAGTGATGGTGTTTGCAACCCCGTTCAGTCCTACAACTTGCATTGCAGGACCCTCACAGGTTTCAGTCTGACCGACGCAACTCCACATCTGAAATTCAGGATCCCCCTGGATGATGGCATCGAGCACAGTAGAGGATGTCAAAGGTGCCAAACGGACTACCGACTTTTTGACCGATCCATCTTTATCAGTACCGAGACCTTGGCCGATGATGATGGTGCCCGTCAATGACATAACAAGTTCTTTTTGCTGTTGCTCAGAGCCTTCGAATTGAGATGAGAACTGACCGTTTTGCAGCAAGCACCACATCAAGTTACCGTAATCGCCACAGGGTTTACGCTGACCGGCTTCCTGCTTTTTTATTTCAGGCGCTTGTCCGCCTCCTGCGTTACCCCACATAGCTTTAAACTGATCGACCACACCATCAGAAGACAGTTGAGAAGAAACAGACGCTTTGGCATTTTCACCGAAGGCAGAGGCAGTATCGACCAGCAAACCTTTCGCTAGCTGGCAAGAGTTAACGGTCAGATCGTTCATCTGCTGAATCACACCCTGCATTTTTGAAATAGCATTATCCAGCACGGCATCCATCGCGTTTAGGGCCAACTGGAAGGCCAGGCCCGCAGCGTTGGCTGCAATGTTGCGCAGCATCTGGACAAATTGCTCGGCGTTAATAAACGAGAACGAACCACCGAAGAGGTCGATACCACCGCAGCCACCAGAAGCAGAAGGGAGGTCAATCGCCACAGGAGTGAGTGTACGCAGTTTGTTGCGCAGTACAAAACCACCACCTGTGTAGCCATCCCGAGTAATGCTGTGATAGTCACCGGCGCTGGTATTGTTCGACATCGACCCGAACATACTGTCCAGTTGAGAACTGATATCGGCAGCGTTGACGGGCGGCGTAAACAGGCCGGACAAGGCAACGGATAATGCTAAGACTGTCCGTTTAAATCCTTTCATTTGGGTATTACGTGTTACCATTTTGATCTTACCCCCACTACTGTTATTTCGTCTTAGTAGACGCTGCATATCCAGATTTCTTCTGAATGTATTTAATGAAGTCGTCAGAGTTTTCTAGGTACTCGCCCGGCATGTCCTTCAGAATGTTTGAGTCGATATATCCATTGTCGTTATATGGAAGCGTGCTCTTGTATTGCTCATTGGTGATGAGCCCTGAGTCATGCGAAATCATGATGGTGCGGGATATCAATTGATCAGCACTGAGAGGCCCGAACGAAAGGATGCGTGTCGCCTCTGGTGGAATAGCCAGTGCGAGCGCGGGAGTATTGGTAATCTGCAACTTAGCAGCTTGCCCAGAATCGGCACGCCAGTTCTCCATGATGTTCCCAGGCATTGGTTTGCCATCAATCGAAATAGGAATCACTTTCATTCCTGTCATATAGGTGAACGTATTCATGACTGCCGCTTGTTTCACACAGATTGAGCAATCTTCGCCTCGAAAGAAGAAAAATACCCCTGCGCGCGTAGCAATGTCTTTGATGACCAGTCGCGAGTTTTTCTCGGCCTCAGCAGACTGGTCCATTGCGCCGAAGGTGGACGTAGAGCGACGACTACTTTCATCAATCAGCGGATCTGTGGACGTAACCAAACGAGCCATATCAGTGAACCGGCTTGCTTTGTCCAGCATAATACGCTGAGCAAGGTAATAGGCCCGGACGTTTTCCTGAGTGGGCTCATCGATTGCACGGTCACGCAATTTCTGAACGTTTTCACGGTACCAGGCCACAGTAAACGCTTCTGGCCCTTCCTCTGCTGCAATCGCAACGGAAGGCTCAGGAACGGGCATTTGTTTGTCCTGTTCTTCGGTTTTGTCCGCTTTCGCGACCGTAGGCTCAGGTTCGATTTCTTCAGGTGGTTCAGGATGCATCTTTTTCCAGAACCAACCTTCTTCTTTTCCATCAATAAATGAGGTGCCACCAGCGGTGACTTGACCGTTAGTAGCTTTTGGTTTTTCTTTGCCACTCTCTGCTACCGCATGAGCAGAGAGCACCCCAAACACCAGGGTAGCGATGACTTTTTTACTGAAATTTTGGAATTTCATCTTCATTACCTTTGGTAAGAATTTCCGCTATCCTGTCTGTCCAAAAAAAAGAGTTTTTCCCTTTAAACACTCGGGCTTTTTCCAGCAGTTGGCACAGTTGATAGTGTCGGTATCTTTGCTGCCCGATTTTCTTAATGATGCTTTCAGGTTTGATACCAATCTCCTTACAGGCTTCATCAAGTGTCATGCGTCCGCCGTACTTGCGCTCCAGTTCTCGTTGCAGGCTGAGTCGGTTAGAATCAGTGCAGAGCAGGGCAGGTAACTTAAAAACAGGCATGAGCATCGAGCGGTTGTGAGCACAAACTAAAAGCTTCATCAAATTCCCTCATCTGATGAATCAATGAGCGGTCATTTTGTCATACGCAGGAAAGGAATACGGCAAAAAAGGCCAGCAAAACGAGGCCAAAAACGGCGTGGATACAGGGCTTACATGAAATCAGTTGTTGTGTTCGTTATGTTTACTTTTTAAGGCGGAGTGGGAGAGTGTTTTGGGCTTTTCTATTTCTTCTGGTAAACAAATGATTAGGTAATGCATAATTCAATAATAATTATTTATAAGTGTAGTTTTCTACTTTTACTTAGGGGAGGGAAACCTCAATGAAAAAAATACATTTTGCATGCCTATTGTTATTGACCTCTAGCTGCACCTCATTTGCGAATGAGGCCAATTGCATGAAAGAGGTAGTTCAAACCAATGCATTTAATAATTTCATTTTATTTGAAGAAATAGGGCCTAATGACTCTTTAAAAGAAATGAAGGTGCGAATAAAAGGAATTGACGATTATCTAAATGGTGACTCTACAGTGAAGTTTGATGAATGTGGCGCACTACTCTCGATGAAAGGCAATCAAACAAAAAAATTCAAGAATAATGACCATGTGTTGATTAGCGACTCACAAGTTAGTATGAATAAAACAGGAAAAGACTGGGATTATGAATTTGGGTTTAAAATGTCCATTATCGATAAGGACGGTAAAGAGATAGACCTTGTGCAACAAAAAGTCAAAGGTCAGTTTTTAACTGACGAGAAAGGGAAGATCAATAAAGCTATTGACAGCTCAGATACTGTTGTTAGTGGCGAGGAAACTAAAGGGTCATCCATAACTAAATACAAGGTCAACGAAGATGGAAAGGTATCGGAAACAATCCAGTTAGGCACGCTCCCAACGGATAATTCCGTTAAAAAATATTTTTATGATGAAGATGGTCGTCTAATTAAAAGCCAAACTGAATCTACTACTGAAGAGTTTTCATACGATGATAAGGGCAGGGATCTAAGTGTGACGTCTGTCCAGGAACTTTTCACAACTGAAACTAGCATCACGACATGCAAAAGCTGGAATGAATCAGGTCGCTGTACCAAAGCTGAAATAAATGCATCCACACTTTTCAAAGGTGAAAATGGGAAAAAGGATGAAACGCGTACAAATCAAGCTGAAGTTACATTTGACCTCATTTATTAAATAATAGTTTTTAAGGCAAAAAAAAACCCTATCCGAAGATAGGTTTTAGGGTAGTTACCCTTAGCGGTTATTAAGACTTTCTCTTATCGCGAGAAAAAGCGATTGGCATTGAGACAATCAGAAGAACTTTGATGACAAAGTCTTCAGTTATCTTGAGTCCAAAATGTCCACCGAAGACAATCACCATAACAGCGATAGCAACAGTAAAAACAAGAGAGAAGAAGCGAAGGGTATTAAGTTTCATTTTAAGGCTCACTGAGGGAAGTTATGCACAGACAAGAGACTGCGCGGAGGGGAAGTTAAAGGGAAGTTATAGTGCGTGACACAGTTTCACAATTTTACCGTAGACATCCTGAAGGATGAGTACGATGAAATACGCGGCCAGAGCAACGCAACCGGCAGCAATGACAGATATGACAACAAGAATGACGACCATTGTCATGACGTCAAAGCTGAAAAATACCGTTGAAGCTGCAATGATCACCGCAGGAAGCAGCGGCAGGAATTTAAAAATGTTTTTCATACATCACCGAAAAGAGATATTGTGGACAGATAAAAAGAATCAGTTAAACAACCGAGTTTTTAATCCATTACTGAAACGAGAGTAGATGCCTCCAAAAATAGTGTCTTTGAAAACATCGGGATTCCCATCATCAGCAAAAACAGCTTTAGCCATTTCCACGATGCTCACCAGCATTTGTGCGCAGAACGCATTTTTCTTAAACAAATCCAGGTACAGGCTAGTATGAATAACCCTGTTCAGGTCAAAGGCTAGGTTCATCAATAAAGCTTGATTAACCGAGAACCACGGGAAATCAGGGTCATTACTTTGTTCAATACCAACACTATTCCGGTTCATTGCGAGCAATGTCCGAACCTCGCCTTCAAGATCAGCAAAACGATGGTTGATGTCGATATAGGTTTCTTCATTAATGACTACACCATGACCATCACGCAAATCGGAACCGCGTGAATAATCCTCCTCATCAACGGGTACAATTTCCATTAGGACATTGCGGACAGCGATAGGGAAGGTAGTCGTGTAGCTATTGTCAGAGGTAACGTAACGCATGAGAAATACTCCTGTAGATAAAAGTGATGGGGTAAGGATTACCAAACACGTTGTTCTTTCATGAACTCGGGCTCATGTGCCACGAAACGAATAGCCTCAGCCATCGTTGAGTCGAAAAACTTGGAACACAATTTCCGGCCAATCTTAACTATCTCATCTTTGAGATGGTCAAGGCTCGGTTCGGAAAAACGGCCACATGCACAACAATACGCAAAACGCGTCGCAAGCTTTAGCACCTGGGATTCGTTTTGATTAACACCAAACGCAGTATTGGCAATGCCAAGTCCACGATCATTAAGCAAGCTTACTGTCACCATGTCTGCATGAATTAATGCCAAATCAGCGCGCTCCTGAATTTCAGAAACGGGCCAAAGGGACATTTTTTCAGACACAAAACCGTAATTGCTCAGTTCGATAGAATGAGACATACGTACCTCGTTAATAGATTTATAAATTTAGGAAGTTAAAAAATACCGGGCTTGCAACGAGCCAAAGCGGACAGGATGCGATCGCGAGAAGGTGAAGGGTTAACAGTTGCCTGAATGCCTTCAATCCAATCTTCAACCGGTATGCGGGTGAATTTGTCGTCTGTATTGCGGATACGAAATGCAATCACTGCCCAGCGGGATAAAGCGTATTTGACACAAACCTCATCACCAGGAACGACAACGCCACGCAGTTTTGCGGAGGCATTATTGTATTCAATCAATGCACAAGCACTCATACAGTTCACCAAAACGAAAGGCCCACTAAGGGGCCCTTGCTTTTCAGAAGTTAATATTATCGTTTACTGCAACAGGAATAGGTTCCTGATGTGCAGCGATATCAATGAAGTTAAAACGTTTAATGTCGGTGGCGCGAAGCACTTTGCCGGTAGAGAGCACAAAGGTTTCAACATCAGCGTGGCGACTATCCGGCCAGGACTGAGCTATTGATGTTTCACGGATGAGAAAAGCACGCTTGTTTGACGTGAAAGACACATAAGGTATCAGCATAGCTTAACCCTCAGAGTCCATCAGGCCATAACCATAAGCCGTTAACTTGTTCACTAAACACAGCGCGTCAACGGTCATGTACGGCCACCAATTACCTGCATCATCACGGAAAAAGTGTATTTCCAGTGAATCCGGAGCCATCGGGTGATACGTATTGATCACGAAAGTCTCTTCAAATACAGGCAGCGTATCAAACAAGCTAATACTGCGACCAGAAGGTGAATTGTCTTGCACATACCCAACAAGATCATCAATCATTTCAACAGTAAAACTGCTTTGTGGTTCAACGACAGAAGTATCAAAATTAATATATTTAGCCATGATGAATATCTCCAAGAGAAAATAGAACGCTGGCGGTTGCCAGCGTTATGTTTAAAGCACTTATGCACACTTCCGAGCCGCTTCATTCGGGTAGTAGTGATAGAACGCTTTCTTGTATTTTTGGAAACCGCGACGCTGTGATTCAACGAAGTCCATATTGGATGGTGCATCGTAGTGCTTGGACTGAATCAAACGGTCTTGTTCAGCCAGGTCATGCTTCCAGCGGTGCAGTACACTCATACGAGTCTCTTCGGGATCTAGTTTGGCGAAGAAGCAGCAGCTGGTGAAAGAACAAAGGTCTGACTGATTTTTATCAGAGAAGAACCAGAGAATTTCATCAACACGCTGTTCAACATTACTTCTAGGAGCCGTCATGATGTACAGAGAGTCACGGATAATTTCGTAGGCCATCTGTTGCGAATAACGCAGTTCATAGCGGTCATCTTTGGCAACGCAAATTGCTTCATAAGTACGGTCATCAGCTTCAAACAGTTCGTTGAAGGACAGTTGGTTCTCATGAGCAACAGCTTTTTTGGACATAGTCATTTTGAACACCTTTAATAGATTTAAAATAAATTTAGGATTTAAAAACCCGACCTCATGCAAGGCAGGAGGCGAAGGGTTGGTTTAGGAAAGTTTTAAAATTAACGAGTTAAAGCTTTGCGGGTGACTTCGAGAAGTTTTCCACGGAGGGCAGTGACAGAACCTACAGCAACACCAGTATCATCGAATAAAGAAGTCATGAGGCTTGCTTTAGCACAGCCAAAGCCAATGCCAATAACAATCACACCTTCTTTTTTCGCGTCCTTGACCATCTGAATGACCGGCTCCGAGTTATCGGGCTTGCCGTCAGTGACCACGACCATGACATGGCGATCAGCACGAGCGTTTAACAAATCACTGAATGCAGGCCATAAAGCTTGTTCCAGTGGAGTGCAACCATTTGAGCTAATACCAAATTGCTTTGCGTTAACCGCAGCCCTGAAGCTTTGTTCACGCGCTTTTAGCAAGCCAACATTATTCGTGGTGGCATGTGGGAAATGATAAGCAGAAGTTGTAACGCCTTTGATGCCGTCCAGTGCAAAGAGCAAGGAGACAACAGCCGCTTCAGCTTCAACCATGTCAGAACCCAGAGAACTGCTTGAATCAAGCAGAACTGTAAAGGCAGAATTGAACTCAACCGCTTTGGATTTGTGACGAAATAACTTAGTTTCTCCTAAGAGAGCCGAAGTCAGACGACGCGTATCCATTACGCGACCTGTTTCTTTGTGTGTACGACGAGTTTGTTGCATTCCCTGAAGAAGCCCATGCATTGACTGACGAAGGCCAGAAGCAGCCTGAACACCTCGGAGAACCGAAACCTCAGTGGTTGCGTGACGCTTAGCCGGTGCAATTCCGAATGGGGTAGCAGCAGGAGTACGTTCACTTGGAGAAACGTTGTCTTTAATGCAGTCATTCAAACGTTCACCTGCACCTTTAATTACCTCGTTGAGATCATCATCAGTGATATTGGCAAAAGGGTCCGAATGGCCGGATTTAGAAGACGTTGGGCTGGAAGAAGCGCTGGTGGAAGCATCACTGCCAGAAGCAGTGTTGTTACCGTTTTCAGGCTTATTACCAGGCTGAGAGGAGGAGTCTTGAGACGGTTGGCCGTCAGAAGAATCACCGTCAGCATCTGCACTGGAGTTGGAGCTATCGCTATCATCGCCAGGCTGTGAGTTATCACTGTTTGGTTCAGATTGAGAGTCGCCACCGGCCTCTGGAGGCAGATCTTGTTGGTCTTGTTGATTATCGTTAAAAGCATCTACTGCAAGGTCGTAAAGACGACAGGAAATATCCAGACAGTCGGCAATGGAAGGCGCGTTAATCGCCAAACCGAGAATGTCCATCGCTGTATCAAACATGTTTTGGCCGAACAAGCGAATGAAGTCTGCTTGGGCTTGCTCAACAGGTATGTTCAGCGCGTGATAACGTTTGAAACCACACAAGAGCAAACCGTTGATAAACGCTACAGCAGGATCATCAGTTGGTTGCGTATCCTCATTAAAGACAAAGTGATTTAACGCTTTGAGAAATGAAGGCACACCAGGGAAACGACGGCCAATCGCACGTTCAATACGAAGGTCTTCGGTTATGTTGACCAATTGATGAAGCACACTTGGGTTGTAGCCTTGTTTGGCGCGAGCAGGAATGCCATCTACCAGAATCGGAAACTCTGTGTATTTGACATGCGCCGCTTCGTGAACCAAATAACCCAGAAGGACGTCAGACAACTTTTCAGCATCCTGGTAGAACGGGATGTTGATAGTGAATGAATTACCTTGCTGAGAAGCATAAGCCGTAGAACCACCAACCGTTACGTTCACACCGAACTGATCACTCAGGGCACACGCAACGACAGGCAGAGAGTTATAAATACCCATACATACCTCACAATAGATTTAATAGATTTAAAGGGACGAGAAAGGTCCAGGATTTAGGAATTAAAAAAGGCCCGCGAAAGGGCCTTAGAATTTAGAACAACATAATACCGTCATCATCTGAATCGATATCCGCAAACACCAGAGTGTCAGGTGTAGCAGAAGCTGGTGCATTCAGATTAACAGTCTCAGTAGTTGGGTCGATGAACGAACCAATCATTGCACTGTCATCAACAACTTCGATGGAACCGGAGGACTGGATAACTTCAACAGAGGCAGATGTATCAGTCGCTGGTATAACAGGGTCTGCAACAGGACCAGCCGGAGGCAGGTCAGTTGGCAGATCGGCCAGGAAGTTATCATCAATCGTTTCAGCAACCGCAAATGCGTTAGTGTGTGGAACCACGTCAACAGGAGCAGCAGGTGTTGATTCCAAAGCCGGTTGCGTAGGTGAATAAACCAAATCGGTAGACTGCAACTCAAAAGAGTCGGCGATAACCAAAGAGGAATCTAAACCAGAAGCAGTTTGCGGATTTGAAAGCAACTCAACGAAGGACTTAGCAGACTTAGGGTTGCGAAGGTTATTGAGTAATGACAAAACGTCGTTGTAGTGTTTATCACGAATTTTACCGGTCGTTGGAACACCATTAAGCACATCGGAAATGTATTTGTGGAGACCTTCGACTGTGGAGTCTATGAAAGCCAGTGTTTGAAGTTTGTTGGCAATGGATCGGATCGGATTCAGCGTATGCTGAGTAATAGCGTCAGACTTAACGTTCTTCAGATATTTTTCCGCAGTACTTGCAACTTCTTCAAAAATTTCATCAGACATGCTTTTAACTTGTCCGATAAGGTTTTCATTAACAATGGAGTTACCGAAGGGAGTGATGTGAAGCACTGAAAAGCCAAATTGAATTTGTTTATCCAAGTACTCCAAGTCAATCGCAGCTTCACGAAGAAGGATAGCGCGATACTTCTCTTCGAAAGAGTTAATCCAGCCGTTGAAATCAGCCTTCAAAAACTCTTGTTTGTAACCGTAAAATCCTTGCTTAATGATGTTCAGTTCGCTAACTAACTCGTTAACTTTGTCGGTCGGGATAGCGTAGCCACCCATGAAACGAATACCAACCTTCAAACAAGCTGTAATAGCCTGGTTCTTAAAGCGATCGAATGGATTGATCAGCTGAGGGTCAATAATCTTTTTCGAGCCGAGAGACACCATAACATCAGGTGGCAAATCAGCACCAACACCGAGATCTTCTTTTTTCAGTTTACGACGGCCCGTTGTAATCGACGTTCCATCAAGCGAAACCAAAATCAGTTGGTCTAGGATTTGAACATTAGCATTGGATTGATTGTTAATAGACATAGTAGTTACCTTATTTAATAAATTTAGGAAATTAAAAAGGCCCGGAATTGGGCCAATATTTAGAGAGTTGTATTCAGAGAGACTTTTGTGAGGCTTAACCGAAAACTGCTTTGAGGATGGCATGCAGCGCACGCTTATCGTCAGCACCAGCACGGTTACCGATTTGCAGGTCGAATGAGAGTTGCAGAGCTTCAGGCATTTGGGCCTGTTTCATCAGCAAGAAACGTTCAACCCAGGCAATCAATGAGCGTGTAGAACAGGTAACAGACAAGCGAGTATCAGGCGATACAGTGGGTACGTTGATGGTAGAGCCACCAGCGGGCTGATTAAAATCACCAGCGATATCACTGCCGACAAACAACTTGCGGATCATATTAGCGAGTTCAACAAACTTACCTGCGAGAGTTTCATCAGAAACAAACTTCTGGATTAACGAGGTTTCAACGTCTTTCGGCATGTAGTTAGCGTTGATGAACATGTAGCGATCGAGGTTCGCAACGTTCAACACCTTGACACCACCGTAGACACCCGTTAAATCACCCTGACCAATGGAGTTGGCAGTAGCGACGAAACGGAAGTTAGGATGCTTTTTAATCACTTCATTGGTTTCAGGAATAACAAGATTCCCACCTTCCAAAATAGCGTTAAAAGCGTTAGCACAACTTGGGTCAAGTTGGTCGTATTCATCCAGAAGGAAGATAAGGCCAAACTTGTAAGCCAGTGCTAGAGGACCATAAAGGAAGTCTGTACGGGTATCGCCGGTCATTTGATCACAAACGAGACGAAGACCACCAACAAGACTATTAATGTCCAAATCCTGTGAAGCCGTTGTTTTCATAAGAGGCCAGTTCAGTCGTGCAGCAACTTGCTCGACAATACTGGTTTTACCGCAACCTGTAGGACCAGAAATCCAAAGCGACTGACCCTGAGGGTAATTAATCCACATCAAGACAGAAGAGCGCAGGGACGGTTCAAACACGTAATTATTGTTTCGAGCAGGAATAGCCGCACTAAATGCGTTATCCGGAGCGAAACCGGCATACGGTTTAACTTTACCCTTCATATGGTCTGGAATGACAACGCCGAACAACTCCGGAGAGATAGCAACGTTACGAACCAAAGCGTCTGAAGATAAAGCAGTATTAAAAGTAGTCATGAAAGTAACCTCATAGATTTATATAGATTTAAAATATTTAGGGGATTTAAAAAGTGAAGAGTCGTCGAATTAAGCAGCTGGGGAACAGCAAACCAGATTGGAATGCGTGTACCGGCTACTCATTTGCCCTTGTTCACAGACAATCGACTTAGGTGCATAGGTGGCATACGCTTTGATACCACGCTCAGCAAGCGCGGAGATCAGGGTAGGCATAAAGTATGTTTTGGCATAAACCAAAACACCTTCAGCTTGGTGACGGGAACACAGCAGCAAAGCGATATCTGCAAGGTCGTCGGCACGTTGTTGCATTAACGAAACGGTAGGGCAGTCATTGAACGAAAGCTTTTCACGAATAACTTGTGAAACGTTACGATCAATATCAATAACACCCATTTCGCGTTGTGCGTCGGATGCTTTGTATGCAGTCAGATTAACGATGAACATGGAGAGACTCCTGAAATTAATAGAATTTATAAAGTTAATTGCTCGCAAGAAAAGGAGCGGGATTTAAGGTATTGCAAAGTTCCAGTAGAGTGACTGGAGGCACTTATAGTTCTCAGCATGAGAACGAAACACCGTTTTCGACGCATAAAAAAACCCGCTGCTTAAAAAGCAACGGGCTATCGAATTTGGTACAGATATGCGTGTGCCGTGTGAATGAGAGTTAACGCATTCAAGGGGGCGATATGGCCGAAATTAGGTGTTTAGGGGCGAGATGCCAGAAGTTAGGCGGTGTGTACCGCACCGCTACAATAATCAATTGAGCGTCTCGGGTCAACAAGAAAAAACCCGACCGAAGTCGGGTTGGTGAGAGTTAAAACATCAACAAGGCGCTATCTGCAACATCAACCAATCCATCACCTTCAGCAACAATAGGCTTAATGGCTTCAGGCGGAATATAAACACTGTCCTCTGGGGAAGCTTCATATTCATACACTGTCAAGTTGGAGCGCAGAGAGTCCTGAGTTACACAGTCCGGATATTGTTCGGCAGAAGCATTAAGACGCTCTGCGATCATTTTCCAGTTAGTGCGACCTTTGACTTTACTTTCCAGGTAGCGAAAACCGAATCCGTCGATACGGACAGGGTCGGTGCTTTTAAAACCCAAACCAGTAGCCAGGCCTTGAATAGACGCTTTAAGCGTTTCTTCAAGATTAGACAGCTGGGTCTTCATGGCCTCAAATTCAGCTTCTTTGTTGCGGACATTCGCGACTTGACGGCGGATATCAGCAATGCGAGCAGAGAGATCATCAGGAACAGTAAACTCACTGGTTTGAGCCAATATATCAGCATCAGAGACCAGCAGGATGTCTTGCTGTTTATCAAATGCCGGAGCAACCTTATCATTTAAACTTTCCCAGAAAGCTTTACATGCAGCAAACAAGCGGCTGAAAGCGACCTGGTTAGGTTTGATAAGGAAAATCTTCGGCTGATCTTTAGCGGACCAAAAAACGAGATAAGCTTGTGGGGCACCTGTTACGAATAACTGGTGCTGAACCTGCCAGAAGTAATACTTAAACTCTGGCGAAGCTGAACCTTGTTCAAGTATGGCTAAATGTTTTTTCTCAGAGAGATTCTTGATTTCCAAAACAGAACGGTCATCGAGCTGTCCATCAAGCGAAGCTATCATGAACGGGTACTTGGCATGTCGAACGCAAAAAGGTGAAGCAATTTGCCCCAACTCATTTTCACAGTACGACCGCGCAAGCGCTTCGAGTTTGTTACCGGCATCTACCTGCTTTATTGCAGAGAGATCTTCAGAGGCAAGCAAGCCCGCATACTGGAGGTACAACTTGTAAGGCGTTTTCATAGCACCAGGCGCACCCATAAGAATAGGGGAGCATGTTGCCGTAACACCAGTTCTACGCCATTTGAGCCACTCAGGAGTTCCTTGTTCAATATCGACAATTTCACAGATTGAATCAGACATACGATCACCATTAATAAATTTATAAAATTAAAAAACCGGCAAAATTGCCGGTTATGTTTTATGCCGCTTTAGCCGTTGAAATCAGGTCACACAGCATCTCTTTGAGACCTTTGTGTTTAACGGAATTCAAGGCCGATTCAAGTTCGTCGAATTGACCGGACTGAAGAGCTTGAGAGTAAAGCAGTTGCATGGAGCTAGTTTCAGCTTCAACAGAAGAAACCCACTGAATAGCACTGGCTTTAAACTCACTGTCAGCGAGACGATTAACAAAGTTATTTACGATCCCAAAATCACACATATGAACAGACTCAGAAACTTTCGTGCTGAGTAAATCACGGCGTGACTGTTCCAGTTGACGTTTTGCGTAAGCCAGTTCGCTGTCATTGAAAGAAAAAGCATCTTTCAGTTCGGCGAGCATGGTTTCGTAAGCCAGCGTTTTTTCAGCGCGGATAACGAGTTTGGCAATACGTTTGAAACTGCTTTGACGAACACCTGGAATGTCAGACATCGGAACTTGAAGTTCTTCAGGCTGAGTACCACCAGCAGTAGGTTCCGATTGAACATCAACGGGAGCAGACTGAGGTTCCGGCGTGACAGGCTGAGATGCCTGCTCAACGGGCTGAGCCGATTGTTCAGGAGCAGCGGCGTCATCACGAGCAACAACTTCACCTTCAATTACACTGTCATCGGCAGCATTAGCCTGAGATGTAGCAACGTCATTGTTAGCGGCATGAGCAGCTTGACGTTGAGCCATTTCAGCAGCAGCGGCTTCGACAGGGACATGAGCGGAAGATTTGAACCCTTCTTCACCGTAGGTATTAAGATAATCAATCACTGCGCTGATTCGAGTTCGGTTGCCTGGGATTAAATGAACAGTTTGTTTAAGGGCGGATTTAAGAACCATTTTCCAAGGGAAGTTAGTCCACGGGGAGGAGGCTCTTTTATCTACTTTTTTCCAGGATTCAGAAACTGCACGAGCAGCTGCCAAATCCTCAACAGTTACGAAGTAAACGAGGTTACGTCCATCACGCATGAGAAAGTCCACATAGACACCACGGAAGTTACCGCGAGCGCCTAAGGAGCCTTTATCAGTCACTGTCAGAATCAAATCACCTTTGCTAGCAAAGGGGTCAAACTCATGAATAGGACTGTTACGTCGGCCTTGTGGTTTAAATACAGCGTCTTTCTCAAACACCAATTCAGCAACAATGTCCTGGCAGAGCCCTTCATCTGTAGCCATTTTGATCAGGCCGAGATAAGAGACATCCAAGATCACTCGGTTGTTTCGCGGAACCAAATAGGCGAGTTTCTGCGAAGGGTCGAGTGTCAAACCAGAACTGGCTAACTGTAAAAACGCGGTCTCGAAAGAACGCGGGTTAGTTAACGCAATTCCAGTGAGATAGTCACTGTTGTTAATGATGTGCTTAGCAAACACACACTCTCTTTGGAAAGAGATATGTGGGTGCATTGCAGCTTGTTCAAACTGACTTCCAAGAGTCATCATATGACGGGTCACGGTGTCTACTCTGACTGTGATGTCAGTGCTGGCTCTTTTCGCGTTATTGTTGTCATAAGCGCGGCGGTTGCTGTTCGAATAAGACATGGTAATACCTCTTTAATAGATTTAAATAGAATTTTTTCCGTAATACAGACATGAAAAAGCCACTCAAAGAGTGGCATTTCAAAGTGGTCAATTAACCACGCATATCCGTATAGCTACCATTTACGATCGCGGCGCGAGCAGCAAGTAGCTGGTGCGTCGAACTTGTTGGATTAACAAACGAACGTGGTTGAGGTGCAGTTTTAGTTTCTTTCGAGACAGGAACGGCAGCTTCAACAGGCAGGGTATTTACGGCTCTTTTAGCTTTGGCATTAGCAAGTGCAGCTTGATAGGTTTCACGGAATTTCTTGCCGACAGATTTAACATCGTCGTCAGTCATTTTCTGCCAAACCAACTCGGCATCTAAACGTTTCTGCATTTCTGGAGAACGAGTAGGTTGCTGAGGCTGTATTGCGGGTGTTACAGGTTCAACGTAGGACTGAGGTTTTGCTTCATTGATTCGAGTATCGACAACCAGGTTGGTTGCAATATCGTGTACATAGAAAACATGAAACTCAGTTCGATGAGTATCAACGCCATCTTTCACAAAGCGAGTAGAACGAGCAACAGCTTCGATAGAGATCTCAGAGTCTTTCTTGATGGTTTCGTTGAGGAAGTCCGCAACGTTACCGAAAGCCTTCATAGAGTAGAACTCAGTAACTTTCTGTTTATTGATCGTCATTTCACAACCTAAGCGGAAAAAGATAACTGAATCTTTACCGTTACGGGCTGGGGTATAACGAGGATCAATGGCAACAGTACCTTTAGCTTTAGAGAACATAATTAGTACCTCAATTAATAGATTTAAATGATTTAAAAGATTTAGATGATTTATGGCCGAGAGAGGCCAGTCGCATGAATTGGAAAACCAATAGGCAGACAGAAGTTAGGAAGTTTTAAATACAAGGAAGTTAAGGGTAAAGCATTGACCAGTAGGATGACTGGACGCATTGATATTCCTCAGCGTGAGGAAAAACACCGGTTCGACGCACAGCAAAAAGCCCGAAGCCATAGGGCACCGGGCTGTCGAATTCTGTTTTGTAGGCATGAAAAAGCCGTGAGAATGAATGCGGGACTCATTCGTAGAGGCGCTGGTGGCCGAAATTAGGTGTTTTGGTTAAGGGCTATTGCCGGAAGTTATGCGAGTTCATCGCCAGAACAGAGTAAGCGATAGTGGAGGTGGGGTCAATCAATAGGCGAAAAAAAAACCCAGCATAGGCTGGGTTTCGTGGGAAATTAGAGGTGATTATGCATATGCACAAGGCAACGCAAATGCGAGATCAGAAGACAACGATTCAACCGATTGTACGACTCGGAGATAGAATGCTGTTTTTCTGATAGAGGTCAATGAGAGACGTTCGCAGTCTTCAACAAGGTCTTTGACCTTGAAAAAGTCCGTATGATGGCTGATGCCGAGGGCAACCTTGGCTTTAATGACAAGTAATTCACCTTCAACATTAGCAATGAAAGCACAGGCACCAATAGGTGTTGTGACATTCAACATGTACTCTGAGTAGTAGTCTGCATCATCCTGTTCTGAACGATAAGGTACATCGTCACATGAAGAACAAACCTCAGCATTACAATTATGAAAACCACAATGGTCACAGTTAATTGAAAAGCGTTGATTAATTGAACCGTCACAAGTCTCGTAATGTCGATGAGAACATGTAGCACCACATTCAGTGCAGACATCCTCATACTCGTCATCATTAAGTTGCATACCGCCTGGTTCAATTGTATTTCCGTATACTATGGTCATAGCAAACCTCAAAAATTAATAGATTTAAAAGAGTTAAAAGCCCAGAAACTGGGCTTATTTAGGAAAGGTAAGCGAATATCAGCTAACAACTTCCATGATCCAAAGACCACGACGTTTATCAGTAGAAAGGTCACGATAACCAGTCACCGTACCATTGCGATCAAGAACCTGAGCCTTACTAGTGCGTACTTCTGAGTCTTTCCAGAAAACGACAGTGTCACCAATTTGAGCACCAGAATTTTTGACTGCATCTTTAAGACCAATTGCCCAAACTTTGTTTTGACCTTCAATTTCAACATAGAAGGACATATCGTTTGCACGATCGTGTTTCCAGTGAGCCATACCAAAAGAAACCAACTTACCTTCGTGCTCGGTGGTAACCGTGCGAGAAGGACGTTTAGCTCCTGAGGCAGGGCATTCATCGTGATCGTCAGACTCATCAAGTTCGTCATCTTTAGAAGAGAAACTAGACATGATTTGGGCAGCCATAACAACAGCAGACAGTGTCAGACAACCACATGCGACGATTAAAGGAATGGTGGATTGTACAAATCCGGTCGTGAAAAGATAAAAAGCAATACCCGCTGGCAGAACGAACGAAACGTTCTTAGGACGCCAGAACAGCGAAAGGAACATGCCAATATAAACAAAGCCTTGCAATTCGAAAGAAGTCATCATATTCACCATCAATTTATATGCGAAGTCCGGCCACAGAGAAACATCCTGAAACGTGAGGATTCATTAGATGTAAACAAAGCGAAAGACATCGTTAAAAAAACGAAGTCCGGGCACAGACAAAACGCGGGAGTTAAAAAGAAGAGGAAGTTAACAATTTTTTTGGTTTGGATTGAGAGCCAAAAATACCCTTAGTAAAGGGCCACAAGTTGACCTGTTAAGTTCGAAGAACAAGAACAAGTCAGAGATGCTCATGCCAATGACAGGCGTGCAAAACCCGTGAGGTAAGCCGGTTTGGCTACCTGGGGGTGGCGGTATGTTCACGCCTAAGTTACGGGTTCACGTTGGAAGTTGTGCTGAGAAGAGAGTGAGCCATCAGCTAGGCCGTAAAAGAAGCCTACTTCAGAAAATCAGTCAGATCAAGAACTGTTTTTCTTCCGCGAAACGCTGGCCTTTTCCCATGACTTGACCGTTTTCATATGACTAAATAGTCAGGCTTAAATGCGACTAATGTGAGGATAAATCATGGCAACTACAGAGAAGGCAAAAGTGACTGATAACGTAAAGCAGGATAAAAACAAACGGAACAACCGCGTTAACCGTACACGCAATAACGAGCCCGCGCAAAACAAAGGGCAGGGTCCAGCACGCGAGCGTCGTGAATACTCCAATCCGGAAATCACGGTACCGTTCCAGCTGCAAACGCAAGAAGGTATTCGCATGCAGCAGCGGCATTACAACCTAATGTCCAAAGCGTTGTTCAATCTGACCATTAACAGTACCAACCTGGAACGCCTTGGCGTAAAAGGGGCTATTGAGCGCACGAAGAAAGCCGTGGGTGAAGTTCTGGCAGGACCAGAGAAAGAGATTAGCTCTGGCATTACTGCGCTGAATAAAGTGCTTGAAAAAGCCACATCCGCAGGGACGTCTCGTATCGAGGAAGTCTCCTATACTGCTCCACGCGATTACAATATTCGTGTGCGAACACCAGATGCTATGCGTGTTGTGCGATTGTTCCGTGAATTTGACGTGCTGATCACTTTGCTTGATCGCCTGTGGTTGAATAACCTGTTTAATCAGGATGAAGTTGACGACTATAAAACCCGTCTGCGCGATAGTATTCGCAATATGGTCAATCTCCTCGACCGTCATGCCTCTGCCACCGTTGAAGAGCTGAACGATAACAACGGCAAGAATGCAGATGCGGCTAGCGGCGCGACCAATGAACAAACTGAAACCGTCGAACAAAAAGGTGATAGCCCGGCTGAGCCGTAACCCCCTCTCAACACGATCCCCTCACAAAGGCAGGCCACCCACCTGCCTTTTACATTCTCTCTATTTAGCATCATGCTCAATAAAAATTATGTTGAAGCCCATAGATTTTTAGTTGACCGCCCATATCTTCTAATAACTCGAATTGCTCGATAGAAATTTGAGTTATCAGTTTTTTCCCTATTAGTATCTCTAGCATTCGTTGTAGTTTGGGTCTTCCTATTCTTAGTGACTTTTGGATCTCACCAAAAGAAAACGATTTATTAATCGAAATATAGTCAACGACCATTTTTAAATGTTCGAGGTCGTAAGGTTGAATCTCATTAGAATCAGATTTGACGGGAGGGATGTCTATTACGGCATATTCATCAAGAGTAACGTCCAAGATGGATTGGTCGCTTAAAAGATATTTCAAGGTCGCTTCTGTGGCAGGTTTGAAAAGAATTTCTTCAAGATTTTGGCCATTTATTGAAAACAGACGCAGTGAAAAAACAAACGCTATTAGCTCTGTGACTTTATAATTATCATCCAAACAATCTTTCTCATGCATCACGATAATATTGTTACAAATTTTGGTATCACAGTAGTCTACAAATTCAAAATATCGTTCCCTTTTGACAGGGTGGTGAAAAGTATCGTCAAGAGCATCAGGTGAAAAGCTTGTAAATTCAACATGAATTAGAGGCTCATGAATGGTGGACTCATACTGATTAGTACCTTTACCACTTAAAGATATAGTAAAGGTAAGATAACCGATTGGGCATTTTGTTTTTGGTTTTTTTATAAGCTCAAAAGATATACATATAGTATTCGTTAAGTATCCATTATCAATGTCATGATAAGACACACCTGCCTCAGTTCTCACGAACTGATCGCCTGACTTATTAAGGTAATCAATAAATTGGTTCTGTATTAGAAAGACAAGCCTTTCAACCTCAGAACTGACGCGTTCAAATGACTCCAGAAATTCAGAAAAATGAAATGCGGATACTCTTGTGTTATCAATCATTACAACCTCCATTCGATGTCGAATTTATCACCGCATTCCACTTTAAAATTTAATAATTTCAATGATAATTTCTTAATGTTGTTTTCTAGAAACTGAAAGTTAGAGAACCCTTTGAAAGGGGCAGTGTTAAACATGGATAGCATTTGATGGACATCTTGAAAAAAAGAAGATGTTCTCATGTCGTGACACAATTGCGTTGATAGCATTGTAGAAAATTCATTCCACGTTATAGCTTTCCAGTTCTTGTTCTTGTGGCTTTTGAACTGATTGAATTTACTAGAGTTATTGGATAGGTATATCAATCTGGTGTTTGTTGGGTCAGCCTCTCCAAATGCAGCCCATTGGTCTTCTAATTGGTTTTCACCGTAATAATAACTTAGCCACTTCACCTCCAGAATAAATGTTTTCTTTTCATCTTTAGCAAACAGAAAAGAGAAAATAGCATCTGGTTCAACATGGCTTCTATGCTTTAGTTTATATGATTTAGGCCAAAGCTCTATACTCATCGACAATGGCACTCTGTAGTCATCTTCGGCACTTAATGAATTGAATAGATTGAATATATCCATTGAATTGAAGTATTTCATTGCGCCAAAAATTGTGGATGTTACTTCATCTTCACGAGGGATATTTGACTTAACAGACTCTGAGAGGGCGTATGCCTCTCTAGAAAACCAGCGCTTGGATTTTTTCTTAATTACCGCTTCAATCATATCTCACCTGTAAATCCATTATAGGTTTTAATGATAAAAATATAATACATTTTCTCTTTAACTTAAACGATCAAAAAAGCCCACTCTGTTTTATGTGTGGGCTGGGAATTACTATTTTTAGGTCATATCGTCCGGCAGCAATCCATCCATTGATAAATCATGTACGTCGAGTCCTGCCCTTTCCCGGTAGGGTAGCGATACATGCCGCCTTGCCACTGATACGGGGATTCACCGACTTCATGGCCTTCCTTAGTTTCCGGAGTTGGGCTGAACATGTTCAATTTGTATTGCTGCTTCGGAAGGGTTGGGTAGATCTTCGACCGACAAACTGTGTCATTCCCCATCGTTCGGTAGGCTAAACCACGACGGTGCTCTACGGCGAGCTCACGAATACCGGCCAGGCTGGTTGTGCGTGGGGTATCCATACTGCGGACAGAGCCAGTTAAGGGGTATTGACCACCCCAAGAGCCTGCACACCACCAGAGTGAATCCATTGGCTGCTTACCAGCAAATTGTGCGGCAGCTTCCAGCGCACACGCTTGTTGAGCCACGACATTCGCAACCGCCGCTGATTCAGGATTCTGGAAGAATGCCAACGCAGTGTTGTTCCAAGTTGGGTCAATTTCGGAGAAACTGACCACGTCAAAGTCGCTATATGGGTCAGCAGTACATTGCCCCGGCAAATACAAGTCAAGCATACGCAGCAACGGCAGGGCGTACATATGAGCATTGTAGAAGCTGATGGAGAACTTGTGACGGCGCTCATCATCACCACCGTCTGTTTGGATCCCATACTGAAGATTGTTTCCTAGATTCAGGTTAACACCCCCCAGCGATGACATGCACCCCGGCGTGCGAGTCAGTTCGATGATTTTTCGGGGCTCCCACATCGCGGTCAGTACACCAGGGTGATACACGCCCAGTCCGTCCTGACAAGCACATGCCATACCAGTGGCCGCGTTATCAGGCACCTTGCCGGATGGTCCCATTGTGATCCCCGCTACTTTGATCGGGAAAATACAACTCCAGCAGACGTCCGTGAACAATTTGAATGAGAGTAATTGGTTATCACGGCAAACTTCGTTTACCGCTGGCGCTGTTTCAGCTGTTTTGTCAGCCAGCGCATTACCTGCAAAACATAATGATACAGCCGTGGCCGCAATCAGGTGCAAGCTGAATGATTTCAATTTCGCGTGTAGGGTTTTCATTTTGCTACCTTCTGAGCGTAGTTGGCTTCAGGGTACTCATTGATGATGAACACCTTCTTATCGGCAGTGACGATACTGGGCACCGCTTCAATCCCAAATCGCTCGGACATACCTGGCTGGATCATGTAAAGGCGGGCTTTTTCACCATAATGTTGCGCGGCATCTTTAAACGTATCCCAACCATCACCGTAAACGTTCGTGGTGATCAGGATAGGGTTGATACCAGGCTCTGTGCTTTCGTATTCTTGACGCGCAATGGCACGCTGCCACGGTACGCTGGCATCAAACACAATCAGTTTCTGACCGAAGGGGATAACATCCAGCGGGTTAACTTTCCCTTTCTTAGCGACCACAACCCCTTCCGGCGTTACGATGTCTTGCGGGATGATCACAGTCGGGTCAATCGTATGAGTCGCCCGTTTCAAAACGGTCGGGAATGCTTCAAATCCCTGACGTTGACGCGGCCAATAATTGTTTAAAGCATCTTTTTTCATTTGGTCAAAGTCGAGGTTTTTTACCCCTTCTTCAATCATGTCGAGCAAGCTGCGTTCAACGACTTCTTTCGTCGGACCTGCGGTACCCAGTTTTCCGGTTTTATCCTTCAGGAAGTCGATATTCGAGATACCGGAGACACTCGCAACAAATTCGCCGTCTTTCTCATGGATGATGGTTGGCACAGCGGTAACGGCATTGTCCTTGAAAATAATCGGATCCAGATTAACCGTCACTTCTGCGCCAGAGTCGAGCACCAGCTGTTGCCAGCGAGTGAGTTCGTCCATTAACTTCGCTTTATCTGTAACGCCACGGATAACCAGAGAGACATCCCTGCGGCCATTGTAATCGGCCATCATGTCTTTAATCTCCTTATCAGATAGTGATGCTGAAACTAATACATAGTAAAAGTCACCCGCCATTTTGTTTTGTTTACCGTCCGCGACATCAGCTTCTGCAATCGCACCCGTGACAGCGTCACTTATCATTTCATTATCAGTGCGTGATTCAGGCATTTTTCGTAGCATTTCGCGGTTATTTTCGCGCGCCAACTTTGCATTCGCTTCTTCTTCTTTTTGTTGTTCTCTTGCGACGCGGATAAGGCTGTCGATATCGGCTTTCTCATTATCCGTCACATCAGCAGGGCGAGAGGGCAGCTCGCTATCCTGGAAGGCACTTACTGGCCGAGAGGGTAAATCTGTTACTGGCTGCGGTGCGGCACTGACAGAAAAGGCCATGCTACCGAGCACGGCCAATGCAATAAGCGATTTGCGAAACGTAGCTACTTTTTGTTGGATTACCATATCGCGTAGGCCCTTCCTATAATTTGTGATTCTGGCAACGTCCCCCAGTAGCGAGAGTCGAAGCTGAGTTTGGTTCGTCCCATCAGCCAGATACGACCTTCAGGGATAACGCCGTTGCGAGTGAGTTCTTGTGGGGAGTGACCCGACTCTGCGGCAAGTGCGAGACCTTCACCGACCATCGAACCATTTACCGTGGTCTCTTCATCATTCACAGTGATTGCATCCCCACTGACCCCATCTACCATTTTGATCCCTTTCCCTGATTCGCCCATGTATTTCGAACTGAAAGCAAAGGTAGTGCCTTTTACGGGCGTGGTATCGTGCTTATCGACCAGGTAAATACGGTAGGGTGGTAAACACTGGTTGTTCTGAGGATCAATACCAATTTCAAAACGATGCAACACGTAATAACTGGATGGGGCAGAGACAGCACCCACCAGCAGCATCAGCAAAGCATGTTTTTTCCACGGGCGCTTTTGCTTATAGACCTTCTTCCAAAGAGACTTCGCTGTGTCCTTGACCACGGTACCCCCGGTTAGTTGGCTGACGGTGAAACAGTTTGCGGGATCTGCATATGCGCCGGGTATTTATATAAAGCCGACTCATTTATAACCATGTAGCCTGCCTTCGCCATTGCCTCTGCGCGTGCGTGAACTAGTTTTACTTGAGGGTCACTGAGAACCTTTCCGTTTGCGCCGGTATAACTGACCACGGCAATGTAGTCAGTTGGTGCAGCAGGAGGGACAAACCGCCCATAAAGGGCGGCTCCCAGGAATCCGCAGAGTAATGAAACGGCTGCGGTCTTAATCATGCGGCTTTACCTCTTTGTCGCTCTTCAAGAATGGAGTTGATGGCATCCTGTGTGGACAAGCCTTGTGCTTTCCGTTTTCGGATCGCAGCTACATCGTCCGGCGCTGTGGAGTACAACAGCATCGAGAAAGGATCCACAATCAACCGACTAATCCCCTGGCCGGATTTGGAGATAACGTAAATCTCTGAGTAAATACCTCGGCTCGAACGCACCGTTTTCAAGAAGCGGTACCCTGCATCATCCAGTGCTAAGCGCTGGTGGTGTTGAGCTTCGTTCACCGCAGATTCACTCTGACCAAGTAACAGCATAAACGCAGAGTTGTCGGCGATAGATTTTCCGACGCTATCTTTGTAAATATCGTTAATGGATTGCGTGATCGTGATGGCCGCACCGTTGTATTTACGGAACCGGCGATAGCCTTTCTCAATGAATGCGCCGATGTTTCCTTTAAGCAATGCCCAAGCTTCGTCGATAACCACGATTTTCATCTGGCCGCGATCACCCATGAACATGTCTTGCTGGATTTGGTAAATCAGCTGCAACAGTACAACCTGCTTCAGGTGCTCAGAGCTTTCCAAGCGCGACAGTTCCAGAACCGTAAACGGGTTACGGAAGTCGATGTTGTTTTTGCCCACAAAGTACTTGCCGTACTGACCACGGCTGGTGAATGGGTACAATTGGTGACCCAGACGTTTGATGTCATTCTCTTCATCCGACAGCAGCGATTCCGCCACCATATCAACTGTGGTTTCCTTACCATGCTTGCGAACGAGAATGGCAACGTGCTCTTTCAAACGAGCTTCTTCGAAGTCGTTCAGGCCTGCTTTAGGCGCAGCCATGACAGAGAGAAGTCCGATGATCAGATCCTCTTCGCCACCATCTTCGTTGTCCGGATTTTCACCGAAGTAGTCTTCAATCAGTTCAAAGAAGTTGAGGCAGGGCTTCTTATCAGGGTGGAAGTCGAGATAGTCCCCGTTGTAGGTCTCACAAATATTTTTGTACGAATCACCCACATCGATACACCAAACCTTCGCCCCCAGACTGCGATAAGCAGTAATTAGGTAGTTGGTTAAGAACGACTTGCCAGAGCCGGACTCCGCCGCAATACAGGCGTTGTAGTTTGTATCTGAGTCGAAAAGGTCGAGCATCTGCACTTGGCCGGAGCGGGAAGTCAGCATTAGAGCTGGATTGCTGGTACCTTGCCAGTCGGCGTAAAGAGGAGAAATAACCAAGGCTTCGCTCAATGCCAGCGTGCGGTAACGTCCCATTGATTTTTCTGCGCCTGCTTCGTTGAACATTGGCAGGGAGGAAAGGAAAATAGGGGCAACAAAGTAACTATCAGGGATCATCTTGAACTGATAGGTGTTGAGGTAGCTGGCCGCTTCCTGGCTCGCACGGAATACTCCGTCTTTGGAGTTGGAGAAGATGGTGACGGTAAACTTGGCCTTACAGATTGGTTCACCGTTATCCAGTTTGTCGCTTAGTAGGTCATACCCTTCACGAATAGTCTTCAGTGAGGGGATCCACTTCACCATTGGTCCATCGGTTTGTTGCACAATCCAGTTACGTTTCTGCGTGAACTTGGTCTTCGCGTTTTGCTGATCGAAGAAAATCATGCTCATGGACAGGATGCAGGACGACTTAATGCCGGTCGCGCCACTCATCATGTCACCGAGGAAGTATTGCGCCTGCCCAGGGAAGAACCGCTTAGGTAATTTCTTGGCACTTAATGTCCGTATAAACGTGGTACCGGTTTGTCGCTCACCACGCTGATTTTCGTCTTCTGGACTACCGAAGGCGCAGTATTTGTTGCGGATGAAGAACTCACGATCAGGGTCAACAAGCTGCTCCGAGATCATCAAATCATCCTGCACTTGCAACGGATTACGGTCACGCCAAGATGCCGTTTCGCCTTGGTTTAAAATGGCAGACAGCACGTCGATATAACGGTCGCGCGTTAGGGTGGCAGGGCACAGGCCGGTGATCCCCAGCGTCGTATCGAACGTGTTACGGAATTCAGAAATCAGGTTGAATTCCTCTTCGCGAAGGTCGTATTCATTCTTCACTGGCACCTTAACTGTGATCAGCAATAGGCAGTTGCGTACACGGGTTCCCGTTCCCTTCATGGGGAAGTCGGTGCTGTGAAGCAGGAACTTAGAACGGTTGTAGATTGCGTCACGCAACACTTCGTCTTCGCAATCCATGCGCAGAACGTCCATCTGATTAATTTTGCCAACGATATTCGGGCTGGCAATCAAGTCGAACTGCACAATGGTTTTCGCCGGGAAGTTGGACGACAGCAACGTTTGTAATTGCTGCATCTCTTTTCCGCTAGTACCGGACAGCGGACGGCAAAGGAAGCCGAATCCGATGTACTTGTTGTCACACAGAAAAATATGGTTCTGCTCATCGTATGCCCGAACAGGGCACACATCAGAGAAGCGTCGAATTGATTTCAAACGCTGTACGATAATGGACTCGCTCATCTTAACCCCACAGAAAGAAGAACTTATTGACCAGCCAGGAAGGCTTTGAGACCTTGTTTTGGTGCACCGATACTGAAAACACCGTCGTCACGAATAATGAATGGCACCATGCTCACACCCAACACCTGAGCGGTGATCGTGCGTCTCGCCAGTGCTTGTAAGTCGCAGTCTTTGACTTGGTCAAACTTGGTTTTCTCATGCGCAATGATTGCACGATCGGCACGATAGCGATCGGAGGCGCAGTACAGCTCTTTGTTGCGGATTTGACTTGGTTCGCCTAGGGCACCCAGTGAAAGCACGTTTACCGTGTACTCATGCGGGTCGAGATCGGCAAGTTGATTAAGGGCAGCGGCACAATGCGTGCAGTTCGGGTCGGTGAACAAAATGGCTTTTTTCGGCCCATTCCCCCAGACAGCCGGTTGCAGATCAGCGATGTTTAGCTTTAGCTCTTTAATCGGAATGATGCTGGCGTACTTGGTGATGTCGTCAATCGTGGTCAGGTCTTTCTTGGCCCAGGTGTCATACATGGTGCCTTTAAACAGGTAGCGACCATTTGATGACAGTAGATTGACCTTACCGTCAACCTCCAAAGCAATGATACCATTGGTTGGCACAACGAATCGCTTGACGTCCTTGCTGTCCTTTGGTGCATTCATGAAGGCTTTATTGTTAAACACGGTATCAGCGCTCACGTCAGCACCTGCAAAAGCAGAAGCGGCAAAGCTGGCGGACAAAATCAGGGATAATACTTTCTTACGTAGCTTCATTGGTGTGCTCCTGTGAATGAGGCTACATTTTCAACGGTGCGTAGGTTGATTGACAGCGAAAAGGCCAGCAAAACGAGGTAGAAAACGGGTTGGGAAGGGTTGGGCGCTTGGGATGTTTTTTTCAGAGGACAGAAAAAGGTAAGGCCGTTCGAGGGAGAACGGCCTTGCGCATGAATCCATTTACCAAAATGTCTGAGTGGGGTTATCCAACGCGGGGGTAAGTCATGCATTGAATGTCAGTATTGGCAAAATGCGGTATGGTTACCATGCGTCGATAATATTAATCTCAAACTCTATAAATAGCAATGAGACCCAGAACGAAAGAAAGCCGCGCTAGGCGGCTTTCATAATGCAACCGGCTGTATTTAAGGGGGAATATTAAATCATTCAGTTTGCATTAATTTCAGCGTCAGCATTATTTGTTAGGTGCTTGCGGACTAGACACCGCCGCTGGCGTGGTACTCATTGGGCGGATTGCCGCACTTCGGGTTGCGGCATGAGAGGCTCCAACTTCCCAACGACGCGGCTCAATCTCGGTGTACACGTAACCCGGCACGTTCAAGTCACCATCTGCGGACTCGTAGGGGTCAACCAGAACACGCATCACTTGCGCCTGAGTACGGATCGGCTGAGGGTTTGCCGTTGCAGCCGGTACCGGCACATAACGGCCACCCGTTGCTACGCCACCTGCACTAACGCTACTTGAGGTACCGTTTCGTTTCAGGTCCACAGGTTTACCCGACAGTTGCTGTTCCGACACTTCATCAATACGGTCTTGGTAGTCATCACCATCGGTCAGCTGATGGATGTCACGGATGTTCATACACGTCACCGCATTGGGCATCCCCTTACAGCCATATTCTGAATTACCATCCACCAGCGAACAGCCTGACAATGCAGCGAGACCCGCCGTAGCGACACAGATTATTAAAAGACGTTTTTTTCCACATAATTAGTTAGCCCCGTTGGAATTGAAAGTTGTTGGTGTTGCCTTGCCGTTAGGCTTGACGCGAGTAAATTTCAGTGTCACGCCTTTTTGAACGATAAAATCGACACTGCGGCCCGGATCGATTTCGATCACTGGGAACAGGTCACCCGCCATGTTCATGTAAAAATCAGCCAGGCGGTCTAACGCACCACCTACACCGGCAATGGCTGCACCTTGAAGCGCCTCACTGCTCATTACCTGCTCATAAGGTGTGTTATTTTTCTTACTGCTGTTGTTGTCACGCGTGACGTTGATGGTTGGAATGCTTTGAACACTGAACAAAGAGGATGCTGCTTGCAGGAAGCCCGCGGTCAGTGCTTTAGCCAGATACTGGCCTTGCTTGGTCACCAGACGACCACGCACACCAGCTTTGCCGTCTTCACCCACCGCATAGGCATCAATCGGTGATTCGAACACAGCACCGTCATCACGGATGCAGGTGATCACCTCAGAACGGAAGTAGCCTCGTTCAGACGACAGCTCACCAAAGCCAGCGGCCAACATGCCACACTCACGCACGTCAGCTCGGAAACGGTTAGGCAGAATGGCATCTTTCTTAATACGGATCAGCGCCGGGTATGGGTCTTTACGTGCGTTCTGTGATGTGGGTGCATCCATACCAGAAATAAACACACCGCTCAGGATTGAAGTCGCTGGGAGGTAAGTCTGGAAGGATGGGTCATCATCAGGGTCTGCGGCTGCAACCTCTTTAATGTCTTCATGCACAGAGACAATATCCGGAGTGGCAGGGGCGACTTTTTTGCCGTCCTTGCCCTTAGCATCCGTATCCAAGCCGAAGTCGGCCGGATTAGGTTGCTGGGAGTTCTCATACACACGCTGAAGGGTATCGTTGTTATTCAGTTCATCATGAACACTGTCTGGCGTTAACTTCTCCACACCTTGCTTGGCATCTTTGCCTCCATTATAGATGTCTTTTGAACGAACAGACTTAGTGTATGGCATAACAGTTGCTGCCGATTCGACGCGCTTTTTCAGTTTTTCCTGTTCAATGCGGTCAGATCTTTGCTGCTGCTCAATGGTGATCAGCCGTTTGTTGATCTCTTCCACGTTGAGGGACTTTTTTAAGTCCGTGATATTGGTGTTTTGCTTTTCAATGGACTCACCCAAAGCGCGCAGACGTGCAGCAATTGCGTTCTGGCTTACGCCCTGGGTATCGGAATCAGTCAGCACGCTGGAAATGATTTGCTCTGAAGGTCCCCGTGATGCTGGTTTTCGTGATTCAGGCATCAACATCAGTATGGACGGGATCAGCACCACCAACGTACCACCCCAAACAAAAAGGCGTTTCTTCTTGGCGTCCAGAGTTTCCCAGCGTTCTTTAATTTTACTCATCGTCGTATTACTCCGCTAATTTTGGACGGACAGAATCATCGACTTGCGCCTGCTGAGACTGATTGCGAATGACAAAGTACGCTTCAGTCTTTTGACCTGGTTGAAGCGTGTTACGACTCCACAGGCGCGCGCTGCGAGGTTAGGGTGAGTACACAGGGATTCATCTACCGTGATGGTAGATGCGCCGGTATTTTGGGCTACACCCACAATGACACTGAACTGACTGCCCTGGATGTACTGACCACCTGCGAAGCTGTATTTGATATCGTCCTGCGCAGTGCCTGTGCTGAAATTACAGTTCGGAACACTATTACCCCGACCTAAGCTACCCATTGCATAGCCCGGAGGGATATCACCCAGCGCGACTGCACGCAGAATGTTGCGGATAGTTTCGACGTAATTATCTTTCTGTTCCCATTTACGGGCTTTCGTTTCGTTACCGCCGTACATCACATTGCCTGCTGACTGCGTGTAAACAGACGCTGCTGGTGAATTACCCACTTTACGGGAGAGCATTAACGAGGCTTGTACGGGTGCTATCTTCTGAGGAACCAGAGATAAAGACAGTGCGACGCTTTCATCGCCTTTCTCGCTGATGTACAGCGCAACCGGATTGGTGGAGCTCGTGGACACGTAAATCACGTTACCTTGCACGCTCACCTTCACGTCAGACAATTGCAAACGTTGAACAGTCGGGCGCTCAAATGGGGTAACGATGCGGTTAAGCTGGCCGATTGAAATCGGGATCAGGGTATTTACGCCGGGCTCAACGATCAGGTCCTGACGAGAGGGAATGACATCATCCGTTAAAC
The DNA here is from genome assembly GCF_001676055.1 of Morganella psychrotolerans. Lineage (GTDB taxonomy): Bacteria > Pseudomonadota > Gammaproteobacteria > Enterobacterales > Enterobacteriaceae > Morganella > Morganella psychrotolerans_B. The sequence goes on along the minus strand of NZ_LZEX01000003.1, from coordinate 31,642 downwards.
GAACAGGCTGAACAATGGAGTTTGGCACAGGCTGGACGTTGATACCGTCCACAGCTGGGTTGTCGCTGGAGCTGGTATTCGTAGATGCGCCCGCCGTAGCGGTATGGTTACCTTTTGACGAAGCTACGACCACAGGCTCTTCAGACGCAGAGTCTCCAGAGCGTTGAAGCACAACGCCGTTATCAACTGACAGTGTATTGCTTTTTACGTTAAGACCATTCGCAATGGATGGTCCGGCAGTGATTGACGTGATTAACAGCGCCAAAATTTTTACGTGTTTACTATTCAACATTTGTTCCCCCGAACAGTGACGGACGCAATACACAGGAAGTTACCGCGACGGTTTTGTTAATGCTGTTCACTTTGTTTACCAAGCTTTCACTTATTCGTAAAAGCGCTCAATTTGTTTATAACCCGCACGAAGCGGGTGACGAAATTTAGGAGTTTGGGTCTCCCCAGATTTATTTGTCGCCTTTTTTGTCGCTCGGTAGTTCAGCTTTACCTTGCTTGATGTTGATGAAGGTCAGCACCGGGCGGTAACCTTTCACATCAATCGACATCTGGAACGTAACGGATTTAACGATGGGATTACCCGTGATCCCTTCAAGACCCTGACTGCCTTCAACAAAATAAGTGCCGGGAGCTTTTGGGTCGTGATATACACGGGTTGGCGTGAAGCTCAGACTGATACGGTCACGTTTGATCTGATCAATCTGGTCGTCAATACGCTTCATGACCTGCGAGTAAATGCCCGCATCCAGAAATGGCCCGATAGACTTCTTCAGCATGTCCACGGAGTCTGGGGTTGCGTTACCCATTGAGTTAGCCAGGTAGATTGCCCACGCTTGCATATAAGGCTGACCAGCCGTCTTCTCATCTAACCAAGTAGTCTCAGTTAAGTTAGGTGGAACGATAGTTACGATCTGTGAACGGTTCATCAGCGTGGTGGAGAGAATGCCGATACACATAATGGAGACAACCAACACCAGCTTCAGCGTGGTGTTTTCGCCCTTCATGTTCAGTAAACCTTTTTTGAAGTCTTGGCTCTTCATACAATAAATTCCCGGTCGAATGCGTTAGGTACAATGGTGCTTTTCCCGAAGGAAACACCGAACTTCCAGTAACACAGGTGCAAAAAGTATTTTTCTGATGCCTTTTGCAGGAAGCTGCCGTAAAAACGGGTGATCACGATACCGATGAGTGACATCGTGAAGAGACGACCGGTGAAGACGCCGATCCCCAGGAAAACAAAAAATGGCATCGCTTCATCAACGCTCCAGAAGAAGAACTTCGGTGGATCATCGACAGAATGCGAGATGTAGACAGGCTCACTCATTCTTACCCCCAATTATGAAACGAAATACCCGAACCCCTTCGGGTGCTATAACACTGCACGCAAACTTTTTTACTTCTCACCCCCTTGGGCTAATTGCGCCATCATCTGCATCAAGCCGGTTCCGTTAACGGAGCCTTGAACCATTGCCGACTTATCGCCATGCACCACGATATTTGCGGGCGTTTGTTGGATGTTGAGACGCGCAGCTTCTTTGACGTCTTCCGCGATTTTGGCGCTAGGGCGCGCGGCGTTCACACACTCAATAATGCGCTGACCATCAAGGCCGTTGTTCTCCGCCAATTTATCGAGAGGGGTTGCCAGGCCATGACCGTCAGAGCGGGTGTCAGCGAAAATTGCACGCGCCATTTTGTAGAACGCGGGGTTACCACCTTGCTCAGCGGCACACTCAGAGGCGAGTGACTCAGTGCGAGATGACTGTCCGTGTACTGGGACGTGTTTGAACACCATTGCAATATTGCCGGATGAAGAATCCACCAGATCCATCATCTGTGGGAAATGGGTTTTGCAGTACGGGCACTCAAAATCTGAATACTCAATGACGTAAAATTGAGCGTCTGGGTTGCCGTAGATACGCTCACTATCCGTAGACGGCGCATAGGATTTAGAAGGCTTATCACCTGTGCTAAATCCGATTGTGTTGTCTGTTTTAACCTGTTGAGAGACCTTTAGACCAGAAGCCGCGATGTATCTGTCAAACGCTGATTCCAGATCCGCGCGATTACTAATAACACCGCTGTTGCTGTCTGCAACGACAGCCAGGTCATTGAGCATGCGTGACTGCTTATTCAGCTGGCAAACGGCATAGCCGGACGTAGCCATCATGACGGCCAAAGGAATACCGTAAAGAAGCCATTTCAAACCATTTCGCTTAGCCATTAGTAACCTCGGGATTGTTGTAACTGTTCGGGAACGAAAACCATGTCAGGCTTTTTCAATTCACCGCGTTTTTTCATATCGTTATGCTGAGCCTGCATTCGCGGCAGTAAAATCTCAGCCATTTCTTTATCCATTACCGACTGGTCTGTCAGGTAGTCCGTCTTCTGAATGTGTTTCGCGATGACCGCAATACGTTCGGTCTTGTTTGTAAGAACAACAGCGGCACATAAACTGGCAGCAAAGCCGAGACATAAGACGCCGGATAACACAATGTGCTTCATTTCAGACATAGTTCACCTCGGGGGATAATTTACCATTCAGGTTTTGGTGCGGATAATGAAAAGCACCGCAAAACGCGGCGCTTTTCGGGGTAGGAATTTAGATGCGTTTTGGCAGGTTACTAATGAGCAGCGAACTGCCTATCGGGATCATCACAATCATGATGAGCGCCCCTATCATTGGCGGTACTGGAAGGGGGACGAACAGAGACAGCAAGATACTGTAAACCCCCCAACCGATCAGCACCATGCTGCGGCGGTTAAGGAAAGGAGATGAATAGGCAAAGGTGTATCGCTTGGCATTCCATCGCATGATACCGGCAAAGATGGAGGGCAGCGTGACCACCAGCATATACGGCATCCAGTAGATATTTAGTGTTAAGCGATATACGATCATATAAAACCAGTAATTTAGGTTTTCGGCCATGTTACGAAAGATAGACGCGAACAGATAAAGGGGCCCACCTTTGTTTGCCATATCATTCGCATCAAGTTCATAGAAATCCCTCAAAAAACCATCCACACCGGTATCGACAAAAAACGAGCGGTAGTTCTGGTTAACGTCCGATATCACTGGTGTGAAGTCCGAATCACCGATCAGTCGCTGGCCCCAGGCAACTTCTTTCTTCACGTTCTCGTAAAAATACGAGGCCGGGAAGAACATGGAAATAACAAACAGTACCGCCGTACTGAAGATGATGATCATCTTTATCGTCTGGGGCCACTTTTCTTCAGTCAATTGGTCAAGCATGTAAAATCCTTAATGCGAGTTTGTCCGCCACCGCATTAATGAGCTCGCTGTTCAGCCTGCGGGGCAGCTTGCTGGTTGTCGCCAGCTCTGAGAACCCCATTTTCCCGCCGAGATGTTCGGTGACGAAATTTGCCAGCATAATGAAGTAAACCGCTAGACGCTCCCAATCATTCAGTGGGCAATCGGTCTGTTGGTTATAAGCAGAGACCGAAGATTGCACGGCATCCGCCACCCGTCCTTTTGTCAGGTCACTCGGCAACAATGAAATGAGTGTTTGGGTGATCGGCTCTACACACGGCCAGATCAGTGTTAAACTGTCATATGCGTTGCAGTCTTCCTTTCGCAAAAAATAGGTTTTCATCTTGTTCATCACTTTTTACCCCCAACACGAATACGCGACTTTTCACCTCGGACTTTTTTCTCGTATAGCTTCAGGAATTTCAAGGCCTTCTTGCTGGCCTGATTGAAGGCCTTATCCCCCTTAGGTGAAATGATAATCGGCACCTTACCTTTGACGATTTTGTTCGCCTGATTAATTGCCATGAATTCAAGGTTCGGTAGCCAGCCCAACAATGGGGATGGGAACAGCTCACCTTCCTCTTCCATGATGCGCTCACTGACCGAGCCGGTGATCATCTCCGGGTCAGCACCCGCGCTAGACCCGTGTCCGCGCATCACGTATTTGAACTTAGTCATCGGCACACGCTTCATTACCGCTTCTTGTGCATCGGGATCCGGTGTACGCAACGCGGTAAAGTGGTTGGTATTGGTGATGATTTGTTTCATCTTCGCTTCAGAGCCCAGGCGTGCTTCAAAGTCGCTGGTGGACTGAGATGAGATGAAGAGGCGGAAGCCCGCACCACGGGTTTTGTTCAGCATCTTGATCACCTGATCGTTGATAACTTCAGCGGCCTCGTCGATCAGCACCATTACTGGAGCCAGGTCATCGCCTCGGGGCTTCATGAAGTTGTACACGTCCGCCGACACACTGGTGATGTCAGACAAAAAGATGGAACCCACTGCCGAACCAGTTTCACCATCCGCCAAGGAATCCAGCCCCATGTACAGCATGCCGCCAGTCGTGATGATGTCTCGCACGTTGGAGATAGGGCGGAAGTCATTCAGTTGTGACTCGTCATCACTGTCCGGGGAAAGCAATTCGGCCATAAAACCCTGAGTCAGCTGACTCAGGATAGGCATAACGTTCAAGATCATCTTCTGGAAGTGCTCTCGTTGGTGACCGAGCATATCCAGACCGGCTTCAATGCTGGGAAAACTGCGGTTTGCCTTGATATCGTTGCGGTAGATTTCCGCACAGATATCGGCGATTTCCTTTGGCCCCTTCGCCTTGTTTGCATAGCGATCCATGCGCATGGCGAAGATTCGGTCAAAATCATCCTCGCCCAACACCTGACGGCCAATTTTGGTCACTGACTTAATGATGAGATCGGCCAGGGAAGAAACGTCAGATCCCAACTGGGTTTTCACGTTCTTGAGCGTTGGCTTTATTTCGCAGACTTTCATCAGCTCAACAACCGTGGTCAAGGACATGATACCGAATGACACGAAGGGATCACTGGTGCCATCGGCGCGCTGAATGACGGAGGTTATGCGGTTCGCCACTTCCCCGGCGCGGGTGTAGTTCGTGATAGGTGAAATACGGGCGGATTTCTCGGGGTGCGCCAGTGACATATAGTTGAATTTATCTTCCCGGTTCACCAGCCGTAGGCACATGTTCATCCAGTCAGCCAACTCTTCATCGTTTTTCGGATCGATGAGGATGAGGGGTTGCTTCTTGAGCGCTGCCTGAAGGATAAGCAACTTATAATAGGTTGTTTTACCAGAGCCAGTTGTCCCGGTCACCAGAGTGTGCAATGACAACAGGTCTTCAGCAACACGGATCCATTCTTCAGATTCGCCCAGCGCATGTATCCAGCCAAGGCCCATGAAGTTTTCAGGCACTTTGCTCACGAACTTTTTAAGGTCGCGCTTGACGAGTTCGGAAGCTAACTGGCCTTCGGGTTGACGCCACTCAAATCCGCGTCCCAGCAGATAGCAATCGGGAAACTTCATCATTACGTCGATAACGGCTTCGAGATCCATTTTCAGGACGTTAGGCTTGCGCTTCAAGCGACTCTTGTGTTTGTAAATATCCCACGCAGAAGGCACGGAGCGAACTGCATAGGCTGCTTGAACCGCAACCGCTAAGTAGCATGGTACAGAAGGCATATTGAATGCAGCGTTGACTGCCAGTGAGGCAGCAATCCCCACACCCCAACCGGCGATTTCCAGCGCCTCAAAGTTGGGACGCCAACGCATGTTATAACTCCACTCACTCATTATCGTTCACCATGAAATTTTGAATGTTGCTGTTCACGAGGATGTAATCGACACCGGTACGTGTCACATAGTCGAAATTATCAATCAGCACTTGCTGAAACTGATTGGCGTTAATATTTAGGTCCTGCGCGATACGTCGCTTTTGCAGTGAGGACAAGGCGATTACTGGGTCACCATTGAATGCGGCTTTATTGGCCCCCTTGGTAGCGATGGCGCGATAGACTTCTGTCATATCGACACTGACGTCTGACAAATCGAACGGACTCAGATTTGAGCGATAGCGGTTACCAGAAAGCTGGTCGATGTCAGCGTTAAGCTCTTTACGCAGGTAGAAACACATTTGTGAACGGTGGGTGTAATACTCACAAGGGGCTTCCATAAACGGATACCAGATCCAGTCTGCATCCCGCATTGGCTCAAAGAGGGAGTCTTCAACCCCGTTTTCAAGAATAATGCAGCAGTGGCCGCTTTCATGGAAAAGGCTTGAAGAGTTTGCTGCAACATAGGAGGCCAGTTTGTCCTTGGCGAGATCGGGCGCGCTACGGAAAATTGGGCTCTGATCTTGATGCAAAGAGGTCAACTGCTCGACACCGAATGCAGCCGCGTTGTTCTTGTCGTAGCCAAAATCGTTATCCTGAGCCGGTTCAAAATTGCCGTTATCCACTTCATCCTGAACACGTTGGATTTGAGCGCGCGCTTCGGCCATCGGATCAATATCCGGTTTGGCTTCCATTAAGTTGCGCTCGTCATTCTGATAGTCATCCGTGACTGCGTGGTACTTCAGGGTCTCCCATAAAGATAGCGTTTCACGGTCAAACTCAGGCTCTTGATAATGCACCATCGTTGTAATTGGGGACGGAGTTTCGTCATCAGAACCTTGCTTGCTCAATACGTCTTTGAGGCTCAGCTGTTGCGGTTCAACCTTGTTTTTTTTCGGTTCGCGTGCCGGCACCTTAATAGGCTGACTCTGCTCAACCGGTACGGATGGAGCCTGGAAGGCTTCCCCTGGCTTTAGATTAGCCAGCTCTGCTTGGGCTTTGGCTTTCGCATCCTGTCGTGCATTGACCTTTTCATAGTCCGCATCAGACAGCAGTTTCAGGTGATGCAGCAGCTGGTGGGCGTTGTCCGGAGTTACAGGGTTAGAGGCACCAAACATATTTTCCAATGGGCTGTCATTCTCATCCGGCAGTAGTGTACCTCCCTTGAGGATTTCAGGATCGACGTCAGCCGGAATGCTGTTTTCGCGCGGTACTTTATTGCCCACGTAAGGGCGGCTTTCTTTCAGTACAGGGATATTTTTCCCTTTACTGGTTTGAAACTCACGCCACTCGCTCTCAATTCGAATGCGGGAGGAAATAGGCAGTGGCTCCATTGTGTCCACAAACAGGACGTCCGGAGAGATAAGACGCAGGCAACTCAACGCCACTTTCGGCTCTTTGCTGTTGCGCGAATCTCGGTCATTCATGATGTGGGGGGCAATGCGCCAATACGCGGTATCTTCGTTTTTGTTTACGTTCGGAATGCACAGCTTATAGCTCATCATCAGATCAGCTAGGCTGTTGGCCGATTGAGGGATCACTGCACCGGATTTCTTCACGGTGTTGGTGATGTCTTTGACTGCCGTACCCCAAACGATAAACACGCCGTAGGTGGTTACCCAAATTGGGTTACCAGGCTTGTTGGGTTGCCAAACACCTTTCTTTAATAGGTGGCGCATGGCATCCACAATACGTTGGACAGCAGGCACACCCGACTGTGTTGCACGAACCGCGTCACCGCCGTAACGTTGCAGATCGTGACGGACAGAAATAACGTCAGACTCCTTCACAATCTTCAGGATCTTGTTTTTCATTTCGGGTGCCGTTTCGTCGGTGGCATCCAGTCTAAAGGTACTCACTGCCATAGCCCGAGTCAGCTCGTTATAGATGTCGTTACCTTCGCTCAGCAGGAACTCATGCAGGATTTGCGGCATGATCATCATCATCATAGCCGTGGTGCTTGAGTGGTGTTGTTGGTGCCGCGAGCTCTTCCAGACTAGGAAATAACGTTCAATTTTATTGGCTTTAGCCCATTCATGAATAGGGGTTCGACCCGGAGGCCAGTGATAGGTACCTGACTTGTCCCAGACCTCGTAATCGGTAAATGGCTTACCAATGTCATGCAGCAGGCCAGCGGTTGCAATTGCAAGACGCCAGGCCAACATTCGGCTAGATTTCACCACAGGCATTTCCATCGAATCGAATTCAATGTTTTTGGCTTTACGAATGGACTGGAAGCACACTTCTAGCGAATGGCGCATCAGGCCACTTTGTGCCCGGTGGTGGTGGTGTTCGGATGCGGGGAACAGCTGTACGAAATTCGCAAAGCTATCAAGCATCGGCATCATCAACTGGTCAAATTCGCTATCACGAATATTGAGCTCGCGTTTAATGGCCTGGATCATGTCAGTTTGTTTTTCACGCAGAATGTAGTTACCCGGAATCAGTGCAGGGAAACCAATTTCGGCAGGCGGGTAACGCAAGATGTCTCCACGCACAACCATTGAATCCACGCCGTCGCGCATAGAGTCGATTTCTTCGAGGGTCTCCAGAGGGATGTTAATCTCTTCCTGTTCCTCATTTTTTTTGCCAAACAGCGTTTTGATGATCTTCAGCATTTAAAGCTCTCCGTTGTAGTGCAAGTACGATAACCCATGACGGGGTGCAGGCTGGAACGAAAAGGCCCCCGTTTTGTCGCCTAAAACGGTAACTGGAGAAATTAAAAAAAAGGATAATGACTATGCTTTCTAACCGGAGAAGAAGTGATGAAAACCCGTAATCGTTTCGCATTGCCCTTGTTGGCAACTTTAGTCATTGCCACCTTGACCGGGTGTGCCGCTGACAAACCAACGGCCCCAGAACGTACTTACGTTGATGAAACGCAGGTGACTGTGGTCAAGGCGACTTATCCAGAGGGCTATGAGTTTTCAGAGTCCTACTACAGTACAGAACGTGGCGGTGCGGCACTGCGCCATCCAGGCTATGAGCACACGCTGGTGAGCCCGTATGCGGTACATGATCAGACAGGTAAACGCTATGTTGCTCGTGATCTGGATACCCAGATTTTGCTCACCAGCGTATCCAGTACGGCCTATGCCAATGGCCCGCGCGGGACGTTTACGCAGTCACCTAGATTCTGCGATGAAAACTCTTTCATGCTGCCGAACAGCAAGCAGACCGCCAAGCGGGGTGAGTACCTGCAAATTAAAGAGCGTTACTGCTCTACACCAGGTTACCGATTAAGTCAGCATGAGATTGACGTGCTGACCCGAGGTGAGCCAGAAGAACTGCGCCAGTATCGACTGAAAATGTATGTCGATAACCAATTCACCAAATTTTAAGTGACTACTAATTCTTAAGTGGGGTAAGAAAACGATGTCCAAGCAAGTCAAGAAAGTTCAAATCATCGGTCCTATTGCTATTGGCGTGATGATTGCAGTTGCAATGGGTGCCAGTGTCTACACTGCCGTGCAAACGAGCGATATCAAGACCAAACTGAACAGCCTTCAAGCGCAGGTGGTGCAGGTCGAAAACAACGGAAAAAGCTTGTACGCAAGTGTTGAGGGACACTTTGCGCAGTTAGCGAAAACCGGTGGTGTTGCGGGCGGTGAAGGTGGTGACGTGAAATCAGCGGTCAAAGCGGCGCTGGCAGGTATGGAAGAAGATAAACTGGCCGAGAAGCGAGCTGAGCTTTATAAAGGCTGGGAGCAGGTGAGTGTGAACAAAGATGGGCGCTATATTTACGGTAACCCGGATGCACGCTTCACGCTGGTGAACTACGAAGATCTGGAATGCCCGTTCTGCAAGCAGTTCCATAAAACACCGAAATATCTGGTCGATACGGCCAACAATGGTGCGGTGAACTGGGAGTGGCGTCACTTCAACCTGGCTTTCCACGAGCCGATGGCAACCAAAGCAGCCATGACAGCAGAGTGTGTGGCAGAGCAGAAGGGACCAAAGGGCTTCTGGGGTGCGACCAACTACTGGTTCGAACACACGCAGGGCAATGGCAAAGGTTTTGAAGACAGTGCAGGTATCCCGGCGTTGTTTGAGCTGGATAAAGCCGCGTTTGATACCTGTATGCAGGATCCGAACATCATTCAGCGCATTAAGCGTGATATGGATGCAGGTATGAAAGATGGTGTAAACGGGACACCGACTACCCTAGTCATCGATAACAAAACGGGTGAACGTGAAAGCATTGTCGGTGCTCGACCGTTCGCAGGCTTTGTTGAAGTCATTGAGCGCATGGTGAAAGGCGAGTCTGAAAAAGCACCAGCTGCCGCACCTGCTAAAAAATAAAACCTGAAGCCCGGGTTGTCCGGGCAATCCTACTATCCAGCACAGAGAATATTATGCAAAAAAGTTTATTTTTAATTCCGGCGTTGCTGATTGCACTCAGCGTCTCGACAGCGGTTCAGGCCACCGAAAAATCTAGCGAATCAGATCAGATCCAGGCATTAAAGAGCCTGGCAAGCGGTGACAAGAATGGGGAACAGTTGAAACCGTTATGGGAACGTGGGGTTGATGGTCTTAATGCTAAAAAATGCGATATCAAAGAGTCGCTGCATGAGCTCAGCAAAAAGATGGAAAATCAATTTGCGGGCGAGAATCTGGATGTGGAAACAACGGCACATGCACAGGCTAAGAATGATAGTCCTGACAAAGAGAGCTACGCCTGCCAGTGATTGCCATTTGTTGTATCAAAGCCAGCCTAGCGCTGTTTTTTTATGATAACATCCCATGCCTTAGGATTTTTGTTCTCAAAGAAGGGGAATTAAAGAACTTCATGTAAAGGAGATCCATTAACGGGTCGTTATTAATGCTTATTATGTGTAGCGATGCAGGTGCTCCTTCATGGTAAGCAATGATTCCACTCATGTGACTTGAACATTTCATCCCAGCTAGCCATACACAGCATCCTTGTAAAATTTGTTAAGGCGATAATATCATTGAATCGAATATAGAAAAGGCCCCTGAAGGGCCTTCTTTACACAATGACAATCGACTCGTTTCGCTCACGCCGATGATTATACTGTTCGAGCAATTCCAACATTGAACCGTTGATGTTGATACGGCTCTGGGTGCGTGTAACTGCGACATACAGCAGGTTCATCTCATCAATAATGCTCTGCTTCGACTTCTTCATCATCAGCGCCTCAATGATGCTTGGGAAATCATCGTTCAAGATAACGTTATCCCATTCCATTCCTTTCGAAGTGTGAGCCGTGGTGATAATCAGATCGGCATCTTTGTGGCTTCTGGCTTCGTTCAGCCTCATAGTGTCCACCATGCCAGGAATATCAACATAGTTATCCATGAGTCGGATAGCGCGCGTCATGTTGGTGTCTTTCGTGGTCTCAGCGATTTCTTGAAAGTTAGCCCAGTTGCCATAATCGGTCAGCACTCGTGGGTTTTTAATCGCCTCATAGTTGCTCGTCTTCATGGCATGAAGATCAAGTAATTCACCCAGGTTATACTTTCCAATACCGCCGTTCCACATCACGCGCTTACCCATCAGGATTGCTTCATATGCTGAAGAGATGACGCCCATATAAGTTCGCGAGATAACGGCATGGAAACCTTGCTTGGCAATTTCTTCCGGAGGGCACACTTCATCCAATTTTCCCAGACCGACCAGTGGGTACGTTTCCCCAATCATAGACAGCACGACGTTGGCAAGCGCCGCAACCATCGGACCAAACCGGAAGGATTTTGTCAGCCTAAGTACGGACGCGCCTTTTTCTTCTACGACGCCGAGAGCATTTTCAGCACCTCTCCACCGGTTGATCATTTGGTGTTTATCGCCGACAAATAATTTCGCGCACTTGTTATTGAGAACAATATCAAGCGTTACAGGGTTGGCATCCTGCGCCTCGTCGAACAGGATAATATCGTAGGCTGCATCAAGAGCCGGGTTCGACATTTGGTAGAGCTTCAGCAGCGTGTTGTTCGTGCAGGGAACATCAGACTCCTGGTCAATTTGTTGCTTCCAGATCCGGCGAGCGGTACGCAGAGCAGCATCCACGCGGGAGGGTGGGATTTTATCTATGTTACCAATATCCTTTAAAACGTGTGAAGTATTGATTTCATAGTCCGCCGAGTTCATAAAGTGCGACAAACCATTAATTGCCAGCTTCACCACGCGCCAGTCCTCTTCCCCCATCAGGTCTCGATATTCCTTTACCTGAATGTTCAGTTTGGTCTTATGACGATAGTGCTTAAAGCGGGCAGCGGCCAGTGCGTGCGAGGTTTTGCAGTCCACGTTTTTTGGAAATTTCTTCTCGGCCTCTTCCCGGATAGACTTGTTGAAAACCAAATAAAGCATCTTTTTGTCTTTGTGGGTATCCGCATAGACCTTCAGTGTGAAAGTTTTGCCTGACCCCGCGTAGGCTTGCACGCAAACCATCGACCCAGGCTCTGCCTTATAGTCAATGATTTTCTGTTGCTCATCAGTTGCTGCCATGAGGCTTCCTGTCGGTTGAAATAGACGTAAATCATACGATTTTTGCAACACAGAAGGCACCGAAAAGGAGGCCAGATCGGGGACAAAAAAAGCTGACTAATTGGTTTGTTCGGTGTCTCATAGAAGCTATAAATTAGGGGGTATTTTAATACTAAATGCGGTAGTCGTTACCGGTTTAGAAATCTCCGATACAATAGGCAAAATATCAATGAAAGATTCCGACCAAGAACCACTTAATGCAGAATTGATAAGCCCTGAGTGCTTCGTGAAAAATATGCGGGCACTGTATATGAAGAGCACTCGAGCACTTCGTGATTCCGACAGGCAGGCACAAAAGAAAAAGCAATTGCAAAAGGCGGTACAAGATGCCACAACGCAGTTAAGCGAACTTTCCATTAAAAGCCTTGACGGGCAGCGCAGCGACTCTTTCCAAGCACAGCAGGACAAAACAGCGAAAGCGCTCAGGAAGGCAAATCGAAAATTGGCTAAGTTCTTTAATACAGCGGAAGAAGTGGAAGACCGCACAACGCTGGCCCTGACCAATCTTAGGGATTACCTCACTACCCACATAGATGAGAGGAATAAATAATGTTTTACGCATACACGGTCCTGTGGATGACTGCTTGGAGCCTCATTTCGATTTACGTGTATCGTAAGGATAAGCAGCAGGCGATTGAACGAGGCCCGCGAGTCGAGGAACTTACACTTGATGCGTTGGCTTTTCTGGGTGGTTGGCCGGGTTGCATTGTGGCTCAGCAGATGTTTAAGCATAAAACGCGCAGTGCGTACCAACGCCGCTTTCGTGCATTGGTTGGGGCATGGGTACTCGGCTACGCTTCTCTATGGTATTTCTTGTGGGTAGGGCAGCTGATTTAACGCGACACCCCCAAATAAATAAGAGGAGGCCATTACAAAGCGGCCTCCTTTTTGTTTACCTCCTTAATGGATAATGCAAAAATGCAGGTGCAAGTTGCAAATTTGCATTGCCATCGGAGGGAGTAATGATTTGGGATGATATCCGAGTCTTTTTAGCTATATACCGGACTGGGGCAATAAGGGATGCTGCACAACGTTTAACAATGGATCAAACTACGGTAACTAGGCGGCTGAATAACCTCGAAAAAACATTGGACTGCAAACTTTTCTTGCGCACTCAAGACGGATACATCCTCACTCCAGCAGGAATTAATGCCCTGGATAGTGCAGAGAGGATGGAGCGAGATGCAGTTTCATTTAAGCGCCTGAGCGAAGGAGTTAATAGTGAGCTTTGTGGTGATGTCGTTCTCGCTACAACCGACACATTGGCCGTGGACTTCATTTTACCGGCACTGAAAATCCTGCGAGAGAAATATCCGAACATCAGAGTGAGCGTCAAAACCTCGACCCGTATTTTAGACCTTTCGCGACGTGAAGCAGATATTGCCGTAAGAACGCTTCGACCAGAACAGGGTGACTTGATCGTTCGAAGACTCACTGAATGGGAAGTAGGGTTATATGCTACTCAGGAATATCTAGATAAGTATGGAATGCCTGTGGTTGGAACGCACTTCGCAGGTCATGAAGTTGCCATCTATCAGAAGGGGATCACTAGCAGGCAGGGTGCAACACTCGTTGGCGAGTCGCGTAAAGAGGCAAAAATAGCAGCCGAACTAGACTCCAGTTTTATGCTTTCCACTTTTATTTGTTCTGGCCTGGCCTTGGGTGAGTTGCCTGACTATCAGGCAACTCTTTATCCTGAGCTGATTCGACTGTGGCCGGAAAAGAAAAGAAAGAAAAATTACGAAGTGTGGCTAGTCATGCATACTGACTCAGCACAAACCGCACGAGTCAGAGCCGTAGTCAATGTTATTGCCGAGGTGTTCGAACAAAAGTGACATAAATAACTATATTGAGATGAATTTAATATAGAGTACGCAAATAACAAAAACCCAGCCGAAGCTGGGTTTTCTTGATTCTGGCCGAAGCAGGCAACTTAGATGCCAACTGGCAGTGCAGTGGTAACAGCGCTGGTGGAGGTCATCATGCCGTCGATGATGTCTGGCGCGTAGTACAGGCCGATAGCCGCACCAACCGCAACAGCGAAGGTCATCAGAGACTGGCGAACAACCGCAGCGGCAACACCGACGATTACGATCAGACCGACCAGCACGCGACCCAGAGAGCCCTGCATGTATTCAGTGATGGTCTTCCACACATCACTGAAACCAGTTTGTTCGGTGCCTTTTGCGTAGATGGCGGTCACGCCCAAGGCCAGAACAGCGGAAGCAGCCAGGACAGATTTCAGGTTACGGGCGGAGATAGTTTTCATCGTTAACATCCTTTCTTTGGTTAAAGTTACGTTTTGGATGTTCACCTGACTATTTAACGGGTTTCAGCAGGGAACGGATATAAATATACAGATACCGTATTCCTGTTTCATCAAAAAAGCCGGACAAAAAAGCTCATTGAACGCTTAAATAAGGTGACATTTTGATGCAAATATGAAAATAGTAGGATTAAGTCGATAAAAACAGATGTTAGTGCGTTTTATGTACTGGGTGAAATGGTGAACAAATCGCATGGATAAACGTTTTGTCACTGGTTTTTCTTGTGTTGTAATGGTCATCGGTAATACAAACTTCTCTAATGGTGACCCAATGACTATGAAGAAAACGCTATTGGTCAGTTCGCTGGCTTTCTCCCTCGCATTTTCAGCGCAAAGTGCCTCTGCTTTTAAGTTTGACGACCTCCTTAGTAAGTTGGGTAGTGATAACGCTCAAACCCAGCAAAGTGATCCGCGCACAGAGAAGGGGGCGCAGATCAACAATGAGACAAAAATTGTCATTGGATTTTCTCCAGAAGGCTCTGCCCAGAAAGCAATCATCAATACTATCCGCCTCGCCAAGACAGAGCTTCGCCTGGCTGCATACTCTTTTACTTCTCCGGAGATCGTGAAAGAGCTTGTGGCAGCAAAGAAACGCGGTGTAGACGTTAAAATCGTGGTGGATGAAAAGGGCAACAAAAGTAAGCATTCGCTTTCGGCCATGAACACCGTGCAACTCGCTAAGATCCCAATTCGAACTAATGGTCGCTATGCCATCATGCACGACAAGTTTATAGTGGTAGACAGGAAGACTGTAGAAACAGGGTCATTCAACTATAGCGCCAGTGCGAATAGCAGGAACAGCGAAAATGCCATTGTATTGTACAACCTACCAGAAGTGGCGGAAGTCTACCTGGAACACTGGGAACGACGCTGGAGTGATGGAACGGTGCCAGTCATGAACTATTAAGTTTTCCGCTTAATGATGACCGGCGTTTACTCCGCCGGCTCATCTACAGGCTCCAATCTATTTATATTCACCCAGCCATTTGCATCACCATACGCAACCAATAACCAACCATTATTATCTCCACCAATTGGTTTTGTCGCTCTCATTCCATTGACCTGAAGAATATCGCCGGGAACCACAAACCAATTATTGTTACGGCATTGCTCTGTCGGAGCTGCGTGAAAATAGGCTCTTCCTTTTCCGATTACACGCCATTTTGGTGACTGCGGGATGAAGGCTTCAAGCCGGATAGTGTTCAGAATTTGATGACATTCTTCCTCTTTTCTGAGGCATGACTGCAATCTTTGGCCTTGAGCAGGACTGAAAGTTAAAGTTTCCTCTGTACTCATCGACTGCAATCGATTTTTTTTCAGGTCGTATGAAACCCACCCCAATTGGCCTGCGCCAGGGGATTCATTGGATGGTTTTTGGCTTTTATCAGAAAGCTGAATCATCAGTTCATCTCCCTCGCGGTTTTCGATGAAAATATCCAGCTTATCTGAAGTGACACGTTCCGATTGAATTAGTGCATGGTTACTACTGGCGATTAACTTAATTAACTCTAGGCGACATTGAAACAAATCCCCCGAATAAGTGGCGGGCATCGTGCCATCATCATCAATACCATCAATTGCCATTGATGGAAAAGAAACCAAACCCAGACTGAGGTAGATAATCGACGTTATAAAACGCATACAAATTCCTTGTTTGCACACTCACAAAAGTCTGCGTTGATTAATTCATTGTTACTATATTATTCATGGTATTCAACTTTTGAAATAGTCTAATACAGCAATCGTAAGCAATTCATCTATTGTCTGATAAAAAGGTGCGTGGTGATAAAGGGGGAGTTAATTGAGTGCGGGAACTAATAGCCACTTAAGTTAAAGTGGCTTTGGACTTATTTTAAAATGGCATACAGACCGGATTCGTCCGTATCGACAAAGAATGCCTGCCAGAGCTTTCTAGCCAGCGCCGGATTGATGACATTCACCTTTGTGATAGGCATGATCCGACTAAGACCCAGCCCCATAAAATGCTCGTAAAGCATGCGAGAGTGCCCACCAAACACGTTCAGCGGCTGGTTTAGAATATACACCACTTCCGCCATTGTCAGGCCTTCAACTTGCAATGTATAACCCAGCGCACGAGAACAGATTTCACGCATAACACCACGCTTAACCCGATAGATTTCATCCCCTGGGAAGTGCTGCGGTAATTCACTGCGGTCACAAGTTACGGGGTCGATGCCGTCAATATAACAGGCTGTATCATACTCTATGCGGTATTGCGGCTCACCTCGTGCATCGGTGTTTTGTAGGCTACCTACCGGATCAAGAATGGTTCCATCCTCCAACACCAGCCAGCCATATTGCGTATGAGATACAGAGAAAACACCGTGGTCACCCTCGTTAACAGCGTCTTTATGACGCGTTAGCCGAGTACCTAGCATTGCTTTACCACCGAAGATCCCCCTTTGCAGAAGGGCTCGACACACGAGGTAGGAGTGTTCGGACGTCCAATGTGCGTGAGGTATATCAATGCAATAGCTCGTTGAAATGAGACGGATCCCGTCGATAAGTGGGCTTATCATATTCGCTCCGATAAAAAGGCGTATCAAGGATACGCCTGTCCCATTGGTCTTATTTTTTTGCTTTCGGTTTTGCTTTTTGCTCTGGCTCCACCGTGGTGTAACGAAGGGAGTCTGTTCTTTGGCTCGGATCACCCACCCCTTGCAGAATAAGCGAGTATGTCCGTTTACCAGCAACGATAAATAGGTCTGTTGCTTGCGACCAAGCCGCTTTATTGTCACTACGCTGAACGCGAAGGATACCGCCTGGGAGCAGTTTTAATTGCCAGCCTTTTTCGTCAGACAAATAGGCGCTGATGTCCTCGCCTTTATCCGTAGGCAGAAGGAAAATTTTCGCTGCAAAGGTACTGTAGAGGTAAATCGTATCCTGTTGTTGGGCTTTGTACTCAACCTTTAGCGCTGAACCGGTGTAGTTCAGATCTGAACCTGTCATCGTTAAGGTTTGAGTGAATTGATTGGTGGCAGGGAGCTCAACACGCTCCATACGGATCGGCTCAGGCTCAGGAAGAGCCGAACGTGTTGGCTCAACAACTTCTGGCTTAGGTGCGGTAGCCACCAGGATCGGTTCATGAGCAACTTTTGCCGACTCAATCATCGGCGCAGCATTTACATCCGCAGCTTGGGATGGGGCAGATTCGACCACAGGAGTTTCATTTTCGGTGATACCGAACTTGGCAGGATCGTATTCACGGGCACTTTCAGCCGACTCAGGTGCTGACTGAACACTCTTAACGACTTCTTCAGCTGGCATAACTTCCGCTGTTGGCGCTTTCGAAGGTTTTGTTTCAACGACAACCGGCGCGTGAGTTTCTGGCGCACTGTCTTTCTTCAGTTGAGCAATTTCCAGCACAGGAGCCGCTGGCGCTTTATCAGCTTCTGCTGCGACTTCATTCGTACCAGATACCAAAGGTTCAGTGGATTGAGTGCTGCTATTTTCAATATCCGCCTTGACACTATCCGTCAGTGCGACACCGTTGTTACTGATTTCAACTGATAGTGCTTCGACCTTTTCAGCCGGAGTTTTATCGCTCGTTAAAATAACAGCTGCCATCGCACCCCCTGCGATAACTGCCGCGACGATCACTGAAAGTATCGTTTTCTTCGACGCTTTCTTGGTTGGTTCTGGCGTGCCCGCTTCCGCAGAGCGTTCACGTAATAATTCCTGACCGTATTCTGCGCCAGTGCCGCGTTTGTCAGTCATCTGTTTCCCCTCGAATTCATTCATGCACATTACCGATATCCGCAACGTTCGTTATGTTTACCCGTCGCAGTTCAGCCTCTTAAACCAGCCCCGCATAACGGAGCCATGACTAACGATGTTACCCTCATCGCTAGATTGGATTGCCTGGTGATTATAGCGACATTGTTTCCGCCATCGAAATTTCGAAGGGCGAAAAGGCCAACGTTTTGCTCTCCTTTTTTGGATGAGAAGTCAAGATGAAAAAAAGAACGCCGATTAACGGCGCTCTTGGAAGACTGGAGTAAGGGAGCATTAAAGTTCGCGTGTACCGCGACAATCTGGGTACAGC
The DNA here is from genome assembly GCF_001676055.1 of Morganella psychrotolerans. GTDB lineage: Bacteria > Pseudomonadota > Gammaproteobacteria > Enterobacterales > Enterobacteriaceae > Morganella > Morganella psychrotolerans_B. The sequence goes on along the minus strand of NZ_LZEX01000003.1, from coordinate 13,105 downwards.
GAACAACCGAAAAAGGCTGACTTACCTGATTTACGCAGAACCATCTTTCCACCGCATACTGGGCACAGCGGCTCTTTAGCATCTATGGACTGCGTGGCTGCGGACGGTTTAGGGTCTTCTTGCTCAAGGTCACCGTTGCCCTTGATCATCTCAATCAGCTGAGAACCATCAAGTAAAATTACTTTCCCTTTCACGTTTTCACGCAGAGCAAACTTCCACGCCTCATCGGTGAACAGGCCTGATGTGATAATGAACCCACGATGAAAACCATCTGCCAGTACCACACCGTAGATCTCACGAACGATTGCCACACCAACGCGGTTGGTCTTCCAATGTTTACACTGAACCATCTCCCGATGACCGAAACCTTGCAATTCCACATCCACCCCCCCATCAGCACCTGCTTTGCTGACACGAGCGCGATAGCCTCTGGTTTCGAAGAACTTGCAAATCACTTTCTCGAACTGATCCCACGTCATTCGATCCAATACCTGACGCGCATTAACGACGCCTTTCAACTTGCCCAGTGCACGACCTGAAGCTGATAGCTGAAGATACTTAACAGCCGTTCCGACCAAGAAGCACAACGCGGTGTAAAACAGGAATGCGCCAACCAACAACGGTAGCTTGGCTTGCAACAGATTCATCACTGAGATCATCTTGTCTTCGACTTTCTCACCAGGAGGGAATAGAACTTCCACCATCGCTTGGCTAATAGCCCCTTGGTAGCCATACGCATAAAGAAGCATGGCGATAGCCGCGAGGGGGAGCCCCACATAGGCACGAAATAACAATGTGGCTTGAGGGGCGTTTAGGGTGCGCCAGTTTTCTTTTTTGAACCAGGTTCCGACAACGACTCGCCCAGAAAGCGTGAAGAGCAGGAAAATAGACAACGTTAGCAGCAAGGAAATCAGCTGAATTTTGGTGTTACCCACAAACATCGTATTGAGCACAATAATCAGGCCCGAAACGCCATAGAAGCGGATCCTCATTGCCTTTTCGGGTGTAACCTGACGTTTCTTTCCTTTCGACATTTACTGCACCTATTAGCGTTTTTTAGGCCAAGTTCGGCGAGCCTTTACTCTCACCGAAAGTTCATTAGAGTTTAGGATCACGATGTCGTAGACGGCAATTAGACCCACAATGGATGGCGTGCCGTAAACTATAATTTCCGGGATGAGGGGGATGTATGGCGAAATCACTGCATAGTAAACCACCAGCGATAAGGTATACGCTGCCCAGATGTAGTAAATCTCTTTCCGGGCCAACAAAAAAATAACTGCGCAAAAGAGCGCAAAGTTCCCGACACCAATGATGTGGAATAGCTCGGTCTCATTTTTGCTGGCATAAACTGCCAGGGCATAAACACCGGCTATCATAAACATCAAAACATAGTTCACGACTCGCAAAACCATATAAACCTCAATAAAGTGGATCAGTCATTTGAATATCCCGAGTTTATCATTGGAGTATCCGCTGATGAAATTGCCCCGACAGAGCCGTCTGGTACGTAACCGGCCATTGCACTTTGGTTATCACAGGCTATTTGATTGGGCATCCAAAAATCTCCGTTTGTTGCTTCGACAAACCGAAAGACCATTTGGCAGGGGACGCTTTGCACAGACGCGATAATCATGGTCTGGTTGCTCCCCTCAATGAATCGCGCGCTATCATACTGAGCCTCCTCAGCAAGCCCTTCGTTAAATAAGACTTGTAGCGCATCCGGCTCCGCTGTCGCCTTCATAGTCAGTACCGACTGTTGCGTTGGTGCTGACTGGGGTGTCACAGGCATCTGGTTTCCCAGCTCGACGTTAGCGCACCCCCCAAGGGCCAGAATTAACACGAGTGGCAGGTATTTCATTGTTTACTCCTTATTAACGATGGAATTATGGTAATTGAAAAGGTGGATCACTTGCTGAGCGGTAATGTCCACCCAGCCTTCAGGCATATTCGGCAGTTCATAGGTCATGGTGCCATCACGGGTATTCACAGGAACGGAGCAGACGAGAGAAAAGTTGCCTTTTTCGTCAGATATTGCCCATACCTGGGAGAAGCCCACTACAGCGCCAGCAGTAACGCGATAATCTATACCCAACATCATGCAGATAGCCCGCTGATACCCCACTGCGCCTGGCTCCCCATATAGCTTGATGTCCACGCCTAATGTAGACAAAGCACTCTCGGCCAGTTGCATGAGCTCGCGGGAAATTGCCTCACCTACGGGGTTGTCATTCCGCAGTGCATAAGGGATATGCTCGGGCTCAGCCAAAAGGGAATCATCATCCACCAGCTTGAAGCCCGTGACTTTCTGGATATGCTCATACCGGGAGCGAAAAAAATAATCTGGAACGCAGAAGTCCGGCCCTGAAAAGTTGACGAAGCCAAGACGCTCACAGACCGACAACGTCTGAGAGTGCCATACGTTATAGGTATCCACGCAGCGCGCGAATTCGGCCACCACCTCTGGCAACCGAGTCTGGTAGAAGGCATCAATCATCATTTATGAGCACCGTTCGCACCCTGACGAATCACAGCCATTTGAGCATCCAGCGCATCGTAGCTGTTGAACGGATTGAAATTGAAGAGCGTGTGAGTGACACGGGCATCAATGCGGTCAACTGGAACCAATCCTCGCAATGGCTTTGGTGTGCCAGGTGGATTCTCCCAGTAGCGGCTATCCCATGAGTGATCACGATTATCCCCGGCCATAAAATAATAGCCTTCGGGAATAACCCAGTGACCTTTCGTTGGCACATAGGCAGCGCGCGTGTCGATCACAAAGTTGTACGACTTACCGAAACGTTCATCGTTGGCCGTGAAGACTTGGAAACCTTCTTTTTCTACGGTTTGCTTGCCCAGCACCTTGCCGTTGACCCGATAGGTTTTACCTGTGTCAAATTCAATCACATCACCGGGAATGCCGATGACCCGCTTGGTATAGAGCGTGCGGGGCACTGAAGGAGCCTTGAACACAGCGACATCACCGCGCATTAACCTGCCATCATCCAGCAATCCACCCAACCTGACCGCTGTGACATAGTCGCCGACTTGATAGGTGGGCTGCATAGACCCCGTAGGAACGCTGTAGACTGCGCCTACCCACTTCTCACTGACAAATAATGTAACCGACAAGCCAAGGGCGATCACAAGCCAGGGCTGAGGTTTTCGGTGTTTGATGGCATCTCGACCCAATACTGCGACCAGCACGATAAATAAAATACCGAGGCCATTCATGAACGCGCCTCCTTCAGAGATCGAGCATAACGCGTCAGTGAATCAGCCAGGCGCATGTAGATGGACAACAGGTAGAAGTGATACGCGCCACCTCGCGCCATTTTGACGGTAAGTGGATGTTCGATTTCTTCACCACCATGCATGATCATGAGGGATAAGTTAACGAACGGGTCATCACGACCAATGCGAACACGGGTAACCTGGTACGTTTTGACAGGCAGGTAATAACTCCGATACCCGATCACCGCAAACGCCAATAAGAAGAGTGCCAGCAACCCAGCCGGAGCAAGCCAGGTTAGATTTACCGACAGACTGAACCAAAAGGCTACCGACACGGCACCATCAGCCAGTAGTGTGAATAGACGGTTGAGCCGTAAGCGGCCAGTCAAGATCATCATTGGTACAAATCGGAACATAGCTTCCCCCTGTTTGTGGATGCAGACAGGATACCTAACACCTTACCGACGACTGAGTTTTTTCATCGACAAAACGGAGACAAAAACAGTTTTATTTTTTCGGGTAAAAATCGACCTCATTTTCTTTGTCAGCAGAATAGCCGTGATAGCGTGGAGGTAGATTCTATTGATACGTAGGAGTGCGCATGTCCACCAGCTTGATTGCCCGGCAATTACCCGAGTTTGTGAATGACGCGATAGGGGTTGTCAGCTTCGGTCCTAAATTACTGTCCCACACCGATGACATCCTTGATTTCAACGGCCACAAGATGACGCTGGAAGAAGCGATGAAAGCGGGCGCTGAGGACACGAAGATCAGCGAGTCAACTTCACAGCTGGTGAGGCACCTTGAGGCCTGTGACCCTAACGTGTATTTCAAGCACAAGACGGGCTTCCTGTCGAGAATTTGGGATGCCCTGACGGGTTCAAATGAAACACGCATGATTGAGTTCACCATGAACTGCCGTCGTGTTGATCGGCTGGTGGTGCAGGCACCCTTGGTACTGGAGCAGGCGCACAAAGGTGTGCATATTTTACTGGCGCTTGAGCAAATCTACACGCGTGACATCGAAGCGTTGGACGCTTACATCAAAGAAGGTCGGGCGTATGTGACCGAATGCCGTGAAAGTGGGGAGGTGCTATCAGATCAGCAGGAGTACGGGCTGACCCGGTTAGCCCAACGCATCCTTAACTTGGAGGTCACTAAAGCCTCGTCAGAGATGAATAAGGTTCAGGTGGGGATGTTGCTGCACTCTGCCGCAACTGATGTAGACCTTCTGGAAGCGGTGGTGAAAAGCGCGATTCCAATCTGGCATCACCAAATAAAACAGCTGCGAAGTGGCGCGGCCAACATTGATTTGGATCCTGAAGTCGAACAGCGTTTCAGAATACTGGTAAATAAACTCAACGATAACGTTAAAAAGGATAGCTGATATGAGCAATACAATTACTGTCACCGCTGACCAAATCATTCTGACCAAAGAAACCGAGAAGTTTGCCGTCAGTCCTGACCAACGTGATCAGGTCGTTGCCGTAGCTAACTCACTCGTGCTGGGCGACCCCAAAAGCGCGCACAACTTTGGCCGCAGTAAATCGCCCGATGGTGCCTATCTGGACAAACTGTTGGAAAACGTTCACGTCTATAACCAAGGCAAGGACGGCAAGCGACTGAATGAAATCGTTGAACTTGCTCGCGACATCAGTACGTCTGTACAGCCAGGCAAGGTGCAGCAGCTGTTACTTAAAATCCCCGTTGTCGGTTACTACGCGACACGCGCACTTCGACTGGCTCATCGGGCGAATGACCGTTTTGACAACGTGAAGAATCAAGTCAGCTTATTGACGGAAGATATCACCAGCATCTCGGCAGATCTCATTGGTCACAACAATAACCTCGACATTTTGTATGAGGAAGTGCTGGCCGAGGTACATGAGTCGGGCATTAACATCGTGGCCGCTGGTTTCGCAACAGAGCATATTGAGTCTGTGCTGAAACAGCGCCGCAAGGCATTGAAGAGCGATCCGGAAAATAATTTGCTGGCACTGGAAGTCAGCAACATCGACCACCAGCTGGCCGTACTGAAAAAACGCAAAGTAGACATCATCATGACGCAGCAGAAATGCTTTGAGGATTTGACCATGATCCGCATGATGCAGCGAAACAACCTCAATATGCTTGACCAGTTTGAAACTATAAAGCGCGTAACGCTCCCGTCTGCCAAGCGTGCCCACTTGCTGGTGGATCAGGCTACCCAAAGCAACAACCGCTCTAAGCTGGTGCAGGCCGTGGGTGATGTCGTGAATGCCCAGGCGAGACATCAGGCGGATTTGGTGAGTGAGAGCTCTATCCGTATTGCGCGGCAAGGCCATCGTCCTGTGTACGACGAGTCAACACTGGAACACATTTCGAATACAATCGGCGGAGCAGCGCGTGAGATTAAACGGATCCAACACGAGAGCGAAGGGCACTACGCTCGCCTGTCCGAACGTACAGAAATCTGGCAGAAGCAGCGCTGTGAACTGCTATTGGAGCTGGCGGATTAATTACTCAGTTTCACAGGCCGGGTTATCCGGCCATCTGATTTTTACGCCAGCTTACCGGAGGGGTAATGGTTAAGGCAGAGCCAGATATTATCACCACTGAAAAACGCATCCAACACAAACGTAATCGGTTATTTTTGACGGGCTGCATTCTGTTACTTTTTGCAGGTTTGTTTTGGTTAATCAGTTGGATGCAACACTTTGAACTGGAGACGTTCTACGCTATGGCGACCATCAACCCAGTTGATCTATCAATTGCTGTAGGGGCCGCAGGAGAAGCAGGGATAGAGGAGGGGCAATTTGTCACGATAGGCGGGGTCTTGGGAGGTTACCTGTCGTATTTGGTGCCATTTTCAGGTGCAGTCGTCTTGGTCGTGTGTGGAGTAGCGATGATTCAGGCAGAGGCCTGGGTTATGGTGTTCGCAGTGCCGTTCATGGGGGCGGCATTTCTCATGAACGTCTTGGTGGATGACGAACCCAAGACGCTCCCAAAGGCCCCTATCATTCAAACAGCGGCACTCGTCTTAACCGGTGAAGTCGATGAACTACTGCGCGCGCTAACAACAGAAAATCCCAATTCAGGTTTGATACTGAAGGACGCAATGGAGAAGGGGATTAATGACGACAACGCAGTTACGCAATTGGAAGGATATATGCGGCAAGGCTACGCTGCGGGCGATACTCGTCGAGCGATGAACATGAGCCTGGCATTGGTTCAGGCACTGACCGTGGCAGCGGAAAACACCTCTGACAAGGCTGAGGGCAACAAGCTTCTGGATCAGGCGAGCCGAGTGGCAGGTCTGAGTGTTCGCATAATGAAGAGTTATGGCCCGGTGAAAAACGAATTGGCATACCGTCTGTATGAACTTGCGCAGCGGCTTGAGCCAGACATTGCGAATAATGCGAAGCCAGCCATTGAGTTGAAATATCAGGAGTCGGCCAAAACCGCAGGAGTATTACGAACACTGAAAGGTGTTTTCCTGATGATGGCAGTGATACTAATTGTGCTGGCGGGATTCGCCAATAGAAACCTGTGCGTACTGAAGCAACTAAAGACTGACGTGTAATTCAATACCCATAGGAATGGAAAACCCCGGATTTACCGGGGTTTTTTATTAATAGTAGCGCTTGTTAGGATCGCTTTCTTCCTCTGCTTGAGAGGCGGAAGACATGATGGCCGGAGGTTCAGCGTAATCCTTTTCATCATCTTCGGGCTTCTTAAAGAATTTTGACCAAATATAGTGACCTCCCAGCAAGGCCACCCCACCACCAATCATTAGCAAATCAAATAAATCGAGCTCGGGCATCTATCTTCTCCAGTCAAAAGGGTTCCTCACCCAGCTGACGTTTAACGGTTTCAGACAGCGTAGGCAGTCCCCAATTTAACCACGGGCACACTGACAAAAACATGGAAAAGGGAGACGAAACGAGGGGGAAAAACACCGGGCACCATAAAGAGCCATGAGATAATTGAGGCTCTCATCAACGTAGAGGTATTCATGGCACTGATCATCCGAGCCGGAATCGGCGAAAGCGACATTGCAGTCACTGAAACAAATGGGCAGGGGTTGCTTGATCCTGTATTCGTTCAAAGTGTTCTGAAGGGGTACCCTGAGTTTTCTCAATTGAGCAGGGGGATCACGCTGAATGGCGTGGTTTATGACCGAGTACTAATGAATGAAGATGCTAAACATAGCGACCTGGCGCTTAATGAGCGAGCCACAACTTTGCTGGAGGAACTGGTTTGCCTGGAGGGGCCGATCGTCGGTGATGTATTGCTGTTAATGTCAGGAGAGCACTACTGACGAGGCATTAGCGATGGACATTAAAAAGGCAACCGCATGGTTGCCTTCTCTCATTGGGTTATCCCAGTGTGTGCGGATATTTGAGCCACCAGTCTGGTGATATCAGGAAGTTTCCTTTTTCTGTCCAACCTGCCCCTATCAGATGATCTTTAACAAAGTCCGGTTGCTTACGAAGCGTGTCGATGGAGACTTCTCTGACGATACAGACTTTGCCTTTTTCACCCTCGACGTCACTTTTAACGTAACGCGTTAGTCCGATGAGCTGAATACGAGAGCAGACCGCACCAGCCGTCCGATCCATCTTTTTAGCTATTACGTCTGGTGAATGATGCTCTCCCAGCAAAGTGAACAGGAATTTATAGTTGCCCGAGAACCACAACTTACCGTTACGCCCTTTTTCACGAGGAGAGGAAGACTGGCGTTTTTCATCAGATGAGGATGGATTTAACGCCTCTGGTTCGGTGAGTTTATCTGTCTTCGGCGCAGGTTGTGGATCTGTAGTGGCGATAGCCTGGCGTTTGGCATTGACGGACTTGAGTAAGTTTGCGGCAGCAAGCATATGCTCATTATTGCTAACCGGTGTGCTGGTGTCTGTGGCTGCGGAGATTTTAAGCGGCCATGAACTAGGAACCAGATCGGTTATCTGCGTAGCTTCAGACCACCAGGTCGGTGCGATTAATTGCATACCATCAATGAGCCATCCTGTTTGCAGCAATGGTAGCACGTCGAAATAACGCATCTTTGATAGTATCCTGGACTGAATCGCTGGACATACCCAGACCTTGGCTTCACTGGAATCTTCTGCGGTGCCAACGTGAACCAGACCCATAATTGAGAGCTGCTGTATAACGTTGGACATGCTGCGCATCAATACCTGCGTCAGTGCATCCTTACTAGGGCGTTGCGATAGTGCGGCCATAAGAATACCGACATCTTCAGGCGTCCACGGCTTACCGTTATTGAGTAAATGAATTGTTCGGCGAGTGGGCTCATCAGCATCGTCGTTGTAGCGAAATGCCAAAGCAGGGCGAGACGCCCACCATTCAGGCGAACGCAGTGATTGACCCCCTCGCCACACTTGCGGAGCCCAACCCATTTCCGTGAGCTCCCGGTAAATGCCAGTCATGGTTTTACCCAGGCAAGCGATGCCGACTTGGTGATTAGGAACCAGTGTTATCTGGCTGAGGTCATCAATGTTTTCGCAAACAGCAATATACAAATCCATCGCGATACACTTACGCTGAATTTCTTCCACATCCTTACCGATGACTGACGATAAGGCCGCAAAAGAATAGTTATCCTTCAGCCCCTTTATAAGCTTGAGTTCGTCAGTAATCGACCACGCGATGTTCTCTTGGGTCATTTTGAGGTCCTATGTGATTACTACAGTGCTGATATTTTAACCGAGAGCAAGGCGTTATCGAAACTTAGTGACTTATTTTGCACCGGGTTATGAACAGATTTTGTGAATAAAATGACGACCAAAAAACTTGATTTAATTTTAAAGGTCATTATCACTTATCCAAATTTAAGCTGACGTGCAGGTCTACTGTCTCTTGGCAACCAGGGATGTAGTGCGGCCAGTCGATGGCGTTTGTACGCTTCATGACCACCTTTTCAAATCCGAACTGATCCGCAGTGAGGTCAACAATAAAGTTTCCGTCATCTGAACTGGCCTCACACCAGTAATGGCCGTGACGAGAGGATTGCGTGAATAACCCTCCATCAGTGTCACCGTCACCCCCACGGATACGAGTAGGAAATCCGCCACGGGTTAACATCGCGGCCAACATTAGGCTGGCATAAAGACAGGTTCCCTTGGTTGAAGCAACCTCACAATGTGTCAGCAATCCGTCAAGTATGAGCCGGGCTTTATGGGCAATATCTATCAGCTTAGGTGCGGCTGGTGGCATAGGTAAGTGATGTAGGCTCATGCGACAGCCCTCGCTCAACAAGCGCTGCACAGCAGCTTTAACCCGCAGGATAGTTGCTCGTTCAGCAATGGTGATGAATCCCTTAGCGTTGTGCTTGCGCTCAAAAATATCCTTTTCCTTTGCGGATATGTACGTCTTTTCCTGCGCCTCAACCAGTTTGGTTGCGAGCAGATCGGGATCGCGAGTGAAGGAAAAGGGGGCCGCACTGATCTGGCCGAGAGCTTGAGCCTCTGCGGAGACTTCAGGTAATGTCTTGGCAATCCTTGCATTCATCATTTTGGTTTCGATGTTGGCCCGAATGGCGTGCTGTTTTACGGTTAATTTTTTCATGGGAAATGTCCGCAAAGCGAAGTCCTTTTCCCACTGATTGATCACATTCTGCTCGAAGGCGATTTCGATGTGACTCGCGCCGTAGACCAGTGCGCGATTTTCCTCACCCATTTCGGCCAGCTTGGCATTGATGGCTTCACGAGTCTGTCGCTGTTTCTGGGTTAGCTTTCGCTTGTCGATGTTGCTGAGGTAGAACTCAAATTCCCAGGCGGAGATCACCGACTGAGCCAGTGCAAATTCAAGGAGCTTTCGACTGGCTGCTTTTGTGCCATCTTTTGAAATCCGATCTATGGCATTGAAAATTCCATTCGAACCTAGCGACATGAATTTATTGACGCAGCAATTACCAACCCGCGCCGTCTTGTTATTGGTTTTGTTTTTGATAACGCAGATCTTGATAATCGGCTGGTGTCCGCACAAACACTGATCGGCTATCTGAGCCCGGAATACTTGCTGCAATGACCATTCAATGCGAGCAGAATCCCAATCCTCAGCAGTGGACATTTCAGTAATGCGGCGAGTTAACTGGATATGCTTGTAGCCTTTCGTTTCGTTGATTTCACTCATTGTTTTTTCCGATCATTCAAATCGTTATCATTCCCTGTAGGGTATAGATTTTTGCAAATGAGGGTCAACGGAAAAGCGGGCTGTTTTGTTGTCCTTTTCTAGTAAACGATAAACGCGCTGACATTTGCATATATATGCAATGTGTTGGATCACCACAGTGTGTTTTTGAGCTAATTAAAAAGGGGTGACTTGCTAAAAGTCACCCCTGCACTGGATCCCCACCCAGACATGCAATACATCATATTCGTTTGCATTGAGATAAATCATACATGCATAAAAATCAGATTAAAGTATTTTTTCTCTCCGAAAATGCACAAAACTCATGTTGTGATTTTTCTGGTATTTAGTTCTAAATATTTGTTACTATTTTTCCGAGATTTAGCGCAAGTATATATTTGCTCAGTGATTGATTGCATTTTTGCATCGTTTGCCTGCATTTTTGCATTTTGTATATAAAAACAGCAAAAACCATAAAAGCCGCTCAAAAAACCAGTTTTTTAACTACGGAAATTGATCTACGTCAATTTAAGAAAAACCCAAGTTCTCAGAAAATGTTTAAAATAGGTGTTCCAGCCATAAAAATATATCGCTAACAAAAAATTGCATTTTTAACGCAAAAGTAGGTGCGCCATTTTTAAAATCTGTACATTCTATTTTGAATTTCTATGCATAATTTAAGTTAGGTGTCTTCGTTGGGTGTCCGGTCTCCCTTACAATTTAATTTTAACGGACAGAAGGATTTACAGATGAGTAAAGAGATTGACAGAGCGATTTCATCAGCGAACTTAAACGCCTATGGTTGGAAGATTGGAAACCACATTCATTCGACCCCATTCACCTCTCACGTTTTCTATATCCGAGATTACCGAGACAACCAAATACACTTAGTTACAGTCGGGCAGAAGGACTTTGACTCTGCCCGCGTTAACCAGAATATTCCTATCAGCTCACACGTTAATGCTATTGGCCAACTGATCAAAAAATGCAGTAAGAAGGGGATGTCGCAGAAGGATGCAGGGGGCTTTAGCTTAGCTCTGGTGGGTTACATTAAAAATACAGGTTCATATCGACAGTGGATCACTTACGCATCAGCAGATGAGCGCATGCACGTTGTAATAAACCTTTACGGACAAAAAAACGGTTTAATTATGCTTCGGCCATTCATTCTGAGTTACGATGAGTTGATGTTGACTCCGGCCGATGTAACGCAGTACACCGACCAAGTTAATTCGATGGATAAAAAACAACATCCTGAATGGTTTAAGTGACCTAAGCTCTGCCAAAAACAGAAACAGAGAGCAATGAGCTCTCTGTCTTTATTTAGTGCGTTGTATTATACAGACTTACTTGGTGTCGCTGTGATTGAGGATTTCTCTTTATTTTTACCTGAGCAGCAAACGATACCAAAGATAATCATAACCAGTGCTATTACATGATACAGATGAATTTGCTCATCTAATAGTACGATACTCAGTAAGCCACCTGAGACCGGGATAATGTGCGTGAAGATCTCACTCCTGGTTGTACCGATCATAGCAACACCTTTATTCCAGAATACGTAAGAAAGCCATGACGGGAAGATAACAAGATAGGCAACACCAAGAGCAGGGTAAATAGATGCATCCTCTGGCATTGATAGGGTGAGCGAATCCCTCGAGAAGAACAAAAAGGCTAGGTAGATCGGTATCAGCATAACTGTAGTGGCCAACAAAAATTGGTCACAGTTTTAGAGTTTTCCCAATATAATCGTTCTGATTCATTGGGCGTTAAGCCACCGTTATATTGATGAGGCCTAAGCTGACTATAATACCCGATGATATATCGTGTTATTTCTTGCTGTGCTTCTATAAAATTATGGTAGCCTAAAATGGGTACCCATTCTGTCTTTAAACTTCGAAAAAATCGCTCCATCGGTGCATTATCCCAGCAATTACCTCGCCGAGATAGACTTTGCTTTATCTGATAACGCCATAATAACTGGCGATATTGACGACTTGTATAATGACTTCCTTGATCTGAATGAAACAGGATATTTCTTGGCTTACCTCTTGATTCAAAAGCCATTGATAATGCTTTTCCCGTTAGTTGGCTATCGGGTGAAAATGACATCGCCCAACCAATGGATTTTCGAGCAAATAAATCCATCACAACAGCAAGATACATCCATCGGTTACCTGACCAAATATACGTTACGTCACCTACCCAAACTTGGTTTGGCTCCGTGACTGCAAATTGTCGCCCGAGATGATTCGGTATTTCAACGTGCTCTTGAGTTGATTTTGTATATCGATGCTTCCGCATTTGGCAACTCACCAAGCCAAGTGATTTCATAAGCTTAGTTGCACGATAGCGCGTTAAAGGAACCTGTTTTGTCTTCGATACAATATCAGCAATAGTACGAGCACCCGCAGAACCGCGACTGCTTTTATGAACTTCTCGAACCAGGGCCCGAAGCCGAATTTGCTCCGCTGATGGTGTTTTTGCACGGTGACGCCAGTATTGATAGCTACTGCGATGAACACTGAACACGTTACACAGTTGTTTTATACTAAAGCGCCGGCTGAGTTTCTCGATCAGCGAGAATTGTTCAGGGTGTCTGACATCAAGAGCGCGGTAGCCTTCCTAAGAAACACATTCTTCTTTTGCCTGTAAAGTCATACCCATTCTCTCGGCTTGGCGTTTGAGATTTTTTAGTACCCTTTCTTTGTACCGCTCTTCGTAATATTCAGCGCCAGGATCT
>NZ_LZEX01000002.1 GCF_001676055.1 Morganella psychrotolerans | reverse complement strand
TGTTGTACGGCGGTAATAATTTAGCCAGTATGGCGGCTTTTCGTTCAGGTGAAATACGTTTCATGTGTCACTCCGCGCCCTCAGGTTTATTTTTCAGAGGGGGTGACAACTATCCTGACACTGAGGGAAACGCAGTACCTAACAATCTCAATATAAACAATGAACTAACCTCTTAGCGTGGTTTTTTGCATCATTGGCCCTCAAACCCCTTATTATAGTGACACTGTTGTTTACGGTTGCCGGGTTTGGTCTGTCAAAATTGCTGCCGCAGAAATGGACAAGTACGGCTGAAATTGCCGCAGTTAATGTCCGCGATATGCCATTGCTAAATAAGCTGCGCCTGCAAATGGATGCACTGAATGTGCCTGCCGTATCGGATTTGCCCGCTGCATTTAATGTACTCAGAACCGTTTGGCAGTCACCGGATATTCAGCAGAATTTTTTGCGGTCAGCGGGTAATCTGACACCATCCGGCGCATTCGCTTTTCAGGGAAAAGAGGCCGATTTACTGATGCCGGCAACAGCCAACGTCTCTTTTACGGCGGATGATCCGCAAACAGCACAGCGTCTGTTGTCAGACTATCTGGATTATACCCGCGACTATAGCCGTACAGTGCAGCAAACTCAGTTACAGGAAAATCTGGATGCGGCACTGAATAAGGGACAAATTGAATACAATGTTGCACTTGTACAGGTTGAACATGAGCGGGATCAGACACTTGCATATCTTAGTATGGCTGAAAAAATAGCCGGAAACAGTCCGGCGGTTGCGCCGCAGAGTACCGCGTCTGATCCGGTCGCAGCCTACAGTGCATTAGGGCGTCCTGCTATTGCTGAGATGAAAAATGCATTGAAAAATATGGATCTATCTAAGGTTAATGCAAGGCTTCAGGATAAAGAGTATGTATTGCAGGTGATTAACAATGTGGATCCCCTCACGCTGGATATTATGCCGTTTTCCGTGAAGGAAGCCCCCGCTCTGCCGGCCGTAAAAGACGGACCGGGAGTTAAAATGTATATCCTGGCTTCTGCATTTTTAGGTTTTATTCTCTCTGTTCTGACCGTTTTTTCATGGAATATGTTCGTTAACCGGAAAAAACCAGCGTAATTTTGGGTTGAGCGGGCATTCATGTGTCAGCCCGCTCACATTCCTGTCAGCTTATGATAAAATGCGCTATCTTTTTCTGGCGCCATTAAATCACTATGAAATTCCCCGGTAGACGTAAATCTAAACACTATTTTCCTGTCAGTCTGCGTGATCCGCTGTTGCAGCCTATCCAAATGATGATGGATGATGAAAATACCCGCGCTTATGTTGTGGGCATTGATCAGACTCTCGTGGATATCGAAGCGAATGTGGATGATGATTTTATCCGTCGTTATCAACTGAGCCGCGGGCATTCTCTGGTGATTGAAGATGATACGGCAGAAGCGCTTTATCGGGAATTGATTGAAAAGTCACTGATTACCCACGAATTTGCGGGTGGAACTATCGGCAACACATTACATAATTACTCTGTTTTAGCGGATGACCGCTCTGTATTGCTGGGCACGATGTGCAGTAATATCCGGATTGGTAGTTATGCGTATTATTACTTATGTAATACATCCAGCCGGATGGATCTTAATTATTTGCAGGGCGTTGATGGTCCTATCGGGCGCTGCTTTACCCTGATTAGTGAAAATGGTGAACGGACATTTGCTATTAGTCCCGGGTTGATGAATCAATTGCGTCCGGAAAATATTCCTGAAGATATTATTGCTGATGCATCAGCTCTGGTACTGACTGCGTACCTGGTTCGTTGTAAGCCGGGTGAGCCGATGCCGGAAGCCACCATGAAAGCCATCGAATATGCAAAAAAACATGATGTCCCGGTCGTTTTGACGCTGGGTACAAAACATGTGATTGCTGAAGATCCGCAGTGGTGGCGTGATTTCCTCGCAGAGAATGTTTCTGTGCTGGCGATGAATGAGGAAGAAGCGCTGGCGCTGACCGGGATTTCTGATCCTCTTCTGGCGTCAGACAAAGCACTCGACTGGGTCGATTTGGTGCTCTGTACCGCAGGACCGGCGGGTTTATATATGGCCGGATATTCTGAGGATGAATTTAAACGCGAAACAACCCATCCGTTATTACCGGGTGGACTGGCTGAATTTAACCGCTATGAATTCAGCCGTGCAATGCGTAAAAAAGATTGCACAGAACCATCACGGGTTTATTCCCATATTGAACCTTATATGGGCGGGCCGGAAAAAATAATGAATACTAACGGTGCCGGAGATGGTGCATTATCTGCATTACTTCATGATATTACTGCAAATAGCTATCATCGGATGAATATACCTAATTCGGCTAAACATCAGCGCCGCTATCTGACATATTCTTCTTTAGCTCAGGTATGCCGGTATGCTAACCGCGTCAGTTATCAGGTACTTATTCAGCATTCACCGCGCCTGACTAAGGGATTACCGGAACGGGAAGACAGCCTGGAAGAGTCCTATTGGGAACGGTAATATTTTAATTACCCATACATTATAATCAGCCTGCATCTGTAGCAGGCTTTTTTATTTCCGGGTATTAATACTTAATTTTGTGATAATAAATAACAATCCTTATTTTAGGGTTAGTTTAATTGCCATTACTCAATATTTGAACTACATTAACACCGGTTTAAATATGAACAGGTAATTGTGGCAAGGAATAAACTCAAGGAATGAAATATGATATTTAATTATAAGAACTATACAACGCAAGAATCAATAGATTTAATGATGACGGCTAAGAAAATTGCTATGTATGATAACTTGCATACTCAGCTTGGTTTTTTCCCTGTGGCGAAAGTAATTACACATATACTTGAACCATTATCCGATGCATTCAATTGGATGCCCAGTAAAATGGACATTGGTATTCCTGCCGGATGGCGTGAGTTAAAGCCCGCTGAGCTGAACCTGCCGAATAGTGCCATGGATCGCTTTGGTTTTTATAAAGTAAGCAGTCCGGTAACGGGTAAGATTATTCCGTCTCAGGGATTACAATCCCGTATTTTAGGTGAGTTTGATGATCATAATCAGCTGACAAAAATCACACTCACCTGGACCGGAACCAATGACCTTGTTGATCTTATTGATTATACACAATTAAATAACGGAAACATTGCAAAGCATCTTGAGCCTTTGCTGGAAGCCGTTAAAGATCTGGCAATCAAAAATAACTTGTCACCGGAAGATATTATTATCACCGGTAACAGCCTGGGTGCCGGATTGGTGAATGTCAACGCGCAAGCCAGGGAAACGCTGGCCGGCGGGTTCTTTAAAGATTCAAACTATATTGCATTTGCCAGCCCGAATATTCATGATGATGGTTCGGTTCTGAATATTGGTTTTGAAAATGATGCGGTATTCCGTATTGCAGGTGATGCAGATTCATTCTTTGGCGCATTTTTAGGGACTAAACCTTTAGTCGTTAATCCGGACAAAGATTATGAATCTACATTTAATAATATTATTTCGTTTGATGATCCACATTCATTATCTTTATTGGGTGGCGGTAATTATCTGGCGAAATCATTACTTAATATCCCGATTAGCTGGACACCCCATATTATGAATATGGTGACTGACAGTTGGGAGCGGATCGCAACATCCAAATTTTACCCGCTGCTGAATAAAGACAGTGTTGTTGTCATGGATAACTTATCCCAGTTGATGCGCCATACAAAATGGGTGGGGGATATTTATCAGAATACCGGGCACTACGGTAAACCGGCATTTATATTCGGCAATGAATACGGCAATATGCTCAAAGGCAATGATGCAGGTGACTATATTTCTGCCGGAGCTGGTGACGATAAAATTAATCCGGGCTTAGGTGCTGATGTTATTGACGGCGGAACCGGAACAGATACGCTGATGTTGCACGGCTTTGCCAGAGACTGGGATGTTTATAAAGTGAATGATTTTGTGTATTTCCTCCCGAAAGATGGTACCGGGATGAAAAAAATAGAATCCATTGAAAAAGTGGAATTCGCCAAAGAATATTATAAAACCTTTGATGTGAATGCGCATAATCTGAGTTATGAATCCGGTTTTATTTTCAAAACCAAAGAGACAGTACAATATAAAAATGCGGTTGTCGGCACAAACGGTGATGATGATTTAACCGGCAGCGTGGTATTTGGTCTTGGTGGTAATAACACACTGCATGCGCTGAAAATTGCCAGCCTGCTGGTCGGCGGGGAGGCTAATGATATTCTTCTCGGCAATGACGGTAATGACGAACTATACGGCGGGGAAGGTAATGACTTCCTGTATGGCGGAAAAGGTAATGACATCCTGTTTGGTGGTATCGGTAATGATATTTTCCACTTTGATAAAAACAGTGGCGGAAAAACCGATATTATGGATTTAAATCAGTACGCACATGATAAAGACACTGTTCAGTTCACCTCGGATATGTTTAAAGATGTTTGCGATGTATTGCTTCACGCCCGCGATGTAAAAGGAAATGTAGTTATCAGTGATGCACAGAATACCATCACTATTCATGACTACTCGATTGACTTACTGGTTCAGAATCAGGTACTGAGTGTTGTTTAAATGTCTGTGGTTTTAATATCATTAGTCTGAATGTCATTAACAAGCCGGTTAATTATTTCCGGCTTTTTATTTATGGTAGATGAAAGTTACTGTAAATCTTTTAAGTAACATCCTGCTCCGGCAGGATTTTTTTTGTGCTGTACGGTAGAAAATAGTGCTGTTTCAAACATGATTTTTTCATATACGCATTTTCCTATACCATATACGATAATAATTTGGTAAATAAATTAATTAATAACGATAAAAATGAGTAAGGAAATGATGATGTCAGACAACACCGCGCTTGTTCCGCTGAAAATAGTGGCTTCAGGTGTTGCACTACCGGCTGACCGCGTTTTATCGGCTGATCTTGATAAACGTTTCAATAAACGCAGCGGGTATGTGGAAAAACGGGCCGGGATCCGCTGGCGCTATCATGCCGCCCCGTCAGACTGCCAGGCTGTACTGGCGGCGCAAGCCCTGCATCATGCGCTGGCACAGCAGAATATTGCCCCGGCCTCTGTGGATGCCCTGATTTGTGCATCTGCCATCCCGGTTCAGGCACTGCCGTGCAGTGCCGCACATATTCTTGCCTGCTCATCATTGACACCGGGAATTGCTTGTTTTGATGTTAATGCCAGCTGCGTCAGCTATTTATCTGCATTACAAATTGCCGCGGGATTGCTGGCAACAAATCAATATCAGCGTATAGCAATAGTATCAGCTGACCTTGCGTCACGCGGCATTGACTGGACACATGAAGAGTCATCCCTGATTTTCGGCGATGGTGCTGCCTGCACCATTGTTGAGAAAGGCGACGGACACAGCGGTATTCTCTCGTTTCGCCTGGAAACCTACCCCGAAGGCCTGGATATGTGTGAGATCCGCGCCGGGGGAACCCGTTGTAATCCCCGGACCGGCATGAAAGAAGACGATTTTCTGTTTCACATGAAAGGTAAGCCTTTGTTCCGTCTGGCATCATCACTGATTGACGGTTTTATTGATCGCGTGCTGTCACAGGCCGGCATTGCACTATCACAGATTGATACTGTGGTACCGCATCAGGCGAGCCATCTGTCGCTGGAACACATGCGCAAGCGGCTGAAGATCACTGATAAACAGCTTGTGGATATCTATGCCACCCGGGGAAACCAGGTGGCGGCGTCTATTCCGTCAGCGTTGCATGAAGCTATTATTACCGACCGGTTTTACGGCAAATCCGGTGTATTGCTGGTCGGCACAGCGGCCGGGCTGGCACTCTCTGCAATGGTACTGGTGCCGTGAGAATTTTAGTCACGGGAGCAACCAGCGGGCTGGGACGCAACGCAGCAGAAACGTTACTGCGGGAAGGGCATGAGGTTGTCGCCTGTGGACGCGACAGGGCCGTGGGTGCCTTACTGACGGCAGCCGGAGCCATTTTCCGTCCGGCGGATCTGCGCACACTGACCCCGGAAACGGCGTTAACACTGATGGCGGACTGTCAGGCCGTCTGGCACTGTGCGGCACTTTCTGCCCCCTGGGGTGACAGGGAAGAATTTGAGGCGGTAAACCTGATCGCGACCCGGATACTGGCTCAGGCAGCTGCGGACGCCGGTATTGTGCGGTTTGTGCATATCTCCACCCCGGCAATCTATTTTAACTTTACGCATCAGCAGGATATCCGTGAATCGGTGGTGAATCACCGGTTTGCCAATGACTATGCACGGACTAAATATCTGGCAGAGCAGGCGATAGCTGACATTGTACCGGGCTTCCCGGCAACTACCTTTGTGATCCTGCGCCCACGCGGGTTATTCGGTCCTTATGACAGGGTATTGCTGCCGCGCCTGATGGCGCAGGTTCGGGCGCGTAACGGCAGACTGATCCTGCCCGGTGGCGGAAAGAATGCGTTTGATCTGACCTATGTGGAAAATGTGGTACATGCTATGTCGCTGGCGACCACGCAGCCGGTAAAAAGCGGCTCAGTTTATAATATTACTAATCAGGATCCGCAACCGCTTATCACCACGCTGCACGCACTGTTTGCACAGACCGGTACCGAATGCCGGGTAAAATCCGCACCTTTCCCACTGTTGTATGGCCTGGCGTTTTGTCTGGAAAAATTAGCAGGATCAGGAAAAGAGCCGCTGTTGACACGCTATAGTCTGGGCGCGGCGTATTTTACTATGACACTGAATAATGAGCGTGCGCAGAATGAACTGGGATATTATCCGTGTTACACGATGGCGGAAGGGATCGCCCGCACGGCACACTGGCTGAATAATGAAAAACAGGGTGAGTTATGATGAAGATCCGGGTTTTTGAAGCGGGTTACTGCACCCATCCGGGCTGTGTGGCGCTCAAAGGGGCGAGCATGAAAGCCTGTAAATTTCCGGCGCGGGCATGGCTGATTGAGGGGCATGGTCAGCGCTGGTTGTTTGATACCGGTTATGCCGATCATTTTTATGACCATACCCGGCGCGGCGTGATCCGCCTTTACCGAACGGTAACGCCGGTTTATTTTGATGCCAAAGACGCGCTGGTTTCTCAGCTGAAATCTGATGGTATAACGCCTGCTGATATATCAGGGCTTATTATTTCTCATTTTCATGGTGATCACATTGCCGGGCTGCGTGATTTTCCCGGCGTACCCATGATTTGCTCCGGCGACGGCTGGGCGAAAACCCGCCATCTGACAGGATTTTCTGCTCTGCGCAAAGCCTTTGTGCGCGGGCTTATCCCGGATGATTTTGAAACACGTACCCGGTTTTATGAACAGTTTGAGAAGGTGGCTCTTCCGGCTGAGCTGGCAGTTCTCGGAGACGGATACGCGGTTAACCGTGAAAAAACACTGCTGGCGGTGCCGCTGCCGGGACACGCGGCGGGGCATACCGGGTTATGTGTGGCAACAGATGACGGCTGGGTTCTGCTGGCAGGTGATGCGGCGTGGTCACCTGCAAATTACCGTGAACTGCGCGGCCCGATGGCGATTGCCAATCTGATTATGGATGATAGCCGCGCTTATTATGAGACACTGAATAAACTGCATCAGATAGATAACCGTCAGATCCCGATACAGCTCTGCCATGAAGGTGATTTGTGAGTCTGCTGAAAACACTGTGGTATTACCACCGGGCACGAAAACGGCAGTTCCGGGATCGCGTGGCGCTGGAACGGCATCAACAGCGGATGCTGTCACGCTTCATCCGCTGCGTTCTGTCCCGCAGCCCCTATTTCTCGCCTTATTGTTCTCTGCCGTTGGCACAGTGGCCTGAGATGGATAAGGCACTGATGATGAAACATTTTGATCAGATGAACACCGCCGGGCTGAAAGTGGATGAATTGCTTGAATGTGCGCGGTGCAGTGAATCCTCGCGGAACTTTTCACCGACGGTCGGGCAGTTCAGTGTCGGGCTGTCATCAGGAACTTCCGGGCGGCGCGGTGTGTTTGTCGTCAGCCCGCAGGAGCAGGCGGTCTGGGCGGGAACCATGCTGGCAAAAATGCTGCCGGACGGTTTATTTGCCGGTGAGCGTGTCGCGTTATGTCTGCGTGCGAACAATAATCTCTATGAAAGTGTAAACAGCCGATGGCTCTCTTTCCGGTTTTATGACCTGCTGGGGGATTTTGAGGACAATCTGAATGCCCTGGTGGCGTATCAGCCTTCTGTTATTGTGGCACCGGCGCAGGTTCTGGCAGAGATTGCGCGGCGGAAAATAAAAGGTGAGAGCTCACTGTCACCAAAGCGGGTGATTTCAGTGGCGGAAGTGCTTGAGTCAGATGATAACGCCTTGTTACAACAGGCATTTGATGATGTCGGGGAAGTCTACCAGGCAACGGAAGGATTTCTTGGCTGTACGTGTGAGCATGGCACTCTGCATCTGAATGAAGCCTTTTTGTATATTGAGAAAGAGTGGCTGGATGAACGCCGCTTTTCGCCGGTGATCACTGATTTTACCCGTAAAACGCAGCCGATTGTCCGCTACCGGCTGGATGATGTGTTAGTTATCCGTGACACGCCGTGTCCGTGCGGGGATGTGCAAACCGCTATTGAGCGCATTGAAGGGCGTTGTGATGACCAGTTATTGCTGGCTGATGTGCAAAACCGACCCGTCAGGTTGTTTGCGGATGCCTGTAATCGCATAATCTGTAACGCATTACCGGCAGAAACGGATTTTCGTCTGCATCAGAAAGGGCGGGTGTTCAGGTTATCTGCGCAGTGTGACAGAGCGGAGCTTCAGGTGTGTCAGCAAGCACTTACCCGCTATTTTGAGCAGCAGGGTGCGGATACTTCCGGGTTGCAGTGGCAGTTATTGCCTGAATTACCTTCTGTAACAATGTCAGTCAAGCGTCGGCGGATCACGCGGGAGCCTGAATGAGCAGCTCTCAGGAAATCTCTCACCGGTTTTTTTATCCAGTGCGCCGTAAAACCTCGTCCTTCAGGGCGGGGATATAAGGCGCGGTCTTCCACCTAACTTGGTGTTTGCTGTTGTTCAATGTATTGCCGGATGATGGATATTGGCGCACCTCCACAACTACTGGCAAAGTAGCCTGGAGTCCACAGAACGCCTTTGTAGTAATACCTGGCTGCTAAATCCGGTCGATCACGGCGGAGTAAGCGACTGGAGACCCCTTTCAGGCTATTCACCAGATTCGACACTGCTAATTTTGGTGGATAGTTGATCATCAGGTGAACATGATCGTTTTCACCATCCATCTCAACCAGCTCAACGTCAAAATCAGCGCATACGCTGGAAAAGTAGCTGCGTAGCTTCTCAATAGCATCCTGATCAAATACTCTGCGTCGATACTTGGTAACAAAGACCAAGTGAACATGCATCAGGAAAATACAATGTCTGCCCCGACGAATATCAATTTCTTTTGTCATAGGCCAATAGTATAATTGCAGAAATGAAACGACTACAAGCCTTTAAATTCCGGTTAAGACCAAATGGTCAGCAAGAGCGTGATATGCGGCGCTTCGCCGGGGCTTGTCGTTTTGTATTCAACAAATCACTGGCGTTGCAGAATGAAAACCATGAGGCAGGGAACAAATATCTTGCCTATGTAAAAATGGCCGCGTGGTTGGTTGAGTGGAAAAAAGCACCCGAAACTCAGTGGTTAAAAGAATCGCCCTCTCAGCCTTTGCAACAAGCTTTAAAAGACCTGGAACGCGCCTATAAAAATTTTTTCCGGAAACAAGCTTCATTCCCGCGTTTTAAAAAACGCGGTCAAAGTGATGCATTCCGCTACCCGCAAGGCGTGAAGCTTGATCAGGAAAACAATCGGATATCGTTGCCAAAACTGGGCTGGATTAGCTACCGCAACAGCCGTCAGGTTGTGGGTGAGGTGAAGAATGTCACGGTCAGCCAGTCATGCGGCAAATGGTATATCAGCGTCCAGACAGAATATGAAATAGCAGAACCTTCACACAAATCAACATCAATGGTGGGGCTTGATGCGGGCATAGCAAAACTCGCTACACTATCTGACGGCACCATTTTTGAGCCGGTAAACAGCTTTAAAGCCAATCAGAAGAAACTCGCCAAACTCCAACGTGAAATGAGCCGCAAGGTGCGGTTCAGCAACAACTGGAAGAAGACTAAACGCAAAGTACAAAACCTGCACTCTGATATCGCAAATATCCGTCGCGACTACCTTCATAAAGTCAGCACGACAATCAGCAAAAACCACGCAATGATCGTCATTGAAGACTTGAAGGTTGCCAACATGTCAAAGTCTGCATCAGGTACGGTAAGCCAGCATGGGCGCAACGTCCGTGCAAAATCTGGCTTAAACCGTTCGATATTAGATCAGGGGTGGTACGAACTTCGCCGCCAGCTTGAATACAAACAGCTCTGGCGTGGTGGTCAGGTGCTGGCGATTAATCCAGCCTACACCAGTCAGAAATGCGCCTGCTGTGGTCATACAGCGAGAGAAAACCGCCAGTCACAAAGTCAGTTCGCGTGTCTGGAATGCGGATACAGGGAGAACGCCGATATAAACGGTGCTCGTAATATTTTAGCGGGGGGGCACGCCGCGTTAGCCTGTGGAGAGATGGCAGCTTTAGGCCGCTCGATGAAGCAGGAACCCGCCGAAGTGAGTCAGACTCCGGTCTGAACGCTGTAGGGATCCTCGCCCTTTAGGGCGGGGAGGATGTCAAATGCTGATATTTACATGTCTTGCCTGTAATTACCTTTCTTTAATATAAGTATATATTTACTTCCAATCTGAAAATATTTCCGGGGAATCTGTGAATATACCAATAACTAATTTTGTATAAAATAAAGTATTAATTCGTACGTGTGATTACATTAATTATATAGCGAATCACCTTATTTTATTGGATATTTTTACAGCTATATTTTGTTAAGGTACAATCATGCTTAATACTCATGAAAAGGACTTTTAATATGAATAGGCCGAATTTTTTTTACTATATGGAATAATTTTTCAAAAATTAACGTGAGTGTCAAAGATGTAGGAAGAATAATAGGTGGAAAAGTACAATATAATATTGATCAGGGCATTTTTCAGAATGCTTGTGCTATACGTATGAGTTATGCTCTTAACTACTCTGGCATCACAATCAACAGAAGTCCCCGCTGGGCTACATCGTCAGGAAAAGATAAAAAATGGTATATATTCAAGGTGGCTGATTTAATCAGTTTTATTGAAGCAAATTTAGGAAAGCCTGATATTACTATTAAATCTAATATTGATATAAAATCATTTAAAGATAAAAAAGGGCTCATTGTTTTCAATGTAGGCTGGGATGATGCGACAGGTCATGCCACACTTTGGAATGGCACGGGCTGTTCAGATTCTTGTTACTTCCAACAAGCTAGTGAGGCGATGTTATGGGAATTAAAGTGAATTTAACTCTATTTTCACTATTGACCCTGGTTTTTTCTTCAGTATCAGTGGCACAGGAAAATAAACCACTAAAAAATGCACTGGAAAATTTCACTCTCAGCTATTGCCTGGCTCATAGTGGATTGGGTGAAACACTGCAGCAGGAAGCAAATGCAGCTGTAGGTGCCTATGTTGAAAGGGGGTTATACTCAGCGGACGCTTATGGAGAAGCCGCTGATGTAGCTAAACGTTATCTGGAAAAAACATATAACAGCAAAGATACGAATGTAGATCTGACAGTAATGAAATGCATCGATGCGGCTCAAAGTAAGGAAATTGACGAAATAAAAAATCGCTACTCCGATAATCACTAATTACGATCAGTATGTCACTTCAGATATTTTTTTAATATCAATTGTCCGTCATAACACCGCTCTTACCATGCTAAAAAAGCCCGGACGGTGCCGGGCTGATGGTGTCTGTCTTGTTTATGCGTTATGCGGATGGTTGCGGCGTGCTGTCTGACTGTGTTTCCGGTTCAGGCGTCACTACCGGCGCTTTGCGCAGCATTTCATGCAGTGAACGGCCTTCTTCCGCATTGTCCGGTGCTGCATCTGCTGCCGGATTCACCACAACAGGGCAGCCGAATTCATGATCAGTCTGGTCTTCAACCAGCAGACTGCTCATGGCACGGGCAATTTCAAATTCACCGATAACCACACGGTTTGCGCCGCGCTCCATAATATACGTGCGCTCATCATCATAATGTGCGCGAACAATAATCGTCATATGATCATTCAGCGCGCGGGCTTTTGCCACAATTTCACCGGCCTCATAGCCGTTCGGAATAGTCAGCAGCAGTGAACGGGCGCAATCCGCGCGAGCCAGCTCCAGCACATCAGGTGAAACCGCATTGCCCATCACGGATGCAAAACCGCGTTCTGCCAGTTCTTCAAAGCGGGCGCGGGTATCTTCAATCACAACAACCGGATAGCCTTTATTGTGCAGTTTTTCTGCCAGCATGGAACCGACTCTGCCATAACCGACAATGATAGTATGACCACAGATATTGACCGGAACCTGGGTGATTTCATCCAGTGTTTCTTCTTCCTGCTGCTCTTGTGGTGTTTCTGTTTTTTCCAGATAACGGTCAAGCAGGGTGAATAAGATTGGATTGAGCATAATCGAGACAATCGCCCCGGCTAAAATCAGGTCATTGGCCTGGCGGTTGAGGACTTCCAGTACCACGCCCATTCCGGCCAGGATAAAGGCAAATTCACCGATTTGTGCCAGACTCACCGCAACCGTCAGCGCGGTTCGCCGGTTATGCCCGAACAGGCGTACAAGCAGCATTGCCGCGGCCGATTTACCGACGATAATGATCGCCAGAACACCTAAAATACCCAGCGGATGGTTAATCAGTACCATCGGGTCAAACAGCATCCCGACGGAGACAAAGAACAGAACGGCGAACGCATCACGCAGCGGCAGCGTATCCTGTGCGGCGCGGTGGCTCAGCTCAGACTCGTTCAGCACCATACCGGCGAAGAACGCACCCAGAGCAAATGAGGCCTCAAAGAGTGTAACTGCCGCGTAGGCTATTCCCAGCGCCAGTACCAGTACCGCCAGCGTGAACAGCTCACGGGAGCCGGTTGCGGCGGTTCTGGCGAGTAACCACGGAATAGCACGGCGACCGATGAAAATCATAATCAGAATGAAAGCAACCACTTTACCGATGGTCATCGCCAGACTCATCAGTAATTCAGAGCTGCTGGCGTTCGCTTCAGGGTTATTGATGATGGATGCTGCCGCAGGTAACAGAACCAGGGTCAGAACCATCGCCAGGTCTTCCACAATCAGCCAGCCGATAGCTATCTGACCGCGCTGACTGTCAATCAGCTGCCGCTCTTCCAGGGCGCGCAGCAGCACAACCGTACTGGCGGTGGATAAGCTCAGACCAAAGACAATACCGGTGAACAGTCCCCAGTCAAACAGACTGGCCAGACCCAGCCCCAGAATGGTAGCTACCGCTATCTGACAAATTGCGCCGGGGATAGCAATATTCTTAACCGCCAGCAGATCTTTGAGGGAAAAATGAAGCCCGACGCCGAACATCAGCAAAATAATACCAATTTCAGCAAGTTCCGGTGCCAGAGAGGTATCGGCAACAAATCCCGGTGTAAAAGGTCCGGCCAGGACACCGGCTGCCAGATAACCCACTAATGGCGAAATTTTTAACCGCTGAGCTAACATACCAAATAAATAAGCGAGAACGAGACCACCAACAATTGTTGTAATGAGAGGCGTTGAGTGCACTTTTTCATTCTCCTTTTTAATTCGCAATGTGAATAAATGTGGGTCTATTATAAATATAGTACATGTTTTTGTGACATAAATCGCGTTAAAAATATAAGTAATTATGTAAAAACCGGCTGTTAACAGCAGATACCATTCAGCTTCGCTTATTTTTAGCTTATTCTGCTCTTTATGCTCGGAGTCTTATTGCGGGTTGGCTGTGTTTTTGTTTTTTATTTTTTCTTTATTAACAATGGCTTTATGAAGTTTAATCTTATTTTGACATAACAATAGCCATATTATGTAAATCAGCATGGAAAGGACGTGTCTTGTTGACGTATTTATACGGGTATTACAAAGGTAATGCGTAGGCCGGTATAAAATAAATGCAATTTCCGGTACGGAAAAACCGCACTATTCTTATGATTTATTATTGATATTTAAGGTTTTTTCAGGACGCTGATACCGGTATTGTTACGGTACACTAAATAGCAGAATATTGAGTGAAGTCTCACTTCTTTGTCGGATCTGTCAGAACAGGTATTAAAAATTGTGATTTTTAATCATACTTTCGGCAGGGATCGGCATGCTTTCCGGCTATGTGCCGTTATCATCATTCAGAAACATGGGGAACGACCATGACATTTGCATTTAAAACCACCGCCAGTGCTCTGGCGGTTTCTGTGGCACTTTTTCCGGCACTTGCCGGTGCATGGGAAAAAGATAAAACCTATGATATTACGATTTTACACACTAATGACCATCATGGGCACTTTTGGCAGAATGATCACGGCGAATACGGACTTTCCGCTCAGAAAACGCTGGTAGACGGGATCCGTAAAGAAGTGGAAGAGAAAGGCGGTTCTGTTCTGCTGCTTTCCGGCGGGGATATTAATACCGGGGTACCGGAGTCTGATCTGCAAAATGCCGAGCCGGATTTTAAAGGGATGAATCTGGTGGGGTATGATGCCATGGCGCTGGGTAACCATGAGTTTGATAATCCGCTGGAAACCTTGCGGACTCAGGAAAAATGGGCCACTTTCCCGTTTCTCTCTGCCAATATTTATCAGAAAAGTACCGGCGAACGTTTATTTAAGCCGTATGCGCTGTTTGATAAACAAAGTATAAAAATCGCCGTTATCGGCTTAACAACGGATGATACGGCCAAAATTGGTAATCCGGGCAATTTCCCTGATACTGAATTCCGCGTTCCGGCAGAAGAAGCCAAAAAAGTGGTTGAAAGCCTGCGTGAAACAGAAAAACCGGACATTATCATCGCTGCCACGCACATGGGACATTATGATGATGCCAATCATGGCTCCAATGCCCCGGGAGATGTGGAAATGGCACGCAGTCTGCCGGCCGGGTATCTGGATATGATTGTCGGCGGACACTCTCAGGATCCGGTCTGTATGCAGCCGGAAAACAAAAATTACAAAATTGCAGATTACGTACCCGGTACGCCATGTGCGCCGGATAATCAGAACGGCACCTGGATTGTGCAGGCCCATGAGTGGGGCAAATATGTCGGCCGCGCAGATTTTCAGTTCCGTAACGGGGAATTCACACTCAAACACTATCAGCTCATTCCTGTGAATCTTAAAAAGAAAGTCACAAAAGAAGATGGCACATCAGAGCGTATCTATTACACCAGTGAAATTACTGAAAGCCCGGAAATGCTGAAACTGCTGACGCCGTATCAGGAAAAGGGTGACGAACAGCTGAGCATTAAAGTTGGCTCGGTGGACGGTAAGTTGGAAGGTGACCGTAGTAAAGTCCGTTTTGAACAGACCAGTATGGGTCATCTGCTGCTGGCTGCGCAAAAAGAGCGGGCGAATGCTGATTTTGCCATTATGAGCGGCGGCGGTGTGCGCGATTCTATTGATGCAGGTGATATTACTTACAAAAATGTGCTCAAAGTTCAGCCGTTTGCGAATGAACTGGTGTATGTCGATTTTAAAGGGGCGGAAGTTCTGCCGTATTTACAGGCAGTTGCAAATATGAAGCCGGACTCCGGGGCATATGCGCAGTTTTATAATGTCGGACTGACGCTGAATAAAGACGGGTCAATCAGTAATGTCACTATCGATGGCAAACCGGTCGATCCGACTAAAACCTATCGTATGGCGACACTGAACTTTAATGCTATCGGCGGGGATGGTTATCCGAAACTTGATACGCATCCGGGATATGTCAGTACCGGCTTTGTCGATGCAGAAGTGCTGAAAGGGTATATTGAAGCGCATTCGCCGCTGAAAATGGCAGATTATGAGCCAAAGGGCGAAATCATCTATAAAAACAAATAACGGATTTTAACTGAAATACAACGCCGGGATATTTTCCGGTGTTGTATTTATTTAATAGATAAATTTGATTTTTAAATAGATTTTTCGCATATAACGTCAGGTTATCTGAATTGAAATAATATGTTGTTTTTATTGATATATAAGAAATAAAAAATGAATTTTTCCTTCTTTGCCATTTTTAATCATTTCTCTTTTTCTATCTGTTTATAAAATGGAACAGAATATCTGCAAGTAGTTCATGTTGAACTTGCACTGATATTTATCTCAATAAAAGGAGACTATTTATGAACAGCACAAAAATAGCTGTACACCAGAAAACCCCCACGGTGACAGTGTTAAATAACCGCGGTCATGTCATTCGTGATATCGCTTATCACCGCCATCCGGATTCACTGACGACAACAGATGAACGTATTACCCGCCATCAGTATGATGCGCGCGGTTTTCAGCTAAGCAGCACTGACCCGCGCCTGAGCGACGCCAAACGGACAAATTTCCGCTATCTCACCTCACTGTCCGGGCAGGTGCTGCGCACGGAAAGCTGTGATGCCGGCACCTCGCTGGCATTGAGTGATGCGGCAGGGCGGCCGATGATCGCGGTCAGTCAGATTAGCACGGATGAAAACGGGAAGGATGACCTGAGCCGTGGCGTAACGCACACCTTTCAGTACGAAGGCAGCAGTTCAGCCGGGCGCCCGCTGAGTATCACGGAGCAGTTGGCAGGTCATGATGCATTGATTACGGAGCGGTTTATCTATGGGGATAACAGTCAGGCAGCAAAAGACAAAAACCTGGCAGGTGTCTGCACTCATCATTATGATCCCGCAGGACTGACACAGACAGAGAGCATCGCGCTGACCGGCGTTCCGCTGTCAGTCACCCGTCAGTTGCTGAAAGAGGCGGATAATCCGGATCTGTCCGTAAACTGGCCGGAAAACAACCCTGATGCGTTATTGTCAGCGGAAAAACACACCACACAGACTATCGCGGATGCTACCGGAGCGGTACTGATTACCACAGATTCGGCAGGTCATCAGCAGAAGGTCACGTATGATATCGCTGGGTTGCTGCGTACCAGTCGCATTATCCTCAAAAATGGTACGGAAAAAATCATAATTAAATCGGTTGATTACTCTGCCGCCGGACAAAAGCTGCGTGAAGAGCACGGTAACGGCGTAGTGACCACGTACACCTATGAACCGCAGACACAGCGGCTGATCGCGATAAAAACAGAACATCCGGCGAAGAAAAAAGTATTGCAGGATCTGCGCTATGAGTATGATCCGGTCGGCAATGTGTTATCTGTGACCAATGACGCCGAAGAGACGCGCTTCTGGCATAATCAGAAAGTGGTGCCGAAAAATACCTATATCTATGACAGCTTGTACCAGCTGGTCAGCGCCGGCGGGCGCGAGATGGCAAATGCCGGACAGCAAAGTAGTTCCCTCCCTGATAGTTCCACGTTTGATAAAGCCACTTACACCAATTACACCCGCAATTACACCTATGATCGTGCCGGTAATATGACACAGATCCGCCACTCAGCACCCACTACCGCGAACAATTACACCACTGAAATCACGGTCAGTAACCGCAGCAATCACGCGGTATTAAAAACACTGGCAGCCACACCGGACAAAGTGGATGCGCTGTTTACCCCGGGCGGACAGCAGACTCAATTGATGCCGGGACAGACGCTGGCGTGGACAGCACGGGCCGAGCTGCACAACGTGATGCCGGTGACGCGCAAGGGCGCTGCCGGTGACAGTGAAAGCTACTGTTACGGCGCAGACAGTCAGCGCATCTTAAAAATCTCGGTACAAAAAACCGGTAACAGTACACAGACACAGCGGGTGATTTATCTGCCGGGTCTGGAATTACGCACGGGAACTGAGGATTATCAGGTGATTTGCGCGGGTGCATCCGGGCGTGCGCAGGTGCGGTATCTGCATTGGGCGGATGGCAAAAAAGATCATCTGCGCTTCAGTTATGACAATCTTATCGGCAGCAGCGGACTGGAAACAGACGGCGACGGCAATCAGCTGAGTCAGGAGGAATATTATCCGTTTGGCGGCACAGCGGTACTGGTCGCTCGCCCTGATGCAGGAATTGATTACAAAACTCATCGTTATTCCGGCAAAGAGCGGGATGCAACCGGGCTGTATTATTACGGCTACCGCTATTATCAGCCATGGGCAGGCCGCTGGCTGAGTTCAGACCCTGCGGGCACAGTTGACGGGTTGAATTTGTTCCGGATGGTGAGAAATAACCCGGTGACGCTTTATGATAATGACGGGCTTGCGCCTGAGGCACCAAAATCCTTAAGGCAACTGGCAAAAGATGCTACAAAAGATTTCAGGCGTTATACAACAAAAGATGTTCAGGCCTATATGGGGGGAATAGGAGAACTGGGCGGACATGCTTTTGCTGCTGCTCATGAGGAAACGGAAATCCAGATTGATAAAATGAGCAAAAAACAGCGGGGGACTGAATTCGGAGTGACGCTCGATAAGATGTCCTCGATAATAACGAAGAAGGTAAGTAGTTATAAACCCGCAAATAGTTATGATGCAGAACCTGCCCCGGTTTCTGCAAAAGACAGAAGCGGATTGATTGGTGTTCCGGTTTATGGTTCAGCAGACAAATTTTCTGCTCCGCTGGAGCGGGATATCAATAAAAACGAAATTATTTATAGAACCATATCGGAAGAACATTACAGCAAATTGGTTGATACCGGAACATTATCGGCCACAACCGAAACCTCTGTCAGTCCTGCACTGGCGTATTCTGAAAAATATAGTGGTGTATTGGTCCGTTTTACAATGAAAGAAGGGACAATTGCTAAGCTGACTGATATCGGGGGTGCAGTAAATGATCCGGCCGGAAAACGTCTGGGGCTGGAGCAGCTGGGATCAGGATGGAGTGGGCATAGGGCTGGTTTTAAAACAGAAGGTAATCAGATGACTATCCATCTGGGTAAAGGGACAGGACTGGATATTTTTAATAATAATATTGTGACTTATAACCGGATGAAAAAAATGGAGAAAATCGCAGCATAATTTATAAATGCGATATTCACGCAGGTAACAACCGGGTTTCCGCCTGTTACTTGCGTGATGACTTCTTCTCAATCCCGCTTTGCCACCGGCACAAATTTCCCGTCCAGAACCTTAGCTAAATCCTGCGGAGCGAGTTCGATATCCAGACCGCGCTTGCCGCCGGACACAAAAATGGTGGCAAACTCCTGAGCACCTTCATCAATCAATGTCGGCAGGCGCTTTTTCTGTCCCAGCGGGCTGATACCACCGAGCAGGTAACCGGTCACTTTCTGTGCATTTACCGGATCCGCCATTTCGGCTTTTTTCGCTCCCAATGCTTTGGCAACCGCTTTTAAATCAAGCTGTTCTGATACCGGCGTAACGGCGACGGCGAGGTGTTTATTATCACCATTGAGTGCTACCAGCAGGGTTTTATACACCTGACGGGCATCAAGATTGAGTTTGCGGACCGCTTCATCACCGAAATTATGGTCATTCGGATCGTGTTCATACGGATGCAGCGTGAATGTAATCCGGTTTTTTTCCAGGAGTTTTACAGCCGGTGTCATAGTATTTCCTTGCTGATAATTCAGACGGCAGAGTCACAAGGCCTGCCAGTTTAGCACAAAATTGACGGCAGATTATGCTCGCCGTACAGATGCAGCGCACCCACCGCCACTACATAATTTCCGGGCGGCAGCTGATTCAGGCGGGTTTTCCATGCATCATTGCGGCTTATCATCAGATGCTGATAAGTCAGCTCACTGAAGGTCTCCGGCAGCGGCTGCGCCGTTTTTTCCGGCTGGTAATCCAGCCACCAGCCAAGCATGATTTGCAGGGCGCGGGCGTTGTCATGCCAGTAGGTCAGTGTGTCTTCCAGCAGGCTCATGCCTTCATCCGGAAAATTGAGCAGCATCTGCATCTGAGACTGCGTGCCTTCCAGCTCAAACACCGGGATATTCTGCCCGTGTGCCGCGTTCAGCATCTGATAATCAATCCCGTAATGCGGACGCAGCCCGAGATTTTGTGCCTGGGTGGATTGCAGGATCAGCGCGATTTGCCAGGCGGGCAGGGTATCCAGTGTTTCTGTTGGCTGGCGCTGTTCTTCACAATAGCGGCGATAATCATCGCACAACGCCTCTGGTAAGCGCTCACTCACGGGGCGGCGTATATATTCCGGGTCCTGCCCGGGAAATGACGGTGCGGGTTGCGTGATATCGGCTTCCACAATCAGACCATCGGCATGCGCAATTTTTTTCAGCAGCGGGCCGGGCAGCGGGGACATATTTTCCGATCCCATGTGGATAGTGCCGACCAGATGGAGCGCAATGCCTCCCGGCAGCGTGATATCAACGGCGGGCCAGGTATAAGCTCCCTGCGGATCTGATGAAAGCAGGTATTCTTTCAGCCGGCGGAACAATTTTTTCATGACGACTCCTGTCGTGACTCATTCCCTTAGTTGACTGCAATCGCAACAAATTTTCAACCCTGATTAATAATATATGATTAATTAGTAAGAAAAAAATAAGGAAGTGAATAATTCACTCCCTTATTAATTTATACCCAACGTCATTCAAGATGCAGCCAACGAACCTGCGGTTTGAATGAGTAAGGTATATACCCAAAGTCATTCAAGATGCAGGCAGGCGGCAAGGGAAGCTAGACGGGGAGCATAGTAAACTATGTGACCCGGCTAGCTGAGTGCAGCCAACGAACCTGCGGTTTGAATGAATAAGGGTATCGTTATTAATCTTTAGGCTTAAACCTCAGCAACCGGTTCGCATTACTGACCACGGTAATGGAAGAGAGCGCCATTGCCGCGCCCGCAACCACCGGGTTGAGCAGTGTGCCGGTGAACGGAAAGAGTACCCCCGCCGCGATCGGTATCCCCAGCGAGTTATACACAAAGGCACCCAGCAGGTTCTGCTTCATATTGCGCAGTGTCCCTTTTGAGATAGCCACGGCATCTGCCACACCATGCAAACTGTGGCGCATCAGGGTTATCGCAGCGGTTTCAATGGCGATATCACTGCCGCCGCCCATGGCGATCCCCACATCTGCACGCGCCAGTGCCGGTGCATCATTAATGCCGTCCCCGACCATCGCCACTCTCTGTCCGGCCTGCTGCAATTTTTCAATTGCGGCGGATTTACCGTCCGGCAGCACACCGGCGATCACGTCATCAATACCGGCTTCTTTTGCGATAGCCCGGGCGGTGATTTCATTATCTCCGGTCAGCATGACCAGGCGGTATCCCTGTTTACGCAGCCGCGCCAGGGCGCTGATACTGTCTTCCCGCAATGGGTCGCGGATGGAGAGAACAGCGGCGATTTTTCCGTCTGCCGCCAGCATCACCGGGGTCACGCCTTTACCGGCCTGCGACTGAACCAGTGCATCGGCTTGTGCGGTGGTCGCGATATTCTGTGCGTTCATTAGTGCATGGTTACCAAGCAGCAGAGTCCGGCCTTCTGACTCCCCGCTGATCCCCATACCTGCGAGCGTGCGGAACTGCGTGACAGACGGTACAGAGAGGTCGTTTGCCCGTGTGGTAATAGCACGTGCCAGCGGGTGATTGGAGCCGCTTTCCAGCGCGGCAGCCCAGCGCAGTACATCCTCTTCACTGTAACCATTAAAAATATGAATATCAGTAACCTGCGGCATTCCCTCTGTCAGTGTCCCGGTTTTATCGAAAACGATAGTATCCAGGTTACTGGCCTGTTGCAGTGCATCTGCATCCCGTACCAGCACGCCAAACTCAGCCGCACGTCCGACACCGGAGATTATTGACATCGGTGTTGCCAGACCCAGCGCACACGGACAGGCGATAATCAGCACTGTGGTAATAATGACTAATGCATAAGTTATCTGCGGCGCAGGACCAAAGACATACCAGACGGCACCGGCGATCAGCGCGATCACCACCACAACCGGCACAAATACCGCTGAGATTTTATCGGCTAACTGACCAATCTCCGGTTTGCTGCTCTGTGCCTGACGTACCAGTTTGATGATGCGCGCCAGTGTGGTTTTGCTGCCGACAGCTGCCGCCCGGAACAGTACCGTACCGTCCTGCACGGTTGTTCCGGCGGAAACTGAATCACCAATAGTTTTCTGCTGCGGGACAGGTTCTCCGGTCAGCATGGCTTCATCCATCCACACTTCGCCCTGTGTTATCTCACCATCGACCGGCACCCGGTCACCGGTGGTCAGACGCAGGATCATACCCGGCTGAACCTCTGCCAGCGGCAGATCTCTCTCACCTTCCGGCGTGACAACGCGAGCGGTCGGCGGGGTCAGATCCAAAAGCCGCTCCAGTGCTTTTGATGAGCGCTGACGGGCGCGCTGTTCCAGCATATGACCCAGGTTTATCAGACCGATAATCATGGCACTGGCTTCGTAATAAAGATGACGTGCCTGTGGCGGAAAGACATCCGGCCACAGATTGACAGTAATAGAGTAAAGCCAGGCGGCCCCGGTGCCGAGTGTGACTAAGGTATCCATTGTCGCACTGCGGTTTTTCAGTGATTGCCAGGCGCTGCGGTAGAAATGCCCGCCTGCGGTGACCATCACCGCCAGCGTCAGCACGCCAATGGTGAGCCAAATCCCGTTGTTGGCGGGTGTCAGCATCATATTGTCGCCGATCATACCCCAGATCATCACCGGAACACCCACAGCCAGAGCCACAATAGCCTGCCAGCGGAAGCGTTTCATATTTGCGACGGCCACTTCCTGCTGACGCTCACGGCGCTTGATATCATCCTGAATCAGTTCTGCGCCGTAACCGGCTTTCACCACCGCTGCGACCAGCGCATCAGGTGAAGCGTGCCCGGTGACCAGCGCACTGCGCTCTGCCAGATTAACGCGGACGTTTTCCACGCCGTCCACACTGAGCAGGGCTTTATTCACTTTACTGACACAACTGGCACAGGTCATGCCGTCGAGCAAAAACGACAGGCTTTCATCGTCATCTGAAATATCCGGCATTACCGGGGTGTTCTCCGGGATGGCAGGGATCTCGCAATGTGCCGCCGACACCGTCTCATCCGAAGATGTGACCGGTGTCAGCGGTTCAGTTTTTGGGGGCTGGTTTTCTCCTGCTACCGCTGCCTGAAAACCGGCGGCTTCCACCGCACTTATCAGCAGCTGCGCATCTGCGCTGCCATATACTTTGGCTTCTTTGGTATCGACAACGGCGGCGGCAACACCTTCAACCGCTTCTAATGCACTTTGCGTTTTCGCTGCACATTTCATACAATTGAGCCCTGAAAGCTGCAAAATTGTACCGGGATGCTCTGCCACCTGTGCTTCATAGCCGGCATCTTCGATTGCGCTGATAAGCGATTGCGGATCTGCATCACCGGTGACTTTGGCAAATTCAAGGGTGACAACGGCGGATTCAACATCCGGACGGGCGTCCAGCACTTTTTTCACACTGCCGACGCAATGCATACAGGTGAGTCCCTGTAATGCAAGAATAGTCGTATTAGCCATCTTTTTTTCCTTAACTGTTTCGCATCATCACACCGTATTTAATCCGGGGTGACAGAGAAAAAAATTCCGTTCGGGGGAATGGGAATTTTGATTTAAGATGATGGTAAACCTTCCTTCAAGGGTAAGGTCAAGGAGAAATTATGAATATCAGTGATATTGCACAAAAAACGGGTTTAACGCCGAAAGCTATCCGTTTTTACGAAGATAAATCTTTGATAACACCCCCGGATCGGGGTGAGAACGGCTACCGCTATTTCAGTGAGCGTCATCTGGATGAGCTGACATTGCTGCGTCAGGCGAAAGAAGTGGGGTTCACTCTCGATGAGTGCCGCGAACTGCTGGCACTGTTTCGTAATCCGAATCGCCATGCCGCAGATGTGAAATCAGCTACTCTGGGTAAAGTGAAGCAGATTGAAAAAACCATTACCGAACTGAGTGCTATCCGTGACCGCCTGCTGCAACTGGCGGAATCCTGCCCGGGTGATGACAGTGCGGATTGTCCGATTATTGACCACCTGTCCGGCGGTTGCCGCCACAGCAAACCCACCTGCCATAAGTAATATTCTCTTCAGTGCGTCTGCCGGTCCCGGCGGACGCCTTTTTTACCTGAAACAGTTAAGTTTTACTTACTTCTGCCGATAACTAATAAAACCCCGGTGTTTTTTACGATCCGGTGCCACGCCGGATGACACGGGGTTCTCTGCCCGGAACGGGCGGTGAATACAGTGCGGGATAAGTAAGCTGAATTGACTAAATTACCGGTGTTGCTGATATTACTTTGTCAGGCCGCTATTGCTGCCCCTTTTCCTTCCGTGCCTGACAATCCGGGCGTTGATGCCTCGCGCCGCGCATTGCAGGACACCACGCATCAGGTCAATGACCTGCTGGAACAGCAGGCTTATCAGCAACTTAATAAATCTCAGAATACCAAACCGGCGGCGGAGTCTGTTCTGCAATTAACCGCAAATGATCACTGTCTGCCGGTGACCGGTGTGTATCTTTCCGGGGTAGCGTTGTTATCACAGGCTGATCTCTCTTCGCTCTCCCCCTTGCCCGCACAGTGTATCCGCAGCCGGGATATTAATATCCTGGTTGCAGAGCTGATGGAGCGTTACCTGGCAAAAGGTTATATCACTGCGCGGATCCGGTTTTTGCCGGTCAATACGTACCAGGAAATCGGGATCGGCGTAACCGAGGGCATTATTGAGCGGATCGACGGCGCAGACGGCGGGGTCAATACCGCGATGCTGTTTCCGTCACTGACCGGAAAACCGCTGAAAATAACCGAACTGGAGCAGGGGCTGGATCAGGCAAACCGCCTGCGATCCAATCATGTCACGATGGATATTCTTCCCGGGGAGCTGCCGGGCGGCTCGGTTGTGTCTCTGAATAATCAGCGCGGCACACCTTTGTCTCTCGCTCTTACGGCGGATAACTACGGGCAGAAAAGTACCGGGCGGCGTCAGGTGCGCGCCACAGCATCAGCAGACAGTCCGGCTGGGTTATCTGACTTTCTCAGTCTGAACGGCTCAACCACGACAGATGACCGGAAAAACCGCTACAGCCGCTCCGGGATGCTGTTCTATTCCGTTCCTTACGGCGCACTGACCGTCAGCACTTACGCCAGTCTGTCCGGTTACCGCATAGATCAGGCGCTGCGTTATAACCGGGTTATTTTAAACGGAGACAGCGCGCAGGCTGCGCTGCGGGCAGATTATGCCATTTTCCGCAACCAGACCCGGATCGACTCCCTGATGGCGCAAATCACATACAAACGCAGCCGCAATTATATCAACGACACACTGATTGGCGTCAGCAGCCCGTCCCTGAGCATTGCGGAAGCCGGTTACACCGGGCTGCTTATGGTGCCGGGCGGTGTTATCAGTACCACGATTTCGGCGGAGAAAGGCACGACACTGTTCGGTGCCGATACCCGGCAAACCTTGCCGGGGTCTGATCCGCAATATACCAAAGGTAAATTTTCGCTCAATTATATTCAGGGCTTTTCGCTGTCGGGTGATGTGTACCTGCTCAGTAGCAATCTGACCGGTCAGTACACTCAGGACAACCTTCCGGGTGTGGAGTGGCTGACACTGTCAGGCAGCAATGCTGTCAGGGGTTTTGGCGACGGCTCGTTATCGGCGGATAAAGGGTGGTACTGGCAAAATACCCTTTCCCGCCGTTTTGTCCGGCAGGGCGTCGCTGTGACGCCGCGTGCCGGTGTGGACTACGGACGGGTGATGGCTCAGACCGGACATGCGGGATGGCAATCTGCCACCGGGATTGCGGCGGGTATCAATTTCAGTTACGGCGGAGCGCTGCTGGATGCGCAAATCAGCCGCGCCCGCACAACTGCCGCCGCAATCCCTGCGCAGGATACGTTATTTTCCCTGCGTCTCGGATATCAGTTCTGATCACATTCGTCTGTCGTTGGATGGTAAGGAAATAATATGAAAAAAGAACGATTTAAGCTCTCTTCTTCCGGAAAAGTCGCCGCGTGGATGGCGCTGGCGTTTGTCACCTTTAACAGTGCTGCTGTGGGTATTGTGGCGGATACAGGTCTGAACGGACCCGGTGTTTCTCAGGTAAACGGGACAGACATTATTAATATTGTGGCACCGAATAATAACGGACTGTCACATAACCAATATCGTGATTTTAATGTGGATAATCAGGGTGCGGTCTTTAATAACGCCCTGAACGGCGGGCAATCACAACTCGCCGGACGCCTGGAGGCAAACAATCACCTGAACGGGCAGGCGGCCGGGGTTATCCTCAATGAAGTGATCAGTCGCAATCCGTCACTGCTGCTGGGGCAGCAGGAAGTGTCGGTATGGCAGCGGATCTGATCCTCGCGAACCCTAACGGGATCAGTTGTCAGGGCTGCGGATTTATCAATACCAATAATGCGGCGCTGGTGGTCGGTAATCCGTTGATTGAAAACGGGATGCTAAATGCCTACAGCACGCTGGATAATTATAATCAGCTGACTATCGGCAACAAAGGGATCGCCACCGGGCGGGTGCTGGATCTGGTTGCGCCCGCGATTAATGCCGATGGTGCGATCCGTGCCGGTACACTGAATGCGATCACCGGTAACAATATTGTCTCCGCCGATATGCAGACGATCACCGCCGGGAAAAATGCCGTACCGCTGGACAGTTACTATCTGGGTGGTATGCAGGCAGGACGTATTCGTCTGGTGAATACCGCGCAGGGCAGTGGTGTGAAACTCTCCGGAACCATTGAAGCTGTGAATGGTTTTGACGCACAGGCACAAGGCGCGCTGACACTGACCGCGGCACAGGTAACCGGCGGGGATATCAGCCTGAACGGCGGTTCGCTGCGCACAGAAGGTCAGTTGCGCCGTGACCATCACCAGACAGAAGATAAACGCAGCGGGCAGGCAGTCACAACTACCACAAACCAGGCCCGTTATACCCGCACCACACTCGACGGTAAAAATATCACCTTAGTGGCTCAGCAGGATGCACGACTGACCGGAACCGATGTGACCGGGCAGAATGTCACTATTCAGGGCGCGGATGTCACCCTTGACAGCGATCAGGTCGCGCAATCAGAAAGCCGGACGAATAATCAGTGGAAAATGTCCTGGGAGAATAATGAAACCCGTAAGGATGAGAGTGTAAACCAGCAAACCACGGCTGTCCGTGCCGCCGGTGATATCCGTATTGCCGCTAAAACCGGTGATATTGTGATGAAAGGGGCAACCGCAGACGCGGGCAATCATCTGAGCGCCGATGCAGCGGGCAGTATTCATCTTCAGGGCGTGAAAAATACCCGCACACAAACCGTGTCCGGCAATAAACGCAATGAATCGGCAAAACTGCACAGCGGCACATGGGCAGATGTGACCTCCCGTGAGCAGCTTGTCAGAACGCAGCTGAGTGCGGGCGGAAACCTCGGGCTGAATGCAGGCAGTGATATCAATGCACAGGCCGCAAAGGCACAGGCCGGGCAGGATATGATCCTGAACAGCCGCAATGACCTGCGCATTGGCACGCAAACCGCCACGCAACATGAGGGACACACCAGCAATATCACCTCCTGGGGCGGGATAGGCGGCGGGCAGCGTAAAAACACCGCCACCACAGAAGAGGCTGCGCAGGGTTCTGAATTTACCGCCGGTGGTAAACTTCTGCTTTCCGGCGGGAACGCCGTAGTGGTGACCGGCAGTAAAGTAAAAGGCACGCAGGACAGTCTGGTACAGACCGGGCGCGGCAATCTGGTGATAGAGAACGGTGCCAGCCGCACGGCACAACATATTGATAATCGTAATGGTGGTGCATTTAATATCACCAGCAGCACGCTGCGCGAAAACAGTGAAGATACCCGCATTGTGCGCAGTGAGCTGAAATCAGATGCGGATCTGCGGCTGGCGGGCAACAATGACATTACAATTGCGGGCAGCCTGATTGAAAGTGCCGGTGCGCTTCACATTGATACCCTCGGTGATATTAATGTCCGCGCGGCACAGGCAAAAAAACAGTCTGAAAAAACAGAGACTGAACTGAAAATCAGCGGCTATGCGAAGGAGCAGGAAGATAAACAGTATCGCGCCGGGCTGGATATCAGCCATACCACCGATACTGAAAAACAGGAGACGGTTCAGCATCAGGGAAGTGAACTGAAAGGCGGCAGTGTCACGGCAACCGCCGGAAAAGATATCTCACTGACCGGTTCTTCTCTGACAACGACACAAGGTGATGCTGCGCTTTCGGCAGAAAATATTCACCTGAATGCCGCTGACGACAGCGATACCCGTACTCAGCAGAAAAAGGAAACGCACGGCGGAATTTATCTCACGGGAGGAGCCGATAAAATCGGCGGCGGGCTGAGCGTGGGTCATACTGACACCCGTCAGGAACAGGAAAAACATCAGGCAGTAACATCCGGCACGCAGGTACAGGGCGATTTAACGCTGACTGCTAAAAATACCATCACCCAGGAAGGTGCGGCACACTCAGTCGGCGGGAAATATACCGAAACGGCTGATACCGTAGTGCATCAGGCTGCGCACAACAGTGATAAAACCACCGAAACTACCAAAGGCGGGGAAGGTAATCTCGGTATTTCGCTTG
Organism: Morganella psychrotolerans; assembly: GCF_001676055.1. Taxonomy (GTDB): domain Bacteria; phylum Pseudomonadota; class Gammaproteobacteria; order Enterobacterales; family Enterobacteriaceae; genus Morganella; species Morganella psychrotolerans_B. Next base: position 155,798 of record NZ_LZEX01000002.1, on the reverse strand, counting down.
ATTACAGCAAAGTTTCCCGTCCGCTGGTGAATGCCGGTGAAAAAGTGGCGCAAGGAAATATCGCTGCCGCTGCAGACAGCACAAGTGCGGTCGGGCTGCCGGACATCGGTGTGGATCTGAGTGGCAAAGGTGAAAACCGTCAAACCGTTACGCAGAACAGCAAAGCGGTGACCACCACGATTCAGTCCGGATCCACGCAGATTAAGGCAGGGAATAGTGTCCGCGATGAAGGTACGCAATATCGTGCAGATAACGGCGGTATTGTGATCGATACCGGCGATTATCTGTCAGCCGCAGCGGCAGATAGCCATAAAGAGTCAGCCAATGTTGCAGAAGGCTCCGGCAGCCTGCGTGTAGCAACCTCTACCGGACAGGATATTTCTGTCAGTGCAGAAGGTCGCGGACGTAACCACGCTACCTCAGAAAGCAGCAGCAATGCGGTGACAGGTTCACTCTCTGCAAAAGAGGGCATTACGATTAACGCCGGGCGCGATATCACCTTGCAGGGCGGCACATTGCGCAGTGATGAAAGCAGTGTTGCGCTGCGTGCAGGGGATAATCTGACCCTGGATCAGGCCAATGACACCCACAGCAAAACAGTTAACGGATTTGATGCCAACGCGAAGGTGAATGTTGAATCGGTTAATATGAAAAATGCGGGCGGCGGTCTTGGCGGCGGACGTGAAGTGTATAACGAAAGCGGTACAACGGCGAAAACCGGGCTTATCGATGGCAGCAAAGGGGTTGTTCTGCAGGCCGGAAATGACCTGACACTCAAAGGTGCGGATCTGAACAGTGACGGGGATATTACGGTAAAAAGCGGGCACCGGACTGATCTGAACAGTGCGGAGAGCACAAATACGGTTGCCGGTCATAAGTGGCACGCGGGTGTGCAGGGCAGTGGCGGTAATACCGACATCGGCAGCAAACTTGGCGGCGGCGGTGATTTCTCTGTCAGTAAACAGGCAGAAAATCAAACTGATCAGCGCGGCGGCAGTATCCGCAGCGGAGGAACAGTGTCTGTTTCCGCAGACGGTATGCGCGGTGATGCTCTGCATCTGAAAGGGACTCAGATTGATGCGCAAAATACCGCACTGACAGCAAGGGATGGCGGTATTGTCATTGAATCTGCTCAAAAAACCTCAGATAAAGCCAACTGGAATGCGGGTGCAAACCTGAACATCGGCACCAGCAGCAGTAAGGAAAACCCGGAAACCGGCTCACGACATAATGTCAGCGCCGGGCTGAAAGGCGGGATTGACAACGACGGGACAGTGACACAGAAAAATGCGTCTGTTGAGAGCAAAAATCTGACACTGAACAGCCGGAACGACACTCAGATCCTCGGGGGAAATGTTGCGGCGGATAATGTCAGCGGGCGTGTCGGCGGGGATCTGGTGATAGAGAGCCGGACCAATACGCAGAATGTCACAAAGATGGATGTTGATCTTTCTCTCAATAATACGAATGAGGAGAGCAGCAGCACAACGGCAAAACTGGCCAATGCCGGAACACCTGTGTATGCGGATAAAATCAAAACAAGCCTGGAAAGCGGATTGGACAGTGCCGCTGATTCTGTCAGAGACAGCGCCGGTTCCGGTGCGGGTGTTGTGGCGGATAAAGTAAAATCCGGACTGACGGCACCTGCCGGAACCAGCGGAAATATCAAAGGTGCGTTTGAAACCCGCTCAGTTGAGCAGGTGGGACAACAATCCGGACTGACCGCCCGGGAGCAGGGCACTTTGCGCACCGGCGGCAGTACGGTTCTCACCGGAGCTGCAATTGACGGCATCGCGGATGCGGCAAACGGGCGGACAGAAACCCGCTCTGTGGCGGTGAAAAACACCGGCACCCGTGTTCATGGCGAATTGCCGCTCAATGCTGGTCAGGCTATCAGTGCGGTCAAGGACGGATTGCTGAACGGGAAATCCCCGGTGGGTATTTCTGTCACGGATGAGCATGGCAGTGTGGAAAGCCGGGTGAAATAAGCCCGTCTTTGTTTTGTAAAATCAAACGGCTCTTTGCTATTCAGCAAGAGCCGTTTTTTTATATGACGGTCATTATTTATTTGTGTTAATTAAATAACTAACTGATGTATATAATTTTATTTTCTTATAAAAAGTTATAAGAAAGCATATTGTTTAAGGAAAAGTGAAATTTTTATAACAAGAGATATCAGGTGATATCTGTGTATACTGTGTTTATAAATTGTACGTAATGGGGCGCTAATATGAAGAAAGAAAAATCATCACAACAGGCCAGCGCCATAATGCCAAAACTTATTCCATCCGCCGGATTTAGCCGGAATCTGAACTTGCCATCTGAGAATAATGAACAAACAAAGCAGTTTCTGATAGCGGGTGTTCAGGATTTCATATTACCCGGATATCCGGCAGATAAAGGGTATCGTTTTGTTAAATCAATAGAAAAACATCACTACAGATTGATTACTGACGGAGATGTGCCTGAAACGGTTTACGTGGTTGAACTTCGTTTCAGAAATGACATTGTTGCCGGTAAAACAACGTGTACGCAAATCAAAGTCTGGCGTACTACAGCTGACAAACACAGATTTGCCGTGGCTGACTTACCAAGGCGTTTTTTCAGTTGGTTATTGGACACCTGTCATATTGTTATTACAGATGAAGAACAAACCGGAGATGGTCGTCGTTTTTGGGAAGTTATGATCTCCTGGGCCCTGGGAGCCGGTTTTTATGTCTATGTTTCAGATGACGGGAAGCAGGACAGACCATTATTTATTATTCACGATACGGAATCATTTTTTGAATATTGGAGTGACTTTTGTTGGGGGCATGATCCTGATATTCATACACACAGACTAATTGTTATCAGTAAAACAGAAATCAGATAACTATGTTTTTTATTTGTTTCATATTCTGCATTCCCTCTCCCGATCAATTCCCCCGCTAAAAAAAGAACCTTATTTTTTAACCAAAACAGTTATCCGTAATTAAAGTGTAATTTAGTGAATTACACCATGTTTTATGAATAAGGCAGTGATTGACTTTGTATTATGCGATCTGCGTAAAAGAAAATTCATATGGTAATGGATAACGTAAGCCGTAAGCGCAATTCATAACTCAATGGAAGGTCTTTTCTATGAAACGTAGTATTTTATCTCTGGCTGTGGGTGTTGCTCTGGTGATTACTGATGCATCAGCATGTACCACTATTTTTGTCGGGGCAGATGCCTCTTCAGATGGCGCGCAATATATTGCCCGTAATGAAGATATGAACCCGGCAAACCCGAAAGTGTTGCAGGTGAATCAGGAAAAAGTAAATAAAGAAACAGAATTTAAAACGAATTTAAATAAATTCACTTATACCCTGCCGGAAAAAGCAATGCGCTATACCACTATTCCGGAGTGGAATGATAAAGGCCAGTTCCGTTTCAGTTCTAACGGGTTTAATGACGCCGGTGTCGGGATTAGCGCCACAGAAACTATTTTTGCCAACGACGCGTCTTTAAAAATTGACCCGTATCTTGAGGATACCGGGATTATTGAAGATGCTATTCCGGATGTGGTATTACCGTATGTCTCTTCAGCAAAAGAAGGGGTAATGCGTTTAGGTAAAATCATTGAAGAAAAAGGGGCGGGTGAAGGGTTTGGTGTCGCCTTTATCGATAAAGACGGGATCTGGTATTTAGAAACCGGCAGTGGTCATCAGTGGATGGCGGCTAAAATCCCTGCGAATACCTATTATGTAACAGCAAACCAGGGTCGTCTGGAAAAATTCGATATCAATGATAAAGATAATTACCTTTCATCACCGACGCTGATTTCCTTTGCAGAAAAAAACGGATTATATGATCCGAAGAAAGACGGCGAATTTAATTTCAAGAAAGCGTATACAAAAGATAATGCGAAAAGCGACGGTTATTATAACTATCCCCGCGTATTAGTCTTACAGAAGATGTATAACCCTGAAACGAAAACTGACTTTAAAGATGTGAAATCCAATGATCTTCCTGTCTTTTTAAAACCGGCTAAAAAACTGGGTCTGGAAGATATTAAAAACGGTCTGCGTAATCATTATGAAAATGTAGGTACATCACCTTACGCAACCACCTATCCGGATACAACAAAACGCCCTATTTCTGTATTCAGAACTCAGCATTCCCATATTTTACAGGTGCGCAAAGACTTACCTAAAGAGATTGGTAATGTCCGCTATATCGCATTCGGTATGCCGACACTCTCTGTTTATGTTCCGGTCTATTACGGACCAGACAGCTATGTGGAAGCCTATACAATAGGGTCGCCGGAAACAGATAATCTTTCCGCACACTGGAAATTCCGTAAATTACAGACACTGGCAATGATCGATTTTAATAAATATTCGAAAATTGTGCAGGCGGAATACAGCAAGCAGGAAGCTCAGTTTGCCAAAGAGCAGCAGGCAATGGAAAAAGAGTATCTGAGCATCTACAAAACCGATCCGGCAAAAGCGAAACAGCTATTGCAGGATTTCCAGAACAAAGTGATGCAGGATGCGTTAAATACCACTGATAAACTGACTAATATTATTCTTCAGGATCTGACGAATTCGGTGAATGAGCGCTACCGTTTTAAAGGTGCCTAAAATACGCGTCATCCTTCGCTCTGTGGCTGTGTTGGCTTTGTTCAGCTACCCCGGTCACATACTGATGTATGCTCCCGGGGATATCTTCACTTCACCGCCTTGCCACAAAACGAATGATTTAGCGTAATATCTGAATAAGTTAGTGTGCGTCATCCTTTGCTCTGCAACTGTGTTGGCTGCATTCAGGAGATCGGGTCACTGTATTATTTGGTCAGTAAAAAAACAGCCTCTGTTTTTACAGAGGCTATTATTTTGTCCGGTTATTTGCTGATTCATATGCTTTTTTCTTTTCCCGCTTACCTACAGCAATAATCCAGATAACTATTTCATCATCGATAACCTGGTAAATTAAACGGTATCCTGACGCTCGTAATTTAATTTTGTAGCAACCCGCTAAATCACCATGTAAACGGGCAGATTCAATATAGGGATTACTTTGTAATTTAGTTAGCTTCTTTTTAAACTGTTCTTTGATTGTTTTATCTAATTTTTGCCATTCTTTCAGAGCGCGTTCATCAAAATCAATATTAAAGTTCATCAATACTCACTCTGATCCGCTTTCCCGGGGTTTTCAGGCGCTCGCGGACAACGGATAAAATATCATCATCTTCGTCGTTTTCACTGACCAGAACAGAGACTTCAGAAAAGGGGAGTTTTTTATTTTCTGCAACATAACGTAAGAACAAGCGCAGTGCATCGGATGGCGACACATTCATTTTTTCAAGCACCTGATAGGCCTCTTTTTTTAATTCATCATCAATTCTGATTTGTATTGTGCTCATGAGTACCTCGCGTAATTACGTTTGTAATGCATGTTATCGTAGTGACAACTGTAGTGCAATCATCGGATGATAAAAAAACGGCCTCTGTTTTCACAGAGGCCGTTCAGATATGACAAAGATATTGCTGCGTTACCGGTTGACGGCTCTGACGGTCAGTGTAATACCATCAACGGCGATCACTTCCACTTCTGTACCGGCAGGAAGCGGGGTGACACTGTGAATACGCCAGCTGCCGTCCGCGAGGCGGATGCGGCTGAAACCATCTTCAGTATCGGTCAGCAGGTGTGAGCGCAGACCGATAAGCTTATGGTTCATCTGATTTGGAGTGGTGTCATCAGTGCGCTGACGGCGGCGCTGCCAGTTACGCCAGAGTACTGCACACACAACCGTCATGGCGGCAAAAAGAATTCCCTGCCACTCCCAGCTCAGACCCGGCAGCATCCAGACCAGCAGCGCGACAACTAACGCAGCCACACCGCTCCACAACAAGTAACCGCCGGTTCCCAGCATCTCCAGGATCAGGAGAACGCCGCCGAAACAGAGCCAGAACCACATTGCCTGCGATGCGATCAGTTCAATCATGCAGATTTACCCTGACTGTTTTTATCTTTTGATACATTAAACATTTCTGCCACGCCGCCGATAGCACCCATCAGGTTGCTGGCTTCAAGTGGCATCATGATGACTTTGCTGTTGTCAGCAGAACCGATTTTAGCCAGTGCATCGGTATATTTCTGGGCGATAAAGTAGTTAATTGCCTGCATATCACCGCTTGAAATTGCATCAGAAACCATCTGAGTTGCGCGGGCTTCCGCTTCTGCTCCACGCTCACGGGCTTCTGCTTCCAGGAACGCTGACTGGCGCAGACCTTCAGCTTTGAGGATCTGAGACTGTTTCTCACCCTCTGCTTTCAGGATAGCCGCCTGACGAATACCTTCCGCTTCCAGGATATCAGCACGCTTGGTTCGCTCTGCTTTCATCTGGGCGTTCATCGCTGAAATCAGTTCTTTCGGCGGACGCACGTCACGGATTTCAATACGGGTGATTTTAATCCCCCACGGGTTAGTGGCTTCATCAACAATATGCAGCAGGCGGGAGTTGATAGAATCACGCTGAGACAGCATTTCATCCAGCTCCATCGAGCCAAGCACGGTACGGAAGTTGGTCATGGTCAGGTTGATGATAGCTAAATTCAGATTACTGACTTCATAAGCTGCACGAACCGGATCAACAACCTGAATAAAGCAGACTGCATCGATAGTTACGTTGGCGTTATCGCGGGAAATAACTTCCTGTGACGGAATATCAAGCACTTGTTCCATCATGTTGATTTTACGACCGATGCGATCCATAAACGGGACAATAATATGCAGACCCGGCTGCAATGTGCGGGTATAACGCCCGAAACGCTCGACAGTCCATTGAAAGCCCTGCGGAACGGTTTTGACGCCCGTTGCTACAATAATCACGGCGATTAAAATAATAATCGGGACAAAACCCAGCGAGAACAAATCCATGAGCCAAAATCCTTATCAGTAATGAGTCAGTTAATTAATTTATGCCCTTATTCATTCAAACCGCAGGTTTGTTGGCTGCATCCTGAATGACGTCGGGTAGGGTGATGTAATTAATTAGTAGAGTAATGAGTATAGCTTACGGCGATAAGATGCGGCAGTACTATCCGCCGTACCCATTGCCGCCATAATATCCATCATCGTTTTACGCACACGACCTTCCGCAGCGCCCAAATCACGTTTCAGGAAGCTGAATAACAGAGGCAGAGCTTCATCATTACGATGAACTTCATGCAGTTTCAGCGCCAGTTGTACGGCGAGTTCCGCATTTTCAGCATCAGCGGCAAATGCGGTTTGCAGTTCCTGAATCTCAGGGGTATCCGCCGCTTGTTTTTGTAATTCAATTTGAGATAAGAAGCTATGATAACGTGTATCCTGATCCTGAATCGGGACAGACTTCAATACTTTTTCAGCTTCTTCCGAAAGATTGACTTCCAGTAATGTCTGCACCAGCAGCAGCGTGATTTCACTGTTGCGCTCATCAAGCTGACGCGCTTCCCGCAGCAGCGGTAAAGCCGCCTGAAAATCGCCCGCCTCAATCAGTTCAATTGCCTGGCCTGCTTTTATTTCTGATTCATTTGGCAGGAATTTAGCTAAAAATGTACGGACAGTTTCTTCACTCTGCGGTCCTTCAAATCCGTCAGCCGGTTGCCCCTGACTGAATAAATAGGTTGTTGGTACGGCACGCAGCCCAAATTGGGATGCAATCATCTGTTCGGTATCGCAGTTCACTCTGGCAAGGATCATCATTCCGGCATATTCAGCCGCGATTTTTTCCAGAGTGGCACCCAATTCCTGACATTGCGGTGATTGCGGGGAATGAAAGAAAAAGACAACCGGCACCTGCATGGAGGCTTCAATAACCTGGCGCAGGTTGCTTTCGTTAACGTCAGTGCTGTGTGCGTTATGTGTGTTATTCGTGTTTGATAACATATTCATTCTCTTAATAAATTGGCGGACTTAAAGTTAACATCTGGGCGCTGCGCTGCATTTCAAGCGGCAGGCGGCTTTTTATTCAGTATTTTATCCATCAGCCGTTGTGGCAATAAACGTTTAAGCCACATAACAATGACAGTCAGCCCTGTTACAGGATAGCGCATTTTCGGGCGGCGGTGCTCCAGGGCATGAATAACTTTGCCGACCACATCTTCCGGTTTTCCGGTAAAAAACCGTGCAATTCCCGGATTTTTTACCGGTTTATCCTGCTGAGTTTGTGTGACATTGTCAGTAAAGCGCGTGGCTATGGGGCCCGGTTCAATCAGGCTGACACAAATACCTGTACCGGTAAGCTCCATGCGCAGCGCATCAGACCAGGCTTCCAGAGCATATTTGCTGGCGGCGTATGCGCCGCGTCCGGGTGTGGATATTAACCCCATAACCGAACTGGTCTGGATTATCCGGCCTTCCCCGGCCTGTTTCATCGCGGGCAGCAGCAGACAGGTTAACTGATGCGTGCCGAACAGATTAGCGGAAAATTGTTTTTCCAGGTCAGTGCGGCTGATAGTCTCTATCTGACCGTATAATCCGAAGCCGGCATTGTTAAATAAACCATACAAACGATTGTTTGTTAATGTCAGCACAGTCTGTGCCGCGCGGGCAACACTTTCGGGGGAGTCCAGATCCAACGCCACCGGCTCAAATCCGAGGCGGGTCATTTCGGCTAAATCAGCCGGTTTGCGGCAGGCAGCAAGGATGCGGTATCCCCGTCGTTTCAGTGTTTTAGCGGCGCACAGCCCGATTCCGCTGGAGCACCCGGTGATCAAAACAGCTTTTTGCATTTCTTTACCTGTTTAACTGCTTATATACTCTAAACAAATCATTTAGGATAGTCCGGCGACCTTAGTGTAAATAAGGCAGCAATGTTTTGTCCATCCAGTCTGTAATATAGGGCTGCGCGGTTTCATTCGGGTGTATTCCGTCATCTTGTATCCATTGTGGATTTGTCACGACAGCTTCCATATAAAACGGGATCAGCGGGATGGCATTATCTGCGGCAAGTGCCGGATAAATCGCCGAAAACCGCTCGGTGTAGCGCTTGCCGTAATTGGGCGGAATGCGGATCTGCATCAGTAACGGCTTTGCCCCGGCGGCGTTGACAGTATTAATAATAGTCTGAAGGTCGTCACGGGTTTGTGTGACCGGCAGACCGCGCAGGCCGTCATTGGCACCCAGTTCAATCAATACCCATTGCGGCTTGTGTTGTTCCAGCAGTGCGGGCAGGCGGGCAAGCCCCTGTGCTGCGGTATTGCCGCTGATACTGCCGTTTATCAGTGTGATACCGTTCCCGGCTTGTTGCCAGCGTTGCCCCAGTTGTGTCGCCCATGCCTGTTCGGCAGGCAGACGATAACCGGCACTCAGGCTGTCACCCAGAATCAGTAACGTTCCGGCGGCAAAAACATTCCCGCTGAACAGCAGCAAAAAAAGGAAACAAAGATGGCGTTGGAGCGTATTCTTGAAGTTCATCATCTTATTAAGCGCGTCGGTCAGGATGAAAATGAGATCACTATATTGCAGGGTGTTGAATTAGTTGTCGAGTCTCAGGATACACTTGCATTGGTCGGCGAGTCCGGTTCGGGGAAATCGACCCTGCTCGGGATCATCGCAGGGCTTGATGATGGCACGTCCGGCGAGGTAACTCTCCTCGGGCACTCTCTGCCGCAACTGGATGAAGAAGCGCGGGCAAAACTGCGCGCGCAGGATGTCGGGTTTGTTTTTCAGTCCTTTATGCTGATCCCCACACTGAATGCGCTGGAAAATGTTCAACTGCCTGCGTTGCTGCGCGGTGAATCAGAATCTGCCTCGCGGGAAAATGCCGTACGTCTGCTCACGCAGCTGGGTCTGGATAAGCGCCTGAAGCACATGCCTGCGCAACTCTCAGGCGGTGAACAGCAGCGTGTTGCGATTGCCCGCGCCTTTTCCACGCGCCCGAAAATTCTTTTTGCCGATGAACCAACCGGTAATCTTGATCGCCAAACCGGCGAAAAAATAGCAGATTTGCTTTTTTCCCTGAACCGTGACCACGGTACAACACTGATTTTAGTCACTCATGACCTGACCCTGGCGTCACGCTGTCAGCGGCGGTTAAAACTTGCAGACGGCAAACTGGAGGAACTGGCATGATCTGGCGCTGGTTCTGGCGGGAATGGCGCACGCCGTCTCTGCTGGTGGTCTGGCTCTCTCTGACTCTGGCTGTGGCGTGTGTGCTGGCGCTCGGGCGGGCAGGGGATCGCATTAATCAAAGTGTTAATTATCAGAGCCGTGATTATCTTGCGGGTGATCTGGTTCTGCGCGGCTCTCACCCGCCGGAAACAGCCTGGCTTGCCGCCGCACAGAAAAGCGGGCTGCATCTGAGTCAGCAGATGAGCTTTAACACCATGGTGTTTGCCAATGATGTGCCGCAACTGGTGTATGTCAAAGCCGCAGATGATGCCTATCCTCTTTACGGCGAATTAGAAACTGATCCACCGGGACTGAAACCGAAGCCCGGTGAGATTTTGATAGCGCCGCGTCTGGCAGAACTGCTTTCAGTGAAACCGGGCGATAAGCTGGAAGTCGGGGATACCGATCTGAACATAGCCGGTTTTCTGGTTCAGGAGCCGGACAGTGGGTTTAATCCGTTTCAGATGGCACCCCGCGTTCTTATTCATCTGAATGATGTGGACGCGACCGGTGCGGTACAGCCCGGCAGCCGCCTGACGTACCGTGATATGTTTGCCGGTGAACCTGATGCAGTGGCTGCGTTTCAGGAAAAATTTAAAGATGCTCTGCGCATCGATCAGCGCTGGATGACACTGGATCAGGAGGGCGGGGCGCTGGCGAAATCGATTGATCGCGCGCAGCAGTTCCTCGTACTCTCCTCTTTGCTGACACTGTTACTGGCGATTGCGGCGGTTGCTGTGGCGATGTCGCACTATTGCCGCAGTCGTCACACGTTGATCGCGGTGCTCAAAACACTCGGTGCAGGCCGTCGCGAGTTGCGCTATTGGGTTATCGGACAATGGGCGGTACTGATGGCGGCAGCAATGGTCGCCGGATCCCTGCTCGGGCTGATGTTTGATGTTGTATTGATGAGCCTGCTCGCACCGTTGTTGCCGAAAGAACTGCCCGCTCCGGGCTGGTGGCCGTGGATCTGGGCGCTGCTGACACTGCTGGCGATCACTGTGCTGGTCGGCGCGCGTCCTTACCGCCAGCTGATGCTGACACAACCGACGCGTGTGCTGCGCAATGATGTTATCGCCCCTGTCTGGCCTCTGCGCTGGTATTTACCGCTGGTAGCGGTGATTGTTGCCGGCGGGCTGGCTGTGCTGACTAACGCCTCTGTGCTGCTCTGGGCGGTGTTATCAGGAGTGGTGCTGATCGCCGCATTGCTTGCGGTGGTGGGCTACGGTGGTTTGTGGCTGCTGGCAAAAATTCCGTTCCGGCAATTAAGCCTGCAACTGGCTATCCGGCGCTTACTGCGCCAGCCGGGTCAGACGCTGGTGCAGACCGGCGCATTTGCGCTCTCTTTTATGTTGCTGGGATTGCTGGTGATGGTGCGCGGGGATCTGATCGGGCGCTGGCAGGAGCAGATGCCGCCGGACACGCCCAATTATTTCCTGGTGAATATGACTCAGGCACAAATTGAACCGGTCAATCAGTTGCTTGCGAAGCATAATGTGACACCGACAGAATATTACCCGGTTGTGCTGGCACGGTTGTCCGGCATCAACGGTGAAACTGCGCTGGCGTGGGCTGATGCACGCGATCCCGGCAACAACACTGTCCGCCGCGAACTGAGCCTCACCTGGCAGGATAAATTACCGCCGATGAATGAACTGGCGGACGGCACCTGGCCGCCGAAGCCCGGGGAAGTTTCCATTGAGATGGAAGTAGTGAAACAGCTCGGGCTGAAAGTGGGGGATACCCTGACGTTTGTCGGTGATACACAACCATTCACCGCCACGGTCAGCAGTATCCGTCAGGTGGACTGGGAAAGTATGCGTCCTAATTTCTTCTTTATCTTCAATCAGTCATCTTTGCAAAATCAGTCTGCGATGTGGCTGACCAGTTTTCATTATGAAGGTAATGACGGATTAATCACGGCAATGAATCGTCAGTATCCGTCCATTAGTATTTTTGATACCGGCGCGATGCTCAAACAGATCCAGACTATTTTGGCGCAGGTCAGCCGTGCGCTGGAAGCCATGGTTGTGCTGGTACTGATTTGCGGCGTTTTGCTGTTGCTGGCACAAATCCAGGTCGGAATGGCTCAACGCAGAACAGAGCTGGTTGTGTACCGCACGCTGGGAGCGGGAAAACGTCTGTTACGGCGCACTCTGTGGTGTGAATTTGCATTGCTGGGCGCGATGGCGGGCGTTGTCGCGGCTCTGGGTGCTGAAATCGCCCTGTGGCAGTTGCAGACCCGGGTGTTTGATTTTCCGTGGCAACCACAATGGCCGCTGTGGATTGCTCTGCCGCTGGTTGGCGGTTTCCTGCTCTCTCTGTGCGGCAGTATGCTGGGGATCCGCTTATTAGGCGATTCACAGCAATACCGCAGTTTGCAAAGCTAAGTTAACAAAGGCGCATCTGATGACAACAGAGATAATTACCGGTGGCTGTTTGTGCGGGCATATTCGTTACCGTGCGCAGCATCCGCGTGATCCGCATACCTGCTCTTGTACTATGTGCCGAAAACACACCGGCGCCCTGACGGCGCTGTGGGTGGAGTTTGACCGTAAAAATGTCATATGGGATGGTGAGGGCGGAATGCCGTCACTGTTCCGCTCATCAGAAAACACCTGCCGCGCATTTTGTCCGCAGTGCGGCAGTTCAGTGGGAGCGGTGGATGATGCGCCGGTTATTGCGCTGCTGGTCGGGAGTTTTGATAATCCGGGACGTGATTATTGCATTCCGGAATACCATTCTTTTACGGATGAGCTACCGGTGTGGGCAGCCCATCCGCAGGATCATGACGCAGACTGACTGCGTGCTTTCACCGGTTTGTGTTGTGGCGGATGCATAAAGAATGTGACCGCCAGAATGGCAATTACCGGCAGTGCTACCACCAGGAACGCCGGGGTGAAACTGCCGCTGTAATCTTTGATGGCACCGGCGAAGAACGGTGCGAGACAGGCAAAAGTTGAAATCAGATTTACGACAGAAAACAGTTCCAGGTAAGGTCCGCGCCCGAAATAGTTCGCCAGCAGCACACTTGAGGCGAGAAATGTCATGCCGTAGCCGATACCGACTAAAATCGTAAACAGAATCAGCAGCGGCCAGCTTGTGGCGATGCTTAATGTCAGCACACCGAGGGTAATGGTTGCCAGGCTGATAATCAGCAGTTTTTTCGGCTCCAGCCACTCGCCGATAGCACCGCCTGCCAGCCGGGAGAAGGCATTAATAAAGGCCATGGTACTCAGTAGTGTGGCAGCAATCGTCTCACTGAATCCGTTATCCGTAATATGCGGAACGGCGAAGCTGTTCACTGTAAATCCGCACCACAAAAAGGCGGTATAGGATGCGGCTATCACATAAAACTGCCATGTGCGCAGCGCCTGGCGCGCAGTCCAGCGATCACGGCTGCGGTAGATGCGGGAACTTTGTTTCTTTTGCTGCCACATGACGGCGCGGGCGTGGGTGATTTCACGGCGTCCTTCACGCAGCACTAACAGTGTGATCACCGTTATCACAGTCAGGGTCAGGGCGGCGATCAGCCAGTGAATACGCCAGGAACCGAATACATTGACTGCAAGAAAGTAGATCCAGGGACCAACCACACCGCCCAGCCCGCCGAGGGTAAAATAGAACCCGAATGCAAGAGACTGACGGCTGAACAGGCGTGAAATAACATAAGTGCCCGGCACGGTGGCCATAAAGGTAAAGCCTATCCCGAGAAAGGCGGTGCCGACGAAATAGCGCTGAATAGATTCGGTTGTATACAGGCTGTAAAACCCGGCAAGAAACAGCAGCAGCCCGGTAAACAGTGTGACCTTAACATTGGTTTTGCGGATGCAGAGAGTCGGCAGAAAACTGGATAATCCGCAGGTCAGTCCGAGCAGGGTGAAACCAAAACCGGCATCAGTCCAGCTCCAGTGCAGCTCTTTAAGCATTCCGGGCAATACCACACCTAACGAGGTAAAGGTGGTGGCAGTTGCCAGAAAATAGACTAACCCCAGCAGGGTGAGTATGGTCCACTGATAAACAGTGCCTAAGCGGCGGTCTCGCGAAAACATCCCGGCTCCGGAAAAGGCGTAAAAAACAAAATGCCCGGCTGAGAGCCGGGCAGCAGAAGAGCACTATTGTCGCCGGAAGCGGAGCAGACTACCAGCTTAATTTTGCTTTTGCCCAGCGGACAGCCGACTGATATTCCTTTGGTAATTGCTGCGCGAGCCCGTCAAGATTTGCGTTAAGCAGCGCGGGGTCAGGATGTGTCAGATTAATGTGTCCCACTTTACGCGCAGGGCGTACTTCTTTGTCATACCAGTGAATATGCGCCAGAGGCTGCGCCAGCCACTGTGTATTAAATTCAGTCCCGATAATATTGACCATGACAGCCGGGGCGCTGACTACGGGCTGCGGCAGAGGTAAATCCAGAATGGCGCGCAGATGCAGTTCAAACTGGCTGACAGATGCGCCGTTCTGTGTCCAGTGTCCGCTGTTATGCACGCGGGGCGCGAGTTCATTGATAAGTAACCCGTCACCGACGATAAAACACTCCATCGCCATCACGCCGGTATAATCCAGCTCGGCAAGAATAGCGCCCAGCATCTGCTCCGCCTGTAACTGCAACGGATGCTGACTTTCCGGATACGCGACACTCATGCGCAGAATACCGTCTTCATGAAGATTATGGGTCAGCGGGTAGAACACACAGTCGCCGTGCCGGTTACGGGCGCCGATCAGCGAAACCTCGCCGGAAAAGGCAATCCCTTTCTCAACAATACACTCACCGTAAATCTCTGCGGGCAGTGTGGTTTCATCACCGGGACGCACACGCCACTGCCCGCGTCCGTCATAACCGCCGGTGCGGCGTTTGACTATCACAAAATCCCCGAGACGGCTGAAAATACCCGGCCATTCATCCGGTGATGTCAGCGGCTGCCACGGCGAGGTGGCTAACTGTAAATCATCCATTAACTGTTTTTGCGGCAGGCGGTCAGCCAGACGCGGAAAAATATCCCGGTTAATAAAGGCGGGGTGCTGCTCCAGCACTTTTGTCAGCGCTGTTTGTGGCCAGCGCTCGATTTCGGCGGTGATCACACTGTGCTGATACGGCACAGCTTCCGGCTCGGCATCCAATCCCACCGGATAAACCGCAATACCCAGCGGTTCACCCGCCTGGCGCAGCATACGCCCCAGCTGTCCGTTTCCCAGAACACAAACCGGCGTCATCAGCAGATCTCCCGCGGATCAGGATGGCTGAGAACCTCTTCAGTCTGCGCCGCGCGCCAGTCAGTCAGGCGGGTCAGCAGCGCGGCATCATGCAGTGCCAGAATTTGTGCGGCGAGCAGAGCGGCGTTTCCGGCACCGGCTTTGCCGATAGCCAGGGTGCCGACCGGGATCCCTTTCGGCATCTGAACAATTGAATAGAGACTGTCTACACCGCTGAGAGCGGCACTCTGAACCGGCACACCCAGCACAGGAACCAGCGTTTTTGCTGCCAGCATGCCCGGCAGATGTGCGGCACCACCGGCACCGGCAATAATCACATCAAAGCCGTTTTGTTTAGCGCTTTCAGCAAAGGAAAACAGTTTGTCAGGTGTGCGGTGCGCGGACACAATCTCCACATGATAGGGCAGTTGCAGGCTGTCGAGGATTTCTGCGGCGTGCTCCATGGTGCTCCAGTCACTTTTGGATCCCATTACAATGGCAATTTTAGCGGCTGGTGAGTGTTGCTGTGAAGAAGTGGCATTCATGTTTTCAGTGCTCCTGTACATCCCGCGTCACAAAGATTGGCTGGCTTCCGGCGTATTGGCCGGTTAAGAAGACGGGCATAATATCACGGTAAATCGCAGAGGAAAACGTTTGCGTCAGTGATTTAATGCAATTTCAGGCGGTAATGTATCAGAACGGGAAGAAGATCAGCGAGATGTCGTCCGGGGTAATTTTAAATGCAGAGCCCTGAGAATGCCAGGCACCGAGAACGCCACGCAAGTGCGTTTCTCCGTCAATACGGATGTCATGAACTGCCGGGCGGTGAGTATGTCCGTGGATAATCCATTGCGTTTTGTATTGACGGAAGGTGTCAATTACCGCGTTCTGATTCACATCCATTATTGCCTGCGTTTTCTGCTGATTAGCAGATTGACTGCCCGCGCGCATTTTTTTTGCGATTTTCAGCCGTACTGACAGCGGCAGCCACAAAAACAGGCGCTGGATCCATTTCGTATGAACGCGTTTGCGGTAGTGCTGATAATCAGTGTCATCGGTACAGAGTGTATCGCCGTGCAGGATAAGAATACGCTGACCTTCGGCTTCAATTATCTGCGTTTGCGGCAGTAACGTCATACCACACTGTTTTGCGTAACGCGCACCCAGCAAGAAATCACGGTTGCCGTGAATAAAAAAAAATCTTCACACCGCGCTCACTGAGCGCTTTCAGTGCATCAGCAACGGTTTTATGCAGCGGGGCGGGGTCATCATCACCAATCCAGTAATCAAAAAAATCACCCAGAATATAGAGCTGTGATGCGTGAACGGCCTGCTCTTGTATGAAACGAAGGAAGCCGGCGGTGATCGCCGGCTCCTGCTCGTTTAAATGCAAATCTGCAATAACAAGCGTGGTCATGCTTATTCGGAAACAGTTACGCTTTCGATGATGACATCTTCACGCGGAACGTCCTGGTGCATACCGCTGTTACCGGTTTTAACCACTTTGATTTTATTAACAACATCCATGCCTTCAACGACTTCTGCGAATACACAGTAGCCCCAGCCGCTTGGTGTTTTTGAACGGAAGTCAGGTAATCGTTATCTGCCACATTAATGAAAAACTGTGCAGTTGCTGAATGCGGGTCACCGGTACGGGCCATTGCCAGGGTACCCGTGGTGTTTTTCAGACCGTTGTCTGCTTCGTTATCAATGTGAGCCAGTGTTGGCTTCTGCTTCAGACCCGGTTCAAAACCGCCGCCCTGGATCATGAAATCATTAATTACACGATGAAAAATAGTGTTGTTGTAGAAACCATCAGTGCAATAGGCGAGGAAGTTTTCGACCGTTTTTGGTGCTTCTTCCGCGAACGTTTTAATGACGATGTCACCATGATTTGTATGAAAAGTTACCATAATAAGTTCCTGCTAATATTTTAAAGGCGATTATAGGCCGTTTTTATCTCACGGAGGTGTTATATCACACTCACAAATGATCGTCAGTATTTGTTATAATCAACGGGTTTTGCAGGGTCTTTCTTGCATTTACAGGGTATTCGCGTTTCAATAACCTTTGTTGCTTTGCGCTGATATCCCGCCGCATAACAGATAAAATAAGCGTTTAATTATCAATTAATTAACAGAACTCACCTTCAACACGTACAGACTCTTAATGGAATAGCCTTATGCTGAAAATTTATAACACGTTATCAAGACAAAAAGAGGAATTTAAGCCCATTAACCCGGGTTCCATCGGGATGTACGTGTGTGGTATCACTGTTTATGACCTGTGTCACATCGGACACGGTCGGACATTTGTCGCGTTTGACGCCATCGTGCGCTATCTGCGTTATGCAGGTTATAAGGTCAATTACATCCGTAATATCACGGATGTGGATGACAAAATCATCAAACGTGCAAATGAAAATCATGAAACCTGCGACCAGTTGGTTGATCGCATGGTTGTGGAGATGCACCGTGATTTTGATGCGATGAACCTGCTGCGCCCGGATTCTGAGCCACGCGCAACGCATCATATAAAAGAGATCATTGAGATAACGCAGTTGCTGCTGGCGCGCAATCACGCCTATGTGGCGGATAACGGCGACGTGATGTTTGATATCAGCAGTGACCCTGAATATGGTCTGCTTTCCCGTCAGGATCTGGAGCAGCTTCAGGCCGGTGCGCGTGTTGAAGTGGCGGATGTAAAACGCAATCCGATGGATTTTGTGCTGTGGAAAATGTCCAAGCCGGGTGAGCCTTCCTGGGAATCACCATGGGGTGCGGGGCGTCCGGGCTGGCATATTGAATGTTCTGCGATGAACAGCAAACAGCTGGGAAATCATTTTGACATTCACGGCGGCGGCTCTGACCTGATGTTCCCGCACCATGAAAACGAAATTGCCCAGTCCACCTGTGCCCATGACGGCCCGTATGTGAATTACTGGATGCACTCCGGCATGGTGATGGTTGATAAAGAGAAGATGTCAAAATCGCTCGATAACTTTTTTACCATCCGCGATGTGCTGGGATATTACGACCCGGAAACCGTGCGTTACTTCCTGCTATCTGCCCATTACCGCAGCCAGCTCAATTACACGGAAGAGAATCTGAAACAGGCGCGTACTGCGCTGGAGCGCTTTTATACCGCGCTGCGCGGCACAGATAAAAACGCTGCTGTGATTGTGAATAATGAATTTGAAACCCGCTTTCGTGAAGCGATGGATGATGATTTTAATTCGCCTGAAGCCTATTCCGTATTATTTGATATGGCGCGTGAGCTGAATCGTCTGAAACAGGAAGATATGGCGGCGGCAAATGGTCTGGCAGCGCAACTCCGTCAGTTAGCCGGTGTTCTCGGCCTGCTGACCCAGGATCCGGAGCAGTTCCTGCAAAGCGGAGCACAGACGGAAAGTGATGAAGATGTGGCAAAAATTGAAGCACTGATTAAGCGTCGCTTTGATGCCCGCGCATCAAAAGAGTGGGCGCTGGCGGATGAAGCGCGTGATGCATTAACAGCGATGAATATCGTGCTGGAAGATGGCCCGCAGGGTACAACCTGGCGGCGCAAGTAGTCATATACCCTTATTCATTCAAACTACAGGTTCGTTGGCTGCATTCAGATAGCCGGGTCACATACTAATGTATGCTCCCCGGCAATCGGAGCTTGCCGCCTTCCTGCATCTTGAATGACGTTGGGTATACGCTACTAATAATTGATAATATTCTCACTGAGAAGCCCGGCGTTATTTAGCGCCGGGCTTTTTTATTGAGTTTTATTTTTACTGCCGGGCATAACGGCGGGTTATCAGCTATTCTGTTACGGTATTTGGTTTATCTTGTGATGTTTTGTCGTATTTTATCGTATTTTTATATTAATAAATAAAGGAAGCACTGATGAGTAAAAATATATTAGCCCTGCTGGTGGTTTCTGTCTGTACATTTGGCGCGGTGACCGCATCCGCTGCCGGGCTTTCGGATAATATGAAAACCCTGGGCGCAAATTTACAGGTTGTTGAAAAAACGAATGATGCAGCTGAGCTGAAAAATGCCCTGTCACAAATGCGTGCTGCTGCGCTGAGTGCCAAAGAAGAAATACCTGCCAAATTAAAAGATAAAGCGGCGGATAGTGCAGAAATGAAAGATTATCATCATGGTTATGATGTGCTGGTCGGACAAATTGATGACGCGCTGAAACTGACAGAAGAAGGCAAAATAGCACAAGCCAAAGCGATGGCTGAACAATTTAAAGTCACCCGTGGTGAGTATCATAAAAAATACCGCTGATGGATAACGCTGTGAATAGTAAATAAAGAGAAAGGGGAGCTGAAATGCTCCCCTTTTTAATCATCAGTGCCGCTTGCGGGGCATCATACGCAGCAGCGTATTATCTTTCCAGAAATAGTGATGCGCCAGAGCAGCCGCAGCATGCAGGCCGATAATGAAATAACCGGTATTAGCGATAATTTCATGAATATTTTGTATTTCATATGCGCGGTCTTCATCCGGTGTTGCGGATACCGGCATCGGTATACCGAATAATGACCAATCATAACCGTTCAGGTATTTAATACTGAAACCGAGCACCGGTAAGAGAATAAATACCACAAATATGGCCAGATGTGCCAGATGAGATAATCCGGTTATCATCGGTGAGGGCTTCGGTATAATGGCAGGCGCGGGATATTTTATTCTGACTGCCAGCCGGACAATCATTAATATACCGACCAGTATGCCACTGCTGTAATGCAGCATGGATAAAATACTTCTCAGCGGCTCGTTTGCGGTATCCCGTAACAGGGCGCTGGTATATACAAGAATCACAAGCAGAAAAACAATCCAGTGCAGGGCAATTTGTACAGGTGCGAATTTTTTGGTTATCATTTTTTGTGGCTCTTTTATACAGATAACAGATAATTTAATGAATAAGGGTATATATGCTGGATAAAAAAACCAGAGACAATGCTCTGGTTTTTTCGCAGACAGATATTATTCAGCCACTTTTACCTGTTGCCCGGCAAATTCAACTGTTTTACCGGCCACGATTTTGCAGCGTTTACGCGTTTCGGTTTCGCCGTCGACTGTTACCTGACCAT
Source organism: Morganella psychrotolerans (assembly GCF_001676055.1). Lineage (GTDB taxonomy): Bacteria > Pseudomonadota > Gammaproteobacteria > Enterobacterales > Enterobacteriaceae > Morganella > Morganella psychrotolerans_B. The sequence continues at coordinate 135,396 of NZ_LZEX01000002.1, read as the reverse complement.
CGGCAATAAACTGTTTTGCCGCTGCACCACTGTCTGCCCAGCCCTGAATTTTGAGTAAATCACATAATTCAACGTGCGGGTGCCCTTCGAGATTAAAAATAGCCATGGTTATTCGTCCTTATCGTGAAATTCTTCACAAGCCTGTAATGTGTTCTGAATGAGTGTGGCGACAGTCATCGGCCCTACACCGCCCGGTACCGGGGTTATCCATTCTGCGCGCTCAGCGGCGTCGGCAAAATTAACATCACCGACCACTTTGCCGTTTTCAAGGCGGTTAATCCCGACATCGATCACGATAGCGCCGGGTTTTATCCACTCTCCTGGAATAAAATTAGGTTTACCAACAGCCACGATCAGCAGATCCGCATGCTCAACATGGTGGCGCAGATCTTTGGTGAAACGGTGGGTGACGGTTGTGGTGCAGCCTGCCAGCAGAAGTTCCAGACTCATCGGACGCCCGACGATATTGGATGCGCCGACAATCACTGCATTCAGCCCGAAGGTGTTGATATTACAGCGTTCCAGCAGTGTTACAATACCACGCGGTGTGCAGGGGCGCAGATTTGGCGCGCGCTGGCACAGACGACCGATATTATACGGATGAAAGCCATCGACATCTTTATCCGGATGGATACGCTCAATCACTTTGACATTATCAATACCGGCGGGCAACGGAAGCTGAACCAGGATCCCGTCAATGGTCTTATCATTATTCAGTTCATCTATAAGATGGAGTAGTGTGGCTTCGCTGGTGGTATCGGGCAGGTCATAAGAGCGTGAGATAAATCCGACTTCTTCACAGGAGCGGCGCTTGCTGGCGACATAAATCTGAGATGCGGGGTTCTCACCAACTAAAATAACGGCCAGTCCGGGAGCCCGTTTTCCCTTAGCCAGACGTTGCTTAACTTTGGCGGCAATTTCTGTCCGGATGGTCTGCGCAATCGTTTTCCCGTCTATAATTTTTGCTGACATCGTGTAAAAATCCATAAAACAGATAAAAGTATGGGCGCTATTCTGTCAGAACATTTCCACTCTGTCAGTCACGTTTTAATATGGTTACACTGATTACTACCGAAACAGCGGCTTTTTTTTGATTGACTCACCGCGTTTGAGACGTATAATCCATGTCGCTTCAATCAGTTAACCCACTGTTTTTCTTCAGTGCGCCCTTAGCTCAGTTGGATAGAGCAACGGCCTTCTAAGCCGTAGGTCACAGGTTCGAATCCTGTAGGGCGTACCATTCTCAAGTATTTCCAAGTCTACTACAGTCTCCTAAAACCCCATAGAATCAGCATTCAGCGATATTCATCGTATCTCATGGTCTACCCTCGTCTATTGAAATCTACATGCATAAGGGGGCATAATTGGGGGCATGCCCCCGTTCAATGAAAATCGGTGCCCCCTCATGAAGCTGACAGCCAGACAGGTAGAGACATCTAAGCCCAAAGATAAATCATATAAACTTTCTGACGGCGGCGGCATGTATTTAGAAGTCGCACCGAACGGATCAAAGTACTGGAGAATGAAATACCGGTATGCCGGGAAAGAGAAAAGATTGGCATTTGGTGTTTACCCGTCCATTTCGTTAGCACAAGCCAGAGCAAAAAGAGAAGAAGCAAAACGCATATTAGCCTTAGGTGATGATCCGTCACAGGTCAAAAAGGCGGAGAAGCGGGAAAGGGAATCTCTGGTTAATAACAGCTTTGAGAAAATCACGCTGGAATGGCATGAGTATAAAAAGCCGAATTGGTCACCGGGCTATGCTGAGGATCTGCTGGAATCCTTTCAGAAAGATATATTTCCTCACATTGGCAAAGCGGGCATCACAGAGATAAAGCCTCTGGATATGCTGGAGGTACTGCGTAAGCTGGAGAAAAGGGGTGTATTGGATAAGCTGAAAAAAATCCGGCAGGCATGTAATCAGGTTTTCCGCTATGCAATCGTGACGGGGCGGGCTGAATATAATCCAGCTGCTGAACTTGCCGGAGCACTGTCTACACCAAAGGCAAAACACTTCCCACACCTTAACGTGGGGGAGTTACCGGAATTTTTACAGGCTCTGACATCCTGTAGCGGCAGCAAAATAACATTGATAGCCACGAAACTGCTCATGATTACCGGAGTCCGTACCATTGAACTCAGGGCTGCACGATGGGATGAAATTGATTTCGACAAAGCTATCTGGGAGATCCCCGTGGAGAGAATGAAAATGCGCCGTCCTCACATGGTTCCGTTATCAACTCAGGCGCTTGAATTACTGCGCGAAATTGAGACGATTACCGGACGATTCAGTTATATTTTTCACGGTCGAAATGATTCCTCAAAACCAATGAGTGAAGCGGCAATCAATCAGGTATTAAAACGGATTGGATATGATGGTCGGGCGACCGGTCACGGCTTCCGGCATACCATGAGCACAATCCTGCACGAACAGGGTTATAACACCGCATGGATTGAGACACAGCTTGCACACGTCGATAAAAACTCAATCAGGGGCACATACAACCACGCACAGTACATCGACGGGCGCAGGGAAATGCTTCAGTGGTACGCGGACTATATGGACGCACTGGAGAACGGCGATAATGTTGTTCACGGTAATTTCAAGCGGGCATAGTCCACCAGCGGCACACCGAGCCAGCCAGATAAAGGGCTGGTTTTTTTATATCTGAAATACGTGAACTGGACAAATAGACAGGTGTTGTGGTCTTTAGTAGACTTGCATAGACGATAAGAATAAAGCTATGCCTAGGGTCGCCCCCGAAAATCAGTACACCTCTACTGGCTGGCATAGCTCCTACAGAAAGAGGCGTGAGGTGGCGTTGTGGGCACAGACGTATTTGACCAAGAATTATTGTCTTTCCATGCAAGGAAAATTCTACGTTTTTATCGGGATGTTATGTATTGTCACATAGCTTCACCAGCCAGATATTCAGATCCAGATGATATTAAAATTAGCGCAGCAGAAAAATGTCATAAAGTTATAGTAGACCATGAAAAAAACTTAAATCTAAAAGAGTCTTATGAATATCTTTCTGTTTTTTTTGTTAAATCAAGAATGATAAAAGCCTTTGATTCTTTAGGTATAACCTGTGATTTTAATATTATCTTTTATAATTATTTTATTTTGATGAGAAATCATAGTTTTATATTAAGTTCAAGACCGGATGGAAGAGAAGTTACTAAAATGGAAAATGCTAGGCTGCTATGTTATTTGGTATTATGTATATGTGATTACCTTGATGATGTTGATGTTTCTGAATATATTTCTAAGGAAATCACATGTTTGTTAGAATATAAAGAGAAGTTAGATTATATATTGTCATTGCATAGTGATTGGTTTATGCATGAATTTAATGATATTAAGCATCATGAGGTTATCACTGATAATAATTCTTTTAATCCATTAATTATAGAGAGGAAAATAGAAAGGCTTAAAAATGAAATGCTAACAAAAAGAAATGATAAAACTAAAAAAGAAAGAGAACTTTTGTCAGAGATAGTTAAGTTGCTTTTAAAAAATGGTTATGACAAACACTTAAACAAAGCCATGAATATAATATCGTCTTCACCATTATTAAAAGATTATATTGATCCCAGAACTGTCTCAAGGATTATGGCAAAAGGCAAAGAAAATAAAATAAAAAGTGATGGTATAGATAAATTTTATTCATTGAAAATCAATGCGAAAGAAGATGAAGTGACTAAAGTTAAGAGAGGGCAATATGGTGGTTTAGCTCACCGTAAATATGGAGGGATGGATCCTCTATCGTGTAGAAAAAACTTTCTCATATTAAAATTTAGAGATGAAATTGATAATATTAAATAAAAAAGGACAAATATACGGGTTAGTTGTGTCATTTTTGTCATGATATCAATTAGTACAATGAATGTTCAGATTGTCATGTCTAACACACGCATCAAATTGTATTTAAACGTCATTTTTATTTTATATTTTAGCTTATAGCATGCCTGTAAATCTTACATCGTCTACCCAGGCGTTTAAAGGACTAATACAGGAGCTATATGCCAGCAATTACTAGACAAAAAGAAAGTCTTATCCGCCTGCCGGAAGTCATCCGGCGTACCGGCTGCTCTAAGCCGTGGCTGTACAAACTCATTGATGCCGGTCAATTCCCGAAACAGGTAAAAATCGGTTCACGTTCTATCGCCTTTGTTGAATCAGAGGTTGATGCGTGGGTAGCAAATAAAATCGCGGAATCCCGTACTGGCGAGGTGGTGTAATGGAAAAGAAAAACCACCCGTCACAGGTGGCTTCTGAGAATAGCGTTGCGTCATCTATTCTATCAAAGAACCCACCGAAAAAACACCGTGCCCGTTTATATATGCTCGGTACTGGCATTAATGGCTTTACGGAGAATGAAATATTATTCCATTGCCGGTTATCGTCCGGACGCAATTACCCGAATGAACTCGAACGTAAGCTGAATATTGAGCTGGAACGCATTGACGAACCTAACCCTGATGGTATCGGCTCACATTACCGTTATCGCTTTAAAACCACTCAGGACGTGCAGAAGGTGATTAATTTAATTAACCGCTGCGCAGAACAGGGGAAGTATCAGCCGGTAAGTAAAGCACTCACAGATAATATTTTAAGCCTGTACCCGGCCGAATAACGGAGTAATCAAAATGGAAAATTTAAAAAGTGGCTTTAATGCCACTAACCAAACTCACCCTGAATTTGAGTCAGACGATATTTTGAATATCAACTCAGATGATATTTCATTCATCCGGTTTGAAGGTGTACAGGTGCGGATTGCTAAAATTAATAATGAGCCGTGGTTTATTTTTAAAGATGTTTGTGAGGCACTGGATATATCTAAACATCGCGATGCTTTCTCTCGCTTAGATAAAGATGAAAGGGAGTCGGTTAAAGTGGACACCCTTGGCGGAAAGCAGTCTGTATCCGCATGTTCAGAGTCCGGATTTTATAAAACGATTGCCCGCAGCCGTAAAGCGACCACGAAAGGTACTTTTGCACATCGTTTCACTAATTGGGTATTCCGTGACGTTATCCCGTCTATCCGCAAAACCGGCGCGTATGGTGTTCCGTTCGGTGAATTAAATGATCTGACTAAACGCCAGCAGCAGTACAAATTAACTTCATCACAGCGCGGGCGTGACCTGCAATCATGCAAGCCTGAGAAAGCCAGCTTACAGCGTGAAGAAACAGAACTGTGGCGGAAATATCAGCCTGATTTTCTCGATGAGGAAATCCACTGATGACTACCACCTCAGCAATGTTTGATTCCTCAAATCTGGGGAATCAAAGCACAAATATCAATCACATTGCCAGCCAGGGGAAAGGCTCTCTCCTGGACGGCATGGGTGCTGATGCTCAGGCGAATACTGTAACTTCAACTTACGGTATTACCGGCAACCAATCAGACATATTTTCGTCTGGTTACTCAGCAAAATTACTTGCTCAGTCATTGGCTAAAGTTTCAGCCGGTCAATCTGCGAAATATTTCGCCGGTCTCAAATATGAAACTCTGAGCTATCCAAATCCGGACATCCCAAATCGTGGGGAAATTACACCATTTAAAGGTTTTATGGTGGTCACTACGCGAGGCAGAATTGAGTATTGTCAGCCCATAAATGATCGACGTGTAGAGTTTTGCGAGTCCATAAAAAAGGGCAGCGTTTCCGCTACCCGATTTATTCAGTCATCTGATTGTTTGGTTTTGCGTTGTCTGCGCTTAATTTCGCCTTTTACGGCAGTCACTATAAATTGCGCCTTACTTTCACCTTCTTCTAAATTTTTCTCTAAATCCGCTACCACATCGTGCGGGAAACGGGCATTTAGTTGTTGTGATTTGTTGTTGGTTGAACTTGTTGCCATTACTGAATCTCCATACGGTTGGTGCGATTCAGTATACGCAAAAATAAATATAATAAAAGGGTTGAAGTGCGATTCACTTAGAGGTAAGTTTAAATGCAATGGTGCGATTCACTATATGACGACACCCCGAAGTGCTACCCACACTATCGAGGCGTCTAACCACAACGTTATTAGGAGTAACAGTATGGCTATGTATAAGTCTACCCAAACTCACCCTGAATTTACATGGCGTTTTGCTGAATGTCAGGAAAATAAAGCCACCTATCACCATGTAACGGCTCATACCGAAGATGAAGCCCGTTCGCTGCTCCCTAACCTCCCGCTGGTATTCACTGCCCGTATTCGTCAGGAGGTGTCCGCATGAGCGCAAACATCACAATCAACCAGGCAGCAGAAAAAGCCCATCAGGTCGAATTAATAAGCCTGTTAATTGAGCTATATCCGAACCAGTTACAGGACAGCGAAATAAGCGCGTTATCGTCACTAATGGCTAAATTATCCGGTGATGTCCGTGTGTTTCTTCAAAAAGAAATCGAAGCGCAGGAGGGCAACGCATGAGCAAGCCACTTCCGCTAGACGCAGCCACCTACAAAGCGCAACAGGTCAGCTCACTATTTACCGTCATTCTGGAACAGGCTGAGAGTGAATGTTCGCCGGATTTATTCGACCTGATTTCTATTGCCAGTGACATACATTGCGATATCAGCCAGTCCTTAAATCAGGAAGCGGGGGGCAGCAAATGAAAACAATCAAGCTGGAAGCAGGGCATCTCTATTCATTTAGTGACGTGAAAAATATCAATGAAGAAGTTCAGGCGATATTGCTACCACTGATAACCGCCGTTGAAAATGAGGCTGAAAGCGACACTTATTTCATGGTAAAGGCAATAAGACGGCTCATGAATAATCAATTTGACACCTTGAGCAGACTGGAAGAGGTGATCAAATGAATCCTGAACAAAAGCGCCTGATTAAGCAGTTGCTGGAAGTCCCGCAGATGAGAGCCGGGCAGATGATTACCCTGCTTACTTTCTGGCTGGAGGCTGAGACAGACAATGATACTTCAAACATGATTGTGACAGCCCTGACGGTAGCGAGAGAAATCGAACAGTCACTGGCTGAATCTGCGGAGGGTAAGCCATGAGCGAGTACCGTACCGAAGTCACCGGCTCCGCCGTGGATGTGATGAAACGCACCGTTGACGGTAAATATCAGCATATCGCCCTGATACCGCTGGCAGACATTCCCGCCCGTGCGGATGCCGGAGAGTGGGACAGTAATGTATTGCTGGGGCTGCGTCTGATTGCGACCTATTTAGACCATGTTCAGGATGACAAAGAGAAAGATTTACTCTCTTTCCGCTGGATGGTCGCTGTGCTGTATATCCGTGAAACCACCGCAAAGAACGGGATGCCGTACTACCGCAATCACGGTGTCATGCTGCCGCTCCTGCCGGACTGCGAACGGATAGCAATGGCGAACCACATCGAGGGAGCAATGACGGAACGCCACGGCTCAGACAGTGCGGAATACATTGTCAGCCTGTACACCTCAATGATTGACGGCGGCGGCGCATTACGCCTGTCTGAGTGGGGCACTGGCATTATGGACGCTATGCACGAAGCATTAACGCAGGACGTAGCTGGCGGGGTATTAGACCAGCCGGAACTGCGGACACACTGAGGATAAATAACATGACATTAACTACAAAAAACTTCCGTGTGAATGGGCTGGCGAATCTGTTTGCCGGGGCGGTTTATCACGATGTCACCACACAGAACGGCGGCGACTGGTTCCCGATGAATGTCGGCAGCAAATCTATTGAGGTAGCGATTATCGACGGCGTGAAAGGCATACGGATGCTGGTGGACAGTTATCTTCTGGAAGCCCTGCAACAGCAGTCACCGGCGTGGGAACCGGCAGCAGTGAACATACTGGAACGGTGTACCGCGAATGGGTATATCACCGGGTTCGGGCGCGAAATATGGCAGAGCATGATCAACGATATGGGCGACACGCTGGCAGACAAGGGGGCATTTCAATGAAAGCGATTGATATGATCCGTGAAGTTAAGCTGAAAGCCAACGGACAATGGCAGGGCATATTGTCAGTCATGGGTGCGGATGTGCCGGTAAATACTCACACAGCTTGCCCGGGGTGCGGCGGGAAAGACCGCTTCCGCTTTGATGATAAGGACGGCAACGGAACGTTTATCTGTAACCAGTGCGGCGCGGGTGACGGGTTAGATCTCGTTCAGCGTGTGCTGGGCGTGGGTGTGACAGAAGCCGCGAAAGAGGTTGCTGCGATTATCGGCATTGATACCCGCTCAGACCATCAGCCCGCCAGTGAACGGACTCCGGTTAAAACACAGCAGGAGAGCCACAGAGCCGCGCAGCAGCAGAAAGAAGTCAGTAACGCAGCAGAGCGGTTAAAACTTTTTACCGCTCGTTACAGCAGCCTGTTATCTCAGGTTCAGCAGGGAGAATCCGCTTATCTGGCAGGCAAAGGACTGACCGGCTTCACGCTGCCGTTACTGCCTGACGGCTCAATCCTGCTTCCGCTGGTCAATGCGACCGGCACAGTCACCGGCGCGCAGACTATTAAACCGGACGGAGGGAAACGCCTGTTAACCGACAGCACGAAGAAAGGCAGTTACTACGCGGTCAATGCGCCTGAGCACGTTTCTGAGGTGATTATTGCTGAGGGGATGGCAACCGCCCTGACGTGTCACTTAATCCGCCCTGGCGCGCTGACCGTGGCGGCAATAGATGCCGGGAACCTGATCCACATCGCTGAGGTGATGCGGGGTAAATATCCGGCAGCACTGATAACCATTGCGGCAGATAACGATGCGGACAACACGGTCAACACCGGCAGAGAGAAAGCGGAAGCGGCAGCACGGGCTGTAAATGGTCAGGTAACGATCCCATCCACCAGCGGCGACTGGAACGATATGTATCAGGCGGAGGGTCTGAATGCCGCAGCACAGGCATTCACACAGGGTATTTATCAGGCTCAGGGAGAAACCGCAGTGAGCGACACAGAGGACATGACTACGCAGGCTGTCAAATCCGACCCGATGGCTCCGCGCATTGAGTCACGGGATGATGGTGTGTTTTTTGTGACACCCAAAGCTGATAAAGATACCGGTGAGATCATTAACCGCGAACAGTGGTTATCTGATGCGATTAGGCGCGTAACCAGCGGGACTGACGAGTTAAATCAGCGGTTCCTGATTGTCGAATGGGGCACTAAACGTATTCAGTCGATCCCCAAAGGAGATATTGGTGAGCGTGAGGGCTGGAAGTCGCTCAAAAATGCGGGGCTGACAGTGACCACCAAATCAGGATTGCGTCAGACGTTGGCAGACTGGTTATTACGGCATAACTCCGGCAGTGACTGGAGTATCACCACCAAATCAGGCTGGCACAAAGGCGCGTATATCATGCCGGACGGCTCAGTCATTGGCACACCGGAACAACCGATATTCTTTAACGGGCAGAGCGCAGCCGCCACCGCCTACCAGACAAGCGGCTCACCGGAAAACTGGCGGGATGATGTGGCACGGTTAGCCAATGGCAATAGCTTTATGATGTTCGCTATCGGCGCAGCATTGGCAGCACCCATGACGGGCATTACCGGCGCGGACAGCTTCGGTATTCACCTGTACGCACAATCGACCGCCGGCAAGAGCACCACCGCAGATATGGCGGTCAGTCTGTACGGTGATCCCGATTTGCAGCGGCTGACATGGTACGGCACAGAATACGGCATGACTAACGAAGCCGTGGCGCACAATGACGGGCTTTTATATCTGGATGAAGTCGGACAGGGAGCAGACCCGCGCCACGTCTACAAATCGGCATACACGCTGTTTAACGGCAAAGGCAAAATTCAGGGCGCGAAAGACGGCGGCAACCGGCAGGTGCAAAACTGGCGGACAGTCGCGGTCAGCACAGGTGAAAAAGACATTGAGACATTTTTAAACGCGGCAGGCATTAAAATTAACGCCGGTCAGTTACTCCGGTTACTCAATATCCCGATAGAGCGTGCCACGGAATTACACGGATGCGGGACAGGAAAAGCACACGCCGATTTAATCAAAGTCAATTGCCGTACCAGCTACGGGGCGGCAGGGCGGTACTGGATTGAGTACCTGTCAGCCCGCAAAGAGGAAGCCCGTGAAATCTATAAAGCCGCACAGCACCGCTGGAACAAGTTGATCCCTGCCAGTTACGGGGAACAGGTACACCGTGCAAGCGACCGGTTCGCCACGATTGAGGCAGCATTAATCATGGGGCGGGTAATCACCGGCTGGAATGAGCAGGATTGCCGTGATGCGGTTCAGGCGGGATTTAATGCGTGGATCGCCGAATTTGGCACGGGTAATAAAGAACTTGAGCAGATTAAAGAGCAGGCAGAGGGCTTTTTAAATGCCTATGCGTTCAGCCGGTTTGCCGTTCATCCGTACATGACGGGCAGTGACCGCGTGAGCAATATCGCAGGGTACAGAGAGGTGAGAGACGGCATAACGCTGTTTCACACTTTCCCGAAAGCCTTTACGGATGAAATCGTCAAAGACTTTAATGTCAAAATGGCAGAAAAGGCACTGGCAGAAACAGGAATGTTACAAAAAGGTGATAAAGGCAGGTATAAAAAGCGCACGATAACGGTTGATGGTAACAGACCGTTGTTCTATGTCCTGATGTATGCGCCGGAAGATTGCCAGCCAGAATGACGCTTTCATGTAATGAGAAAAAAAGTAGTGTGTCAAGTGTGTCAGACCTGTATAAAAAATAACATAATATTGATTTTAAAGGTTATTAACTAAAAAAGCTGACACACTCGTGACACACTTCAGGGCGTATCTGACACACTTTTCATCGTTTCTGACACACTCTTTTTTCTTTGTGCCATTGGTTAAAAAATGCGCAGAGTGTGTCAAATCAGGGGTCGAGTGTGTCAGAACAGGTATCGAGTGTGTCAGCAGGTTAAATATCGTACAGAGTAAAGCTATTGATATAAAAGAGTATGGCTATTTTTTGTACCGCACTTGACACACTGACACACTCGACACACTGTTTTTTTGCGCTTTATATAAAACATTTATTTTTGTGAGATATAAAAAAAATGACCAGACCGATATTGTCACTAAAGAAAAGTAAAAGAATTGTTACAAATCCACCAGCTACCGAAGCACCAAAAAGCGCACCGGATAAAACGCAGCAGGAAGCCCCACAGCAGCCCCAGAAGAAAAACAAGGCAGATGCTCACGCGAAGAAGCGGAAACGGCGCACAGACCGGATAGCGCAGCACTGGACGATATTCACAGAGCAGGGAGCCAGACCGCTGGCAATTGGTATACGGGAACAGATGATTGCCGATGCTGAGGCGCGGGAGCTGGATATTACCGTTTCACACATCAAGCAGGGGCTGTACGACTACATTAACCGCAAAGTGTATCTGAAAGCCCTTACTCTGGGCGGCAGTCGTTTTGATATGACCGGACAGCCAAACGGTGAGGTAACACCGGAACAGCAGCAGGACGCACAGAGGAAGCTGGAGAAGTGGGAACGTGAGGCAGACCATGCAAAAAAGCACAAAGAAACAGACTAACCGCTACTTTAACGGTACACCGACAACGCGGCTGATAGTCACCTGTGAACAGTCGATCATTGATGAGGTAGACAGCCATATCAAAGGTAGCAGGTACACGCGGGGCAATCGTGCTGAGTTCGTCAGACAAGCTATCAGTGAGAAATTACAGCGTGAACTTTGATGATTTAAACACCAGTACGCGCACACGCGCGCGAGGCTGTCAGCTTTGATGATTTATGTACACCGTAGGAAGCCCGTGAATGCGGGCTGAATAGCGACAAATATAGACGTTTAATCTTAACAAATCTTAACGTTTTTCTGATGCCAGAATCTTGAGTTTTCTTAAGGTTTATCGGTCTGAATCTTAGGAAATCTTAGGAAATCTTAGGTTAAATGATAACAATTGATAACGTTATCTGGCGTTTCTGACCTGGTACGGATGCTAATATTTGCTAACGTTCAGGATGATAAGGTTTGATAAGGTAATTCAAACAATGCCACCTCACGATTCCTAACGCATGTACCGCCTTATTGCGCACCGAACTGCGCAAAACGAAACCCGGAAACTGCGCAGTGCGAACCATGCCAAATCCAGACATGACGGGGTTTAGGGATAAAACCAGCACCGGATTACGCACTGATGGATGTACAGAAATGCTAAGGTCAGTCAGGCAATTGCGGACGAGCTGCGCAAATCAGTTCCCCAACTTCCCGGCAATGTCTTTGTGCCGCTTCCACGCTGAATAGATATCCTTATCCCACGCCTTACCGGCTTTAGTCTGATAACCAGCCTCGTTAACCCGTTCCGCAATAACACGCCCGTTATCCACCCCCTCAGACAGCACCAGATTCACCACAGCGACGATTGCCGGTTCATTGTAGGCGTGAGGCGGGATATCAGCTTTACCGACAATCAGAGAAGCGGCGGCTGATTCCAGTCTTTCCACCAGCGTCAGCATACGAGTGTCAGGGGCATTCTCCGGACGGTTCATTTTCTCTTTGATGGCTGAGACTATCCATGATGTCTTATCACTGCCGGAAGCCGTTACAGCATCATTAAACAGGGTCTGGAGTTCAGCAGGGAGACGAAAGGCGACAAGGTTAGAGTTGCTCATGATGAAAGTCCTTTTACTGGTAGGTGCTGGATATTATACCAGTGTATAACGGTGTTATACAGTTCAAATAGTAAGCTATTTTAAATCTAACATACTGTTAAACAAGCAAAGCTCAATTTTGCGCTTTGTACCGTTGTGATTATCACAATAGTCGGAAAGGGTAACGGTTGGAGTACCGGAGCGATGAGTAAGCCAGCCAGAAGAAAGCCCTCAGATGTTTACAAATGTTAACATTCTAACCTGTCAAAACCTGACATCGAAACCTCACAAAACCAGACATCGAGAATGCCGTTGAGTGTGAATCAGCCACGTATGATTACTGGCTCTATCGCCATTGGTACGCAGACCGGTACGCAGCGAAATAGCCTGGTTGCTCCTGCGTACCATTTTGTTGATATCACCGGAATGGTCGCCGCTGAGGTATCGGACAATCACCGGACAGACCACCAGCGCAGACCGTGATATCTGCGGGTTGCGTCAGGGCAATACCCGGACAGGAGGCTCCGGTATCGGCGGCTCATACCAGAATGCTAAATCACACTCTGGATAAATATCAGCACGTTAAGCTATGCCACCCTCATCAACGAGGGAAGCAAATCACTCTGCGCGGGACAAAGTGACGGTCTCGGGGAAATCAACGGGTTACGGCACTGAACAACGGTGAGATTACGGTGAGGTTTTTGATATAGACATTTATCATAATTTGAGATGTCACCAGCGATAACACCCCGTTATTTAATTGATACTGTTATGTAATTTCATTATCAGCGCAGAATTTAAATTGTGATGTATGGCGATACAAGCCAAAGTAACAGCCTAGAAGAACAACAAGATTACGGTAAGGTTTTACATGCGGGATTTTCCCGTATCATCGGAGGTCACTGTGACCACCTGCAATCTAATCAATGCGTTATACTATCTACAGTCTCAGTAACCGGGGTATGCGGCAACGCCGTACACCGACTTAATGAATCAGGTGAACCATGCGCACATACCGAAAAGTAAAGCCCGTCACAGCCACAGCCACAGTAACCGGAACTGTCACTAAACCGCCTCAGCGGGTTAAGACGGTGACAGGTAAGGTAATGGCAACTCTGACCATTCAGGCAGAGAGCGAACGCCGCAGCCCGTACCCGCTGAAACTGGTAGCATTCGATATGAACGCACTGGAACTGATGACCTGCCAGAAAGGGAGTCAGGTTATTGCCATTGGTCGGCATGAGTGGTTTAACGGGTATCAGCTCACCGCGGCGCAGATAGTTACCTGTTAGTAAAAGTTAGTATTGTCTGATTTGAAATCGGGAAATTTAAAGAGGGAAAATCACCTCTCTAAACTGACCCGATATTATCGGGGTAGCTCGGTGTGCGGATCTGACGAAAATTATTATCCGAATATCACGGTTCCGTTTGAAACGGAGGCAGTGGAAAATAACGGGGAGGTTACGGGTAGGGTTCTGCTTAGTCGGTGTTTCACTATCTGCAATAAATTATGGTGGCGATGATATTTTTGCAACGTAGCACACCCTCGTCATCTTGTATCAGCCTGTTTAAAAATAGCCCAAAGAAATCTTCACAAAAACAAAAGGGGGCATTATTGGGGGCATGGTAGATAATTGAATGGGTAATATCTGTTATTTATCAATGATAAATGTCTTTATATCGAATCCTGTAGGGGTACCATATAAATCAAAGAGTTATGCTAGTTTCAATCCTGCCTGATTTCCTCCTTGTGTCGTAATTGTGTCGTTACCCTCAAGAATAACGTCAATTGTCGTGCGTGATCACTTAAATGATTCAGTACCAGATGAGCATATCGTCTTACCATCTCTATGCTTTCCCATCCCCCATCCCCCATTTCCTGAAGCGCTGAAAGCGGAACCCCGGATTGCACCAACCAACTAGCCCAAGTATGCCGTAAGTCATGGAATCGAAAATCTTCAATTCCTGCTTTTTTCAGACCTGAGTACCAGGCGTTATTATCATTAACTCTCATTTTCCTCACTGCGGGAGTTAGTGACCCGTCAGGTCTGTGTTTTGCTGTTGTATGAACAAACGCCCATCGGGAATGCTTGCGGATTCGGTTTGGCGGCAATTTTTTTAATTGAATATTATCGGTAAAAGATGAAAGGAATTCGTCATCTAATATATTATTAAATTTTCCCATATCAACTCCTTTTGATATCAGATGGATAGAAAATCCGTATACTATGTATGAATTAATATCACGAAATTCAATTTTATCAATTGGTTAGATTTTTATTTTGGTTCGGTGTTCCTTTTTCAACTAAAGGGCAGAAAAGCAAGGCAACTCTGAGATGCGGGGCTTCGATGAGTTAACCCTTGCTTGAAGAATGAACAATACTGATGCATTTGGTTACACTCTATTGTATGATTATATTCATTGAACGGTGATCAACCTGCTGATTTTAGGAGCAAATATGATAGTGATGATAGCAGGAGTTTATGGTGTCGGTAAAAGTACCATATGCAATAAATTATCAAACGATCTCAAAATTAAGTTCTTTAGTGCTAGTGAACTCATTAAATCAGAAAAAGGTTTTATTACCTGGGATAAATACAAAAAAACAGATCAGATTAGTAGTAATCAAGATTTTTTAGTAAATGCCATAAATAGAATGTCAGGAATCGATTTCTTATTAGATGGACACTTTTGCTTATTAGACAAGGAAGGGAATATAAAAAAAATAGAGTTTGATGTAATTGATAAACTTAATATAGGAGCGGTCCTCCTTCTTAAAGAAAGCACAGATGTGATATGTAATAGGTTGATGGATAGGGATAAAATTTCTTGGGATGAAAGTCTTATAATACAAATGCAGGAAATTGAGGAAAAACAAGCTTTCAAGTTTACTACAGAATATAATCTTCCTTTTAAATCGTTTTATGTCAGTGATTATGAAGTAATAAAAAAAATTCATACAAAACTCATACAAAGTGGGAACCATAAATGAGTAATGTTAAATATAATTTTTTCAAAGATATAGACCTTGATGACGTCTTTTTTGACTCTTTGAAAGCAAGTTATAAAGAGTTTTATAAATGGTTTAATAAAAAAGCCGAAGAAAATGCTAAAGCATATGTTTTCTATAATGGCAAAAAGAAACTAGATGCTTTTATATATCTGAAGCCTGAGCTTAAAAAAAATTAAGGATGTTGAGCCACCATTACCCATTGGTAATATTTTAAAAATAGGTACTTTCAAAATTAATGCACACGGAACAAAATTGGGAGAAAGATTACTCAAGAAAACTTTTGACCATGCCATTAGCGAGGATTCTGACTATATATATGTAACCGTTTTTGAAAAAGAGCAACCCTTGATAAAGATTCTTGAAAAATATGGATTTAATCTCCATGGTTCAAAAACAACTAATAATGGTGTGGAAAATGTTTATGTAAAGAAAATGAAAAATATCACCGGCGATGTAATCAAAGACTTTCCTCACCTCACTTTAGGTGGAAAAAAATACTATCTTTTAGCCATTTACCCAGAATACCATTCGAAATTTCTCCCCGACTCGATTCTCAGGAATGAAAATCACGATATACTGGAAGATATTTCTTACACTAACAGTATTCATAAAATATATATTTCTGGGATTAGTAGAACTAAGAATCTAAAACAAGGTGATGCGATATGTATTTATCGGACAAATAAAGGCGGCACCGGGAAAGCATATTACCGCTCAGTCGTATCTTCAATTGGTGTAATTGAAGAGGTCAGGCAAATAAAATCATTTTGTTCTGAAAGTGATTTTATGAAATATGTTAAACCATATAGTGTATTTAAAAATGAAGAGTTAAAAGATTATTTTACTAACAAGAAGAAAAGGTATATAATAAAGTTTACCTATAATGGTGCTCTTAGAAAAAGATTGACAAGAGGCCGTTTAATCGAAGATTGTGGTATTAGCACTAAAACTAGATGGGATTTTATTTCGATAACTGAAGAACAGTTCAGGTGGATTGCAGAAGAAGGGCAAGTTAATGAAAATATTATTATCGATTAAACCTGAATATGTTAATAAAATTCTTAGTGGAGAAAAAAGGTTTGAGTTTAGGAAAGTGAATTTTTCTAAACAAAAAATTACAACAGTTTTGATATATGCTACGAAGCCAGTTGGTAAATTAGTTGGTGAATTCGAAGTGACTAATATACATCAAGGTTCACCTGATTTGATTTGGAAAATAACAAAGTCGTTTGCTGGCATTGATAGAAAATATTTTGATTCATATTACGAAGGTCGCGATAAGGCAATAGCAATAGCAATAGGGAAAGTGAGTATTTACAAAAGGCCTATAGATCTAAATACTTTGGGTGGAAAGGTTACACCACCACAGTCTTTCTGTTATATTAGCAGTGAGATGCAGAGTCAGTTTGAATTTGAATATATATAGTATGGGGTAATTACCTATGAATAAAAATTCTCCATTGAAAATGCCCGACCTTCTACTTGAGTTTGGTAAACCAAACTTCATCGGTAGAGATTTTTTACTTCAATATCCAACAATGGATCGAAAAGTCGATTCTTTTTTGACTGATACCTTATGCGATCTTCGGCTATTCTATCCTGAGTTCAATTCATGGGTTAGCAATGTCGTGATCCCTGGTATTATTGCAGGAGAACGGTCAATAATTCTTGAATATAGACAAGATGATTTGGCTGGATTGGCCATATTAAAAGATAGCAATGTTGAAAAAAAAACTTTGCTGTCTGCAAGTAATGCCTAAATTCCAAGGGTCAGGTATAGGGTTGACCTTATTCGAGAAAAGTTTCGAATTATTAAACACAAAAAATCCTTTGCTCTCAATTTCTGAAGAGCAGAATAGTCAGTTTTTGAAAATTTTCAAATATTATGGTTTTGAATTTGGAGAAGAATATCATCAATATTATAGACCATTAAAAAATGAATTTAGTTTCAATGGCCTTTTGAAATAGTCACTCTTTGAAAAATTTCTTTTTTGAATCTTTAATTTTTTTAAATAACCAATTTTTTGCAAACCTAAATCTGTCTAAAAAGCAAACTATTAATATTATGATTAAATAGATAAAATTAGCAGTGTTTTTATGTTCTAAGTCACTGAGAAATTCCCAAAATCCGCTACCCATAGCTCCTAATATAATCACTACTACCATAAATCTTAAAATCGAAAGCAAACCAGAAGTCTTTTTTGAAAATCTCCCTAATACGATCAAATCTTTAATTTTTTCTTGATTCTCTTTTTTGTTTTTTGCCGTCCATTGATATCCTAAATAATTTTTTATACTATTAGTTTCTTGGATAGGTAGTGTTTTATCATTTTTGACATATTCATTCCAAATATCTTCATCCATAAGTGAGCGATATCCATTGTAGTGTTTACTCACAGACACACACTCTTCATCTTGAATCGTCGTCAAAAAGCAATGAATTTTATCTAAGTTTGGTGGGAATCTTAAATTATCATCTCCATTGATTAATTCCTCTGGCACACCTCTTAAAACATTTATTCTGAAATCTATTATTCGGGTGTCAGTACTGGAGCTTATTAAGGCTCTATCATTTTGGGTGAAGTGAACAGTGTATACTGTAGGTGGAACTTTTTTTTATGCGAAATCTTATATAGGCTGATTTCCTCTTTTCTTCATTTTTAATTTTATGATGATATCTCGGCAATGAGATTTTTAACCTAGTGCATGGAGTATCATTACTTAAATTAAGCTCATCTAAACTAAAAGATTGAGAGTTTAACCTTAAAAGTGAAAAATGGTTAGTATCTTTGCTATCTTTTATGAAGCTTATATTGGCAAAGTTACCTTCAGCAAATCCATCATAATGAACAACTTCATTGAAAATAGCTGCTACACTTTTCTCGCCATTAAGCTTAACACCTAAGTCATGAATATTTTTTTTTGTTTAGAGACCAAGGTAAATCAACCATGACGGCCTCAATTTTTTCATGATCGTAAATCATAACTCCTATATCCATAAAAGGATAAGAATTATTGAGATCAATTTCCCATAAATTTACGTGCAATTCATCTTTCTGATCGTCATCAGATGGTGGTTCAGATTGGTCTCCTGTCGCATCAGGGTTATATCGGTATCTGACAATAATACCGGGAAAAGAATGAGAGCTTCGCATTGTGTAATCTCTGTATTATTAAATTATTTATATTTTGCATTCATCATTTTAAAACGATCTAACATAGCACTACTTTTTGACTTTATCAAAAACAAATATCTATTAATGTAATTATATTTTTCGAGTGGGATTTTATATGGAATTTATTACCTCTTTAAAAAAAAAGAGAAAGTATCATTTCTGGTTTATTATTACTGTGTGACCCATCCTGAATACGGTTGACACTTTTTCACACCAGAGTTGGAGAGTGTCATGAAATCAAACAGTAAACGAACACAACGTGATTATTCCCTTGCCTTTAAATTAGCCGTTGTAGACCAGGTAGAAAAAGGCGAAATGACCTATAAACAAGCCCAGGAACACTACGGGATCCAAGGGTGTTCTACAGTATTAGTTTGGCTTCGTAAACATGGCAGGTTAGATTGGTCTGCCGGAACACCAAGTCTAACCTATCCAGGTGCTACTATGACCCAGACCTCAGCCACACTAACTCCAGAGCAGCGTATTAAAGCCCTTGAAAAAGAGCTGGAAGATACCCGGCTAAAGGCAGATTTCTTTGAAGCCGTCGTCAATGTCATGGACAGCGACTTTGGAGTCCGTTTATCAAAAAAGCGCAAAGCCGAGTTATTACGGAAAAAAAAGTCAGAAGGCTAACGGTAACAAAGGCTTGCCAGTTTATGAACATTAGCCGACAAGCATTTTACAAGCGGTGTGACGCGTTACAGAACAGAGATAACATCAATATTCTCGCTATTTCTGCGGTGAAAACAGAAAGGATGGATCAACCTCGGCTGGGTGTGAGGAAATTACATCGTATTTTACTGCAAAAACAAATTGTTATGGGACGTGACCGCTTATTTTCTTTATTGAAAGCACACAGGTTGTTGGTTACACCAAAGCGGGCTTATCACCGGACAACACAGAGTTATCACCGTTTTCATTGTCATCCGAATTTGATCAAGTCTGGCTTTGTACCCAGTAAACCGGAGCAGCTTTGGGTTGCCGACATTACCTATTTACCGACTCATGAGGGGCATACCTATCTGAGCCTGATTACAGATGCATATTCACGAAAAATCGTTGGTTATCAATTAGATAACAATATGAAAACACAGGCGGTGAAACAGGCGTTTCTGAATGCACTGAAGACTTGCCACTCAGCATCGTCCCTGATTCATCATTCAGATCGAGGGATACAATATTGTTCTGCTGAATATCAGGATATTCATCAAAAATACGGGATCCAATGTTCAATGACAGATGGTTATGATTGCTATCAAAATGCACTTGCAGAACGGGTGAACGGGATATTAAAGATGGAGTATTTGCTGATAAAGCCACAGAATCTGGAATAAGCGAAGATTTTGGTTGAAGAATCCATTCGAATTTATAACCAGCGACGGCCTCACTTATCGCCAAATTACAAGACACCTGATGAAGTTCATCAGGTGTCTTACCACTGAAAAGCTGTCAACCTATATCAGGACAAGTCACACACTAATACAAAAAACCAATAGAATTAACAAGACAATCGGTCTATATTATAATGACTGACCGGAGAGATGCTGAGTGATGAACACATTAACCACAAAACCAAAACGCGGAAGACCGCCGAAAAACCATGATGCGGGCGTGATGTTAAACGGCTGCTTATCCGCAGTGGTGTGGAAATGTTCACCGAAAAAGGCTATATGACCTCAGATATTAACGGGATACTGAAGAAAGTCGGTGTGCCGAAGGGCTCTTTTTACTATTATTTTGAGAGCAAAGAGCAATTCGGTCTTGAGATTATGCACAGTTATGATAATTACTTTTCGCATCTGCTGGATAAATGCCTGTGTGACCCGGAATTACCGCCTCTGGCACGGATTGAAAAGTTTTATCAGTCAGCAAAAGCCGGAATGGAAAAATATAACTGGCTGCGCGGCTGTTTAGTCGGCAATCTCGGGCAGGAAGTAGCGAATTTACCAGACGGATATGGTGAAATATTAAATACCATTATCAGCGGCTGGCAGAAAAAAGTGGAAATATGTCTGCTGGATGCTCAGGCTATGAATACTATTCCGGCAGGCACGGATTGTCGGCTGATGGCAGCTTTTTTCTGGATGGGATGGGAAGGCGCGGTTATGCGGGCAAAGCTCACCCGCAATAGCGAACCGCTGGATCTGTTTATATCTGTTTTTATTAATAAAATAATTAAATAACGGTCACTTTTAATACTGCCGGCGGGATTGTTACAGAATAATTTATTAAGTTTCACTGTTGTTAATGCGACGGCGATTATTTAATAAATTTTTTTTACAATTAACCAGACGCCTGGTCTATATTCCTAAAAGGATAACATTATGTTTAATTGCATTTTGATTGAAAACACTGATGGATATACAGCAAAAATGGCTCAGATGGATGAGTCTCAGCTACCGGACCACAATGTAACTGTACAGATTGATTATTCCACCCTGAATTATAAAGATGGCCTTGCCATTACCGGCAAAGGTCCTGTTGTGCGCAGCTTTCCGATGATCCCGGGGATCGATTTTGCCGGAACCGTGACAGAAAGCAGCTCAGAACTCTATAAAGTGGGCGATAAAGTCATTCTTAATGGCTGGAGTGTCGGCGAAAAATACTGGGGTGGTCTTTCTCAGGTAGCGAAAGTGAAAGACAGCTGGCTGACCCGGTTACCGGCAGGGCTGACAACCAAACAGGCAATGATGATTGGTACCGCGGGTTACACAGCAATGCTGGCGGTTCACGCCCTGATTAAACAAGGGATTACCAAAGAGTCCGGCAAAGTGCTGGTCACAGGTGCCAGCGGTGGTGTGGGTAGTTTTGCGGTGTCATTACTGGCAAAACTCGGTTTTGATGTGATTGCATCCACCGGCCGTACACTGGATACCGCCTATCTGATTGATACGCTGGGCGCTAAAGAGATTATTGATCGCAGTGAGTTATCAGCACCGGGTAAACCACTGACAAAAGAAAGATGGGCCGCCGCGATTGATTGTGTGGGCAGCCATACGCTGGCCGGTGTTTGTGCGGGTACACAATATGGTGGTGTTGTTGCAGCCTGTGGTCTGGCTCAGGGAATGGATTTTAACGCCACTGTCGCACCTTTCATTCTCAGAGGCGTGAGTTTAATCGGGATCGACAGTGTTATGTGTCCTCATGCCGTAAGACAAGCTGCGTGGGAGAGTCTGGCAGAGTTAGCTGATGTACATGTTCTGGCTGAAATCAGCCGTGTTATTCCGTTAGAGGAAGCGATTCCGGCAGCTCAGTGTTTACTGGATGGTAAAATTCGGGGACGGGTTGTGGTAGATGTTAATAATTAAATGATATAAAAGAAGTCCTTCAGGAATCCTTCCCGGAGGACTTCTTACTTACTAAGTTAGCACTATTATGTGCAGCTCTATATTACTAACTATATTTCATTAGTGAAAGGTGTATTGAAAAATTATTTTACGTTTGTAATTATAATATGAGTAAAAAAACACAGATGAAAATAATCTGATTGATTGTTATATATCTTGGTGAATATAAAATGGGTTATAATAAACGAGATATAGTATGCGAATTCCCTTTATCATCAATGATGATTGCTTCCGTACTTATTTTTCCGGTGTTTTCGGATGACGGAGAGGTGATGACATAGGTTTTTTCTCCGAAAGGTGCGACCATCATGTCCGGCATTATTGTCGCAGGATAATACTGATTATCCCGGATTAGTGACAGTGATGATAATGAGATGTAATAAGGTGTCGGGTTCCGGCACACAATAGTATCCTGCCCGTTTTGGCGGTGATAAGAAAATATCAGCGCATTCAGCCGGTCATCAAATTTTGTATTTAACCCGGCCGGACGATAGAAAATTTTTAATTGTGTATTCATCGCCATCAATACTTTGTTTTTTTCTGCATCCGCCGTTTTTATTGCCGGTATTTCATATAAATTCAGCCAGAATACCGATTCACGATCATCAGGCAGCGGCGTTCCGTTATAAATAAGCTCAAGATTACTGCGGGATTTTGCATCTGACTGAAATATTGCCGGAATAGCGACGAACGGGTATTTATCTTCACCGGGTGTTCCGCTGTTTTCACCATCATCCACCCAGGTCTGAACTAAGACAGGATAGTCATTAGTATTAGCCAGCAATAATGTTTTCCGCGATGTATTATCCTGAAAAATGATCCGTGTTGATGATGCAAGCATGCCTGCAACGGCACTGGTGGTTATCATCAGCGATATCATTGTGATCAGTAAAATTATATTTTGTTTTATAAGCGATAATGATTTCATATCTATACCCATTATTGTACCTATTGCACCTTAATCAGAACATAGGCCTTTGCATCAACATTACCCGGTTGTGCCTGCTGCCCGGGCAGGCGGGACAGTGTGGCGGTCAGTTGGATAAGATGGCTGGTATAGCCTGCTGAGGACGACCCGATCGGCGTGGAGCCGGTTAATACAGGGAACCATCCTGCTGTTCTTGCGGTTGCCTGGTTACAGGGTGTGGATTCTGTACATCCGCCCCAGCCGACAAAAGGCATCCGCTGTCCTGTCGTGGTGTTGCTGAGCGCTATCCCGACACCGGTTGCAACCGACGGCACGCTGCCGTAGCCATCTGATAATAAATATTCAACACCACCGGCACTGTTTACCAACCCGAGCTGGCGGGCTTTCTGATAAACATCCTGTGAGGTTTGTAACCCGATCGATGTCTGATTACTATCACTCCGGAAATAACACCATTATCACATTCCACAGTAATATCAAATACATTGCTGGTTGTCTGACCGGCATTCAGCTGAGCGGCAGAAATACGCGGCAGTTCAACCAGTGGCGTCACATTACGTGCAGCACAGGTCGCAGCATGTGAATAACCGGAAACCGGTGAGCCGTTCATGCCGGTTGACATCCACCAGGAGTAATTAAATCCCTGATAATTATAGGCGGAATCAGTGCCTTCTTTCGGATAGGTGAAACCGGTCGGCCCTTTAAATATAATGTAGGAATTAGGTTGGTTACAGGTGTATGTTGAATTTCCGGTTGTCGGCGCCATGCTGTTCGATCCGCAGTAGTAGCTTGCTCCGCCCCGCGGCGGAATAGTACTCACTTTTATCAAATCCACTTTCATTGCACTGATATCACGGACCCTGATCTGGATTTTTCCGTTAGCCGTGCCGTAAGTGGTGATAGGAGTTTGTTGCCAGAACCGGGTAAAAGTCTTGCCTGAATTCATGTGTGTAAATTTGATGGCGGTATAGGGAAACCAGGTGGCGAAATAGTTTTCATATCCGTCAATTTTTCCGATATCGTGAAACCCGCCGTGGCGGTCATCTCCGTTTGTGGCAAATAACTCATAAATATCATTTTTATCGGCTAAATCACATTCATACAGAACGGTGTCCGGATCCGGAAACAGAGGGGATTGTGACCAACTGGTCACGGATGATGCCAATATCGTTCCGACTGGCTGTAAATAAGCGCTGGTCATATTGATATTGCCAAGTCCGGTACCGAGACCTGATTTATCTGCACCTGTTGCTGTGGTATTTTTGCGGACACAGCGGGCTTCGGCGGTCACACTGTAAAGTGACAGTAATACGAGAAAAGATAAAAAAACCGGTTTGATTACACGTTTCATTTATTATTGTTCCGTTGTCGGCTGACACGTCAGCGCCATTGAGACCAAAGGTGCGGGTTTGTCATCCGCTAGCCGGTAGTGGGTGGTACACGCCTCTGCTGCACCGGTTCCCCAGACAATCCGTAGCTTTCCTTCCGGTTTTTCTGCCCGGAAATAGAGCTGATTAGCCTGACCCACCATTCCCAGTACATGATCATTTTCATCAAGTACCCGGCTGCCCATCGGGATTGTTGCGGTTGTTTTGCGCAGCAGTGTGATAAGAACCGGCTGACCATAATGTGTGTCATATTTAAGCCGGAGCATTGCTCCGCCATAAGGCGCGGTTTTTTTCTCCGGCTGGCGGATTTCTGCCTGTGCATCAATACCTTCACTGCTCAGCATAACCGAGTTGTATTGATAAGGTACCAGTGACGGTACCAGTGCATAACCGGCACTGTTAATGGTTGTTCCGCTGCGGCTGACAACGGTGGCGCCTTTGGCGCCTTCTGCTTCAATAAGCGCAAATGTATCACCGAGATACGGGCCTGCCGTGATCCCGCCACGGTGCAATACCAGGCTGCCCTGTGCGCCGGCGGATGCCTGCCAGTAATTCTGCCCCTTTGATGCACCAACACGCAGATTGGTCAGCGGTAATTGTGTTTGCAGTGCGCCGGAAACGGTTCCGTTACTTATCTGGTTGTCTGCAATATAGCTGAGCCCGTAACTGATTGGCTGGTTTTCCGGACCAGTCAGACCGGACAGATTAGTCTGGTAATCATTTTTTCCCTGGCTATGGTTAGAGGAAAACGCTATGTTCGGGGAATATAACTGGCTGCCGAGAGGCATACTGATACCGAAAGAAACAAAGTTCTGACCTTTTCCGCCACTGTTTGCGTATCCGGACTGATATTCGTCACCTGCCTGTGCATTTGTCATTCTGGCAACGGATAAATTCACAGATATACTGTTATCAAATACTTTGTTCCAGGAGAGCTGAAGCTGATCATTTTTCTCTCCGGAATTATGATAGTTTTCCCGTGAGGCGGATAACCCGAGGTTACCAAACTGATTCAGGTTTTGGTTCAGCGTAATATCAAAGCGCGAGCGCTGGCGCAGGATCCGGGATTCCCAGTCAGAAACATGATTGTCAGATAAATAATCTGCACTCAGTTTGTCATTAAGTGTCCGGAAACCATTGGTGGAATAATGGTAGCTGGATAGCGTCACGGAGGTATCGGTCGGTTGGAATGTTTTGCTGTATGATGCATGAAACCGCCAGCCGGTTTCTGTATTACCGGGGAGTTTCGCATTGGATAGCGTGGCATTGAAACTAAATGCACCGAAACGGTTTGTGTGTACGCCGCCTGCCATAATCGCCTGATACCCCTTTGCCAGCTGATTAGCAACATTCAGTGTGACCTGGTTTGTCAGACCATGTTGTACGACCACCTCACTGAAATTATCATTACGATCAGTAAAGCGGGTTTCTCCCAGTGTCACCGAGTATTTTGTACTGCCGGGCCTGACTGATTCGGGAACCGCCGAAAAGGGAACAATAAAACTGTTTATGCTGCCGTCAGCTTCTGTTACTTCAACCCTCAGGTCACCGGCATAGTTTGTTGAGTAAAGGTCATTTATTTCAAAAGGTCCCGGAGCCACGGTTGTGGCATAAATTTGCTGGTTTCCCTGCCAGACAGCGACTTTTGCATTACTGTTTGCTATTCCCTGAATTCTCGGGGCGTATCCGCGTTCATTATTTGGCAGCATTCTTTCGTCTGTACTCAGACGGACACCTGTGAATCCCATACCGGATAAAAAATTACCGGAGGTAAATCCTTCACCTATTAATAACTGGCTGCCTATTTCATAAATAGCGCGCTGAATATAACGCCGGCTGGTGTTCCATTTGCCACCGGTATTTTTTGACCAGTTATATTGGCTTTCCTGGCGGAAATTCCACAGACCTAAATTGAACCCGCCATTGAGGCTCAGATAAGTTGAGTCCATATCACTGACTCTGTCGTTCCGGTAACTGACGTGGTACTGATTAAGATTATAGTTGGCAAACAGCATTGTTTCCCCGCTGTCCAGACTTTCCTGCGCAATACGCTGCTGAAGGTGGCTGACCAGCATGGCCTGAGGGATGGTAAAGTTCAGCTTAAGTTCAGCATGATTAAAACGGCTGGTAATATTCTCCCCGATTTCTCCGGAAAAATAACACTCGGTATTACCTGACAGTTCAGGTGCTGTTTTTAACCCTAATAATTCGATTTGATCCGGTGTCAGGCAGGCAGCAATTTTTCCGTTCTTTTCATTTTTAAAAGAGACAGAGAGCTGCGCGATAAATTTTTCGTTAACCAGTAATTCAATTTTATAGATGCCGGCAGGAATGCTGTTTTTGGTATCAAAAGCCTGTAAAGCATTATTTGACAGAGCCGTTCCCCTGATAAGTGACGGATCAAAATAGTAATCGTCATCATCACCCGCGCGTGCAGAGTGTAAACTGCTGAGGCTGCAGCCCAGCAGAAACAGTGCAATTTTATAACGAGCGGAATAAGTAATGATGTATTTCATATTATTGGCCATCATTTCAGTAATAGTCAGGGTAAATCAATTGTGCGTGTTTTTTCGACACCATAATCATTAATAGCGCCTAAGCTGACAGTCACTTTCCCTGTTTTATAGCCGGCGGTCAGTGGCCACTTTGCAACAGAGAAAGGCGGGATCATGTCGGTATTGTCTATTTGTTGACGTTGCTTACCATTTGACAGAGTGACAAATGAAATACTGGCATGAAAGGGCGTCGGGTTACGAACATCAAGATTGCTGCCATTACGGGTAAATTCCAGCTTATCAATGACGCTATTTGTTTCATTTCCGATAGCAGCCGGACGATAAAATAATTTCAGGCGATTAGTGACAACAATCATGAGCTTATTTTTATCGGCATCTTCTTTTTTAACGGAAGGAATGCTCAGATAATTAAAATAAAATACACTTTCACGATCGTCAGGTAATTTACTTCCGGTAAACGTCAGTTTTACATTTTGCTTATTATGTTCAGTAATATTAAAAATAGCCGGAACCGCAACAAACGGACCATCTGCATTTTCCGGTGTGGATTTTGGATCATTGATATCTGTCCAGATCTGCACTAATGACGGCGTTTCATTATCATTTGAGAAGAGTAATGTTTTATCCCGGTTCTCTTCAGCATAGATAATACGGTTACCTAGCATTGTGACACTGGCACCGGCATAAAAAGAGGTGAGCAAACACAGTGTACTTAAAATAAGTGATTTTTTCATAAAATTGCCTTACAGCGGCGCTCTGTCTGTATTTTGATGAGCGCCGATTATTATATTTGGTAAATTATTGTTGGTGATTTAATGTTATTTATAGGTAATGGCATATTGTGCGCTGGCCATAACAGTACCGGCAGTAATAGTGCTATTTTCCGCATAATAGCGGGCAACATAAGTAATAGGTGCTACTGAACCATCATCAGCAATAGTAACCGGTTGTGAAGACTTAACTAAATCACCTGAGGTAAATTTAAACGGGATATCGTTGTCCGTTAACTGAATAGAGACGCCGGCAGCATCACCGGTATTACCCAGATTATTAGCAGTAGTGACAGCGTTACCGACAAATGCAATATGTAATGACGTTTCCATATCATTAGGATTGTCGCCTGTTTTTGTCGGAGAACAGCCACTGACATTAATTGTAAACTCTGTATCCCCGGCAGTTTTACCCGTAGTAATAGTAGCGCCATCTTTAAATTCATTCAGAGATACGGTAGGCAGTAATACAATCGGGCTTTTCTCTGTACCATTGATATCCAGGGAGCATGTTTGATTAGCTACTTCACCTCTGAAACGAACAGTATTGTCAGACGCGGCAAAAGCAGATGTTGCACACGCTGCGGTAATAATCACAATAAGTGTTTTTTTCATTTTTAATTCCTGTTTATATAAAATAGTTAATAACGTAATGACTGAAATTACCTGCTGTAATGCATGAATATATCTGTAATACAGGAGAGTAAAGAATGCTATCAATGTAATTAATGGTCGATTAAATAGGGTGGAAATTCATTCAGCGTTGAAATGCATAGGTAATAAATTATATTTAATACATATTATTTAAAAACAGCTAATGTCATTATGTTATTTCAGATGAATACGATCAGGTGAATATAAAATAAATCAAACCTGAATTCATAATCATTGTAGTAAGTATTTTTACAACTATCAAGAGTTGCCGTTTGCATTTCACAGAAAACCGAAGAGTAGTGTAAATTTACAATTAACGCGTTAAATTAGTTAAATTAATTACTTATGGAATATGACATGATAAGTAAAGTCTATAACTTATAATTTAACAGTGATATATAATTCATTTTTACATCCGATTTTGCACATACAGAATAAAACCCTGATAAATCGTGGCATTCATATTTTGTTATATACAGACATATTTCCTCTGTAATCACTGTAAGTGAATGTGTCAGGTGGTGTTTATTTATGTCATATTTAATTTCATTTTATTCATGTTTGTTTTTTTTTATCTTGTTTTCATGTGGATATAATTCATCGTCATATTTTTGTTTACATATTAAACTGTATTAACCCGTAACATGGGTAATTAATTGCATTGTATTTTTGTATATTGGTTGTTTTGTGACCAGGTAAAAGCCGGAAATTTATCTTAAAAACAGTCTCTGTTAAATTTTTTCGCGATACTTCCGTATTTACTGTATTTTATTAATGATGATACGTAAAAATCATACCTTTTGTTATTAATTAAGATGTTGATGTTAGTTTTTATAAAAATGACTTTTTAACTAAGAATTATCTTATGGGGATAAGTGAATGCAAATGATGCAGGCAGGGAATACAGTCAAACTGAAATCAGTGATTAAATTGGTTGTTATTGCGGCAATCCTTCTTGTTATGGGGATAACCGGTTTTAATTCGTATACGATTGTGCAGGATGGCTCGGTAAAAGTGGGTACATTTTTAGGGAAGGTCAATCCGGTAGCGTATGACGCAGGGCTGCATTTTCCGATAAACCCGTTTATGGTATTTGATACCTATTCGACAAAAGATATCCGCGTATCACTGAAAGAGTTACGTGTACCCTCGCAGGATAAATTAAAATCCATCGTGGATATTACCGTTATGTTGCAGTTTGATGGGGCAAAAGCACCAATCTTGCGGATTAATGGCGGGACAGAAAGTGAAGCGCTGGATAAATATGTCCGCCAGAAATTGATCTCCACTATTCTTGAATTCGGCAAAGATGTGGCCAATGCACAGGATTTATACACTGCGGATACACAGCGTAAATTACAGGAATCTATCCGTGATGCGATACAGGGCTATGCCTCACCTTATGGTTATACTATCAAAGAAATTATGATCCAGGATATTACGTTGCCGGAAGTTGTTCAGGAGCAGGTAGTGAATACCAAAATGCGCCAGGAACAAATAAACCAGGCAAAAGCAGAAGCAGAGAAAGAGCGTGAATTAGCGCAGAAAAAAGTAGTTATTGCAGAAGCTGAGCGTGAATCTTCAGAACAACAGGCGATAGCCCGTGAACGAAATGCACAGGCCAGCTCATTTGCTATGCGTCAGGAAGCCGATGCAAGATTGTATGCCGCTCAGAAAGAAGCCGAAGGTAACGCCATATTACAACGCACTATTACCCGTGAAATGATCAGTTGGAAGCAATTGGAGATTGAGCAGGTGAAAGCACATAAATACAAAGGTGAAGTCCCTAATATTGTTGTTGGTGCTGATTATGACGGCAAAATGATCATGGATATGCGCAGTCAGCAGTAAGAAAACAAAGAATAAAGAAGAGTCATATCCGTTACGAAACCGCTATACACAGATGTATGGCGGTTTTTTTGTTTTTTCAGTTGACGGGCGGCAAGGGAAGGCAGACACAGATAAATTATATGACCAACAGACGGAATTAAGTATGAATGAATAAGGATATAAATAATAGCCATGCTATCACGGGTGGCGGTATATATTAGTTATTATCCGGATATTCACTTATCTATTTATACTGTAATTTTATTAGTAAGCTATACTTCTGGTATCCTGTATTGTACAGGGTATCGTCTTATTTCATAAGAATAGTCTGTATTACGCAGATAAATGCTATAAATAAGTTTACGCTAAATCATTAAGGGTAATTTATTAGTTCTGTATTTTTCTTAATTGTCTCTGCTATTTTGTCTGAACATTATATACTTATGTATATCTCTTTATATAGTGATTTTCGTATAGTTACAGTTTTTGGTTGTATTATGGTCGGGCATTTTTTTTTTATTGCGAAAAGGGTAAAATCTTTACATTAAATTATGTATTGGAGATAAATACGTAGTTATTACTCCGTAGGTTGAAATATACACACTGAAATAATATGAAACATAATTTACATCTATATACATATGATAATTAAAGAATATTTCCTCGTGAAGGTCGATGTATATTCGTAGCGGATAAAAATAAGATAACTCTGTGCCTTTTTTTTATTACGTGTTTTTCTCTATTCATTATTAGTTATGGTTTCATTTAAAATAAATACAGGCTCAGGTATTAATGACGCCATTTAACTAACAATGAAAGGGATATTTGTAATGAGAGAATTAAATCTTCAGGAAATCGAAAATGCATCTGGTGCTGGTTTTATTAAAGATGCTTTAGTTGGATTTGGCGGTAAAACTGGTGATGCAGCATTTCAGGCATTCGTAAAATTACCGGTTCTGGGTACAATTAATATTGCTGAAAAATATGCGGGCTTAGGTAAAGATCTGGGTTCACAGATTGGTGCAAGCATCGGAGCAAAAATTGAAACCCGCTTAACTTCTCTTCCTGGTGTTGGCGGCTTATTTAAAAAGCTGCTTGGTTAATCAATATTACTGATTAATTGTATTGGCATTATTATTGTCAATATCATAAATTATGGGGCCTCATTATTTTATGAGTTCCCATTTTTTATTTTGCCTGCTGATACTAAATGTCTTGAATGACCTGATGCCGACAGGCAGAGGCCGATATTATACCCGTCAGATAAATGCAACCGGTGAAGTCTCTGCTTACCCGCGTGCTGCCAATGTTTGTGTGGGCGTTCAGGGATTTATTACGCAGCAATATGTCCGCGAAGGGCAGGCTGTCAGAAAAAATGATCCTATTTATATTATTGATATTAATAAAGCGACAACCAGTGGTGTGGTGAGTGATAACCAACGGCGTGAAATACAAAACCAGCTACAGTGTATCACCGACATGATCATACCCGTTATGCGTCAGGATCACCCGGGGCAGATCTCAACCAGAGTTATTAAAATATATTAATCTTGATTAATATAAATTAATATTTTTTAATTAAATCAATGCTAATTATTGGTTTTTTTGTTTATATTGTTAATGGTAATTATGTGATTACTGACATATTAACTATTAATACATAATTCATCTGTTCATATTGTGATGTTAATTTCATCTGTAGAGAGTGAAAAATATATAGCAATATAATACAATGGTCGGATTGTATTGTTATTAATCGTGTTACCCTGATGTTTCAGGTGAACGGGGTTTGTTTTTTTACACTATTCTGTCAGACGACGGAAGTTATAATATATGGATATTAACACTTATGAACAGAGTAAGTATAATGATGCGACGCAGTGTACTTTTATTTTCATTAACGGCTGTCAGTTTTTTTTGCTTCAGCAGAGAAATTCCTTAAATCCGTCCCGGCGCAGGTTGCTGCATCTGAGCAAATTAATGTACCCGATTCGGTCAATTCAGGAATAACACCAAAACCGGCTGCAAATACGAATACGACCAGTCTTCTCAATACGGAATGGACTGATTCCGGTATGCGTGACAGCAAAAATGAATTTAGTCTTTTTTTCACACAAAACATTCCTACAGAGAATGCCGACCGTAAGGTTAAATTTTCTTTTATGACTCAGGGGGTTGGTGATAAAAAAGTTGAATTTAAGAAAGAAGGTAAACCAAGTGGAATATACTTCAACCGGGTCATCGATACCTGGGTGATGGATTGCCACGATTTCAGTGGTTATCAGTTATCTAAAACCTATCTGATGAATAACAATATTATCTACAGTCGCAAGCTTAAACTTGATAACTATAATATCGATAACCTTGAAAAGGTATCAGTGTTTCCCGGTACTGATGCTTATAATGCAGCAAAATATTATTGTGGCCGCTGATTTTATTGTTTCTCCGTTATATTAGTCAGTCGTTATGTGATGAATACTGTGGTTACTCAGTTATTCATCACATAATGATGTCTTATATTGTAAGGTTGTTTTTCTTTGATGTTATTTGAAACAGCACTGCATTTTAACGGCTAAGTTAAAATATCATGTTCAGAAATAATAAAAATCATTTGCAAAATATATTTTTGTTTGCGGATCGGATGACAGGTTATTCAACCTGATATTAACATTTTATGTTATCACTATCGCCGGAAAATCCCTGCTGCTTTTTGATAAGCTACCCGCTATTCAGTAATTTTCCCGGAGCAGGATATTGCACTCTGAATTATTGCGCAGACAAGGTTATGGCGCACCTGCAATATCTCCGGGCTGTTCATTAGTCTGATGGCTTTCTTTGTTCTCAGAATAGTCCGCAGGCTGATAATCATAATTATTCCGGCCGGAAATGCGTTTACCTGTCACAGTGTAACTGTATCAGGATCTGTTTCGTTTTCATTTTTATGTATTCACCGGTATTCGTCAGCATAAAAGGTCTGAGCAGTGAAAGTAAATTGGTTTGTACGTAACCTTTCTGTGGCCGCCATTATTACCGGTGTTTGTATACATACGGTTTCTGCGGCAGTCTCATTCGGTGCATTTGGTTATAAAGCAGCACAGGAAATTGAGCAGGAACCCGAACTGACCGGGGACAGTGGTGAAGAACAGCAGCCGGTAAAAACACGGCCTGAAATAACTACGTTGCCGGAAAACCCGAATCGCCGGATTGTTTCGTCTGCACGTGTGGTTACCACAAAACAGGATGACGTACCTTTGGTGGCGCCATTGGTTCCGCTGACCGGGGATCCGGTTGCACCGGAGAGCGAGATTATCCGTCAGCGCTCAATTTTGAATAATATGCCGAAATCCCGGCCGGTTAATACCTCTGCTCCGGTTGTTGCCGGGCAGACCGGCATGCCCGGCGGGATGACATTGCAGGATGCGGTTGTCAAATCGTTAGACTGGGATGCCGGTTTGTCCGGGTTGGTTAACCAATACCGTGCTCAATTGGAAGCGGTATATCAGAAAGAAACTGAATATTATCCGCAACCGGGGGCAGGAATTTCCCGGAGCCTGAATAACAGCGACAAAGGCTATGTGGCAACAGCCAGCGTCAGCCAGTTGCTCTATTCGTTCGGTAAAGTCTCATCACAGATAGATTCATTAGTCGCACGCAGTGATCAGTCTATGCTGCGGGTGTTTGTGACAGCAGATGAAGTGGCCGAGAAAACGGCAATGCTGTATCTCGATATAAAACGCTATCAGGAATATATCGTACTGGCAGAGGAGCAACTGAGCTCCGTGCGCCACATTACCGACCTTGCCCGTGAGCGGACCGCAGCGGGTGCGGCATCCCGTGCCGATTTGGTTCAGGCGGAAGCCCGACAGGACAGCGCACAGCTTCAGCTTAATACGCTGAAGCTTGAACATGAAAATCAGATCCTCAATCTGAACCGGATGACCGGTGTTTCTGTCAGCCTGTTATCAGAGCAGCCGGTTGATTCATCTTTATATAGCCGGCAGTGCTATGCACAAAATATTGATTTTAATTCAGTTCCTGTGGTGTTGGTCGCCAGGGCCGGGCTGACGATTGCACAAAGTGACCGTGAAGTGGCCAAACGTGAAGTTATGCCGAGTATCGGATTGCAGGGCACTTATCAGCAGCGTTTTGATGCAAAAGATACTGATCGTTACGGGCGCGAAGACCACAGTGTTGAGCTGACAGTCAATGTGCCTCTGTCGAATTTTTATACCAGTAATTCAAAGCAGCGGATGGCGGCTTATCAGGAAAATGCAGCCAATTCAGAAATCCGCCATACACAGAATATTGTTGAGAATAACTGGCGTAACCAGCAAATCCGGCTTAATGAACTGGAAGAACGAATGAAATTACTGGATTCACGTAACCTTTCCCTCAAGGATGTAACCCGCCTGTATCAGGAGCAATACGTTGCTCTGGGTCAGCGCAGTATTATCGATCTGCTGAATGCGGATCAGGAATGGCATCAGTCACGACGCGATTATGTGGCGGCAAAGTATGACTACCTGGCAACCAGTATCAGTTGTTCCTCACAGTTAGGGCTGTTCCGCGAAAGCTTACAATTATCCAATGAATCTCTACGGAGTCTCCAGTGATTTCAGAGCAACAACAGAGCGAATATAATGAAACCTGGTTGCAGGCTTTGATCCTCGCTGCCCGTCATTATCGTTTGCCGGTCTCGGAAGAGAATGCCAGAGTCAATTTTACCTACAGCAGCGGAACCGGACAAAAAACCGAGCTTCAGCGCATCGCCCGTAACATTGGTCTGACGCTTGACCGGGTGCCGCTGACTAAAGAGATGCTCAATCCCTGGTATCTGCCTTTTATTGTGGCACTGCCGGACGGACAGGCTTTGTATGCAGAGAGTATCTCTGCTGATGGTCGTGTTCAGGTGGTGTTACTGCACGGCGGACAGAAAAAAAATCATATTGCGCTGGATGAGTTACTGAAACTGACTCAGGGCGGGGATGTTATCCTTGCGCGACCGGAAAGAAATGTGCCGGATGCGCGCGTGGATGATTATATCCGGCCGTTTAAGAAAAGCTGGTTCTGGGATATTGTCCTGCGTGATCGCAAATATTTTGTCTCCGTACTGATTGCCGCGTTGCTGGCTAACGTCCTGGC
Organism: Morganella psychrotolerans; assembly: GCF_001676055.1. Classification (GTDB taxonomy): domain Bacteria; phylum Pseudomonadota; class Gammaproteobacteria; order Enterobacterales; family Enterobacteriaceae; genus Morganella; species Morganella psychrotolerans_B. The sequence continues at coordinate 100,074 of NZ_LZEX01000002.1, read as the reverse complement.
ACTGAGTTCAATAATTTTCTCTATGCAGGTCTATGACCGGGTTATTCCCGGAAAATCGATTCCCACTCTGCTGGTGCTCTTTATTGGTGTGCTGATTGCGATGGGATTTGAATTTACGATGCGGATCATGCGGGTAAGGCTGATTGATCTTATCGGTAAACGGGCGGATCTGAAAATTACCGATACGGTGTTCGGTCATGCGTTACGTATCCGCATGAAAGAGCGCATGCGCTCAACCGGGACCTTTGTTTCCCAGTTACGGGAACTGGAAAATGTCCGTGAAACCATTACCTCCACAACGGTAACAGCAGCATCTGATTTACCTTTCTTCTTTTTATTCCTGGTCATTTTGTGGCTGATCGCCGGTCCCCTGGCGCTGGTTCCTCTGGTGGCGCTGTTTTTTATGATCCTGCCCGGTCTGCTGCTTCAGCCTAAGCTGGGCAAACTTGCCAATGAAGCAATGCGGGAAAGTACACTGCGTAATGCCTCTTTGATTGAAGCAGTTCAGTGCGCGGAAGATATTAAATTTCACCGTGCGGAACCGCGTTTTCAGCAGGAGTGGAACTACCTGAATGAAAAAGTGGGTGATACAAACCTTAAAGTGAAATTTATCACCCAGGGACTGATGACCTGGAGCCAGACCATCCAGACACTGGTTTTTGCTGTGACCGTACTGTGCGGGGCATTCCTGGTCATGGACGGGGCGATCACCACCGGCGCACTGCTCGGGGCATCTATTCTCAGCTCACGGATGATGGCGCCGATGGCGCAGATCTCCGGGCTGCTGGCGCGCTGGCAATCAACGAAAGTTTCATTAAAAAGCCTGAATGAGCTGATGGAAAAACCGGTTGATGCCCAGTACGGCACAAAACTGATTCATAAGCCGTCACTGACCGGACATTATGAATTTGAAAATGTCTCTGTTACCTATGATGTGCAGGCAAATCCGGTACTGACGATTGGTTCGCTGACGATTAAACCGGGTGAAAAAATTGCCATTCTCGGGCGTAACGGCTCCGGAAAATCGACACTACTGTATGCATTGAGCGGGTTATTAGATCCGGTCGCCGGGCAAATCCGCCTGGATGATGTCAATTTATCAGCAATTGATCCTTACGATGTGCGCCGTGATATAGGTTATCTCGGGGCGAACTCCCGTCTGTTACACGGCACATTGCGCGATAATATGACTCTGGGGGCACCGAAAGCAGATGATGTGCAAATTATTGATGCATTACAGATTGCCGGTGTGGCTGATTTGGTCAGCAGCAGCCCGCAGGGATTGAGCCGGGTCTTATGGGAAGGCGGGATCGGGATGTCCGGCGGACAGCGGCAGGCTGTTCTGCTTGCCCGTACCATCCTGACAAATCCGAATATTGTGCTGCTGGATGAACCAACATCCGCTCTGGATGAAATTGCGGAACAGCGCCTTATCAGCGGGCTGAAAACATGGGCACAGGACAAAACGCTGGTGGTTGCCACGCACCGGACAAGTGTGTTGCAACTGGTTGACAGGATTATCGTGATGAATAACGGACGAATTGTGCTTGATGGTGCCCGTGACGAGGTTCTCAGGAACCTGATGTCCGGTACAACGGCACCGGCTAAGGCAGGAAACTGAGATGAAAAAAATGAAAACTCAGAGGGCAGCACCGACGCCTGAAACAAACCTGCGCGGAGTCCCGTTTCTCTACGGTGGTCAGCATGAGCCGGGACTGCCCCGTCTGGTCAGCCTGATATTGGTTATTTCAGGTTTTTTCATTATTTTACTTATCTGGGCCGCATTGTCGGATGTGGATGAAATTACCAAGGGGCAGGGGAAAATTATTCCGTCATCCCGTGAGCAGGTTGTTCAGTCTCTTGAAGGCGGTATTCTCTCTTCACTGGAAGTCCGCGAAGGCGCGATCGTTGAAAAGGGACAGGCTATCGCGTATCTGGATGAAACCCGTTTTGAGTCTTCTCTGGATGAGAGCCGCAGCCGCTATAAAGCCAATCTGATCAAGTCCGCCCGTCTGAATGCTGAAGTCTCCGGCAGTGAATTTGTTATCCCTGAGCTGGTTAAAAAGGATACCGCACTGGTAGAAGCAGAACAGCGTCTGTATAAATCACGTAAAGAGCGGCTGGGACAGTCAATTAAAGGTGTAAATAACTCACTGCAGCTTTACCGTCGTGAAGAGATGATCCTGCAACGCCTGGTAAAATCCGGGGCGTCAAGTGAAGTGGAATTGATCCGCCTGAAGCGGACAATATCTGAACTGGAGAGTAAAAAGCAGGAACTGCATAATGAATATGTGGTGAATGCGCGCGAGCAACTTGCAGAATCCAATAAAGAGCTGGAAGAACTGGAGTCGGTTATGCGTGCCCGTGATGACTCATTGCAGCGGGCAAAAGTTGTTTCACCGGTACGCGGAATTGTGAAAAATATTGAAGTGAATACCATCGGTGGCGTTATCGCACCGGGCGGGAAAATCATGGATATTATCCCGCTGGATGATCAATTGATTGTGGAAGCGAAAATTTCGCCGCAGGATATCGCGCATATCCGCCTGAACGACGCCGCTCTGGTGAAAATTACCGCGTATGATTATGCTATTTACGGCGGACTGGAAGGGGAGGTAATACTTATCTCACCGGATACCCTTCAGGATGAAATTCAGCGCGATCATGTTTATTACCGGATCCTTATCCGGACAAGTAAAGATGCACTGATTAATAAAGCCGGTAAAGAGTTTCAGATTTTCCCGGGGATGGTTGCGGAAGTCGACATCAAAACCGGCAGTAAATCGATTCTCCGTTATCTGGTGAAACCGCTGAACCGGGCAAATGAAGCCCTGCGCGAGCGATAACGCTCCCATATACCCCTGTGTGGCCACATAGTGACTCACGGGGGCGCTTTCTTTTATTTATCTTACGTATACCAACATCCTGCTGATCCTTCCGGGTAACAGTCCGGTATACTGGCGGTATTATTTCACCAGAACAGACAGGTAACACAATGACTGACAGACACGGGGTTTTACCTCAACGCCTGCCCGCACGCAGCAAAGAGGTCGGCGGTGTACCGGTCTCCCGCGCATTACCGGTGAAAGATCGGCGGCTGATTGGCGCCTGGTGCTTTCTTGATCATGCGGGGCCTGCTGTATTTAAAGGTCAGGACGGTATGAAAGTTGGTCCGCATCCGCATACCGGTTTGCAAACCTTTACCTGGATGCTGGAGGGTGAAATATTGCACCGTGACAGTCTGGGGTCGGAACAAATTATCCGCCCGGGCCAGGTTAATCTGATGACGGCCGGACACGGGATCACGCACACCGAAGATTCTGCCGGACGACATCCGCGCCTGCACGCAGCACAACTCTGGATTGCCCTGCCGCCTGCTGAAAGTGAGATGCCACCCAGGTTTGATCACTATCCGGATTTACCTGTCTGGAATGTCGACCAGGTCCGTTTTACCCTGCTTGCCGGGGAATATGGGGAGAGATGCTCTCCGGTACTGCATTTCTCTGCGTTGGTCGGCATTGATTTACAGGCACAACAATCGGCTCAAACCACGCTGAATACCCGTCCGGATTTTGAATACGGTATATTTATTCTGGAAGGGCAACTGACTTATTGTGATGAAATTTATACGACGAATGAATTAGTTTATCTCGGAGAAGGGTTATCCTCACTCACTCTGACACTGATGAAAGGCACCCGGATACTATTACTGGGGGGCGCGCCGATGCAGGAAAAAATCATGCTGTGGTGGAATTTCGCCGGCTACAATTCACAGTCATTACAACAGGCTGTCAGTGACTGGAATAGTGGCGATGTTCGTTTCGGGGTAATCGAAAATGAGTGTCGTGAACCATTACCGGCACCTTTATACCCTGTGGCGCACCGCCATTCTGACCCTCAGATATAATTGTCTGAATCTGGTTTATCATATTAATGATAGCAAATATTATTGGCATTCTTAGTACAGTATTACTTCTTATTACGGGTTACACTGAAATTGTTAATGGTCGTTATGTTTCTTAACTGAACATAACATTGATGTTGTTTCATTATTGAGGTGAATTATGAAAGCTGCCGTCGTCGCGAAAAATAAAACAGTGGAAATAAAAGAAAAAACATTACGTCCGCTGAAATACGGTGAAGCCTTATTAAAAATGGAATGCTGTGGTGTTTGTCACACTGACCTGCATGTGAAAAACGCCGATTTTGGTGATGTCTCCGGTGTGATCCTCGGGCACGAGGGAATTGGGGTGGTAACAGAAATCGGTGAGGGTGTAACATCACTGAAAGTAGGGGATCGCGCCAGTGTCGCCTGGTTCTTCCGCGGATGTGGTCACTGTGAGTATTGTAACAGCGGCAAAGAAACATTCTGTCGTGAAGTGAAAAATGCCGGTTATACCGTTGACGGCGGTATGGCGGAAGAGTGTATCGTGACTGCAGATTATTCGGTAAAAGTGCCTGATGGTCTGGAATCAGCGGCTGCCAGCAGTATTACCTGCGCGGGTGTGACAACCTATAAAGCGATTAAAGTTTCCGGTATTAAACCGGGGCAGTGGCTGGCAATTTATGGTCTCGGCGGGCTGGGTAACCTTGCGCTGCAATACGCTAAAAATGTGTTTAATGCCAAAGTCGTTGCCATTGATGTGAATGACAAGCAGCTTGCACTGGCGAAAGAGATGGGTGCTGATCTGGTACTGAATCCGAAAACAGATAATGTGGATGAAATCATCCAAAAAGACCTCGGTGGTGTACATGCTGCGGTTGTGACCGCAGTGGCTAAATCTGCATTCAATTCAGCAATTGCCAGCGTACGTGCTGCCGGACGGGTTGTTGCAGTCGGTCTGCCGGTTGAAACGATGGATCTGAGTATTCCGCGTCTGGTACTGGATGGTATCGAAGTGGTTGGTTCGCTGGTGGGAACACGTGAAGACCTGAAAGAAGCGTTCCGTTTCGGCGCGGAAGGAAAAGTCGTGCCGAAGGTAGCATTGCGTCCGCTGGAAGATATCAATACCATTTTCGAAGAGATGGCACAGGGTAAATTTACCGGCCGTATGGTAATTGATTTTACAAAGAAAAAATAATGTCCTGATAGTATCTGAGACAATAAAGCAGCTGCCGGGAAACCCGCAGCTGTTTTTTTTAAACGAACATTGCGACAGAGATAAAACGATGTATAAAAATAAAATATAACGGATTAATCTGCTCAAAAAATAATGCGAATTATGAGAAGTTTATACAAAATTATATTCCAGCACTGATTATGTAATGTGAAAGATAAATTTATTTTTTAACTATATTCATTATTGAACTGCATTTTACAGAGTGATGAGCCGGCGTCTTCAGGGATGAAGTCAACGAACCTGCAGTTTGCATGAATAAGAGTATTAATACTTTGGAGAACATGGATGATTAGAGTTAACTGGGGTTTTGTCGATAAAGTTGTGTATATCAATTTGGCAAAACGCACAGACAGACGGGAAAGCATTGAATTTCAGCTGAAGAAAATGGCGGTTCCTCCGGAGAAAATAATCCGTTTTGAGGCGATAGAACACGATAAAGGTGCACTGGGTTGCGCGATGTCTCATGTTGCTGTATTGACGATGGCGAAAGAAAATAACTGGCAAAATGTACTGATTCTTGAAGACGATATGGTCTTTAATGATGATGATGAATCACATGACAGAATCAATTATTTTTTCAGTAGCCTGATATCAACTGACTGGGATGCCGGATTTTTATCAGGAAGTTATTTTAAGATTAAACAGAAACATGGTTGTTTTTATCAGGTATTCCGCTCTTATCTTTCCAATAGTTATATTGTTAATCAACATTATTATGACGAGTTGATTGCAGTCTTTGATGTGTCTATTGAAAAAATGAATGAAGGTATTATACACCGCAACTACTGCAGTCTGGATGTTTATTGGCATTATCTTATGCAGCGGGATGACTGGTATGCGATTTATCCTTGTGTCGGATATCAACTGGTGGATATGAGTGATATTGAAGGGTACATGACAGACAGAGTATGTTATTTCAGCAGAACTATTGATGAGATGTAACAGACTAAAAAGAATAAAACCCCTATATTATCTATAGGGGAATAATATTAGCCTAATAATCCGGAAGTCGAGTTTGGCGCAAAACTGTTCAGAACACGAACATAATGTTTACGCTGATATTCAGTAAAGTCGCCTTTACGGTTAAGCGTGAAAATAATGATGCGGTTATTATTCGGGTTATTATCTCTGTGGTAAGGCAGCTTAATCATAGATTGTACCTGCTGTAAGCGCTCACCTTCATCCAGATAACTGTTAGCAATCTGAACAACTTTTAATTTCATCGGCCCTAATTCATGGGTGATCATTTTCCCTTCTTCTTTAAATCCGGCCAGATTACGGGTGAAGGTTTTTACTTCATTTTCACAAAATTCTTCAACAGTTTCATCTTCATCTAAAAAAGCCCGGTGTACGACAATATTATATTCATTTAATGTCGGATCCCGATAAATTAAAATATTTAATGAATTATCCAAATTAGGCGTAGAGGTAATAAAACTGCCTTCAGGAATAATGTATTCGTTATTTTTACTCATAAATAATAATCCTCAAAAGATATAACTAGCGATTTTCCTGATAAATTTTGATTTCAACACGGCGGTTTTGCTCCCGTCCATCCTGAGAATCATTATCTGCTATCGGGTTTTGGGCACCCAGACCGTGGGTTACGAAATGTGATTCCGGTAACCCGGACGATTCCTGTAACCAATGCCTGACTTGTTCTGCCCGGTTTAGTGATAAATTAATATTGTTTTTATCATTGCCGGTGTTATCGGTGTAACCTTCAATTAAAATTTTCAGTTCCGGATTTTGCTTAATAAATTGCAAAACCGGCATCAGATATTCTGTACTTTCCTGTTTTAATTTTGAACTGCCGATATCAAAAACAATATTTTTATCATGAGCGATATAGAGTGGGCTACGGGAAAATTCTGCAATTGATTTATCCAGTTTTTCAGTGAATATTTCAGGTTTTGCAAGTTCAATAATAAAGAAATAGGGGGTTTCATGATTTTCTATAGCCTGAGATAATTTCTTCATCTGCAGAATTATTTCAACCCGTTGCTGTAACGCATTTGGCGGTGTAATTTCGAATTGCTGTACCAGCGCATTAACTGTTTCATTTCTCTGAACATGAAAATTCAGAGACCAGAGCAGAGTACTGACCATTGCACCAGCAATCAGTAGCGGAACAATCAGGAGTGAATAGCGCAGTGTCTGATAAGGAACCGGTGTCATTTCAACGGTTTTTTTCCTTACCTTAACCGGCGCTTCACCGATATTTACCGGTAATGGCGGCAGTGTCAGATAAGCGGAGATCCGTGGTAAAACGGCAAATTTTTTCTGAACCCAGCGGGACCAGGCTCCGTGCCGGGTAGGACCATTTCCGTAATCAGAAAACAGCAGATTGGTAAAATCGAGAATACTTTCGGTAAATAACGTCTCAATTTCCGGCAGAACTCCGGCATCTTCCAGCCAATTGAGTGTTGATAATGCCATTGCATTACGATGTTGTGCTGCAACTGCGTGAGGTTGTTGATAAACCGCCGCAAGAGAGTGACGCAGAGAGGTGACTTCCTCGCGTAATACTTTTGGTTCAGTATTGTAAATATTAAACTGTCCTATCCAGATAGCTTTATCCGGGTTATGTGCAAACCGCTGGCTACCCAGGCGTGAATATAAAATTAATGTGCAGGGGATTTTATGTTCAAATTGATTTTGTGAAAATGAATTTGTCCAGCCGCGTATTTTATTTAATAACAGAGCATCAGTATCATGGCCATCAGGAAGTACCGGAAAAACAGCACTGAGCTGAAAATGGGTATGCTGCTGTTTGATCGCGGAAACTTGTTTATGTAAATCGTCCGGTTTATTAATCAGCATCCAGATGATTTTATTATCAAATCTCAGCGTATCACCATCATCCTGCTGACTAAACCAGGTTCTTGCATAGGGACCAAGGATAAACACAATTTCCGGCGCTTCATTAACATCATCTTCCTGGTGAACAATAACCTCATCATGTTCATTTATCCTGATTGCATAAATAACAGTGAACATAAATAAAGTGCCGCATAATCCGCTCAGCCAGATAAACAGGTTTGATTTATCATAAAAGGCCATGCCGGCCATGATAAGCGCAATAATGCTGAATAAAATTATCAGCCATTTTTTTAATGAAGCGAAGGTTTTCATTTAAATCAGCATATCCAAAGTATCACGAATATAAAGCCAGACAAAAATCAGAATACATATCAGGCAAAGAATTTCAGCGGTAAAAATAAGCGGCAGATTGACTGTCCGGTAAGCAACCGGCTCTGGATAGGCAATTTCCTCTGCGGCTTCCGGTGGCGGTGGCGGAACCATTTTAATAACCGGCGGTTTTGGCAGTCCCGGCTCAAAAAGGGGCAATACTGATTTTAGATTTACGCTGTAAGCCGGGAATTTAGCAAGCCGGAGTGCCATCTGATAAGCCGGCAGAAAAATAGCATTGCGTTTTACGGTTGAAAAAAAAGTAAGTTGTTGCACCATATCAAAGGGCTCACGATCGAAACCGTAAAAATAATTTTCCAGCAGGTAGGGGGCCCAGGATAATTGTTGGCTGTCCGTGTATTTCAGGATAATGGTATCCAGGTACAGACAAAGTAACCGGCAAAAATCTTCTGAATGCTCAAAATAAGGATCCTCCAGTTCCAGGCAATCCCGGAACTGTTGGACCGAAGTGGATAAATTAAGTTGTAATTCCGATAACGAGGGAATAATTGACTCTAAATCAATAAGAGCATCGATACTCATTATTTTATTAAAGACATCCTGACTGCTTACCATGGTTTCTCCAGTGTTTCACCCCAGCCGGTAAGACCAAAAAAAGGTGCCAGTCTGATTTTCCCCGGAATTTTCAGAGGTTTGTCTTTTAATTTTATCGGCAGAGAATAAATATCAGGCTTATTATCGGACATCAGAGCACTGAGTTGCTCAGGTGTAATTCGTTGCATAGCAAGCAGAGAATCATCTTCTGTGAATACACCTAATGACCAGTAATCTATATTGTCACTGTTTTGTGCAATTTCATTTTTATGGATATCGACAGAGCGGTAATATGGGCTGTAAAGCCCGGTAATCCATTCTTCCCGGGATACCGGTTTTTTATCAAAATAGCAGGGCTTAAGATCACAAAGCAGTTCCTGAGCAAGCAATTGTTCATTGAAACAGATCCCTGTCAGATATTCATATTCTTCCAGTGTCCGTTCAGTGCCAAGGCAATATTTTCCGAGATCTATTTCATCAGGCTGACTAATACCTAATACCTTGCGAACCCGTTTTTTAGAGATGATATCCCGCTCCCACCAGGTTTTTTCAACCTGCTTTGTTTCTTTCTTTTCTTCTGTGTGATCTCCCCATATTTTGTCACAGCCTTCACGTCCGTAAAAATGCCAGAGGAATTGTTTTTCCGGATAAAAAATATCGTATCCATGGGTAAATGCTTTTGCGGACATCGATATTTCTTCACCGATGAAAAAAATCAGCGGATCATTGGGAACATCCAGAACAAAACGACCGGACGTGAAGGTAAAACCTCCGGCAAGAAAACAGCCGCGGCTATTTTGTGTTGTATCAAGCAGCGCGAGCGGAAGAAATGAAGGGACATCATTATCATTAAAGACATTAAATACCATCCTTGCACAGCCTGCATGCAATACTTCTTCTTTATCTTCTGTTGCCGGTGTATAGCCCGGTGGATAACCGGAAATAACGGGTTTATCTGTTTTTTCTTTCAGTGATAAATAGTAAGTAATTAATTCAGCATCCCAATTTTTAATAAACCGGCAATGAGAGTCTATCTGCAGAAAATACTGTTCATCAGTATAATATTGTTCACAGCAGTATCTTGCCCAGCAAGCACCTTGAGCCTGATATATCTGGATAAAGTGGATATTGAGTGTGGCACCAAGGTATTCCAGGCGAACAACGTCCGGATTATCACCCCGGTAATCTGTTTGCCTGGCTCCCATATCCATAAAAATAGTAAAATCCCGCTCTTCAACCTGCCAGCAAATTGAAATAAATAACTGTTCCGGATGGTCTGCTTTCGCTACCATATCTTTCAGAGTCGGAATTAATTCATTATCCCGATAGCTGGCGATGCTGACAAAAATTGTATTTTTCATATTATCAATATCACTTAGTACTATTTTAAATCAAGGGTAATAATAGCGGATGCTTTAAATGGACCTTGTGCAGGATAGGGCGTCCCATCTTGTTTTTTCAGTATTGCATTCCATTCGTAATCTGCTTTTACACCACTTGATTTTACTCCGGACTCTATCTTTGTTGATCCGTCTACATTGATTTTATTACCGTTTTTGTCAGTGATCTCGATTATTAATGAGTCGCTGTTATTTTTGGCGTCATCAACTTTTATAAATCTTCTATCCGGCGTTCGTTGTGCCGCAGTAATTGAAGCAACAGCAATGTAATCATTGTAGTCAGTCTTGCAGGTGATGCCGAAATTAAACGAACGTGATACGCCGTTTTTTTACTGATTCAGCATTTACGGTATTAAAATCGACAGGCAGTGGTTTATCAACGGTACAAACCGGAATGCCGACAATATCAATTTTATCTAATTTATAATAAGCGTAAGCGAAATCTTCTATTCTGGACTCAGCTACGGGGGTAGGCATCATCAAATTAACTGTATTTTGATACGCTGATTTTAATTTAACGGTATCTTCTAATTTATAGAAATAAGCCACGAGACGCCCCTTACCAATGTCAGTGGTCGTCGCGTTTCCGTTTGGTTCACCGGGGGTTGCTACGTAAGTCGGCGCTGGTAATTCTACGCCGGCATCACCACCCGGGCCGGTAAGAATAAATTTAACACCAATACCATCAATATTTGTGCGGTAATAATTTGTATAGCCCGGATAGACCTGAAGACCGGGACCCGTGATAGGGCGGCTTCCGTTAACACCACTAATACCCGCGCACAGGACGGTCATATCCGTACTGTTTGTTGCAGAATTGGCCCGGCCGATAGGTGTCACAGCGCTTTTGGGCGCGTCAGCACGTAATCGGATTGGTGCTGATGAGGCGAGTAAATGCTCCGGCATATAACCGGCCGGACTACTGATTTTACAATCCGCAGCCATTGCATTTGTGGCCATACCCATTGCAGCTAACAACACGAGTAATTTTAGTTTCATGACATTTCCTTGTTCGTATCTAAAATAGCAAGCATGTCAGCAGGGAATAATTTACTGAGTTCAACAAAATTTTTTCCTGCCGCTCCTTCGGCATAGGTCAGCAGCAAAATAATCGGGTTACCGGGTTCGGTTTGCTGAAACCATGCACGTGCTTCGCGGATCCTTTCCAGGGCATCCTGCCGGGTATTGATCACTTTTTCACGGTAGACAATGCGTTCGGTTGTCACCGTTGTTGTGTCACCATCAATAACTGTTTCTGTGGTTGTGCTGACAGAATCAGCTTGTTGAGTGGTATGGTCTTTGTCCTGCGTATCATCAGAAAAGACTAAGGCAGACATCGAGTTTTCACTCTCAGCTACCGCAGCTGCAGCGGCCGATTTATTACCGTTGTGGGTAAGATCTTTATTAAACAGCGCCAGTATTAATGTCAGCACCGGCAGCGCCGGTGTTTCATTCTCTAAGGTTTCACGGGCCAGCTTTTTAATTGCATCCAGAATGAATGCGGCATTATTCAGTGATGCCAGCGTTTTATCATTTTTGGTACGCCATTCATTGAGGATCCCGATAACACTCTCTTCCGCCAGGGAGTTTTCATCTTTCGGGATAGCAAAGGCGCGTTCAATTTCTTTAACTGTCAGCTGAAGTCCGTTAATTTTCGGCAACGTCAGCTGGCGAAAATCGAGCAGAAAGCCATCGATATCATCCAGTTCCGAAATAGCATTTGCCCGCATAAAGGGTTCAAATTCCCCTTCATCGTAAAGCTGGGGATGAACTTCATTGGGATAATCTTTCAGCAACTGATGCATCGCCATCAGGCCTTCTTCCAGGGCAAAAAGGCCTATCTGCCGGCTGCGTGAACGGATTAACAGAATAATCAGGCGGATATGTCTACTTTTCGTCAGAAGTTCAAGGCAATCACTTTCTATTTCACGCCAGTTAACCGGTTCAGTCGTTTCGACGAAATCGCCGTACTCAGCGCCGAGTTTGGGTGCCATTTTAGACTGCAATGTGATGAATAACGGGTCATATTCAATACCTTCACCGCAGACGAATTTCCCCGGCAGCGGTTTGAGTACGTCTTTATAAAAATCGGACTGAAAAGTAGATTGCAGTTCTTCGTTCACGGTCATATTCCATTATCTGTTGAAAATCAGTAATCAGTTAAGGTGCGTTTCGGGGTCAAAACTCATCCCCGAAATAGGTTCATCCTGCTTTTCGCGCGGAAGCCACGCGGCATATCCTAACTGGTGGCTGCCATCAAGGTTCGCCTGTGGTATTGCATTCGGTGCAAGTACTAGCTGGACATCCCAGGCATATTCAAAACCAACAAAGTTGCGGACCCACTCTTTAAGGATTGGCAGATCCTCACCCCATAAACTGAAACGCATATATTGTTCTAATGTTAACGGCCCCAGAACCAGGCTGAATTTATGCTGCCGGTCCTGAACGGTATTACCTAAAATGGCACCTTCCGATAACAGTAAGGAGGAGTTTAAATCTCCGATTTTTGTCTGGTCCGTGGTTTCGAGGAAAATCCATTGTTTGGTAAATTCTTTCAGCCCGACCTTTATCCCGAAATAATATTCCAGTGCACCAACAAGCCCTTCCGGGTTGCGTGCTTCACGGATCAGGTGAGATGAAGAAGATAGCCTGGCGTGTGTCGGCAGAACCGAGTCACAGATTTCATCCGGCACCAATCCGATAAGTGACCCGATATAAAAAGAGAACTGCTCGTCATCTTTGCGATCGAGTGTGGCGACATCCTGCGAAACAAACCAGCTGCGATAAAACAGCGAGAGCGCCCGGTGGTGAAAGATATTAACAAAGTCACGGAGCAGGGTGTCCTGGTGCTCCATGCGGATAAATGCCTGCTCGGTAAAATTTATCGGCATTGCACCCTGAGGACCCCAGATCCCTAAACTGAAGAGATCAACATGGCACAGGTGGTCTTCATGGGTAATTTTTGCGATTTCGCGCGGGGCAAACACCATATTGGGGGTTTGCCCCAGACGGTAAGGCTCTTGCTGGGGACGATCGGCCGTTCCGATAGCCGGCATATCCGGATATTTTGCCGCAACCGCCCGCATCAGGCTGACGAAACCACTGTTCCAGGGCTCGGCTTCGTCATACCACTGTGAAAGTTGGCTTAACATATTATGGTGCAAATGGCTCATTATAAGATCCCGCGCTTACCCGGACGTGGTGCCCATTTGGCGACCAGCCCGCGCTGCATTGAGTGCAGCTCAGTCTCAGTAAAGACGTTAATTGCTGCATGGCGGGATAAATAATTTTCCATCACTAACCCGAATAAATAAGGACTTAATCCGGAGAATCCGATCTCATCCACTGTCAGTACGCACTGAACCCCGCGTCCGTATACCAGAAGCTCATTTCCCGGCAATCGCCGGATGACGGGTTTGGTTTTGCTGCCGACCAGGCTGTCAATTTGTGTCATTGATTCCTGATCTGCCGGGCTGACAAACAGGCGCAGCAGATTACGCAGCGATTCCCCGCCCTGCTGTGATCCATATCGTGCAGCGGAAGATAGTTAAAACTGAGCTGACGGATCAGGCGCCAGGCTGACTCTCCCTGTGCAAATGGCGGGTGAGGGGGGCTTGGTTGTGACAGGAAATTTGCACCGTAAACAGGTACAGAATCAGACAGCGTTAAATCGTATTCATTGCCCCGGTCAATCAGACGGGGGAGATCCCGGTTGGTCACAAGTGCTTCCACGGAGAGATAACGAATATCGTCATCAAATGGTGCTTCCTGCTGATCTACCAGGGAGATAAAAACCTCTGTGCCGATATATGGCGTCAGTGTTTCATATTTACGGCGGGCGCTGCCGCTGGCCCTGGTTTCCCGGCGCAGAGAGAAATAACGCCCGAAGTTACCGGAATCACAATGCCGGGTCTGATAAATAGGATTAAAGATAACTTCGCTGCTATTTTCTGCCTGTTGCCCCATAACTTTACTGATTGAAAAAACTTCATAATCCATCGGGCGGCTGCGATCGGGTACAACGTGGAAGTCATTCAGTGCCCGGTTGATTTCAATTTTATCGATTCGTTTGGGAAACAGGTTAATGACCGGCGTGCAAAATAACAGGAAGCGGTCTTTATCAATATGACTGATCAGATCCTGAGGAAAACGGTCCAGCAGAATAATGATTTCTGCTTCATTGGTATTATTGTTACGCATTGCTTTACGTAAGTGATTGAGCGTAAAGAAATAAAAACGCTGACGACAGGCAAAATACTCCTGTATCAGGTTGTGGCCCTGGAACATATTCCACTGAACCGGTAACAGCGCCTGATCCGGTTTAAGGCCTTCAAAGGTAATACCGCCGTTAACAATGGTCGTATCGTGTTTTTCACTGCCGCCGGTGCGGATTATCATGGCAACATAATGGGCGTGGATCAGCTCAAATATATGTGAAACGACGCGCTCATCCCCGTCAATATAGAAAGGGAGATTGTCCAGATTTTCCAGTTGGGAAAACAGATTATCGCCGTCAAGTTTCAGTTTGATCCGCAGCGCGCCCTTCAGGCGTGAATAAGAGATACGGTATTTTTCCAGACTGGAAATATCCGGCGGAATAGATGTCAGGCGGACATCTTCAATTTCAATTGGCCATAATGTCAGTTCCTGGCTGTTACGAAACTCACAGCGGGACTGCTCTCCCGGTAATAAACGGGTAAACATCTGACAATTTTTCGGCACATGGTAACCATTTGAAAGGTCACCTTCCTTTGTATTCGGATGAAGACGGACGACACCCATCGAAGGGGTTTGTGCGTTGTAATTCGGATAAATAACATCCAGAAAACGTTGCGTAAATTTCGGAAATTCCGCGTCCAGTTTCACTTGTGAACGAGCTGAAATAAAACAGAATGCTTCGATAAGTCGTTCTACATAAGGATCAGCAACTTCGATACCATTCATGCCCAGACGCCCGGCAATTTTCGGATGTTTCTCCGCAAATTCACCGGACATTTCTTTCATAAACGTCAGTTCCCGATTGTAAAAATCAAGAAATTTCTGATCCACGGATATACCTCTGAAGAAAATGAATAATAAAGGTGGTGATCCACCTTTCAAATTATAAAAGACTATAAATATAAAAAAAAAGACGCTGAAGTAAAGTCCTGAACAAAATAAAACGAGGGTGTTTTAATCGATATCAGATAAGTCTGCATTACCGTGTAATTACCCTGTTATACGGTAATTATGTGATAGATAAAATAAATAACAATAGCGATGAACACTATATGATTGTCATGTGAATATATTATATTCATTTGCTGCGCTTGCATTTTTAATGTTATGCCGAGATTTTTACCGAGTTTAAACTTATTAAATAAGAAAGATAGTAAGGTTGAATACGCGTGATTATATTCATCTGTTGTAACCGGGTGTGATAATTTGTATCATTGTTTCATTGAGCTGATTTCATCTTGTCATTAATTGTTTTTTAAACTTAATCGGTTTTTTGTTTTGCAATATACTCATTTGATATTCATTGCTGTCATAGTGTATTGAATGTCTCAATCTGTTGATTTTATTTTGGTTTTAATTTGTTTTTCGTGTGTTGTAACAACGGTTTTTATATTTGTTTCGTTATATCTTAGGAATTGTCCAAATTAGTGAGTTTATTCGTACGGATAGTTGTATTTTTCCATGGCGCGTAATAATCTCATTATATAAAAGACGCGTAGTGAACCTCAAGATGGTGTGTACTATAGTAGGAATTAAAATTTGTTACTCAGGTGAACTCTCTCAGAGTCAAGTTAGGCGAAAGTCTTATTGCTAAGTAACATTGTTTGTTTTTATTATAACTCAACGTTTCTGATAATAGAGAAACTAATATTTATATGTTCTCTGCTATTCTCGTATATTGAACTAGTTATTTGTGCCAATTAACGGGGCGGATATTCAGGAACATAATATGTTTTATAAATCGTACATCCTGTAAAGGATGAATTATTAGTATAAACAACACTTGATTAGGTAATAATTGTGGCTTTCAGCAGACAGAGTCTATTTGGAAAACTCGATACAACTCTTTTCCGTAGTATCGAAAGTGCAACGACACTATGTAAATTAAAAGGTAACCCATACGTTGAACTCGTTCATTGGATGATTCAGCTGTGGCAACAAGAGCAGAGTGATGTCCGGCAGATTGCCCGTCACTTCCAGCTTGATGTCCAATTATTGGAAAAAGGGATGGAGCAGGCGTTAATTCGTTTGCCTAGTGGTGCCAGCTCTATTTCTGATTTTTCATATCATATTGAAATGGCTATTGAACGTGCCTGGGTATGTGCAAGTCTGGAATATTCAGAAAATGCTATCCGCAGCGGTCATTTGTTACTCGCCTGTCTGACTACTATGGAGCTGCGTCGTGCGTTATCCGCCATCTCCCCTGTGTTTGACAAAATCCCACTGGATATTCTTGCGGCAGACCTGGCCTTTATCACAAAAGATTCACCGGAAGCTGATCAGAACGCAACAGATGACAGCGAACTGGGCGGTAAAAATAGCATGCCGGGCGAAGCCAGCAATGCAATGGGCGGAGAATCCGGTAAAGCAACTCTCGCTCAGTACACCACTGACCTAACTGCACTTGCCCGTGAAGGTAAAATTGACCCGGTTATTGGTCGTGAGCATGAAATCAATACAATGATTGATATTCTGTTGCGCCGCCGTCAGAACAACCCGTTACTGACCGGTGAAGCCGGTGTCGGTAAAACGGCGTTAGTTGAAGGAATGGCGCTGGCCATTGCTGCCGGTGATGTACCTCCGGCATTGGTAAAAGTACGTCTGCTGAACCTGGATATCGTCGCACTCTCTGCGGGTGCGAGTATGAAGGGTGAATTTGAATCCCGCCTGAAATCCGTTCTGGAAGAAGCGATGTCTTCTCCGAACCCGGTTATTCTGTTTGTTGATGAAGTTCACACACTCGTTGGTGCCGGTGGTAATAGCGGAACCGGTGATGCGGCAAACTTACTGAAACCGGCACTGGCCCGCGGCAAGCTGAGAACCATCGGTGCAACCACCTGGAGTGAGTTTAAGCGTCATATTGAAAAAGATCCTGCGCTGACCCGCCGCTTCCAGGTGTTACAGGTTGAAGAACCGTCTGAAGCGAAGAGTGTCGCGATGTTGCGTGGTCTGGTTCCGATGCTTGAGAAGCACCACGGTGTCTGGATCATGGAAGAAGCGCTTCAGTCAGCGGTGCGTTTATCTCATCGTTATATTCCTGCCCGTCAGTTACCGGATAAAGCAATCAGTCTGCTTGATACTGCCTGCGCCCGTGTTGCGGTTGCACAAAATGTTGCGCCGAGAGATTTGCAGGAGCTGAAATACAAAACACAAACCGCATCATCTGAATTGTCTCTGGCAGAAAAAGCGCTGCATTTCGGTCGCGAAGAGAACAGTACGCTTGAGTCACTGCGCGACGATATTAAAGAACAATCTGTTCTTGCTGAAGAAATGGAAAACCGCTGGCTGAAAGAGAAATCAACAGTTGCCGCGATTGTGGAAATCCGCAGTCAGATTCAGGCATTAATCAGTGGTGAAAAGGTAGAAGAATCGGAGTTTGTTGCTGAAGAAACTATTGTTGCTGCTGACAGTGCAGCTGACACTGATGTTGCGGTTGCTGAAGCAGAGACTGTAACAGAAACCGTTGTTCTCAGTGATAAAGAGCAGCTTGCGCAATTGCAGAAGCAGCTGGCAGATTTAGAAAGCGAGCTTGACGGTATTCAGTGCAATCAGCGTGAGGATGCGGTGATTCAGGCTGAAGTAAATGCATCTGTTGTTGCGGCTATCGTCGCTGACTGGACGGGGATTCCTGTCGGCCGGATGATGAAAGATGAATTAAATGCAGTGCTGGAATTACCTAACCATCTGGCAGAGCGTGTTATCGGTCAGAAGCACGGACTGGATATTATCAGTGAGTCTATCCAGACTTCCCGCGCAGGTCTGGCTGATCCGCAGAAACCTATCGGCGTATTTATGCTGGTAGGTCCCTCCGGTGTCGGTAAAACAGAAACTGCCCTGGCGATTGCTGAGCAGCTCTATGGTGGCGAACAAAATATTATCACCATCAATATGAGTGAATATCAGGAAGCGCATACCGTTTCCTCTCTGAAAGGTTCACCTCCGGGCTATGTCGGTTATGGTGAAGGCGGTGTGTTAACAGAAGCGGTCCGCAGAAAACCTTACAGTGTTGTATTGCTGGATGAAGTGGAAAAGGCGCATCCGGATGTTCATGAACTGTTTTTCCAGGTCTTTGATAAAGGGCGTATGGAAGATGGTGAAGGCCGCGTCATTGATTTTAAAAACACTGTTATTTTACTGACCAGTAATACCGGTAGTGATTTGATTTCAAGCCTGAGCGCTGATCCGGATACAGCACCTGATCTTAACGGGATGCGTACCGCACTCCAGCCGGAATTATTGAAAGTATTCCCGGCCGCGTTCCTGGGACGTCTGAGTGTCGTGCCATATTATCCGTTACAGGATGAATCGTTGGGCCGTATTGTCCGCATTCACATGGATCGTATTGGTCAGCGTTTGTTTGCCCATCACGGTGCTGCATTTGAATATAACGATGACGTGGTTAATTCAATTATCAGTCAGTGTTCAGTTGCTGAAACAGGTGCCCGTATTCTGATCCGTTTTATTGAACAGCATATTTTACCAAAAGTCGGTTTATATATTTTAAACCGGAACTCAGAATCGCCTATTCAAAAGATTAGTTTGAGTAGTGATAACCAAAACGGCTTTATTGTGACATCAGAGTAATGTCAGGTATTCCGTTTTACATAAAAGCAATGAAGTGAGTTAAAAATCATATATTAAGGATATAGTATGAACAAAATTAAGTTAGCATTATTAGTGTCAGGTGCACTGTTAGCCGGTTCTAACGCATTTGCTGAAGGACAGGGTACTGTAACATTTGATGGCCTGTTGATCACCGAAACGTGTGTAATCGAACCAGCCGATAAAGATCAGACAGTTAAATTACCTGCTGTATCAATTAAAACATTAGATGTTGCCGGTAAAGAAGGTGGTTATACACCATTTAAAGTTCGTGTTACATGCCCGACTCCAAAAATTTCCGATGCACTTTTAAATAATGAAGTTGCAATGAACTTCGAACCAACAGGTGCAACAACAGCCTGGGATCCCGCAACTGGTAACCTGAAAAACTCATTAACTGGTGCGAATGATGCCAAAAATGTTCAGGTTAAAATTATTACCGGTGACGGTAACAGTACTCAGATTAAAATTGGCGACCATGGTCAATGGGTTAAACCTGATGCAGCTGGTAAAGTAGAATTTAAATACTTTGGTGGTTATTATGCAACAGGTATAACTACTGCGGGTAAAGTTGCAGCTAAAGTTATGTATACCTTAGTTTATCAGTAATAGTCATAGCAGACAGAGCCGTATTCCCGGCTCTGTCTTTCAATTATCCGGGGTTTGCCATGTTGATTAAATCACTACAATCGGTATTTATTTATACCATTTTTTCGGGTCTTGCATATAGCGCAGTTGCTATTGAGGGTACCCGTGTAATATTTGATGGCAGTAAAAAAGAGCAGGTCGTAAGAATTAATAACAGGGATGAGACTCAGCCGGCACTTATTCAGGTTTGGGCTGATGATGGTATTGAAGTAAATAACATCAATAATGCCAAGCTTCCGTTTGTTATTACGCCACCTATCAGCCGCATTGAGCCGAATAAAGGGCAAAGTGTACGTGTTATTTATAATGGTATGGCACTTCCTCAGGACAAAGAATCTGTTTACTACTTTAATGTTCTGGAAATCCCGCCGGAAACTACAGATTCAAAAAATGCTACCCAGCGTTTAGATCTGGCATTTAAAACAAGAATTAAACTTTTCTACCGGCCTGAATCGTTATTGAAAGGTACCGTTACCAGCGAGTTGGATAAACTTAAATGGAGTGTTGTCAATAACGGCAGCAAAGGGACCGGGTTAAAAGTTGAAAGTACATCGCCGTATTACATTTCTGTAATCGGGATAAAAGCAAAAATTAATGGTAAGGATGTAGATATAAGAGCTGATATGGTCAGTCCTATGTCATCTTCAGAGTATTATCAGGAAGAAAATGCTCAGAAAATAAATGGAGATATATCTGAATTTACCTTTGTTATTTTAAATGACTTTGGCAGCCAGGTTGCAACAAAAGTTGTTAAATCAGGCTCAGGATTTACCATCGCCAAATAATGCTGTTTTAAAGGGATTTAACACAGGCAGTTGACAGGGAGTGTAACTGCCGATAACAGGAGTATTAGTATGAAACAAAGTCAATGGAGATTAATGCTCTATTCGTTTTTATTTCCGGCAGTATCATTCGGTAACACTACTTCATTGACTGGTGGTAAGAGTGATAATGAAAAAATTGAATATAACGCCAGTTTTATTCAGGGGCTGGATGTTGATATTGACGATTATAGCTATGGTAACCCCATTCCTGAGGGGAACTATACAGCAGAATTAGTTCTGAATGACGTTAACAGAGGTAAACAGAGCGTTCTTTTTAAGAATAATGAAAATAATAAACGTGCTGAAGCTTGTTTCACTCTGGAGCAGATTGAAGCGTTAGGTATTATCCCGGATAACAAGGTCGGCAGCCGGCCAAAGACAGAAACTGATTATGCTGCGAACGGGGGATGTCACCCGATCGGTTATTTTGTTAATTATGCAAAGGTATATTACAACACAGCAGATTTAGTGCTGAATATTACTGTACCTCAAGCTAATTTACATCATCAGTATGCCGATTATATTGATCCGTCCCGTTGGGATGAAGGGGTTACCGCGCTATTTGTCGATTATAACCTGAACAGTTATATGTCAAACAGTAAATCATTTTCGGGTAAAGAAACGGATTATAATACCAATATTAACTGGACGGCCGGGTTTAACTACGGGGGCTGGCGTTTCAGAAACCGGAGTAACTCGGAGTGGTCAAAGAATAATAAATTCAGTAATAAAAATATTTTACTTTATGCTGAAACCGATATTACACCATTAAAAAGTCGATTAACTATTGGTGAAACATTTACAACGGGCCGTATTTTTGATGTACATGGATTAAGAGGGATAACGCTTGGTTCAAACACAAAAATGCTGCCTGATTCACTCAATAATTTCGTACCGACTATTGCCGGTATAGCGGATAGTAATGCCCGCGTATTATTGCGACAAAATGATTATACAATTTATGAAACAACCGTCACACCAGGTCCGTTTGAAATTAAAGACTATGGTGCGCTTGGTCATAACGGGACACTTCAGTTAGTTATTATTGAAGCCGACGGACGTGAAAAAGTACAGGATGTCGTCTTCTCAGCACCACCGATGATGCTGCATCCGGATACTATATTGTATTCACTTTCTGCCGGTGAACTCCGTGATGATTCCTCCGGTGCCTCTCCTGTTGTTGTGGAAGGTGAATTCGTTCAGGGGATAAATAACTTTTTAACCTGGTATGCCGGTTTCCAGTTATCTGAAAATTATAAGGCTGCGGCAATAGGTAATGCACTGAATACGCCACTGGGGGGTATTTCACTGGATATGACCCATGCGCAGAGTGATTTAAAAGATAAATCACAATCAGGTGAATCATTCCGTATCAGTTACAGTAAACTTTTTGAACAAACAGATACCAATATATTGGTATCCAGTTATCGTTATTCAAACGATGGCTATCTGAGTTTTCGCGATGCAGTCATGCTCAAAGAAAAAGGCGAAAACTATTATATCAATAAGCATAATTCAGACGGAGAGCTTTTTAACAGCTACCTTGGCGTCAGAGCAAAAAATCAGTATTCAGTAAACGTAAACCAACGGTTATGGGATCGCAGTTCGATCACGGTACTGGGGAATTATTATGATTACTGGGTTAACCGTGCAGCATCTACGCAGTGGTCAGTCTCCTATCAGCAAAGCCTGGATTATTTCTCCTACAGCCTTGCATATCAACGTGCAAAAACAGGTGAAGATTCGTACGACAATACCTATATGGTTAGTGTCAATATACCGTTCTTCCGTTCTTATCTGGATAAGCCGGCGTTTGATAACCTGACACTGACGGCGACCAGAAACGCTGATAGTAATACGTCTTTCCAGACAACAGCTTCCGGCTCTCAGGGTGATCAAAGTGAGCTGAATTACTCAGTTGGTGCGACGGCTAACTCACATTCAGAGACCAGTGACAGCCTGAATGCTTCAGCTAACTACCGATCTTCTGTCGGGAGCTTTGGTTCGACGGTTTCCATGGATAACCGCTCTAACAGACAAGCTTCTATCTCGGCTAACGGTAGTGTTGTCGCACACGCCGGCGGGGTAACTTTAGGTCCTTCTGTCGGTGATTCGGCATTTGCGATTATTGAAGCACCGGGTGCAAGCGGTAGTGCAGCACTGAATGGCTACGGCAGTGAGGTTGACAGCAGAGGCTATGCCATTGTTCCGGGTCTGAATTCGTACAGAGAAAACCAGGTTGGTCTTGATGTCAGTAAGGCAAACCCGGATGTGGATCTTATTGATGACCAGTCAACCGTTGTTCCGCGGGACGGGGCAATTATTGCTGTTAAGATAAAAACAGTTGTTGGTAAGCCTGTTGTTCTTATTATCAGAGATAAGAGTGGTAACTATTTGCCTATTGGTACAAACGTTTATAGTGGCAGCGGAGATTACCAGACAATAGTTGGCCAGGCAGGGATGGCATATTTAAGAGGCTGGGATGGTGCCAGTGAAACATTATCTGTTAAATCAGGCACGGTCGGAGAGTGTGTTATTAATCCGGAACCATTTATTGCGAAGAAAATATCCGAATCAGGGAACTCAGTAGTTCAATTGGAGGTTAAATGTATTTAATGTCTTTAATTAACCGACGCATAATTTTTGTAATGACTAGTGCATTATTCTTATTGGTTTTTTTAGGAATATTTACATACTCTAAGGCGGAGTTTATATGTGATAATTGCAATATAAACGTAGAATTCAAAGGGATCTACAAAGAGGGAACCTGTACTATCTCTGTTAATGGCGGGTCTGAAAATGAAACAGTTAAGTTACCAACTATTTCAGCTCAAACGTTATCATCTGCAGGGAATGAAGCCGGTGCAACTAAGTTTACAGTTGCCTTAAATAATTGTCCTGTAAATGTTAATGTAGACCTGTACTTTAAAAGCTCAGGTAATTTAGCATCGGGAACCATGAATTTACTCAATAGTCCGGGAGCTAATTTTGCTAAAGATGTTGAGCTCAGATTAAGAGATATGAATTTAAAACATATTCGTATTGACGATCCGACCAGTGCTCAGCGTTATATTATTCCGGGATTATATTCGTCAGTAAGCAAAGATTATTATGTGAGTTATTTTGCCGGCTCTAACAGTGTGTCAGCTGGTAATGTTCAATCTAAAACAATTTTGGAAGTAGTTTACAAATAATCCTAAAAGTTTGT
Source organism: Morganella psychrotolerans (assembly GCF_001676055.1). Classification (GTDB taxonomy): domain Bacteria; phylum Pseudomonadota; class Gammaproteobacteria; order Enterobacterales; family Enterobacteriaceae; genus Morganella; species Morganella psychrotolerans_B. The sequence continues at coordinate 76,307 of NZ_LZEX01000002.1, read as the reverse complement.
TATGAATATAATCTGTTCATAACAAACGGATTTATCTTAGTATATCTGCGTTAATAACGTTTAATATGTAAATATGCCTTATGTCAAAAGTCAGCTGTTTATTATGACTAATGGAACCGGCTAATTTGAGTGAAGTAATATTAGTATTCTTACTAATCAAATTAAACAAAATAAGAGAATCACGGTATGCGAATTAATAACGGTAGTGCTCAGAAGTTCATAGCAAGAAACCGCGCTCCGCGCGTGCAAATTGAATATGATGTCGAGATTTACGGTAGTGAGAAAAAAATTGAATTGCCATTTGTAATGGGTGTTTTAGCGGATTTATCCGGTAAGCCTTTGGAGCCGCTTCCTCCTGTTACAGACAGAAAATTCCTGAGTATTGATATCGATAATTTTGATGACCGCATGAAGAGCATGAAACCTCGTGTTGCTTTTGCTGTACCAAATACCTTAACCGGTGACGGTCAGCTGATGGTCGATATTACGTTTGAAAGCATGGATGATTTTGCACCGGATGCAATTGCCCGCAAAATCGAGCCGCTGGCTGAGCTGCTTGAAGCACGCACTCAGTTAACTAACCTGCAAACTTACATGGATGGTAAAGCAGGGGCGGAAGGTCTGATCATGCAAATTCTGCAGGATAAAGAACTGCTGAAAACCTTGGCGTCTGCACCAAAGCGTGAAGACAAAGTTGCAGATCCGTCTCAGGACGATTAAGAATTGTAGGGTGCCAGAAATATGTTAGCTCAAAATACTCAGAAAAATGCGGGCGCTAAAGCGACGCAGACTCAGGAAAAAAGTGATTTCAGCTCACTGTTAGCGCAGGAGTTTAAATCAAAGACTGAACAGTCTAAAACTGCGGTACAGAACGCAGTTAAAACACTGGCTGAACAAGCATTAGCCAACTCAATTACGATTTCGTATGACGCGTATAAAAATATCGAGTCAATCATTGCCGAAATCGACCTGAAAATGTCAGAGCAGATCAACCTGATCCTGCACCATAAAGAGTTCCAGCAGTTGGAAAGCGCATGGCGCGGCCTGCATTATCTGGTCAACAATACTGAAACCGACGAGAAACTGAAATTACGTTTCATGGACATCTCTAAAGATGAACTGCGTCGTAACATGAAACGCTATAAAGGCGTTGCATGGGATCAGAGCCCGCTGTTCAAGCAGGTTTATGAAGAAGAATATGGCCAGTTAGGTGGCGAGCCGTATGGCTGCCTGGTTGCTGACTACTTCTTTGATCATACTCCGCCGGATGTTGATCTGCTGGGTTCTATCGCGAAAGTTGCTGCCTCTGCACACGTGCCGTTCATTACCGGTGCATCGCCTTCTGTTATGCAGATGGATTCATGGCAGGAACTGTCTAACCCGCGTGATCTGACTAAAATCTTTACCCAGAATCTGGAATACGCCGCATGGAACTCCCTGCGTCAGTCTGAAGATTCCCGTTATATCGGTCTGGCAATGCCACGCTTCCTGGCCCGCCTGCCATACGGTATCCGCACCAACCCGGTTGACGAATTCGATTTCGAAGAAACAACTGACGGCGCGGATCATAACAAATATTCATGGGCAAACGCGGCATACGCGATGGCTGTCAATATCAACCGTTCATTCAAGCAGTTCGGCTGGTGTACGCTCATCCGTGGTGTGGAAAGTGGTGGTGTTGTTGAAAACCTGCCTTGCCACACATTCCCGAGTGATGATGGCGGCGTGGACATGAAATGTCCTACAGAGATCGCAATTTCTGACCGTCGTGAAGCTGAACTGTCCAAAAATGGTTTCATTCCGTTAATTCACCGCAAAAACACAGATTATGCAGCGTTTATCGGCGCACAGTCTCTGCAAAAACCGGCTGAATATTATGATCCGGATGCAACTGCAAACGCCAACTTGTCAGCGCGTCTGCCATACATGTTTGCCTGCTCCCGTTTCGCGCATTATCTGAAATGTATCGTCCGCGACAAGATCGGTTCGTTCAAAGAGCGTGATGATATGCAGAAATGGCTGAATGACTGGCTGATGAACTATGTTGACGGGGATCCTGCTAACTCTTCTCAGGAAACGAAAGCACGCCGTCCGCTGGCAGCGGCTGAAGTGGTTGTTGAAGATGTTGAAGGTAACCCTGGTTACTACCAGGCTAAATTCTTCCTGCGTCCGCACTTCCAGCTGGAAGGTCTGACCGTATCTTTACGTATGGTTGCGAAATTACCATCACTGAAAGGTGCTGCGTAACCGCATCAGTAAGAAAAATTCTCTCGCTTCATAAAGAGAATAGTAGTTAGTTGCCGGTGAGACTCATAAGGATATCAGATTCAATATCCGGCACAACAAAGCGGTAATCACAGGGCGTGATTACCTGTCAAAGTTAATTTGATTAATGCATTAATAAGAGGAAATACAGATGGCTCAAGATATGTTTTTAAGAATCGCAGGCATCGATGGTGAAGCACTGGATCACGCACACAAGGATGAGATTGAAGTTCTGTCATGGCGCTGGGGTGTTAACCAGCAGTCCAACATGCACAGTGGTTCAGGTGGTGGTTCTGGTAAAGCAACTGTGGAAGATTTCACATTTGTTCACTACACTGACCGTGCAAGTCCAAACCTGCTGAGCTACTGCTTATCTGGTAAACACATCAAAGACATCCAATTTACCGTACGTAAAGCGGGTGGTACACCACTGGAATACCTGATCATCAAATTTACTGATGTTATCGTTACTGATGTTGCGATGCAGGGTTCTGTTGAAGATGAAAGCCGTCCGCGTGAAGTGGTTAAATTCTCTTTCACTAAGATGACTCAGGAATATGTAATTCAGAATGCTGATGGTAACAAATCTGGTACTATCGCAGCAACCTACGATGTTAAAGCTAACCTGATTGGCTGATAACATTTTGTATTGAATTAAAACCTGCCATTTTCGGGTGGCAGGTTTTTATTCCCAACTCTCGGTTTAATACATATTTAATTGTTTGCAATTTAACATGGCGGACAATATTATTACACACTCTTAGTTATTTATACATATAAGCATTTTCAATAATGCCAGGCATGGTTATATGTCGATCAATACAGTCATGAAACATACCGATTTTAAAGTAGCAAATATCTTGTGTGTCCTTGTGATATCGTTGTTATTAACAGGGTGCAGTATTTTAAATTTTGCCAGATCAACTCCATCTGAAGCTAAGTCAGCGTCAGAGCTCAAAATTACTTTAGTGGCCAGTGCTGAAATTAATAAAAGTAAAAACCGATTACCATCGCCGCTGAATATATTTGTTTATGCTGTTAAATCTAAACAATCATTTTTAAGTACGGACTATTTAACGTATTTATATAAAAACAAGCCTAACCCTGAAAACGAAATGCTTATTTTGGAATATATCATCAGGCCGGGTGAAACGAAAGTAATAGATTACAAGATTAATTCAGATTATCCCTATATCGGAATAATCGCCGCTTATAAAGATATCAGTAATGCCAAATGGAGCACTGTTTATTCGCTGGATAATCTGCGCGGTGCAACATGGACTGAAAAATACATTTTATTTACCGAGCCTGAACATGAAATTAAAGTCTTATTTTCAAATTCAGTTGTGTCAATCAAAGAGAATGGATGAGTTGTGAGAACAAATAAAGTCGTATGGAGTGAGGGACTGTTCCTGCGCCCTCAGCTATTCCAACAGCAAGAACGTTACTTTGAATATATTGCTCATAAACGTGCAGCGACCATTAGTCCATTCTTCTGGGGTTTTGCACAATACGAGATTGACCGTGAGGCGCTGTCTTATGGCAAGTTAGTCTTACGTTCAGGACAGGGCGTTTTTCCGGATGGTACACCATTCGGGATCCCCGGTCATGATGAGCAACCGGAACCCTTAACCATTACAGCCGAGCATCTGGGAAAGATGATATATCTGGCTGTACCGCTGCGCCTTGATAACAGTGATGAAACTATTTTTGATGAATTTGATGCAAGTTCATTAGCGCGTTTCAATTCATTCGAAGAAGAGATTAATGATACCAACTCCGTACGTCAGGGACCGAAGCCGATCCAGCTGGCGCGTATGCGTTTACGCCTGATGGCGGAAACAGAAATGACGGAATCATGGATTGGTATTGCGCTGGCAAAAGTTAAAGCGATTCAGCCTGACGGCAGCGTTTTGCTTCACTTTGAAGACCATATCCCTCCGGTAACCGGTTACGCCGCAAACTACCTGCTGATGGAGTGGATAACCCACCTGAACGGTCTGGTAAAAATGCGTGCGGATATGCTGGCATCACGTCTGGCATCCAGTGATGGTAAAGCCAGCGCCAGTGCGGAAGTTGTGGACTATCTGTTATTACAGATTTTCAATAAATATGAGCCGATTTTAAACCATCTGCGCCATATTCCGGAAACGGCACCCATCATTATTTATGAAGAGCTGGCAAAGTTTGCGGGTGAATTATCCACATTCCTGCGGGCAAAAACCCGTCGTCCGAATGTTGCCCCGGGCTATGATCACGCCAATCTCTATGCTTCTATCCGCCCGTTAGTGGATGAAGTTCATGGTCTGCTCAATCAGATGCTCGTTCGTTCCGGTCAGAGTATTCCGCTGGTACGTCAGGAGCATGGTGTCTGGACTGCATCGGTTATTCCGAGCGAATTGCGCGGTTTCTCCAATCTGGTACTGGCTGCATCATCTCAGTTACCACTGGATGTTATGCAGCATCAGTTTGTGGCGCAGACAAAGATAAGCTCGCCGCATAAGCTTCAGGAACTGGTACGTTCTCACCTGCCGGGCCTGATTTTACGTAACCTGCCTGTACCACCAAGACAAATACCTTATACCTCCGGGTATCTGTATTTTGAACTGATGAAGCAGGGGCCTTACTGGGAAAATATTCTCAACAGCGGATCCCTTGCCCTTCACGTTGCCGGGGATTTCCCGGGGATACGGCTTGAGCTTTGGGGCGTGAGGGATTAATGAATCTGTTTAATGACAATTACGGTGATGATCCTGATCAGGCCCAAAAAGGCTCTGACGGCGCATCGACGGAGAATCAGGAAGAGCAGACCCCTCAGTCGATGGGGGCTTTTTTGCATGATGATGGTAGTTTCTTTGCTCCGCTGGACAGTGATCCGCTGGGCATGGGAGCAGAAGCGATTGATTACCGTGATCTTGCAATTAAAAGCGAAAGCATCCAGGCCCGGATTCAGCGTGTAAGCCGGGCAGAAGATCCGTTACTTGAAGCTGTGCAGCCATTATTACGGGCGCTCAGTGAACTGCCTGATCAGGTCTCTGATCTGAAACAGGTGGAAATTCTTAAAAAGAGCCTGAAGAACGAAATTGCCACTTTCACGGCGGTGTGTGATGCCGTGAGTATTGCATGGCAGAAAATGGCGATTATCCGTTATGCCATTTGTACCGCAGTTGATGAATCTGTTCACTCAAAAGCCTGGGGTCTGGCCTCCGGCTGGTCTCAGAGTAACCTTCTGAACCACTTTGAAGGGGATAACGACGGGGGGAATAAATTTTTCCTGCTGATTGGTCGTTTATCCATGAACCCGCAGGAATACACGGATGTACTGGATATCCTTTCCCGTATTCTCGGCCTCGGGTTTGAAGGTCGCTACAGTATTATTGAAAACGGCGATCGTCAGCTGAATAAAATCCGTCAGCGTCTGCTTTCATTACAGCAGAGCACGAGAGACTCTGTACCGGCAGCGTTATCGCCGAATGCGACAGTGACTCAGGATGATAATGAAGTACGCCGGGTTTATTTACCTGTTCGTATCTCAATAATTATCAGCGGCTTTATTCTGATCAGTCTGTTTGCTCTCTTCAAATACTGGCTGATGGTTGATCTTGGTGAATTTAATGACCGGGTCGCCTCACTCAAACGTGGTGAACTGAAACATACTCAACTGGCAGTTGCCGTACCACGGATGCGCCTGGCTATTTTACTGAAAGATGAAATCGCCAAAGGGTTGGTTACCGTGGATGAAACGGGTCCGCAAAGTATTGTGATATTCCGTGGTGATGCCATGTTCCTCTCCGGGAAACAGGAAGTTAAACCTGAAATGGACAGTATCCTTGTTCGCGTAGCTGATGAAGTAAAACGCGTCGACGGTAAAGTGGTTATTTCCGGCCATACTGACTCGGTTCCTATCGGACGGGCGAAGTTTGCGAGTAATGAAGAGTTGTCACTGAAACGGGCAGAATCTGTGGGTCAGTTCTTTGTGCGGACCGGGATCCCTTCCCAGAACATTCAGACAAAAGGCATGGGTGCTTCACAACCTGTCAGCAGTAATAAAGATGAGCAGGGGCGTGCGCTGAACCGGCGTGTTGAAGTTTATGTTACCTATCTGTGAGTTTTAAAAATGTCATTCTGGAATAGAACATTTGCACTACGGTTTACAAAAAGAGTCCTGATTTTTCTCTTCTTTTTGTTATTAGCCGCCATTATATGGTACCTGGGACCGACATTCGGCTACGGTGAAATCCGTCCGCTTGAAGACAGCACATCACGGATTACATATATCGTACTGCTGGCTGTCATATTTGTCGGGCTATGGTGCCGTGTTCCGTGTTTTCTGCTCGGGGTACTGACGGTCTGCGTCACATTCTGGGTCTTTTCGCCATATCTGTTACTTGGTGAATCCTATCCTTTTGAGGAGACAACCCCTCGTCTGATTGTTATCGGGGTTATCACGCTGGCGACGTTGTTGTACTGCGTCTGGCTGCTGATCTCCATGTTGCGCTTTAACCCGGAAAAATTGGATCGTTTCTTTAAAAACAGAAGAGTCGACTCAGTACGGGTGGAACGTTATCGTGAAGTAGTTGCTATTATTAACAACGCTGCACGGTATGTCGCATACACCGGCCGTAAAATTTCCCGCTGGAGCTATTTCTGGCGTCCGAAGAAAGTCGTTTACGATCTGCCGTGGTACATGATGCTGGGTCCGAAGGACGCAGGGAAAACTACGGCGATCCTGTCATCGGGTCAGGAATTCCCGCTGCCGGAACAATTGCTTCGCGTCTCTAAAGAGAGTACCCCGACCACAAACTGTGAATGCTGGTTTACCAACGAAGCTATTTTTGTTGATACTTCCGGTAAATACATCAATGAACTTGATGAAAACAGCGGTGAGTGGGATGCCTTAGTTAAAGCCATCAAGAAAAACCGTCCGCTGAAATCACTCAATGGTGTGGTTGTGACAATTCCTGTCACTGATCTGATGGGCAAAGATAAAAAAGAGCTGTATGCATTATCGTCAAAATTCAGAACACAACTGGACTTTCTGCGTCATGAGTTAGGTGTCCGTTTCCCAGTGTATGTACTGATCACCAAAATGGATATGGTGTCCGGTTTTGATGAATACTTCCGATCCCTGACACTCGAAGAGCGTGATCAGATCTGGGGCTTCACACTGCCGTTCGGTGAGAAGAAGAAGAAATCGGATGCCGTTGTCGAGATCCGCGATGTCCTGCGCAATGAATTATCCGGGCTGGAGAGCCGCCTCGATAAAGATATGACCGCGCGTATGCTGGATGAATATGATGTCACCACGCGTAAACGCATGTATCAGTTGCCACAGGATTTCCGTTTACTGGCGGATGCCATCACCGAGTTTGGTCAGAATGTTTTCTCGCCATCCCGCTATGATGACACGCAGAAATATACGTCACTGCGCGGTATTTACTTTGCCAGCAGTACGCAGTCAACGATGCAGTCACTGCTTAATCCGCATACCATTGTCCAGAAATGGCGTGATATGGCGAGCAGCCTTGAAGGTAAAGATGCTATTGCTGATAAGGCTGAAGATACGGAAGATCGTCTGGTTCAGGAAAACGTTAACGGCAAGCATTTCTTCCTGAAACAGCTGTTTGATAACTTTATCCGTGACCGCAATCTGGTGCGCTATAACCTGGCACTGACTGCGAAGTACCGCTTCCAGACGCTTACCGGACATCTGTTGTGTATCCTGCTGACTATCTGGTTATGTTATGCACTGGTGAACAGTTATCATAATAACCGTGTCTATCTGGATGAAGCTACTGAGAAAGTCGAACAGGTATCGACTGTCGTGGATGAGTATCTGGAAACGAACAGCGACGGTTTACTGGCGAAAATGCTGTCACTGACACAGGATATTCCGGTTCTGGGTGTGTTTGACTTTAAAGATCCGCGTCTTTCTTATCGTTACGGTCTGTATGTCGGTTTTGATATCCAGGAAGAATCGAACAAGATTTATCAGTATTTCCTGCAACGCTGGCTGCTTTTCTCTCTGGAAAGAATGACAGAGAAGTCCCTGTTTGATGCGGTGACGACCGATAACCAGGATGTTATTTACGATAAGCTTAAAACATATCTGATCCTGCACGGTGAAGGGAAATTTGATAAAGATTACCTGATTAAATCGCTGACAGAAGAAGCACAGACAACGCATATGATTGAGAATTATGGTCAGACGATTGTTTTTGTTTCTCACCTGGAAGAGCTGTTTAATGATCCGAACTGGAATCAGTATAACTCAGAGATTAATGACCGTCTTGTTGCGGCAGCCCGTGTGGTTCTGCAAAAAAAGCCGTTAGCCTCGCGCCTGTATCAGAAGGTTAAAGAACAGGCGATGACAGAGGCGCCTGAGAATATAACCCTGTATAAGCTAAGTGGTGATCAGTTAGGCAGTATTCTGGAAATCAGCGATGAAACACTCGCGGTAAATGGTATCCCCGGCATTTTTACCAATGCCGGCTATCATCAGGTTTTTAAAAAAAAAACTGACAGAGTACGTGAAAACTATCCAGTCTGAGGATAGTTGGATCACCGGACAAAAAAACGAAGGCCGTAAAGTTGAGATTAAGCAACTGGACGGCTTCTATATGACAGAAACTGAAGAAGCGGTTCTGAAACTCTATCTTCAGGAATATGTGGCAACGTGGAATCAGTTTCTTAACGGGATCCAGTTAAAAAAACTGGTCCCGGACGGAGCGGTGGGAAACGATACAACGTTTGATATGTATGCGTTGCAGATCCTCAGCTCACCGGATTCCCCGTTGATTGACATGATGACGCAGATTGCGCATGAAACTGCGGTATCGGTTGATTTTGCAAAACAGGAATCCGAAATGCCGGATCTGTCCCAGACTCAGGCGGGCAGAAATCTGACTACCGGACGTATGGGATCGGTTGCCCGTAACCTGAAAGATATTAAAACAGTAAAAGATGCGTTATCACAACGTGAGAAAAAAATTCTGTATGACAACGTGGATCGCCGGTTTGGCGCACTTCACAGGTTAGTCAATCTGGATACTTCTCCAAAACCGGGCGGCCGGGTGATGCAGGCCGGTCAGGGTAGCGATAACGGGTTGGTTAAAATTATCAATATGTTAGGCGATCAACATAACTATCTGGTTATTAAAGAATCAACCATGGAAGACGGAAGTGCGCTGCCGTTTCCGTCAGAAGCTGAAAAACGGTTGAAAGCGGAGTCCCGGCTCTGGCCGGCACCGCTTAAAGCGATAATCATGCCGCTGCTGGGCGGGATATCAACAAAGCTCAGCCAGCAGTTTACCGCACAGAGCAATGAAGCAGTAAAACTTGAATTAGGCGACATGTGTGTCGCCTCTTTTCAGGGAAGCTATCCCTTTGCAAACAGCGAAGAGGAAGTCAGTCTTGAGGAGTTCGAAGTTTTTTTCGGGCCTAACGGTATCGTTGATGCCTATTTTAAAGAGAATATGGTGAAGCTGGTTGATACCACGACTTCACCATGGCGCTATAAGCGCGAAGATCTCCGCGGAAATGAAGATAAGGAGGTTCTGCGTTTTTTCGAGCAGGCCCAGGAGATCAAAAAAGCTTTTTTTCGTAATGGGATGAGTGAAAATATATCATTTAGTTTTACGGCAAGCATTCCGGCTCTGTCGCCGAGAATATTGCAGTTTGGTATGAACATTAATGGTACAAATCTGACGTATAAACACGGCCCGGTCTGGCCGAAATCATTTAAATGGCCTGAGGCGGATTCTGAAAATACGATTACGATGAATGCCGTTTCTGCAGATAACGCAGAAAGCAGCGATGAACGGGTGCTCATGGGAGAGTGGTCGTTATTACGCTGGATGGATATGGCCAGTGAGCAGAAAATGACATCAGCCGCTAAGCAGGTAATAGTTTATAAGTTTGGTGATCAGAAGGTCAGTATAAATATCAATGGATTGAACTATAAAGGAAAGCCGATTAATACAATGCTAAAGAAATTTAAATGTCCGACTTCTATTTAATGATAGGTATTTATAATTAAGATTGTTCGTCCACGTATTTAATTGTGGACTTTTCCTATTAATTATTAGAGCAATTTCTTTATATTGATAAATGGCTGCTCATTATGAAAATAAAAATAATTTTCTCAGGCTTAGGAAATAGTTCCGGAAGAAAAAAACGGAAGAGTAATCACGTGATTCAGCGTGTTATCCGGCAATGCAGTCATTTGAATATAAATCATTCACTGAATAGTAAGGTGATTTCTAAACATTTTCCGTGGTGTTTTGTTGTTCCGGCATCAACAAAGAAAGACGCATTTTATCTTGGTGCTTTCAGTCTTCTCGATGATGGAAAATGTATTGTTCTGTACACAAAGACTTCAGATAAATGGATGATTAAGAATCTGAGTAATATATCTAATGTTATTTTTTGGTGTTCCAGAATAATAGCATTTCATATTGAAAATGAAAACAGTGTGATAGATGAAAAGAAATTAAGAAGTTGGGTTACGTCGCTGCAACGATATTACTCGCCGTTATGGGAGTCAGTACTCTTAAAGTCACAGTTTCAGTTTAAGAACAACCTGGACGTACTTACATCTGAAACGACTTATCTGGATTGTAATATCAATGACAATGGAGGGGTTAGCGCGATGCCATGGATGAATTGGCCTTATTGTATTAAGTCTTTTGACTCTGCCTGGCTATGGCGTCTGAATCGGCAGGGAAACATTTTAGACTCAGTCAAAATAGACATCAGAAATATGGATGTCTCCGTTTAATTATGAGCTTAATACAAATTTGATTTGTATCAAACCAATTAGGTGTGAATATGCCTCGAACATTAACCTTGCATTGCTCGGCAATGCCCAATTTACTGGGCGAGCCGGGATTAGCAATATCAACGTTTGAGGGCGAGGAAGCCCTTTCAACGTTGTATCAGTATAAGGTGGTTGCGAAAACGCCCGCAAACCCGAACATTCCGTGGCAGACCGCGGCAAATCTGGATCTGAAGAAATTTATCGGCCAGCAGATGACAGTCACCATCGAACTTGATGGTAACGGACTGGAAATTGAGCGCGGAGCCGGTAAAGGTCATCGTGAGATCTCAGGTCTTGTTGAGCGGGCCCGTTTTGTCGGCCGCGATGAAAATCAGGCAATGTATGAGTTTATCGTACGTCCCTGGCTCAACCTGGCCACACTGACATCTGACTATAAAATTTATCAGCAAAAATCAGTCGTCGATATTATTGATGAAGTTTTATCAACTTATCACTTTCCGATTGAAAAACGCTTGTCGGCTATGTATCCGCCGCTCGATTTCCAGGTTCAGTATGGTGAAACGGACTTTGATTTCATCCAGCGCCTGATGGAAGAGTGGGGTATTTACTGGTTCTTTGAACATGATGATATGAAAAACCGCCTGGTGCTGGTTGACCACGTCGGTGCTCATAAACGTACTATCAGCCCGGCCTACCATACGCTGCGTTATGAATCAGATAAACCGAAAGATGGTCAGGAATATATTGATCAATTCCATGCCCAGGAAACAATTACGTCGGGATCATGGCTGACATCGGATTATGACTTTAAAAAATCCCGTGCAGATATCTCCGCACTGGATAAAAAACCGCGTAAAACCAACTATAACAGCTTTGAAATGTACCAATGGCCGGGTGATTATGATGATCCGGGTATGGGTGAATTCCTTGCGCGTGTGCGCAGTGAAGAACAAGGTTGTCTTGGTGCCCGTGCAACCGGTTCCGGTGAAATCCGTTCTGTGGTTTGTGGTACGACATTTTCGATGTCGAATTTCCCGCAGTCGAAAGCAAACCGTGAATATCTGGTTATTTCTAATCAGTTGCGTGCAACTGAAATTAACCAGCAGACGGACAGTGACGCCTTCAGTATCTATACCAGTTTTGTCGTTCAGCCGACAACAAAAGTGTATCGTCCGCCACAGACAATCAGCAAACCAGTCACTCATGGTCCGCAAACAGCACTGGTTGTGGGGCCAAAAGGTGAAACGGTCTGGACAGATGAATTCGGCCGCGTAAAAGTCCGTTTCCTGTGGGATCGCTATGGCGATAACACGGATGCTGACTCTTGCTGGATCCGTGTTGGCCAGGCATGGGCCGGGGATAATTACGGCGGGATTTATATTCCGCGTGTAGGTCAGGAGGTGATTGTTGACTTCCTGCATGGAGATCCTGATCGCCCGATGATTATCGGCAGTCTGTATAACAACGTAACACCACCACCATGGGATCTGCCGGCAAACCGCACACAAAGTGGTTTGATCAGCCGGACCATCGGCGGGGGAAAAACTAACTACAACGGTATCCGTTTCGACGATAAACCGGGACTCGAAGAGTACTGGGAGCAAGCCGAACGAAATATGCACCGCGTAACAAAACTGAATGAAGATCAGTTAATTGGTGTAAACCACACCCAAACCATTGGTGTGAGCTCCGCTTCAACCATCGGGGTGAACCGCAGTGAAACGGTAGGCGTTAACAAGAGCAACATGGTTGGTGCCAACCGCAGTGAGATTGTGGGTGCAAACTACAGTCAGGATGTTGTCGGGTTATCAAGCCGCATTGTTGGTTTGTCAGATACGGTTGTTATCGGCGGTGCATATAGCGGGATCTTTGGTGCTGCGCACTCCGTCAATATTGCGGCGGCAAGCTCAACGAACGTCGGTGGCGCTTATGCTATTAACGTCGGTGGTGCCTATGCAACCAACGTCGGAGGTTACCACTCCGTTGCGGTTGGTGGTGCAATGCAGATGGGTGTCGGAGGCGCATTTGCACTGACAGCCGGTGGTGAGTTAGCTATTGGTTGCCTTGGGTCGTTGGTTATCACTGCTGATACTATCAAAATCAAAGCGAAATCTGATCTTATCCTGGATGGCTGTTGTACCTACCTGAACCCTGGTGATAACGCTCATGCCCGCGGATTTGGTACACAGCCGGGCAGCCCTGTTGCTATAGCAGCGCCGGCAGTACCGGGATTACCGGGATTCTTCTTCTTTGCGAAGATCCCATGTAAGACTATTTGTCCGCCGACGCCACCACCAACTGAAACGGCAACAGCAACATCGCCGTCGATTGAAACACCGACGACACCGTCTCTGACGACACCGTCTCTGACGACACCGTCTCTGACGACACCGTCCCTGACGACACCGTCTCTGACGACACCGTCTCTGACGACACCGTCTCTGACAACACCGTCTCTGACGACACCGTCGATAACGACACCGTCGATAACGACACCAGACCCAAGCATAACAGTATCTGGTTCAATACCGTTCTGACCGATATAGCCCCTCAGGGGGCTATATCCCAGCAGAAATATGGAAGCATAAGGAGCTAATATGTTACCAGCAGCACGAATGGGTGATGTTGCCTGTCACTGCGGATGTGTGGAAGCAGGGTCATGTAATGTAACAACCAATAATATTCCGCAAACATTTATCGGAGCACCGGTTTGCTGCTCTATCCACGTTAAATGTTGCATATCCAGTGCTTCATGTTCTGTCTTTGTAAACAATATTCCGGCTGCCCGTGCCGGAGATTGTGGCGGGTGTGGTACCGTCATTTCAAGTGGCTCATGTAACGTCTTTATTGGCCATTGAATCATGTTATTGCATTTTAACTGGCCGACCCGGAAAGGATCGGTCAAGCTGACTGAACAAAATACCATTGATAATCCGGTGATTATTAATGCATTCACGGCGAATGTATCATTACAATCCCGGAGCGGTCAGGATACTGAAGTTTTATTTTATTACACCAATACGGGGCCGGTTTTACAGAATATTTGTCAGGAGCTGGTTTGCTTTGTAAATAAACAGCAGGTTCCTTTTGGTACAAAGGTTCGCTTAATTTACGGATCAACAGTTCAGATAGGCCATTTTTCGCTTTCATTTGTTGCAGCTGAAAATAGTCAGTCAGCATCTGTTATTGAAGCATTAACTGAGTTGACTCCGACGAAAGTCGATTTCAGTAATATTGAAATTCATGAAATATTACCGCAGGGTGCGGGATTTATTTCAATGGAATATGCCAGTGAAGAGAGCAGAAAGAATGGCGATGAATTAAAAAAACTGGAAGTTGAATATAAGAAATTTCTGTTATGGGGAGAAATTGATTCTCTTCAGAACGGAGATCACCCTACACAGGAAGCAAAATTAACAACAGATGATGATGGTAGTTTTGACTCGCTTTGTGAGCAAATAAAAGACCTGAATCTGACGGAGTGTATTTTTGAAACGTCCGCATTTATGGAACGTGTCTGGCGTGAACTATCAACTATGGAAGAAGTCGATTTAACACAGGATGAGCATGAGGATTACGACATTCTCAGAATGTTGGCTCCGAATGGAATAATTCCGTATGCGAAAGACTCGGTTTCATCACTTGTTTCGAAGGAACTCTATAAATTAGGCCTAGATAGCCGTTTATAATTAATTAAGGATTTTGATAATGGCCACAACGCAAAAACTCTCTGATATTCTTTCTGGTTCATCACTGGATGAATTTTTTGAAGAGATGCTTAATAAGGTAAAACAACAGCCGAGTGACTTAGTTTTTCGTGAAACGCTGTTTAAACTCTATTGCCTGAAAGGTTATTGGGAAAAGGCAATGGTTCAGCTGGAAACATGGTCATTAATTGATGGGCATAATGATGATAAGCAGCTTGAACTGTATAAAAATTTAGTATTCAGTGAAATTTTACGTGAAGAGATCCTGAAAGGAAAGCGTGAGCCAATGACGCTGCAGCAGGAGTTACCGGAGTGGATGAAATCTATCTGGGAAGCGAATAAATTACTGATTGAAAATAAGTTAGATAAATCAGAAGCATTGCGTTTACAGGCATTTGAAAATGCCCCGGCTGCCGGTGGTAGTGGTGAAATGATTGGTGATTTTGCCTGGATGGCCGATAACGACAGCCGCTTAGGGCCGATTTGCGAATTTATTGTTGCTGGTGGCTATCGCTGGGTTCCGTTTGCAGAAATTGAAACTATTAATATTGTAAAACCACGGGATTTATTGGATCTTATTTGGATCCATGCACAGGTTAAAGTCAAAAACGATATATTTTATGGTTATATCCCGGCTCGCTATCCTGTACGTGATACCGACAGTGATAAAATCAAACTGGGTTTTGAAACTCAGTGGGATCAAATCTCTGAATATTTCCTGACAGGTAAAGGCGGGAAAATGGTTATTACTGATATGGGTGAATATTCGTTATCTGAGCTGAATAAAGTTTCTATGGTAATGGCAAATATTGAAACCGAAAATGTTGGACAATAAAAAACAATATCTTCCTGCATTGCTTGATCGGTTGATCGATGAACATCCGAAAGAGCGGCGTGAGCCTGTCGATAAATTTTATTTCGATTCACGTAGAATGCGTTCGGTGATATTGCGTGATCTTCTTAATATCCTTGGTACTGAAAATACAGAAGGGCAATTACAGCGCTACAGTAAATCGCCGGTTGTAGATTCAGTTATTAATTATGGTATCGCTCCGTTAACCGGGGCGTATGCCCGCCAATTGACCTGGGAACAGGTTGAAGAGAAACTGCGTAACGCGATATTACGTTTTGAAAACAGAATTATTCCTGATTCACTGATTATTTCTCCCCTGGCGGATAAAGATCAGTATGCTCAATACGGTGTGATTGTTTTTGAAATAAGAACCCTGGTTTATTGGGATCCTTATCCGTTAGATTTACGTATTAACGGAACCTATGACATGGAAACGCAGCAGGTTAGTTTAAGTTACCGGTAAGTCGGTCTTATATAACTGAGCGATTGATACCATTTCCTGATTTCTGTTGCGTTTTTAAGTGTGTTATCCGGTTTCGATAAAAGGGCATATTATGATATGCCCTTTTATTTTAATCACATTGACAGAAAATCCATACCATACATGATAGTTTCTTTTTTTACTTTATAGCCATTTTCTGTACTAAAGACCTTTGCTCCCGTATTTTTACTGTGCTGTGCAATATATAACTCACCAATTTCCACTATGTCATAGCCCAGTTCATCTTTTAGTAATGCCAGTATTTTCTTTTTCTTTTCTATTGTCGATTTCATGTAATCTCCCCAGTTTCTAAAAATGATATAGGGATATCCTGATTTTATTAACCATTCTTTTCCACCGGTGAGCACTTCCAGTTCCATTCCTTCTGTACTTATTTTAATTAAATGTGCATGAGGAAGTTCCAGACTATTCAGAGTACTTAACTGAGTTTTAACTGTTTTCTCCGGAAGTGTGGGGCGTTGCTCTTTAAATACATCGGGATCCAGAGATAAGGCACCAAGATTTTGATCTGTGAAAGCATCTAAAACAGGAGTGTCAATTTCACCATTGTGGTCGCCTATTGCAAAATTATGTGCAAGACAGTTGGTTATTTTATTTAAAAATATATTTCCGCAAAGCTGATTATATACCTGGCGCTGAGGCTCATAAGAGTAAACGGTGCCATTTTTTTTTGCTGATATGTTTACTCATTGGTATTGACCAGGAACCTAAGTTTGCACCAATGTCGATCAAAACAGCAGAATCAATATCTTCTGTTAATTTTTTACAGGTATCGACAGTAAATGCTTCCCAGACTTCGCCATTACGCAGCTGTGCACTAATATAATCCGGACCTGATGTGAGCAGATAGTGACAATTATCACTGGTTGTATAGATATCGCATTCGCGTGATATGTTATTTTCCATAACTTAAGATCCAGGTGCTCTTTACCGGCACTCCATTGTGCGGGCTATAATGAAAATAATTGTCTTGTGATAATAACATTATACGCGAATTAACGAAAATCAGTTATTCCTGATATGTTTTTAATGGATGTCAGTACGGTTTATTAAATTCATTTAAAATCAGCGAGATAGTTTTTTATAATAAAACTAACCAATGGTTGGTTATAAGATAATTCCGGATATTTTCACTGTTGGTGATATTTTATTTTATTTTACTTAAAACCCATAGGTGTAATCATCTTTCTACGGCTTTTATGATGAAGGTTATTAAAGTTAAAATCATTATACTCAGAGTATTTATCTTATTATGAAAGTTAAATGCGTTTTTCCCATGGCTGATATTGATTGCCGGATATATTTAGGAATATACCGGATAAAAAACATGATTCATTTTACCGTCCTTTGTATGTAAAATCGGGAACACTATTGCAGTGATACTGACATTATACATTTCTGTGAAGATAGAGCGTTCTTGTTATATATACTGCTGCAGCTAATAAATAATGATGCAAAACTAATGGCTATGTCAGGGAAAAATCAAATCTGATTTATCAGAGATTCATTCGACAGGCACCTGCTTCATTTTATATACAGGAGTTACATAACATGCCCATCGTTATAGGTGTTGTTGATAAAGCAACCCGCATTACGAAAAAAGCCGCTCCATTCGTAAAAAATGGGGTAAGTGTGCTGAAGGCCATCCCCGGGGTGGATTATGTGTTAGTGGATAAACAAACTAACGCAGCTCCCCAAAAGGTAATCATGGTTCGTGATGGTAATAGTCTGAAATTATTTTTAATGGGCGAAGAAGAACCTTCCATTATTATTGAGGATTATTATCTGGTTCCGGGACAGATTATCGGAGAAACGGCGGGTAAGCAGGTGCATGACTATACACCTCAGTCTGCGGTGGAGCATGACAATATCGGCAACATGGCAGATAAACAAGCATCTGTTCAGCAGCAGGGTGACAAGATCCTTGCGCCGATTACCTGGGAGTCATCCGGTATCGGCTGGGAGTTACTGGCTTTCCTCGGTCTTACCGCCGGTGCGGGTGTCGCAGTTGCCGTAGCTAAAGACCATAAGTCAGGTGATAGTCATAATAATGATGACTCATCAAACGGAAATACTGACTCAGGCAGTAAAGATAACGGAAATACCGGCAAAGAGCCCGGCACTGACGGCAAAGAGCCCGGCACTGACGGCAAAGATGACAGTAATACCGATACCGATAATACCGGTATTTCACCGTTGATTACTGCCGTCGCTAATATTGATACGGTGAATGATTCAGGCCTGCCTGACCCGGAAAATCCATTGGTAACCCCTGTATTAAACGGACATATTGAGGGCGTTCTCAGTGACGATCAGACGGTTGCGGTATCCCGTGACGGGATCCGGATTGGTTACGCTACAGTGAATGATGACGGTCAATGGACATTTGATGATGTCACCGGGCGCTTTGAAGAAGGTCATACCTATAATTATACGGCATGTGTTGAAGGTAATGGTCTGACCGGACCGGACTCTGATGTGTTTAAAATTATGTATGACACGACTGGTCAGCATAACGGAACTGAACTGCCGGCAGAGATAGTGAATGATGATGTGATATCGCCATTACTGCCGGATGATTTATTATCTGATAATGAGGAGTCACTGACTCTTGATCATCTGCTGCAATATTTACCTGCTGAGGATGCTGCTACGCAAAGTGATGTGACGGATTACGTGCAGAACGATACATTCTCCCCGGCCGAGTTTATTGCTCATGATATGGTCAGTCCGGATCTTACACTGTTAACAGAAACGCACACCACTCTGTTCTGATTGTTACTATTTTGTCTGTTCTGCTTATTTGGGCAGAATATAAAACGGTCTGCCGGAAATAATACCGGCAGGCCGTTTTTTATTGTGTTTTTACTGACAGATCCGGTGGTAAAAATGACCGGTGATAGCCCGCTATCAATGTGATAACGACATTATTAAATTGAGAAGGCAATCGATTATCACCGTTACCTGACTGAAATATTACATAAAACAGGATTGATAAAAATGCGGGATGCATCGCGTTTTTATATCGCATTCAGGTACAAAAAGCCGCATGCCGTCACGGAATGCGGCTTTTATTTTGCCTGAAAACGGGTTTGGTCTGGATTTTGCTCAATTGATTAAATGATGAACAGATGCCGTGCCGGGTTTGTTCTCCATGTGAATCACAGTGAGACACCCAGCTGCCGGGTGTCATTTTCCGCGATCTTCGAATCGAAGCCGGGGGGCCCCGGTTGTAAGGGAGTCTGTTTCATGAGCAATCATAGTGTGGATCAAGCGCAGGAACCGGTAAAACCCGTTATAGACGAAGTTGAAGAGATACTGCCCGCCGGTAAGTTACTGATGTTAGGGCTGCAACATGTATTAGTGATGTATGCCGGCGCAGTGGCGGTGCCGTTGGTAATAGGTGACCGGCTGGGGCTGAGTAAGGAGGTGGTGACTCTGCTTATCAGTTCTGATTTGTTTTGCTGTGGTATTGTCACGTTGCTTCAGTGTATTGGTATCGGAAAATTTGCAGGGATCCGTTTGCCGGTGATTATGTCGGTAACCTTTGCAGCGGTGACGCCGATGCTGGCTATCGGGGCAAATCCGGATATTGGTCTGATGGGGATTTTTGGCGCAACTATTGCGGCCGGATTGATTACCACGCTGATAGTACCGTTAATGGGAAAAATGATGCCGCTTTTCCCTAACATGGTCACCGGCATTGTTATCACCTCTATCGGCCTGAGTATTATGCAGGTGGGCATTGACTGGGCGGCAGGCGGAAAAGGCAATCCCGAATATGGTCATCCGCTCTACCTCGGCATTTCCTTTGCCGTTCTGCTGTTTATTCTGTTTGTCACCCGTTTCTGTAAAGGTTTTCTGTGCAATATCTCGGTATTGCTGGGGATTATATTTGGTTTTGTTTTATCACTGATGTGCAATGAAGTGAGCTTTGACGGTTATGCCGATGCGCCCTGGTTCAAACTGGTCACGCCGATGGCGCTGGGTACGCCTACCTTTGAACCGGTCTCTATTATCACGCTCAGTATTGTGCTGCTGATTGTTTTTATTGAATCTATGGGGATGTTTCTGGCACTGGGAGAAATTGTCGGCAGACCGGTTACCAAGGATGATGTGGTACGCGGACTGCGGGTGGATGGAATCGGAACCGTCATCGGGGGATTGTTTAACAGCTTCCCGCATACCTCATTTTCTCAGAATGTCGGGCTGGTGGGGGTGACAAAAGTTCACAGTCGCTGGGTGTGTGTGGCATCCGGTGTGATTTTGATAATCTTCGGGCTGCTGCCGAAGATGGCGGTGATTATCGCGTCTATTCCGCAATTTGTGTTAGGCGGTGCGGGGCTGGTGATGTTCGGTATGGTGCTGGCTACCGGGATCCGCATTCTGTCCCGTGTGGATTACAACGGAAACTCCTACAATCTTTATATTGTGGCGATAAGCCTGGGGGTTGGTCTGACACCGACATTGTCCAGCGGGTTTTTTGCCAAATTACCGCTGTTTTTACAGCCATTACTGCACAGCGGGATCTTGCTGGCAACAGTCAGTGCGGTTGTACTGAATGTCTTTTTTAATGGTTATCATCCGAAAAAAGAAAACCCGGCGGTGTGAGTTAAATCTTAAAATATAACCCGGCAGAGTAATTGACACCGTGGCTGAAAAGCCCCGGTGTTTTTTTTTATGAGCGGGCGTATACTGAATTATTAGTAAGCACATATTTGCAATCTAATTAATTTCAGTAAGGCCGCATTATGAGTATAACAATCACAGAACATGAACCTTTCGGGGCATTGTTGGGCTATGCACCCGGCGGTGTGGCTATCTATTCATCAGATTACGATTCTATGACTGATGCGCAGAAAGAGGATGATATCTCCTTCCGCAGTTATATCGGCAATGAATATATGGGATATAAATGGCAGTGTGTCGAATTTTCGCGCCGCTTTTTGTATCTCAATTACGGTATGGTATTTACTGATGTCGGTATGGCGCATGAGATTTTTTCACTGCGTTTTTTGCGTCATGTAACGGATGACGGCATTTTGCCATTGCATGCTTTTGCCAACGGCAGCCGCCGGAAACCGGTCGCGGGCAGCCTGCTTATCTGGCAGGCGTGCGGAGAGTTTGAGCGCACAGGTCATGTGGCGGTTATCACACAGGTTTGTGACGGTAAAGTCCGCGTTGCGGAACAGAATGTTATTCATCATAAATTACCGCAGGGTCAGCAATGGACCCGTGAATTACCGATGACAACCGAAAATGGCTGTTACACCCTGACGGATACGTTCTCTGATACACATATTCTTGGCTGGATGATCCAGACTGATGATGATGAGCACGCTTATCATGAGCCGGCAATTAATCCTGAGCTGCTGACACTTCATGCCGCGCGCCTGAGTGACAATGCCGATTTCACCGGTACATGGCTGAATGAAGCGGATCCGCTCGAACAGACCTATATCAATGCGAAAAAGGGATGCATTCTGAATGCAGATCCCCATGAATATTTCACTATTTCAGATACCGCAGAACACGCACTGATTCAGGCGACCAATGAAGTTCATCTGATGTATCTGCACGCCACAGAAAAAGTTTTGAAAGATGATAATCTGCTGAAATTATTCAATATCCCTGAGATCCTCTGGCCACGGCTGCGGCGCTCATGGCAGGGGCGACGTCATGATATGGTAACCGGGCGCCTGGATTTTTGTATGGACGAACGGGGTCTGAAAGTCTATGAATATAATGCAGATTCCGCATCCTGTCATACAGAAGCCAGCCTTATTATTAAACGGTGGGCGGAGCAGGGCGGACTGACTGAAGGTCGTGATCCGGGCGAAGATCTGCGTGACATTCTGACCGATACCTGGAAACACACGTCAGCAAAACCCTTTATTCATATCATGCAGGACAATGATGGTGAGGAAAACTATCATGCGCTCTTTATGGCGCAAACTATCATTGCCGCGGGTTACGGATGTCGGATCATTCACGGTCTGGATGAACTGACCTGGAATGAAACCGGGCAGGTGATTGACGGTGAAGGGCGGGTACTGCAATGCGTCTGGAAAACCTGGGCCTGGGAAACCGCTCTGGAGCAGCTGCGTAAAGAGAGTGAAAATGACCGCACACACTCAGTGCTGCCTATCCGTACCGGACATCCGCATCATAATGATGTCCGGCTGATTGATGTGCTGCTGCGCCCTGAAATCAGTGTTTTTGAGCCGCTATGGACAGTGATCCCCGGTAATAAAGCTATTTTGCCGATCCTCTGGTCACTTTTTCCGCATCATCCTTATTTGCTTGATACGGAGTTTGACATCAGTGATGAATTACGCCGTACCGGCTATGCCGTGAAACCGATAGCCGGACGTTGCGGCGACAATATCGGGCTGGTGGACAGCGGGGATAAAATGCTGGATGAAACCCATGGCAATTTTGGCGGACAGGAG
Organism: Morganella psychrotolerans; assembly: GCF_001676055.1. Lineage (GTDB taxonomy): Bacteria > Pseudomonadota > Gammaproteobacteria > Enterobacterales > Enterobacteriaceae > Morganella > Morganella psychrotolerans_B. Next base: position 53,749 of record NZ_LZEX01000002.1, on the reverse strand, counting down.
AATGTTTACCAGCAGCTCTGGTGCCTGCCGAAGGTGGCACAGCGCTATATCCAGGTTTGTACATTCACTGTCGGCGGGCACTACGGCGGTGTTTGTCTGCGTTCTGATCCGTCACTTGTCATCAAAAAAGAGAGCGCGATTGAACCCCTGCGGGTTCTGGATGATAAGGCCTTTCTTGCTCAATCCTGATAGCTGACAGCACCCGGCCGGGTCACATACTGATGTATGTGACCCGCCTGTCCTCCCTTGCCGCCTTCCTGCATCCTGAATGACGTTGGGTATATATCTATATTCAATCAATTACCTGCATTTCTATCCTCTTCTTCTTTTCCATATTTTTTTCCGTATAAAAAACAAAGTTAAAAACCAGTGGTGATCAGACTCAAAAAACGATATTGTTATGTTATAACATATCTAATTGGTTTTATGGGAAAGAGGAAAAAATAATGCAGGTACTCAGCTCACTGAAGTCAGCCAAACAGCGCCACCCCGATTGTAAAATAGTCCGCCGCCGTGGTCGCATCTATGTTATTTGCAAATCCAATCCGCGCTTCAAAGCAGTACAGGGGTAAGTATGATCACAAAAACGATTATTTCTGCATTGCTGACCGCCGGGTTGCTCAGTGGTACAGCGATGGCTCATGGTCATCATCATGATAAACAACAGACACCGGCTCAGCGTAAGGCGGCAGAAGGGATATTTAATGATAAAGATGTTCAGAACCGCAATCTGAGTGACTGGGACGGTGTCTGGCAATCCGTGGCACCTTATCTTGCCGGCGGCGAACTTGAGCCGGTAATGCAGGCTAAAGCTGCGAAAAATAAAGATAAAACGGCAGAAGAATACCGTGCTTATTATGCCAAAGGATATAAAACAGATGTGGATATGATTGGTATTGAAAATAATATCATCGAGTTCCATCGCGGTGACAAAGTGGATCAGTGTGAATATCACTACGCCGGTTACCGGGTTCTGAATTACACATCAGGAAAGAAAGGTGTGCGTTACCTGTTTGAATGTAAAGATAAAAACAGTCATGCACCAAAATTTATTCAGTTCAGTGATCATATTATCGCACCGGAAAAAGCAGAGCATTTCCATCTTTATATGGGAAATGAGTCTCAGGACGCGCTGCTGACTCAGTTGGATAACTGGCCGACCTATTATCCGTATACGATGAACGGAAAAGATATCGTACACGATATGTTGCACCATTAATCATTTATCAGCACAGCAATAAAATCAGTCGATACCCCGGGACTCCGGGGTATCTTGTTTAGAAGGATCCTGTTACCAGCTGATTCGATTCAATTTATTTTATTCAGTCTTTGACCGGTTCAGGTCAAAAAACAAAACCCCGCTCCCCGTTAAAGTAAAAAAACCTGATAACCCTGTTGCCGGGGTGTTATTTCCTCCCGGCACTGGCAGAATTTGAGCTGTTCCACAAAATGACCAGAAAATACGTATAAATGTGGAAATGAGCCCGGTTATTGCATGGTTATCATTACTGATAAACCGGAAAGCGATAGGTGAACATGAATAAATGTATAGTTGCGGACAGTCAGAAATGTATCGGGTGTCATGCCTGTGAAATTGCCTGTGTTGTCGCGCATAATGACCACCACTGGCCACATGACAGCCGTGATTATTCACCCCGTATCCGGGTTATTTTCAGAGATAATGACAGTCTGGCTGTGACCTGTCGTCAGTGTGAAGACGCGCCGTGTGCAAAAATCTGCCCGGTTGACGCAATCCGCCTGACTGACAATGTAGTGAAGCTCGATCAGGAAAAATGTATCGGCTGTAAAAGCTGTGTGCTGGCCTGTCCGTTTGGTGCCATGGAAATGGTGATGACGTTTGATTATCAGCATGAACTGGCACAAAAATGTGATTTGTGTGAAACCACCGGCGGCTCACCGGCTTGTGTGGCAAACTGCCCGACTAACGCACTGAGCATTCTGGATGAACACAAACTTGTTATCCTGCGCAATGACCGCCTGATGCGGGCAGCGACAGGGGCATATAACAAAGCCCGCCAATCGGAGATCCGTTTTGAGATCCTCAAACGGCCGCCGCGCGAAGGAACACAAAAACAGAGCGCCGCCCTGCGTAAAGTGCATTTCGGGGAGATTTACCGTGGCCTGGATGAACATTGTGCCGGTTATGAAAGTGAGCGCTGCCTTTATTGCTCACAGAAAGCGATGTGTAATTTATCCTGCCCGCTGCACAATTCCATCCCGGATCTTATCCGCTTAGTCCGCGAAGGCAAAATTATTGAAGCGGCAGAGCTGAGTAATTCAACCAGTTCACTGCCGGAGATTTGCGGGCGGGTCTGTCCGCAGGACCGGCTATGTGAAAGTCGTTGCACGCTGCGCAATCATGGCGGAGCGGTAACCGTCGGGAACATCGAACGTTACATTACGGACACTGCCTTTATGATGGGCTGGCGGCCGAAAGTGGCGGAAGACATCACGCCGCGTACTGAACGGGTGGCGGTTATCGGTGCAGGTCCGGCGGGGCTGGGATGTGCGGATATTCTGACGCGTTCGGGCGTGAAAGTAGATGTATTTGAGCGCCATCCGGAAATCGGCGGACTGCTGACCTTCGGGATCCCGCCATTTAAACTGGATAAACAACTGCTTACACAGCGCCGGCAGATTTTTACCGATATGGGAATAACCTTTCATCTTAACTGTGAAATCGGCAAAGATATCCCGTTCAGCCGCATAATGAATGACTATGATGCGGTTCTGCTGGGAGTCGGGACTTACGGTATGATGAAAGCCGGGCTGGAACATGAAGATTCCCCGGGCGTGGTTCAGGCACTGCCGTTTCTGATTGCCAGCACCCGCGATGTGATGGATTTACCTGTGGCTGATGAGTATCCGTGGGTTGATGTCAAAGGTAAAAAAGTGGTTGTTCTGGGGGGCGGTGATACCGCAATGGATTGTGTGCGCACGGCTGTGCGCCGTGAGGCAGAAAGTGTTATCTGTGCCTATCGTCGCGATGAAGCCAGCATGCCCGGCTCGAAAAAAGAAGTGGTTAATGCCCGCGAGGAAGGTGTGGAGTTCCTGTTTAACGTCCAGCCGCAGTTTATTTCGCGTGATGAGCAGGGCGCGGTCACCGGTATCGGGCTTATCCGCACTCAGCTTGGTGAGCCGGGTGCTGACGGGCGCAGGCGTCCGCAGCCGGTTGAAGGGTCAGAATTTGTTCTGGATGCAGATGTGCTGATTATGGCCTTTGGTTTCCAGTCCCACGAAATGCCGTGGCTGAGTGGTTATAATATTCAGCTGGATAAATGGGGACAGATTAAGACCGGCGGAAACGGACGCACAAATAATCAGACCACTAATGCCAAAGTGTTTGCATCAGGTGATGCGGTACATGGTGCCGACCTTGTGGTGACAGCAATGGCGGCGGGTCGTCATGCTGCCCGTGAAATGTTGCAGATGTTTGATGCGCAGGCAGATGCCCCGCAGACTATGGCAAGTAATGCCTGATTTAACTATATGATTAAACACAAAAAACCGCGATAATTCGCGGTTTTTTTATGGGGCGGCATGAAAGAAAGTATCGCGTCAGACTACCCGTTTTCTTTTTGCAGGCATCGCCATATCCGGCAGGTCGCGCTCTGAATCCGGGACATCCAGCATGGTTTCAAGCTCATCGGCCAGCATATCGGGCTCTTCTTCATTGGCTGCATTGCGCCGCTGCCCCATCGGGATAAGCAGGTTAAGAACAATGGCAGTCAGACCACCGACGCAAATCGGGTTTTCTGCAAGGATATATAATGACGGCGGCAGAATACTGAAAATTTGCGGATCGTAAGACACGCCCAGGCCCAGACCGAGAGAGGTTGCCACTATCAGTGTTTCACGGCGACGCAGCCCGTTGGAGATAATAATGCGCAGACCGGCAATGGCAATCATTGAGAACATCAGTGTCATCGCCCCCCCCCAGCACCGGCGCGGGTATGGTGGTAAAGAACCAGCCGATAGTCGGGAACAGCCCGAGGAAAACCAGGATTACGGCAATAAAACGACCGATATAACTGGATGCCACACCGGTCATCTGGATCACACCATTATTTTGTGCAAAGGTTGTCAGCGGCAGAGAACCCAGTGCGGAAGCGATAACAGAAACAGCGCCGTCCGCCATCACACCGCCTTTCAGCCGGTTCTGATACACCTCTCCTTTGATCGGCTGATTTGATACCATTGCCGTGGCTGTCAGGTTACCGACCGCTTCCAGCACACTGAGGATATAAATGATAGCGATCACCAGAAAATGGGTGAAATCGAAGGAAAACCCGAATTTGAACGGCATCGGTACGGTAATAAAGTGGGTATTCTGATAAGTACTGAAATCAACCAATCCCAGGAACAGGGAGGCGATATATCCGGCGACCAGCGCTATTGCGATACCGCCCATCCGCAGCAACGGACTTTTACAGCAGTTAAAGCCTATCACCACCAGAAGCACCAGCAATCCCACGCCGATATTTTCATAATTACCATAGGTTCCGGCCGATTTGGCGGAAAATCCGCCGCCGAAATCAATAATACCGACTTTAATCAGGCTCAGACCTATCATTAGTACGACCACGCCGCTGACTGTCGGAGTGATTATCCGGCGCAGATAAGGCAGTACAAATGAGGAGCCGACAACCAGAAAAGCCCCGGCAAAAGAAACGCCCAGCAGAGAGGATAAAATGAGCTCCTCATGTAAACCATCACTGCGCATGGTCGTACCAATAGCAATCATAGCGGTCACGAATGAAAAATTAACAGACTGAATAGATAAAAGACCGGATCCCATCGGGCCGTAGCGGTGAACCTGAATCCAGGTACCGATACCGGAGGCTATCATAACCATCGATACCAGGTATGCCGTGGTATCGGCAGACAGATCTAATGCTTTACCAACGATAAGTGCAGGCATGACCATCGGAACAAATAAGGCTAATAAATGGGTGATTGCACCAAGAAGGGCCTGAAGAAACGGGGGTTTGTCGTCCAGCTGATAGATAAGATCAGAGGTTGGATGATTGAGATCTGACATCCTTCTCTCCTTTTATAATAAATGGAATGAGAGGTCATACGTCGGCCTCAGCGGGTCATCGGTCATAAGGAATAAAGCAATATATGAACCACCGGCGCGGGGAATAAATGAAAGTGTGAGAGAACTCTTAAATCAGCGGTAATTTGTGAAATATATCACCAGATAATTGTGGGCTCATTCCGCTGATGATGATATGACGGAGGCCGAAAGGACGTGAGCAGCTCTGTGTATTGTATAAGAATGATAGCCTCTCATTTTGATAATGAAACAATAATGATAATATCGGACAATTTAGACGTTAACTTTTCGGCGAGTAATTTCACGCGGTCGGGCTATTGATGTTATTACCCTCCGGTTAATTAACCTGTATTTAAATAAGACACTCTTATTATAAAGTAATTAAATTATATTAGGAGTTGCCTTGTTAATAATCAATTTAATTATACAAATACTATTAACCTTGATGTTTTCATTTTAAGCAAATTACGATTACGTGGTTTTACTCGGAATAGTTATTTCGGTTAATGATTAAATGTTAATTATTTGTGTGAAAATAGATTGATTTTTGTTTGTTTTAACGTGATTTATTTTAGTGAATGGCATGGTAATGCATTCAAATCAATTGATTATGGTTATTTTGCTAAAACATGGGATGAGTCATTATCTGAGTATTGTCCTAAAAACCAGGAAGTCTGGGGAAAATCAATTCCACTATAAGCAACAGAATGGAGAACATTTCGTGATATCACGCAGAGTAATTAACTGGCTTATAGTGCATGGTAGTTTTATCATTTTCATTTTCACAATCGAATGTGTTTTTATTTTGAATGATAAAAAAGAAGAAAAATTAATTGAATGTTATTTGGCAAGATAATGGCGTGATTGATATAAAAGCTAATCCATTTCTTATTGACGATATATCCTCAGGTGTTAGTCTTTATCCCGTAATAGCGCGCCGTAGTAAGTCTGAGTATTTAAGTAAATCGGCGTGGTTGTAAATTGAGTCTATTCTTATTGGTATTTGTTTTATTTGTCTGTAAATTAATATTTTGTTCACGTTATTACGCTCAATTGAATTAAAGATTAAGTTGCTGTTTTTATAACTTCACATCGGATGTGAATTATAAAGTAAATTTAGTTATCTCTCTGAAATATTTTTTAAATTGCTGTTATTACAGATGTTTCTTATAACCGGATTGTTATAAGTCAATATGTCAGTAAGGATGCGAATATAACCTGGTCAACGAACCTGAACATTAAAAAATAAAGGAATTATTTTTTAATGGTTTATCGGGATAATGGATTTATCCCTCAGGGACGTAAACGGATGTTGCCGGACACGGAAGTCCGATGTAAAAGGATTTACCACACGGACGTTTTGTCAGGAAGCTTGCGGTTTATACCGCAGGCGATAAAAGGAATTACCCCGGGACGGGGGCGGTTAAATGGATTTACCGTTACATGGACGTAAAAGCAGATGGGTGTCATGCCCCGGATGCTTCAATGAAAATGGCTTTTCAGTAAAGCAGAGCATGACAAACCAGAGCAGTTAAGTGTTGTTAGAATCAAGGTAAAACATCGGTAATTATGGCGACCCTGTTGATGGAATACAGCATGGTCGCCAATTTTTTTTAGTTTATGTTGTCCGGCGCAGGCGTTCAAACGCATCCGTCAGTAAACGCCGTGGTGTCCCGAAATTGATCCGCAGATAGTTTTCTCCGTCAGCAACATAATGACTGCCGTCCTCCACTACCACACCTGTTTTCTGTGCGTAATAGTGTGTCAGCTCTGTCGCTGTCCGCCCTGTTGTACTGATATCAATCCAGGCAAGATAAGAGGATTCCGGCTGCATCATGCGCCAGTCAGGGAAATAATCCGAAACAGCCTGTGTCAGATAATCCGCATTTCCTTTCAGATAGATATTCAGTGCATCCAGCCATGCGGTGCCTTTGTTGTAAGCGTCAATAATCCCCCATACACCAAACAGGTTAGGCGATGTGATGGAGTTTTTTTCCAGTTGACGGCGAAATTGCGCGCGAAGTACAGGATCCGGAATAATACTGTATGAGGTTTTCAATCCGCCGAGATTAAAGGCTTTATTCGGTGAGGTCAGTAAAATCAGGTTTTCCGGTGCAGCACAGCCCGGCTGAAGACAACTGGTAAACGTTCCGTATAAAACATGCTCGGCATGCACTTCATCAATCACCAGCAGAACGCCATATTGCTGACACAAATCAGAGGCCTGTTTTATCTCTGCACCCGTCCAGATCCGCCCTGACGGGTTATGCGGAGAACAAAACAGCCAAACTTTGGGCTGATGCTCCCGCATCTGTTTTTCGATATTATCAAAATCAAGATGGTAGCGGTTATCACGCACAACCAGCGGATTGGTCAGTACCGTGACATTTTGCCGGGTGACAGCATGGGCGAAGGGATCATAAACCGGCGTATTCATCATCACACAGTCACCCGGCTGACAAAATGCCTGCACCAGATAGTGCAGGGTAGAGACAGTGCCGTAGCTTAGTGTTATCCACTCCGCGTCAATCTGTACCTGATGGCGTTGTGCCTGAAAACGGACAACGGCCTCATAGAATTCATCAAAGCACCAGGTGTAGCCGAATGTCCCGTGCTGTGCTATCTGAGAAAAACGCTCAATCACAGCGGGAGGCGATTTGAAATCCATATCTGCAATCCACAACGGAATGAAGTCCTGCGGGACATCACCGAAGCGCGAACAGACATACTGATGATCCCATTTCCGGCAGCGGTCACTTTTCCGCTCAATGATTTCGTCAAAATTGTACATGCTCACTTCCTGTTTAAATTAAGGCTTCAAGGCCGGATTTCACACTCTGTACCTGCGGTCCGATAATGACCTGAACACTGTGCGCATCCAGTACCACGACAGACAATGCACCGGCATCTTTCAGTATTTTTTTGTCGATTTTACTCATGTCTTTTACCACAAGGCGCAGGCGGGTGATGCAGTTGTCGAGCGAGTCAATATTCTCTTTACCGCCAAGCGCTGTCAGGATCAGATTATGATCGTATTTTGATTTTCCGCGCGCACGGGTATTAGCCTGAACCGCTTGTTCCGCACCTTCAGGCGCATCTTCACGTCCCGGTGTTTTGACATCATGCTTTAAAATGTACCAGCGGAAGACAAAGAAATAGATGGCGAACCAGATAACCCCGACCGGGAACACCAGATACCATTTGGTCGCAGTACCCTGCATTATTCCGAAAATCAGCAGATCCAAAATACCGCCATCCGTATTACCTATCGTGACACCGAGCAGTGCCATGACCAGCAGCGCGAGGCCGGACATAATGATATGAAAGATATAAAGTACCGGCGCGATAAACAGGAACAGAAATTCAATCGGCTCTGAAATGCCGGTAACGACAGAAACCAGCACCCCGGAGAGTAATAATCCTTTGATAACCGGACGGTTCGCCGGTTTTGCTGTACGGTAAATCGCATAGGCAACTGCCGGTAAACCAAAGATAAAGGTTGGCATAAAGCCCTGAGACAGGAAGGCGGTTACGTGCGGGCTGAATGGCAGACCGGCTTTCAGCTCGGCATAGAAAATATTCAGTGCGCCGGCGATTTCATAGCCGTCTACCATTTCTGTGCCGCCGGCCGGGGTAAAGCGGACCATTGCCAGAAGAATATGATGCAATCCGAAAGGCTTCAGTAGCAGTACGCCGACGCCATACAGGAAAGGACCGAATACATCCGTGCTCTGAATAATATGTCCGATACCGGCAATTCCCATTGCCACATATTTCCACAGGAACGGAATAGCCAGCCCGACGAGAGAAAGCGTCAGTGCGGTGATAATCGGAACAAAACGGATCCCGCCGAAGAAGGCAAAAGCATCGTGCAGCACGGTATCCTGAAAGCGCTCATGCAGAAAATAAGTAATGATGCCGACAACAATTCCGCCCAGTACGCCCATTTCGAGAGTCTGGATCCCTAATACCACGGATTGCCCGACCTGCTTCATCATGGCAGGATCAGCGAGCTGGTGGGTGACGGTCAGGTAATAGTTGATGCTCATATTCATCAGCATATAGCCGACAAATCCGGCGAATGCGCCAACCGCTTTATTGCGGTTTGACAGGCCGAACGGGATCGCCATGGCGAACATGACAGGCAGATAAGTAAATGCGAAGCCGCCGACCATGGCCATAAAACCGAAGGTCAGCTGAACAAATTCATTGCCGAGAAACGGAAAACTGCTGATTGCGGAAGGACTGGTGACTGAACTGCCGACCCCCAGTAATAATCCCATAAATGCCAGTAATGAGACGGGAAACATAAAGGTTTTTCCCAGACTTTGAAAAAATTCCCAGAGCTTAGACTTAAACGACTTTTCCTGCGACATCGTAGAGTACTCCTCAGCTTCTTTATAATTTATTGGTTAAGGGGTGTTGCGGGACAGTATTTTTTCGTTGTTATTTTTTATTATTTTGTTTTTTTGCAGGTAGTGACGACCCCGGCGGGGGAACCGGAGTCGCCTGACCGTCTACGAAAGCTGACCATCCGCGCCGCATACGCGGATTTTGTCGCGGATAACGGCTTTCATGGCATCCATTCCCGTGCGCATGTAGTAACGCGGATCATTACCCTCCGGATTGGCGGCAAACCATTCTCTGACCGCACCGGCAAAGGCAATTTTCAGTTCAGTGGCGACGTTGACTTTGCATACCCCGAGCTCAATGGTACGGCGCACATCGGCATCGGGCACATCACTTGCTCCGTGCAGTACCAGCGGGATATCCACAATGCTGCGGATTTTTTCCAGCCGGGCGAAATCAATTTTCGGGCGGTGGGTATACAACCCGTGCGCTGTACCGATGGCAACCGCCAGGCTGTCAATGCCGGTCTGTTGTGCAAAGCGAAGGGCTTCGTCCGGGGAGGTCAGAAATGCACTTTCCGCATCAACGTCCATATCATCTTCCACACCACCAAGACGACCGAGTTCGGCTTCCACGCTGCAATCGTGAGCGTGGCAGAAACTGACGACAGATTTTACCAGGGCAATATTTTCTTCAAACGGGAAATGACTGCCGTCGATCATTGCACTGCGCACACCTTCACCGACTTTGGTGCGGATATCGTCAAGGGTTTCATGGTGATCAAGATGAAGTGCGACAGGCATGGCGAAAGAGTGAGAATAGGCCTGACACAGGGCATAAATTTCCTGAAATCCGATATGTTTAAAGGTGCCCGGCGTGCCCGCAAGAATAACCGGTGCGCGCATTTCCGCGCAGGTTTCCAGAATGGCCTGAATCGTTTCGGCGTTGTGAATATTAAAGGCCGGAACAGCATAGCCGTTAGTTTGTGCGTGGGTCAGTAAATATTTTGTAGAGATGATACCCATGATTACGCTCCTGTATGTTGGTCAGTCCACGGGTGAATAATAACGCCCTGAACCACCCGGTTAACGGTTCCGCTGGCAGAAGGTGTATCCGGGGTTATCCCGGCCTTAACGGATTGACTGAGAGCAAAAAGCTGTGCGTAAGGCAGGAAGCAGAACAGAAGTTCTGTATCGCTGAGCGTGTCACCGGCGGGCAGATAACAGTGTGCACCGGCGCTGATGATGTCATCCGGCTTATCTGCAATGGCGATAACGCATTTTGCTATCCGGTCACGGCGCAGCTCTGCCAGCAGATCTAAATCATACTGACGGGTGTATGGTTGGTTTGAGATATACATGACCACCAGGGTTTCACCGTCGACCAGTGATTTCGGGCCGTGGCGGAAACCGGTCGGGGTATCGTAAAACGCGGCGGTCTGACCGGCAGTCAGTTCCAGCAGTTTCAGGGCAGATTCACGGGCCAGCCCCTGAAAACTGCCGCTGCCGAGATAAACAACCCGCGAAAAATGGTCATTTCCCGGTAAATGTTGTGTGCCGTTTCCATGTGCCGCGATAGTCTCACGCGCCCGCTGAGCCACACGGGTAAAGTGTTGTGTGCTGAATGTTTGCGGGGCAAGTGCGGCAAGGCAACTGCACATCATGGAGGTGATGCTGCTGGTCATAGCAAAGGCTTTATCATTTGTCTGCGGCGGCATCAGTAGTGCAAAACCCTTCTTTTTACCCTGCACGCGCTGATACAGATGTCCCTCTTTATTGCAGGTGATCACCAGATGAGAGCAGTCCGCAATACATTGATTGGCAAGATCAAATGCCGCTACACTCTCCGGGCTGTTACCTGAGCGGGCAAATGAAATAAGCAGTACCGGCCGATGTTGCGGCAGATAATCCACAGGGTTTGTAACGATATCGGTGGTCGGGATAGCGGTGACAGATCTTCCGGTCAGGCGGCGCAGTACCGGCGAAATCATCTCACCGATAAAGGCAGAGGTTCCCGCGCCGGTAAGAATAATGTTCAGATTATCCTGTGCGAGCAGAGGCGCAAGGAAGGCGTCCAGCGCCGTACGCTGTGCGTCAATTGAGTGCAGCGCATTCATCCAGCAATCCGGCTGCTGGCGGATTTCAGTTTCAGTCCAGGTGGAATAGTGCGGTGTGGCGGGAGCAAGAGGGGCATGCATAGTTTTATCCTTAACATTTCGTTCAATTCGAAAGTAATATGAGTCAAAAGATAAAGTAAGCCTTTTTGTCTTTCGATTGGTTTCGATTGGTATTTAAATTCAATTTACAGGAATGAAATTGAAGGATCAATTGCGAAATGAAAAGAAAACGAAAAGTGTGATTTGCACCACAGGTGAAATGATTAAGCTGTTGTTTATTAGTCTGTTATATAAAAGCAATTGACGGGAAGTGATAAGGAAAAGAAAGGCATAGCTTAACTACGCCTTATAATGAAAGAAAATCAATAAACCGGCAGTCCGTGGATCCAGGTCTGCCTGACCCGCCAGTCTGCATTCAGATCATTAAAATGAGCACGTTTACCCGGCGCGATGGTACCGTGAGTTTGTGTTATTCCCAGCAGTTGCGCAGGATGAAGTGACGCCATGCGGATTGCGGTTTCCGGTAATGTACCGGCAGTGCTTATCATCCGGCAGACGGCATCATCCAGCGCCAGCGTACTGCCGGCAAGGCCTCCGGCGGCAGTACGGACAATGCCGGCTTCCATGGTGACATCGTGTCCGCAGATGTCATAGACACCATCCGGCTGTCCGGCGGCCCTCATCGCATCCGTAATCAGCACGGTGCGGTGTGCGGCACACTGACAGGTAATCTGCATCACTGCGGGATGAACATGATGTCCGTCCGCAATCAGTTCCAGCCATGCGCGGGCGTCAGATAACCCGGCGCCCGCCATCCCCGGCTCGCGATGGTGCAGGCCGGTCATACCGTTAAAACAGTGAACAAGACCATCAGCACCGGCATCAAAGGCATCCAGCGTCTGTTTATATGAAGCGGCACTGTGTCCGAGCATGACATTCAGCCCGCGGGCTTTCAGATGGCGGACAGCATTCAGCGCATCTGTTTTTTCCGGGGCCAGCGCGACCACTTTCAGCGTGTTCTGTGAAAGTGCAATTAATTCATCCAGTTCACTGATAACCAGCTCACGGAACAGTTCCGGCGAGTGTGCACCTTTATTTTCCGGCGTAAAATACGGCCCTTCCAGATAGCTGCCCAGTACTTCAGCCCCCGGTGTTGTTACTGTCTGCTGCTGACAATAACGGGCAATGCGGGCGAGGGTGGATTTAATGTCCGGCAGCGGTGCGGTGACCGTTGTTGCCAGCCAGGCTGCAACCCCCTGTTGTGCTTTGAAAGCAGCAATAGTGGCCAGTGCATCAGGAGAATCATCCATCACATCCATACCTTGTCCGCCATGAACATGGGTATCAATATAAGCAGGGCAGAGTTGTTCCGCATCAAACCGGTTTTCCCCTGCGGGCAGCGGGGTGATAGCGGTGATGATACCGTTATGAACGGTGATCGCCTGGTTTTCACGCCAGCCATATTCTGTCAGCACCCTGCGTGCCCGGATCTGCTGTGTCATATTCCTTCATCCTCTGTGTCACAGCAGCGCGCGCGCTGTAATTCATCGGTCAGACTGGTTAATCCCCTGTGGCCGCAGGCCAGCGCTTCCCGGCGAAAATCATCCCGTGAGAGAGTATCCCGCTCCAGTGACATCTCCAGCAGCAATTGCAGATTTGTGCCGGTGATCACCTCGCGATCTGCCCGTCCCTGTGAGAGCGTGGCGGATACCCGGAACGGCGTTCCGCCAAGGATATCGGTCAGAAAAATCACACTGTCACACTGTTTCAGTTGTTCCAGTGCGGTTTCCAGTTCCTGCGTCAGACGCTGAGTGGTGGATTCAGCCGGGAAATCAATGGCAATGAAATCGTCCTGCTCCCCGATGATTTGCAGCATGGCTTTTTCCAGTCCGGAAGCAAAACCTCCGTGACCACATAAAATAATTCCCGGCATCAGTCTCTCCTTTATATTTCTGTTTACAGGAAGTGTGCAAATTTCCCGGCGATCCCTAACACCACGGTCAGCATAATCAGACGTAACGGGCTCCAGCCCCGGCGAACCAGCCAGAACATGGTCAGGGTATAGACCAGCGGCAGAAAGGCCGGCATCAGTTTATCAATCACATCACTTTGTAATTTGACGACGGCATCACCGGCGGTAATTTCCAGTGTGGTGGATAATCTCACATAGGTTGCAACCAACGCCCCGATAACGGTCATACCAACAATTGAGGCCGCATGACCCACTTTTTTGGTATTGGCTTTAATCAGCGGGATGGCAGCGACACCCATGCGGTAAGCATAATGCGCCAGCCCGAAACGCAGCCCTAAGTGAACGACGTTAAACATCACCAGAAAAACCACCGCGCCGAGAATCGAGCCCTGTAATGCAAGGCTGGCGCCGATCCCGCCGCAGATAGGCAGGAGTGTCAGCCAGAACATGGCATCTCCGATCCCGCCCAGTGGTGCGCCGACAGCAATTTTAGTGCTTTGAATACTGTTTACATCCTGCTTGGAACGCTCCATCGCCAGAATGATGCCGATAACAAAGGTCACCAGGAACGGGTGCGTATTGAAAAAGCCCATGTGGCCTTTCATGGCGCGGGCAAGATCCCGCGGGTTGGTATGGATTTTTTTCAGTGCGGGCAAAAGACCGTAAAGCCAGCCCGCAGCCTGCATACGCTCGTAGTTAAATGAGGCTTGTAATAACATGGAACGCCAGGCGACCCGGTTAATATCTTTGCGTGTCAGGTCAGCGCCGGTTGTCTGATCCTCATAAACGTTCTGGTTACAGTCTGCCGGCAGCAAGGTTTCAGTCTGAGCGACCGCAGATGAGTGAGTTTTTTCAGATGCCATCTTCAAATTCCTCTTGTGACGGATGTGCCGGTTCGGTTGCTGCCGGTTTACGGACAAAATCGATCATCGCCATTGCCAGTGCGGCGGCAGCGATTGCCAGTACCGGTAACTGAAGCCAGGCAGCGCCGACAAATCCCAGGATAAAGTAAGGAATGTAGGTATTTTTCATCATGATTTTCAGCAGAACGGCAAAACCGATAGCCGGCATGATACCGCCCGCGACACCCAGCCCGTCGATTAACCGGGTCGGCAGAACGTCAATCAGGTTTTTTGCGTGATCAGCTCCGAACCAGATAGGTAAAAACGCGCAGAGAAAATAGAAAACACCAAGGGCAAGCAGCGCCAGATAGTTGATGCGCTCTATACCCCGCGTGTCGGCATTGGCGGCCATTTTGTCACAGCGGGACATGACGCCGGACATCACAGAGAACAGGAACGTGATCCCCATCTGAACCGCCACAGCAAACGGCACGGCAATACCGACAGCAACTTCCGGCTTCACACCGGTGGAAATAGCAAAAGCAGTACCTACGATAGTGCCGATTATTACGTTAGGCGGCTGAGCGCCCGCGAGTGGGGCGAGTCCCATCCAGACCAGTTCCAGGGTGCCGCCGGTCAGGATCCCGGTATTGAGATCACCGAGTATCAGCCCGACAATCGGCCCCAGCACAACCGGGCGGTGAATATGCGTGAGCCCGTTAAACAGATCCAATCCGGCAATGAACGCCACCAACCCGAGGGCGACAGCTTGTAACAGACTGATTTCCATACATGTATCCTCAGAGCAGTTTAAACAGATCCTGCGCCGGTTCTGTCGGTACTCCCTGAATGAAACAGTCGACACCGGCTTCGTTGAGTCCTCTGAATGCAGCGAGATCCGCATCATCCACAGACACTGTTTTGGCTATCTGACGTTTACCTTCCGCATAGTGAATATTGCCGACGTTAATGCGTTCCACAGGAACGCCGCCTTTCACTAAGGTCAGAAAATCAGCCGGGGTTTTGCAGACCAGCAGAATTTTTTGCCGGTCTGCGGCTTTATGAATATTGTCGATTACTTTTTGTAGTGGCCAGAAACGCACCGCAATACCTTCCGTTAATACCATTTCCATCAGATTCTGCTGCAACGGATCGGCGGCAACTTCGTCATTTGCAACCAGCACCAGATTGGCACCGGCAAAACCAACCCACTGGACACCTACTTGTCCGTGGATTAATCGCTCATCAATACGACTTAACACAATATTTGGCATGGTATTCGCTCCTTACCGGCAGGCATTGTGATAGTGGCGCAGCACTGTCTGAATGTGCGCAATGATTAAATCTTCCGGCGCAGCCGTAATATGGCCGTCGCGGACTTGCGGGTATTGCAGCGGCAGATACTGGCTTATCAGCGGCAGCGGAATCGGTGTTTTCGTCAGATTTTCCAGCAGGCTATCAACCGCCGCGCTGATCGCGTTATCCGGCCAGTAATAGCGGATACGGTCTGAATAGCTGTAGCTGCGGGCAATGTACTGTGTCTGTTGATCACCGGTGTAATAGCTCTGCCAGTAGCCCGGTTTTTTCAGCATGACATCCTCTGTCACCTGACGCAGTGAGGAGCGCTGCGCAGGTGCTATCAGCTCATCTTCAATGGCAGCCAGTGCATAAAGAGCTTCACGCAGGGCAAAGGTAAGCCCCGGACCGACTTTCAGGATCGCGAAGTGATCATCAACCAGCTGACTGAGTGCCGCAGGCATCTGATAATCGGTTGAATGTGCTTCAAACACCAGATGCTCGTGGTGTGTGACCATATTACTCAGTTCACGGGCTTTTTCCGGCCGATAATCAATCACATTTACGTGATCAAACTCTACCCCCGGTTGTACCACCAGCCCGATGATCCGCGGCCAGATATCAGCCAGATTATGTTGTGAAAATGCGTGTTGATGAGCAAGCAATGTTGCTTCAGCCGCGTTTGGTGTTGTGACCGCCAGTTCAGAAAGCTCTTCATGAGCGCCACCCGGCACCGGAACTTCTGTACCGATAACATAAACCAGGTCACGGGTCCCGAAACATTGCTGACAGGTTTCTTCGGCGATAGCAGCCAGGCGCGCAGCCCGTTGTGCCACAATGTCATCTGTCAGCGGAACGGGGTCTCCGGCACAGGACATACTGCAATCGAGGTGAATTTTCTTAAATCCGGCAGTGACATAAGAGCGGATCAATTCGTCTGCTTTTACCATCGCCTCGTCAGCCGGTTCGTTCTGCCAGCGGTTAGGCCCGAGATGGTCGCCGCCGAGGATAAGATTTTCCCGGGGAAAATGGTTGTCATCCGCCAGTTGCCACAGGAAATCCCGGAAATCAGCCGGTGTCATTCCGGTATAGCCGCCGAATTGATCCACCTGATTGGACGTCGCTTCAACCAGTAACGGAGTCTGTTGCTCACGGGCGAAGCCTATCGCGGCTTTCAGGACATACGGATGTGCGGAGCAGACAGCATAAATACCTGTTTTATCTCCCCGTTTGTGGCGTGCAACAATATCAGTTAAAAGTTTCACTTTCCTCTCCTTACAGACTGGTATGGTTTGTTTTTGTTTCAAGTCTTGTAAGTCATACTGCTATAAAGGAAAAAGAAAACAAAACGAAAGGTTTTAAAATCCTGATCCGCATCACAAAAGAAATGCAATGAAAGATTGGTATCGTTGACTGAGTGCGGTTATGTCTTTTTCAGGACTTGCATTCTGCACAAAGAAAAGCGTTAATAGATGAAACGAAATGAAATGAAAGACTTTTTGTATGAATAGTAAGGATAAGGTAATGAATAGTCCGGATACCGGTACGGATAACCGGATTATGGGAACGAGCGGGCGACGTGAACACATCATTCAGTTACTGCGATCTAACGGCAGCGTCCAGGTTAATGAATTATCACAGCAATTTCGTGTTTCTACGGTAACCATCCGTAATGATCTGGCTTTTCTGGAAAAACAGGGCATTGCTATCCGTGCCTATGGCGGCGCTCTGATCTGTGAAGGTGTTGCACCGGTTAATGAACCCTCACTGGAAGATAAAAGCACACGACACACAACAATCAAACGTAATATAGCGGCAATTGCGGCGGAGCGGATAACGCCGGGTCTGCGGGTTATTCTGGACTCCGGCACAACGACGTATGAGATTGCGCGCCAGTTGCGTCATCATCAGGATATGATTGTGATGACCAATGGTATGAATGTGGCGAATGCATTGCTGGAAGCGCCCGGAGTGGAACTGATGATGACCGGCGGGCAATTGCGCCGTCAGTCTCTGTCATTTTACGGCGATCAGGCTGAGCAATCTTTGCATAATTATCACTTTGACATGCTGTTTCTCGGCGTGGATGCGATTGATCTCGAACGCGGTATCAGCACACATAATGAAGATGAAGCACGTTTAAACCGGCGGATGTGCGAAGTTGCCGGCCAGATTGTCGTCGTCACTGATTCAAGTAAATTTAACAGTTCAAGCCTGCATAAAATCATTGATACTCAGCGGATTGATACCATTATTACCGATGACGGTATTCCGGAAGCAAGTCTGACCGGTCTGCGCCGTATTGGTGTGGAAGTGATACTGGTGAAAGGCTGAAAAAGAGGGCTGTCACAAAAAGATGTAAAACAACGCTGAATGTTGCAGAAAGAAAAAGGATAATCGGTTATAAAGGATAATATGATTAAGCAGAACATAAGTGTGGGCTGTGAAAATATTATTAATGGCACTGCTATTTTTTTTATCCGTTTATTACGTCTGCAGCGCAGACTTGTTCAGATATTTCCCTGCGTGCAGAAAACGAGGGAACAGATACTGAAAGAGTGATTTACAAGGTTATGTCTGAGGGGCGGCTGTATTTTCATTCCGCCCCCGACAGCAGATGTAAAAGTAAAATCAGTTTTTTGGTAAAAAATGATTCTGTTATCGCTTATCAAATCAGTGGTGGTTACTTATTTGCCGGCTATGTTAATGGCGAAGGTGAAATAACTACCGGCTGGCTGGAATTATCTCAGTTGACGGAGACAAACCTGAGAATTGTCCCTCTGGCTGAGGAAATTGATTATGTCAACGAGCCTGACTCTGACAAAAAGAATAATTCGCTGACCGCCGATGATTACCGGTTGACTGTCAATGAGATGGTTCTGCACCCGGGAGAGCCGTTAAGTGAAATCAACCGGGGTATTATCAGGTACTACAATCAGAAGCCTGAATTAGTCTTTATCGGCTATGGCAGAACAGGAAGAATAGTAAGTATTTCATTTCCTGATGATTCTCTCTCTGTTTATGCTACCTATATTATCAATGATAATACCGATGAAGATGTTATCAATCAGATAATAGTGTCTTCTGATAAATACAAAACACATCGTGGTATCCGGGTGGGTGATCCTCTCAGTCTTCTTTTTGAGCGTTATGGTCTTCATGATGACTATTCGGCGGATGAGAGTACCGAATCACTTATTTATCACAGCATTGATATAAGTCTTATTTTTGATATCGATAAAAATAAAAAAATAAAACAGATTACGTATCTCCTGAATGCGCCGGGAATGGTGAATTGTACAATCAACAAGGATAACTGGTCAGTATCCCCCTTTACTATTCCGGTACAAAAAGAAGTGATATCGCAGGCCAGAGTGTGGCTCTATTTACAACCTGATGAACAGTGCAAAACAGAATTATTTATTATCCGCGGAGACCGTATATTGCAGTATCGGGAATACGGTGATTATGCGTATATTAATTATGTTAACAGTAAAAATAAAGTGGTTGAGGGCTGGATAAAAAATACAGCATTAAAAAGTGCAGATAAAGCAGATGACAGATTAGATTACCGGGATTTTATTCTGAAGTCCGGTAATGGTCAGATTGATTTTTTAGGTAAACCAGTAACAAATAATACCGTAACCCGCTGGCTTGAAAAACAGCGGGAAGGTGTATCAGTACCTGAATTTCATGACTTTACTCATGGTGTTGAATCATGGACTTCTGATATCGCCGGGTTCACCATCACCATTTCCCGGACTAATACGATTGTGGAAAAACGCACCGGCAGACAGGATGCATACATATCTGAAATATCGTTTAAAGATGACCATTATAAAACGAGCCGGGGGATTGCTGTCGGTGATACATATAATGATATGGTAGCAGCTTACGGGGAAAATACTAATATAGCAGCCGGCAGCGCCTGTTATTATTACACCTGGTTTGACCGTCAGCTCTGGTTTTGTTTTGATAATAACCGGGTTATTACGACTATTTCTTATAAGAATTATCCGGAGTCGGATACCCGGTAATTTACCTGATATGGGATTAACAATGAAAACACTATTCATTATTTTACCTGTTTTAGTCCTTACCGGGTGTGTGATGAGTGATGCAGAGCTTAAAACAGCCTATGCGGATCACTATTATCAATCTCCTGAGTATATTGCGGGCTATAAACAAAAAATAAGCACTATGAGTGCGAATGAACTGGCAGTGACAGGTGCGCAGGAAGACAAAGCTAAAATGAACGGACAGCCGCGCATGAAGATAGATAATTCCCTTTATATTGAGAATATTGAGGCGAAAGATAACAATGTTATTTATCACTATTCGCTGTCACCGGCATGGCTGAAAAAATCTGCATCCTCACAGAAAAACGATCAGATAAATATGCAAAGCGATCTTATTTTCCGGACATGTTCACTGAAGACTGTGCAACTGGCTCAGGAAAAAGGGCTGGCTGAGATCCATCAGTATTATGATGATTATCCTCAGCATATTTTATTTACACTGCATGCAAACAAGGCATTGTGTAAAGAGAACGGATTCTGAAACAAAAAACGCCACATGCAGATGTGGCGTTTTTTTGGTAACAGCCGTCAGTCTCAGTTAAAACGAATACAGGGATCCCGCTGATGCTCCCAGTTTTTCAGCCAGTTCAGAGGCGGCATACCGGTCGGTTATGATTTCAATATAAGCCGCGCGGTCACCGGACTCTGCCTCTTTAATCGCATCATCCAGTTCCGTGCAGGTGGTGACGCGGCGGCAATACCAGTCATCACACCCCAGCGCTTGCGGTAATTGTGCATAATGCCACTGTGGTAAATCGTTATAAACCGCTTCCGGGTCTTTACACAGCAGCCGTTCAATCAGATAGCCGTCATTATTGAGCACAAAAATAAGCGGTTTCAGCCCGGCCCGGTCAAACTGGCTTATCTCCTGTGCGGTCAGCTGATGAGCGCCTTCCCCGGTTATCAGAATAATTCGTTTGTCCGGTGCGGCAACCGCCGCACCAAAAGCCGCAGGTGTTGCCCAGCCGATTGAGCCCCATAACGTTTGGTTATGGAACTGCGCACCTTCCGGCAGCAGGGCAAAGCCCAGCCCCATTGAAACCGTCCCGGTTTCAGCAATAATAATATCGTCCTTTCTGAACATTTGCTCAAAACGCGGGTAGAGATATTGCGGTATTATTTCGCCGGATACATCAGATACCGGCAAACCAAGCCCGGTTGCCGGCAGAACAGAACAATCAGTGTGAGGCAGTGCGGTGATTAATGCAGAGAGAATATCGCGCATATACACCTGCGGAAAAATGGCCGGGCCGACACTGACGTGTTCCGCCATAATGCTGATAAGTCTTTGCGGGGCAATTTCAGCGGTAAAGCTGCCGGTATTGAAATCAGTCATAACGGCACCAACACTCAGGACACACTCACAATTTTCAACAAACTCCCTGACCTGCGGGTTCATCAGTTGCCCGTTATACATACCGGTGTAATGGGGATCTGATTCACTGATAATGGCTTTATCCATAAACATGGTGGCGTATGGCAGACCTGTTTTATTGATGAGTGCGCGCACATCGTCAATTAAACCGGATCGGACAGATAAGATGCCGGGTAAAATACAGGTGCTTTTGCTTGCCGCCAGCTTAGCGGTAATGGCGGTAACAGCCGCAGACAGTGAGGCGCTATTACTGACCGGCAGCGCGTGAGGAGCGGTGTTTTCCGGTGTTTTAACCGGCAATACAGCGTAATCAGACGGAAAGCCGATATAGACAGGGCGGCGCTCACGCAGCGCGCTGGAGATAAGCCGTTCTGTTTCCTGTACACAATTTTCCGGTGTCATTATTGCGTGGGCGCAGGCCAGACGCTGCCCCAATTCATAAAACAGGCTGAAATCCCCGTTACCTAATGTATGGTGAACCAGGCGCCCGCTTTTTTGTACGCCGCTTGCCGGCATACCAACCAGATGAAAAACCGGCAGATTTTCGGCATAAGACCCGGCGATGCCGTTTATGGCACTTAATTCCCCTACACCGAAGGTGGTTGAAAGCGCCGCCATTCCGTTGATGCGCGCATAGCCGTCGGCAGCGTAAGCCGCGTTCAGTTCATTACAGTTTCCTATCCATTTCATGCTGTTACTTTCACATACGGCATCTTCAACCGGAAATGCATAGTCACCTGCGACACCAAAGACATGGTGGATCCCGAGTTCCTGTAAACACGCCAGCACATGCTCAATTACTGTTTTTGTCATTTTTTCTTCTCCGGTAAATACGGTGCTGATTTATCAGCGTCAAATCATTAACTCTATGAATGATTTGTAACGATAATCCGGAGTAATAGGAAATGGTTTATACTCATCACGGCTATGACTAAATGTAATAGGAATGAAACATGGATATCCGGGCACTGCGGTATTTTGCCGAGGTTGTACAACTTAATGGTTTCAGCCGCGCAGCAGAGTCATTATGTGTGACACAACCCGCCATCAGCCGCAGCATTCTGAAGCTGGAAGATGAACTCGGTTTCACACTACTGACCCGTGAAACGGATGGTGTAAAACTGACAGATGAAGGGGCGATTCTGTTTGATCATGCCACCCGGATCCTGGCGCAGTTTCATTGTATGAACAAAGCGTTACAGGATAAATCCGGCCCGCTGACCGGGACACTGAATGTTGGATTACCACCGGTTATCGCATCAACCTATTTCGCCGATATTATTATGGCATTCAGTTCCCGGCATCCGCAGGTTGAACTGAAAATCTTTGAACTGGGCACCAAACAGATGCTGGATGCGATGACAGAAGGCAGTGTCGAAACTGCTGCCGTCATGTTACCGTTTGATAATAATTTGTTTGATTTACAGCGATTTACCACTAACCGACTGATGTTGTTGGTCAATGAGCAGCATCCGCTGGCGACAAAAGAGCAGGTTCTGTTTACGGAATTACTGGATCAGAAATTTGTTTTTTTCTCTGAAGATTTCCGGATTAACGATCTTATCCGCAGCGCCTGCGGAATTTATCACAGTAAGCCAATAGTGGCAGGGCGGAGTAATCACCTGGATTTGATTATTGCAATGGTAAGTGCCGGGGTGGGAATTACATTACTGCCTGACAGCATGTGGCGTAACAGGCGGATTGACGGGCTGGCGATTATCCCGGTTATCTCTCCGGTGCTCTCTTATGACTTAGCACTGGCTAATGTGAAAGGGTATCAGAGCCGCAGTTGCCGGGCCTGGAATACGCTGGCAAGAGAAAAACTGGGGATCGGGCAGGGGAATAATGCGCAATTGACTGAAAGTATTACTGAATAATTTACTGAAGATAGACTATATAAATTACAAAGAAAATCATTACTGCCGCAATTAATACCAGCGGAATATTGCGTTTCACCAGTATATTTTTTATTTTGCTGATGATTAATTGTCGCATACCACTTTCCGGCGGTGTTGCATCACGGCTGAAATCAGGTGCTTGCGGCGGGGTTACCGGTTGCTGCGGCAATATCGGTTGTGCAGAGACTTCCGGCTCAAGCCTGACCGGATCAGGCTGATTTTCCTGTTCCTGTGGCATTTGTTGCTGCTGTTTTTTTATCGCCTGTCTTTTTTCCAGTTCGCGGAGTGCTTGTTGTTCCCGCTGTCGTTGCAATTCCCGTTGTCTTTGTTGTGCGACCAGCGCCTGTAGTTCTCTGAGCCGCTGCTCTTCCTGCTGTTTCTGCCGTCCCATTTCCCGGTGGCGTTCTTCTGCGGTCATTGGTTTCGGAGGGTATTTTACCGGCTGTTTTTCAGGTTGTACCGCCGGAGGTATTTCTGATTCAGAGGAATAAATATCGGATAACGAGAGAGCATGCTTTTTCATAAACAGCCGTGCTTTCGCAAAGGCGTTTGCCGCCTCATTCTCATTACCGGCGTTTTCCGCAAGAGACATTAGTTTCTGTACTTTTGCGATTGCTTTATCCCGATCAGTCATAGTGTCGCAGAATTTGATGTTGTATTTATATTGATTAAGTAATTATATAATACTGTTAATTTATACTATGTGAAGCGGGCGGGAGAGGGGGCCGGTGTATTCAGTGGTTAATGTTTACAGCCAAACACCGGTTTTTTTATCTGTTCAGAAAATAGCAAAAAGAGTCATCACGCAGAGTTATCCGCCATAGAAAATATATGATAAAGAATAAAAAAACCGCCGTTCTCATATGAAAACAGCGGCTTATTCAGAAAAAGAGGCGTAATCAGCTTACTTACGGGCATCCAGTAACTGTTTTGCGTTCTCTGTCGTTACTTCTGTCCACGGAATAGCATAGTGGTTATCTTTACCATCATTCCACTGCAGTTTGTCTGCGTATTGCGCCCAGATTTTGGACTGTGGCTGATAGCTGTCACCTTTTACGGCTTTCATTGCAAGGTCGATAGAGCCCTGCATCTGTGCGTTTGCATCCTGAAGGATGGAAACCATTTCGCCTTCCTGCACGGAACGGATAGCATCAGAAACACCATCCACACCCGCGATAGAGAAATCACTGACATTCAGACCGGCAGATTTGATAGCTTCAATAGCACCTAATGCCATTTCGTCATTCTGCGCGATAACGCCACCGATTTTACCACGGTGCTTCTGTAACCAGTTTTCCATCAGCGGCATAGCTTCAGCGCGTGACCAGTTAGCGGTTTTACGCTCTAACACTTTCACTTTGCCCGGACCACATTCTGCAATGGCTTTGTCATTACCTTCGCCGCGCTGAATTTCACCGCTGCCGCCTTTCGGCCCTTCGATAATAACCACGTTACCTTCGCAATTCATTTTTGCCAGAACCGCTTTGGCTTCCATGTAACCGCCGAGGACGTCATCAGAAACCACTTCAGCTGTCATTTTATCTGTATTCAGACGGGCGTTGGTGACGATAACAGGGATTTTTGCCTCATTCGCCATGGTGACCACGTCAATGTTCGCTTCATAATCCATCGGGTTAATAATGATAGCGTCAGTTTTGGTCTGAATAGCAGTCTCAGCCTGGTTATTCTGTACCATCGGGTCGTAACGACCGTCATAAACAGTAATAACCGCATCACCACTTTTCACAGCCGGATGTTCTTTTGCCGCTTTTTCCATTAACTGGACAAACTCAGCTTTCATTCCATACATAAGTACTGAAATTTTTACCGGGTTATCCTGAGCCGCAAATGCCTGGCCGCCCATCAGCAAAGCAGTGGTAAGAGCTGCGATCTTGGTCAGTTTGTTCATGGTTGTTCCTTGTAGGGTAGCTGTTTTTATAGTCTTCTTTTTTTTTACGCTTCATCCTTCAGCCTGTGGCGGTGTTGGCTTCGTTCAGTATCCCGGGTCACATACTGGTGTATGCTCCCGGGGTGTTCTCACTTTGCCGCCTACCTGCAAAACGAATGATTTTACGTTTACGCTTCATCCTTCAGTCTGTGGCGGTGTTGGCTTCGCTCAGTATCCCGGGTCACATACTGGTGTATGCTCCCCGAGCTCCTTCACTTTGCCGCCTTGCCACAAACTGAATGATTTTGCGTAAATTCGCTTGTCATTCGGAATGTGGCGGGCTGAAAAAATCCGCGTGGGTACTGCTGTCAGTCACGACGTTGTTTGCGTGACGGATCTAAAAGCACGGCGATAACAATTAATGCACCTTTGATAATCTGCTGGTAATAGGATTGAACACCGAGCAGGTCGAGGCCGTTATTCATCACGCCAATAATTAATACGCCGAACAGGGTGCCGACTAATGTTCCGACGCCGCCTGCCATACTGGTTCCGCCGATAACAACCGCGGCGATAGCATCCAGCTCGTAAGCACTCCCTGCGCTGGTCTGTGCTGAACCGGTGCGGGCGGTGAGGATCAGGCCTGCAATACCGGCTAATGCGCCACACAGGGTATAAACCAGTACTTTGATTTTAATTACACTGATACCGGAGGTTCTCGCACTCTTTGGATTTCCGCCGACCGCATAAACGTAACGCCCGAACGTGGTTTTATTCAGCAAAATCCAGGCAAGAATAAAGATAGCAGCCAGAATAACCACCGGTACCGGGATATCAAAAATATAGCCGTTTCCTAACCAGCGGAAATCACTGTTAAGCTGTGATACCGGGTTACCGTCAGTGGTCAGCAGTGTCAGACCGCGTGCGGCAGATAACATTCCCATGGTGACGATAAACGGCTGAAGATTAAATTTTGCCAGAATGGTGCCGTTGAGCAGACCACAGACAATCCCGATCCCCAGGGCGATAATCATCGGAACCATCACTGCATTGGCAGTATCACCGATAGCCAGTCCGGTATTGCTGGTGGCAAAACGCGCCGCCACAATGCCGCTCAGTGCCAGTACGGAGCCGACAGACAAATCAACACCGGCGGTGATAATAACGAACGTCATGCCGATGGCGAGAATGCCGTTTATCGAAATCTGGCGCAGGATAATCATCATATTATCCTGGCTCAGAAAGTAGTTATTGGTCCAGTCGCCGCGGGCGACCTGAATTTCACCCACAACAGCAACAATCAGGCACAGAACAAAGAACGCCAGAATGATGCCGTATTTGTGCATGTTTTTCTTGTTACGGGCAATAAATGAGATCCCTG
Organism: Morganella psychrotolerans; assembly: GCF_001676055.1. Taxonomy (GTDB): domain Bacteria; phylum Pseudomonadota; class Gammaproteobacteria; order Enterobacterales; family Enterobacteriaceae; genus Morganella; species Morganella psychrotolerans_B. The sequence continues at coordinate 27,472 of NZ_LZEX01000002.1, read as the reverse complement.
GTGAGGGCGCAGTATTTGTTGTATTCATGGTCACTTCTCTTTATTCATGCATACGATGACGGGTGAACGGCTGTGCATCATCACACCGCAAGTTTCATTAAATCGGACTGAGTGGCATTGGCTGCGGTCAGCTCTCCGGCGATCCGCCCGTCCCGAAAGACAATAATGCGATCACTCATTCCGATAATTTCGGACAGCTCAGAAGAGACCATCACGATACCTTTGCCCTGTAATGCAAACTCGGACATAAAACGGTAGATTTCTTTTTTGGCGCCGACATCCACGCCGCGTGTCGGTTCATCAAGCAGCATCACATCCGGCTCAATCAGCGCCCAGCGCCCGAGAACCACTTTCTGCTGGTTACCGCCGCTGAGATTACCGACTAATTGTGCGGCATCCGGCGTTTTCACATTGAACAGGTCAATCATGTCATTCGATCGCGCCTGCTCTTTTTTGTCATTGATAAAGCCGCCTCTGCTGATCGCGCCGAAGGAGGCAATATTAATATTTTCATTAATGGAGCGCCCGAGCATCAGCCCGGTCTCTTTGCGATCTTCCGTGACATAGGCTATACCGGCATTGATCGCATCTTTCGGGGAATGTTTATCCAGATGCTGCCCGTTAATATGAATGGTGCCTTTGTCCGCGTGTTCAATTCCGAAAATCAGATCGAGAAACTCAGTGCGCCCGGAGCCGACTAAACCATAGATCCCGAGGATTTCACCTTTTTTCAGGTTCAGACTGATATCATGCACATGGTTATCGCGGGAAAGCCCGGCAACGTCCATGATGGTTTCAGTCGTCGGCTCATTGAATTTGGCAAATTCATCTTTGATTTCACGCCCGATAATCAGCTCGATCAGCTTCTCACGGTTAATATCTGCCAGCGGTCCGTCAGTGATAAAGGTACCGTCACGAAAAATGGTGAAGGTATCGGCTATCTGAAAAATTTCGGACAGGCGGTGGGAGACATAAATAATGCCTTTACCTTTTTCCGTCAGGCGGGTGATGACATCAAAAATCTTCCGCGCATCTTCCTCGCCAATGGCTGAGGTTGGTTCATCCATAATGATGATATCTGCATCAGCATGGGAGAGCGCTTTGGCGATTTCCACCAGTTGCTGCTCGGCAACGCTCAGGTTGCGCATTTTTTCTGTCGGGGAGATATCAAAATGTAAATCAGCCAGCAATTCAGTGGTTTGCTGATTAAGTTTTTTGAAATCGACAAAACCAAACCGGCGCGGCTCACGTCCCAGCCAGATATTTTCAGCGACCGTCAGGTCAGGAATTGAGCTCAATTCCTGCTGAACGATAGCAATACCGGCATGCAGCGCTTCAATCGGCTGATGAAATTCGCAGCGCTTACCTTTGACATAAATTTCGCCGGCATCCGGACGGATAAACCCCATCAGGATGCTGAGAAAGGTTGATTTACCGGCGCCGTTCCCGCCACACAGGGCGTGAACAGAGCCTTTTTTCAGCGAGAACTGCGCATTTTTCAGAGCCACAACCTGACCAAAGGCCTTGCGCACCCCTTCAACCCGCAGTAACTCGTCACTGTCTGCATAAGACGCCGTCATAACGAAACCTCCGGATATTCTGATGTCAGTAAAGTGAGGTAGTTCTGATACAGCGATTCATACACCGGCACATTTGCCGGATCCGGCTGCGTGCGGGTGTTCTCATCCAGTTGAACAAAGCGCTCACATAACGCGGCTAACTGTGTTTCCGGCGTTGTCTCCGTGGTCAGTGTATCGCTCCAGATGGCCTGAACGGCAGCACCTAGTGCAGCGGCTTCCTGATTGGTCACACAAACCACAGGCGTTGCCATGATATCCGCGACAATCTGACGCCATTTTTCGCTGCGCGCGCCGCCGCCGGTCAGACGGATTTCGCGGGTGGTTACGCCTTGCTGACGGAACAGATCAATACCAAAACGCAGCCCGTATGTGGCACTTTCAACCACGGCCAGGCTCAGGTTTTGTGGTGTCAGGTTGCTGCCGTCCATGTTATGCAGGCTGGCGCGGGCATCGGGTAACTGAGGTACGCGTTCGCCATTAAAGAACGGCAGCATGATAAGACCATCCGCGCCCGGTTTACTGCTGTTCAGGGCATCATTAAAGGTCTGAATATCCAGCCCTAATAATGACTGAATCGTGCTGGTGGCGGATGTGACATTCATCGTACAGATAAGTGGCATCCAACCATTGCTGGAGGAGCAGAAGCCCGCGATCATAGCGGAATCCGCCACAACCGGTTTCTCTGCAAAGGTAAACAGGGTGCCGGATGTCCCGAGGCTCATGGTGGTGATCCCCGGTTTGATATTGCCGGTACCGATTGCCGCCATCATGTTATCGCCACCACCGGATGCCACACGGGTTTGCGGCGAAATACCCAGTTTTTCGGCGATTTCAGGACGAACTGTGCCGATCATCTGTTCCGCACGGACTAACGGCGGCAGTGCCTGCCATAAAATCCCTTCCGGATCGATAAGGTCAGCAGCTTCTTTGTCCCATTCGCGGGTACGGATATTCAGCAGTCCGGTGCCGGATGCATCGCCGTACTCAGCACAGGCATTGCCGGTGAGCCAGAAGTTCAGATAATCGTGTGGTAACAACACATAGCGCAGTTGCTGCCAGAGTTGCGGGTGCTGCTGCTTAAACCAGATAATTTTGGAGACAGTGTAACCGGTCTGCGGCAGCAGCCCGAGGCGCTCAATAGCGGCTTTTTCGCCACCGAGCGCATCGATAAACCACTGGTTTTCCGCATTTGTCGAGGTATCACACCATAACTTTGCCGGGGCAAGCACGTCACCGTTTTCACTGACCGGCACAAAACCGTGCTGCTGACCGGAAACAGACAGGGCGCGGATCTCACGCCCGTCAATGCCGGCACTGCGGATTGCCTGTGCAAAAGCCGTTTCCAGTGCATCAGTCCACCAGCAGGCTTCCTGTTCACGGCGTCCGCCTGACTCACTGATCATCTGATGAGGCGCGCTGCCCTCACCTAAAATGCGTGCGGTCTGGCTATCGACAATAATGACTTTGGTACTTTGTGTTCCGCAGTCGATACCGGCATAGAGCGTCATGTGTTACTCCATTTCCAGCACGATTTTCACGTCGGTCGCGCGGCCTTCGGCAGCACGCTCATACGCTTCAACACTGTCTTTGAACTTATAGGTTGCTGACAGCAGCGGAGCGACATCCAGTTTGCCGGAACTGAGCAGACGAATGGTGCGCGGATACATGTTGGCGTAACGGAAAATAGTTTTGAAGGTGATTTCTTTTGCCTGTGCTGCCACGATATCCAGCGGAGCCGGATCGATCGGCATCCCGACGAGAACAGCAGTACCGCCCGGGGCAATATGATCAGAGATTGAGGCGATAACCGGTTTTGCTCCGCTGCACTCAAACAGCACGTTTACGCCTTCGCCGCCGGTCAGTTTGTTGACGATATCAGTCAGTGCCTGCTGATCTTTGCTGTTGATGGCATGTAAGCCCTGATATTTTTCTGCAATTTTCAGTTTTTCATCAAACACATCGCAGATGATCACATCAGAACAACCGCCCGCCAGTGCGCACAGTGCAGTAATAATACCGATAGTGCCGGCACCAATTACCAGACCGATATCACCCGGTTTGATCCCGGCTTTGGTCGCAGACTGCATACCAATCGCCAGCGGCTCAACCATCGCGCCTTCGGCAAAGGTGACGTTGTCCGGTAATTTAAAGGTAAATGCAGCAGGGTGGATCACGCTTTCGCGCAGGCAGCCGTCGATTGGCGGCGTTGCCCAGAAGCGGACAGCCGGATCCAGGTTATAGATACCTGCACGCGACTGCGGAGACTGTAAATCAGGCACGCCCGGCTCCATACATACGCGGTCGCCGACTTTCAGGTGTTTTACATTTTTACCGGCAGCCGTAACCACGCCGGATGCTTCATGGCCCAGCACCATCGGTGCTTCAACCACAAACGGTCCGATTCGACCATGCTGGTAATAGTGGACATCACTGCCGCAGATACCGACGGTGTGAATTTTTATCTCAACGTCATTGTCGCTCAGGACTTCATTGCTCTGCCAATCCTGAATCGCGATCTTCCCTGCTTTCTCTAACACTAATGCCTTCATGATCACTTCCTTTCATTAAAATGATATCGATATCATTGCTATGATTCGGATAGTAGACCAATCTTTATTATAATTATGTGATGCTGGTTAAATTTTTATTAAAAAAAGACGTTTTTACTTATAACGGGTTCAATGAATGGTCTTATCGATCACGTTTTTGTGCTTCATGGTAAAGGTATAATGATACCGATATCATTTCGCGGAGGTGCAGATGAATAAACAACGCTATATCACTGAATCATTGGCAATACTGGAGAAAGGACACATTGTCCTGACAGAGGCTGAAAAGCATAATATCGAGATTGCCCATTTTAATCTGCCTGATTATCCCCGTTCAGGCCTGCAACTGCTGACGTACTACAACAGCCCGCATTACTGTGCGAAAGAGCTGGTACTGTTTGCAAACCAGACCTGCCCTGAACACCGCCATCCGCCTTATAAAACGCGCCCGGGAAAACAGGAAACGTTCCGTTGCCGCTGGGGAGAGGTCTATTTGTTTGTTGATGATTCGTCACTGACACTCAATCAGGATGCACAGGGAAATCCGGTTTGCAGCCCGCCGGAAGGTGATGAACAGTGGTATACCTGTGATCGCTTTATTTTATTGCGCCCGGGTGAGCAGTACACCATTGCACCAAATACCCGCCACTGGTTTAAAGCCGGCCCGCAGGGGACGGTTGTTTCCGAGTTCTCGACGGAGAATACAGATGAATTCGATATTTTTACCGATCCACGGATAAAACGGCTGGAATGTTAAAATAGCTGACACGGTTTTTCTCAGCAAAAAGACACCTTTTCGCGTGACTGAATCGATTTAGATGATAATATAATGGTACAAAATGATGCTTTGGCGCTAAGGAGATAAAATTGGCGGAACCCCGGACACAAAAGGTCACACTTGAAAATGTCGCCGCAATCGCAAATGTCAGTAAAATTACGGCATCACGCGCATTTTCGCAGCCTGCTAAGGTTCACCCGGAAACGCTGAGGCGCATTCTTGATGCTGCAGATAAAATTGGCTATGTCGTCAATGCAGCAGCACGCAACCTGCGGGCTAAATCCTCCCGTACTATCGGGATTGTCAGCCCGGACATGAGCAACCCGTTTTTTGGCGGGCTGGCAAAACGTATCACCCAGGAAGCCTATAAAGCCGGCTATGACACTCTGATGTTTGATTCATACGAATCACGCGAAAATGAAGCTCGTATCATTGATAAACTGATTGGTTATAACGTCGATGCCATCATTTTGTCGGTTGTTTCCGCTGAACGGGTATATCGCCCGGACTATGTTAACCAACTGGCACTGCTCAATATTCCGGTCATTCTGGTCGATCGGGAGCTGGATGCAAAAGGGTGCAGCGGTGTGTATATCGATAATCTTGACTGCGGGTTGCAGGCAGGGCGCTATCTGTTATCTCAGAAAGTAAATAATGTTGTCATTATCTCAGGTCCCGAAGATTCCAATGTCGCTCAGGATCGGGTGACCGGCATGGTGGCAGGATTACACGGGCAGGTCAGCAGTGTGAATGTGCTGCATGCTGATTTTCTGATGGATGAAGCCTTTAAAGTGACGGATCACTATCTGAAATATCATGCGGCACCGGACTATTTTGTCGGCTGCAACAACCAGATTTCACTGGGAATTATCAAAGCCTGCATCAGACACAATCTGATCCCGCAAAAAGATGTTTCACTGTTCAGTATTGATGAAGTCTCTCATGCGGATATTTATGGGTTTGATTTTCCATGCATTTCTCATGATTTACAGGAGATTGCATGGCAGGCAATTAATATGGCAGTCCGGCGGGCGACTGACAGCAGCGCCCCGGCGAGCAAGGTCATCGTCCGCGGCGTCCTCCAGTCCTGATCCGCGGGATCCTCCGGTTTGTGGCTGTGTTGTGATCCGCGTTATCCTCCGGTCTGTGGCTGTGTTGGCTGCGCTCAGAATTACGGGTCACATACTGATGTATGCTCCCCGGAATTCTTCACTTGCCGCCTTGCCACAAACCTGATGATTTAGCGGATCGCTTTCTCAGAAATAATTATTTGCCGGGATTGTCAAAAATTCAGAAGGGACAACCGGCAAAAAAAGGAAAGCGTAGAGCGCCATGGATGGCGCGATCCGAGCGAACAGGGATGTGTTTACAGCGACTTTCCGCTTTGCCGGTTATCCCGACACCCGAATCTGAAAGAAGAGGGTTTTGTTTTTTGGCTCTTTGTGGTTTCCTGTTTTTCACCAGTACAGCCAAAAATTCAGAAGGGCTAACCGGCAAAAAAAGGAAAGCGTAAGCGCGATGGATGGCGCGATCCGAGCGAACAGATCCGCGTCATCCTCCGGCCTGTGGCGGTGTTGGCTGCGCTCAGAATTCCGGGTCACATACTGATGTATGCTCCCCTGAATTCTTCACTTGCCGCCTTGCCACAGACCGGATGATTTAGCGGATCGCTTTGCCGGTTAGTCCGACGCCCGAATCCGGAAGAAGACGGTTTTATCTTTTGGTTTTTCCGCAATCTGCTGGTGCAGAGCAATAATCTCTGCGCCCAGCTCTGTCAGCATGACAGCGTTCATCAGATGATCCTGAGCGTGTACCAGCGCCAGGGTAACAGGGATTTTTCCTTCTCCCTCATCCAGGCTGATAAGCTGAGTCTGAATCCAGTGAGCGGCAGATAGCATCTCTTTTGCTTGTTGCATCAGTGCTTCTGCGTGCGGAAAATCCCGGTTTTCGCGGGCTTCACGAATCGCCTGAAACACCAGGCTGCGGGCGCTTCCCGCACTGGTGATAAGTGTAATGATATCGGTTTCAGTCGTTTGTTGTGTCACTGATTAATCCAGTAATTCCAGCGCCAGATTCAGCACCGCAGTACTGTCCAGATTCCAGAATGGCTCCATCTCAATGCAGGCGACCGGCTTTCCTGCGGCGGCAGCACTCTGCTGACATTCCCGCAGCCGGTGACGGATTTGCGGGGCGAGCAGGGCGGCATCATACTCTCCGGCACATTCACGGTAGTCATGAACCGAGCGGCTGGTAATCTCCATATCAATCCCCCCGGCTTGTGCCTCATCCTGCATTTTACTGACCAGCATCCGCGCAGAAATGCCGGTGTCACACATCAGTACCACCTTCTTCATGTCCTTATCTCCAAACTGTCCGTAACAAACTGAATTTACAGAAAAACGCCGCGTAAATATGATGATTTACACAGCGCGGGGTTAATCGTGGATCCGCCCGATGATAATATAGCAGGGATCATTGAGGTAGCGGATGAGTCCGGGTTACGCCATCGCACTGATTGTCTTGCGAAAACGCAGCAGAGCCGCGCAGAAGAACGCCGCTCCAATCACTATCAGATAAAGAAACTGCGGCCAGATTATCAGAAAATCTGCACCCCGGTAGAGAATGGCCTGCGCCAGGCTGACAAAATGTGTCGTCGGCATGGTCTGCATCACATCCTGCACGAACTGCGGCATACTCTCCCGCGAGGTCATCCCGCCGGACAGCATATTCAGCGGCAGCAGCACCATTATCATCAGCAACCCGAACTGCGGCATAGAGCGGGCAATCGTTCCCATAAAAATCCCGATTGATGTCGTGGCAAACAGACTGAGTGCCACACCGCACATAAACAGGGTAATCGATCCCTCTATCGGCACCTGCAGTAAAAACCGGACAACCAGCAGCAGCGAGCCGAGAGAGGCCAGCAAAACCACCAATCCCATTGACCAGACTTTTGACATCATTATCTCAAAAGGTGTCACCGGCATCACCAGAAGATGCTCAATCGTTCCGTGCTCGCGCTCACGGATAAGCGCCGCCCCGGTCAGAATAATCGAGAGCATCGTAATATTATTGATAATCGCCATGACAGAGCCGAACCACATCTGATCCAGGTTCGGGTTAAACCTGGCGCGGATATCCAAACCTACCGGCAGCACACTGTTTTCGCGGTTTTTAGCCAGAAAAGTATTCACCTCGCCGGTGACAATATTCTGAATATAACTGTTGCCGAGAAACGCCTGACTCATACGGGTGGCATCGACATTTAACTGGACAGCCGGGTGGCGTCCTGCCAGGACATCGCGCTGGAAATTCGGCGGAATATCCAGGGTAAACGTATACGCGCCGGTATCCATCAGCCCGTCCATCTGGTGTATCTCAATATCAGCAGGGGGCAGAAAATAGGGCTCATAAAAACTGTTAATAATGCGCTGGCTGAGCTGCGAGCGATCCTGGTCGGCAATCGCAATCGGCGCCAGATGCAGTGAATCTGATTTTACCGTAGCCGAGGAATAAATTGATACGGTGAATGCAAACACAATCAGTGCCAGCATCGCTTTATCCCGCATCAGGCTGCGCAGTTCTTTCATGCCGAGATAAATAATATTCTTCAGTGTCCGCATTATCCCTCCTGCTTTTTCAGGAAAAAGATGCTGCACCCGAGCACCACCGGGATGGTGATAAGCAGCGGAATAAAGGACTGATACAAATCGATAAGTCCCAGACCTTTGGAAAAAGTACCGCGGGTGATGGTCAGGAAATGCGAGGTCGGATAAATATGGCCTATCCAGTAACCCATACCTTCAAGTGATGATACCGGGTCAAGCATTCCGGAAAACTGTGTTGCCGGGATAAGGGTTATAATCGCCGTCCCGAAAATAGCGGCAATCTGACTCTTCATAAAGCAGGAGATAAGCAATCCCATGCTGGTGGCAATCGTAATATAGCAAAGTGCCCCCAGTGTTACTGTCAGGAGGCTGCCTTTGAGCTGTACGCCGAATACATAAACGGAGAGTATGCAGAGCAGGAAAAAGTTAAACATCCCCAGCAGGATATACGGCAGTTGCTTACCGATAAGAAACTCCGCTTTGGTAATCGGCGTAACATACAGATTAATAATAGAGCCGAGTTCTTTTTCCCGCACCACACTCAGGGCGCTGAGCATTGCCGGGATCATCATCAGCAGCAGCGGAATAACCGCCGGTACAATTGCGGGCAAACTTTTTACATCCGGATTATAGCGGTAGCGGGTTTCAATATTGACAGCAGACTGTGTTGTTGTTGCTACCGGCTGGCGTGATGCCATGCGGGTCAGCCAGTTCAGATGCATTGCCTGCACATAGCCGCGTACGGTTTCCGCGCGGCTCGGCATTGCGCCATCCACCCAGACACCCAAGGTTACATTATGGCCTTTGGCGATATCGCGGGCAAAATTCGGCGGGATTTCGATTGCGACAGCAATTTCCCCGCCGCGCAGACGCCGCTCCATATCATCATAATCACGCAACGGCGGTTGTTCGATAAAATAGCGCGAGCCGGAGAGATCTTGCACATAGCTCTGGCTGGTGGTGGTCTGATCGCGATCCAGTACGGCAAAACGCAGATTTTCCACATCCATACTGATGCCGTAACCCATAATAAACATCAGAATAACTGTGCCGAGCAGCGCCAGCGTCAGGCGGACCGGGTCACGGCGCAACTCCAGCCCTTCACGCAGGCTGTAACTGAACAGACGGCGCAGGCTGAAACGGCGCTTCAGTGCAGTGGCGGCAGTGTCTTCTGAGTTGGCGGGCAGCTCAGGCGCGGCGGCAGGCGGGGCATCATCCTCAATCCCGGAGGCTTTTTTCAGGTAATCGATAAATACCGCTTCCAGGGTATCAAACTCACTGTTTCTGACCAGATTATCCGGGGTATCTGTTACCAGCACTTTCCCCGCGTGCATCAGAGACATCCGGTCACAGCGCGCCGCCTCATTCATAAAGTGAGTGGAGATAAAAATAGTCACACCGTCATCGCGTGAAAGACCCACCATCAGATTCCAGAACATATCCCGGGCAATCGGGTCAACACCGGAGGTCGGTTCATCGAGGATCAGCATTTCGGGGCGATGGATAACAGCAACGGCGAGTGAGAGCCGCTGGCGGATCCCGAGGGGCAGACCTTCCGGCATCGCATCTGCAACATCAGTCAGCTTAAAGCGCGCCATCATTTCATTGACACGGGCATCAATGTCCTGCTCCGGCACATGGAACAGTTTGGCGTGCAGCACCAGATTTTGCAGCACCGTCAGCTCACTGTAGAGTGAAAACGCCTGCGACATATAGCCCACGCGCATCCGGGTATTTAAATCTTTCGGGTCAACTTCCTGACCAAACAGCCATGCTTTACCTTCACTGGCCTGTAACAGCCCGGTGAGCATTTTCATGGTGGTGGATTTACCGCAGCCGTTGGAGCCGAGAAAGCCGAATATTTCCCCTTTCGGAATGCGGAAATTGACGTGATCGACAGCGGTAAATGAACCGAAACGCATAGTGAGATCTTGTGCTTCAATTGCCACCGTCTCATTATCCTGAACCTTGCGCGGCGGGATCACCACGGATTCATGATCTTTGCGTTTCTCTTCCGGCAGCAGGGCGATAAACGCCTCTTCCAGCTCTGCGGTGTGTGTTTGTGCTTTCAGTTCGCGGGCGTGTCCGGTCGCCAGAACCTTGCCGTCATCCATCGCAACGAGATAATCAAAACGCTCCGCTTCTTCCATATAGGCGGTGGCAACCAGCACACTCATGTTTTGCTGGCGCTCACGGATGCGATCAATCAGATCCCAGAACTGGGCGCGGGAAAGCGGGTCAACACCGGTGGTCGGTTCATCGAGGATCAACAGTTCCGGGTCATGAATAAGAGCGCAGCAAAGCCCGAGTTTCTGTTTCATGCCACCGGACAATTTTCCGGCCGGGCGGTCGCGGAAGGGCGCAAGCCCGGTGCTGAGCAGCAGATCGTCAATACGCAGATGCCGCTCTTCTTCGGACTGACCAAACAGCCGTCCGAAGAAATCAACATTCTCAAAAACCGACAGAGTGTGATAGAGATTTTTCCCCAACCCCTGCGGCATATACGCGATGCGCGGGCACACTGCGCGACGGTGAGTTTCATCACGGATATCACCGTCCAGTACAATCACATTTCCCTGCTGTACTTTGCGGGCGCCGGCAATCAGGGAAATCAGTGTGGATTTCCCGACACCATCCGGGCCTATCAGACCCACCATCTGACGGGCGGGGATATGCAGACTGATATCATCCAGGGCGCACACATCACCGTAATGATGCGTAACCTGTTCAAGTGTGACGATCGCGGTGGCGGAAAGCGTCTGTGATGATGTCATTGAGGTAATTTCACCTCCAGTTCAGCAGGCCATTCCTGTTTGGGATCCAAACGAATGTACGCACGTCCCGGCAGACCTGTTTTTACATATTCGAGGTTTTTTTCCAGCAATTCAGGGGCTATCCGCGCACGGACACGAAACATCAGTTTTTGCCGCTCGTTATCTGTTTCCACGGTTTTCGGGGTAAATTGCGCAACACTGGCGACATACGACGTTTTCGCCGGTATCACCAGATTTGGCGCGGCATCGAGGATAATATGAACTTCGCTGCCGATGGCTGCTTGTCCCGCTTGTTCTGTCGGCAGGAAAAAAGTCATATACACATCACTGAGGTCGACCATATTCACGACACGACCACCGGCACCCAGCACTTCGCCCGGTTCGGCAACACGGTATTGCACACGACCGTTACGCGGGGCTTTCAACTGACTGTCATCGATATCAGCCTGAATACGCTGTTGCGTGGCGAGTGCGGCATCAACCCGGGTCTGCGCCTGAATAATACCGGACTGCGCGGCATCAATTGCTGCAGAGGCCGCCGCAACCTGGGCTTTGGCGGCTTCGACAGCCGCATGAGCGCCCTGAACCACCGCAAGGTCATCATCAAGCTGCTGAACGGAGATGGCATTGGTTTTTACCAGTGCCTGAGAGCGGGCCAGGCGTTTTTGCGCAGCATTCAGTTCAGACTGGCGCTGGCGCACCATGGCTTCTGCGGCTGTTTTCTCACTTTTCCGCTGAGCGAGCGCTGAACGGGAAGAAACCACATTGCTGGTCGCCTGACGGTATTGTGCCTGTGCTTCGCTCAGTTGTGCCTCAAGTGTGCGGGTATCCATCTGCGCCAGAACATCACCGGCACGGACAAAATCGCCTTCTCTGACATTGATGGTACTGATACGTCCGGCTGTTTTAGTCGAAATATCAATTTCCGTTGCTTCTATCCGGCCATTGCTTTGCGCAAATCCGGCGGGTAGCCCGGAAGGACTCATCAGCCGGTACAGATAGCCCCCGGCAATGAGAACAACAATCAGCAGGAGATAAAAGATCCACGTTTTACGTTTTGATTTTTGCATAGACACCGTGATTACTCTTCTTGTTAATAATAATGAGATAAACACAACGGCAGCATTTCAATACATAAGTGAAGAATAACATCACTGTGTATTTATATAATGTCAAAATTAAATGCTGATAAATAAAGTATAGCCGGATCAGAGTGATAATGCTGCCGCATATATCACATTCATCATCAGGGAAATATATTTTTCTCTGGTATATACCGGTTGGTTTTTAGTTGAAGAGGTTTCGGAGCCGGAACGGACTGAGCGAAAAAAAAGGATGCAGTAAAATAAGCCACCGCATCCCGTTTTTGAGTAAATAAACTGTCAGCGTTTAAACCAGCGGGATATAAACGTAAATGATACTCTTCCCCGGCGCACCTGGTCTAAAAATACCGCTAAAATAATCACAACACCGATAATCAGTCTTTGTGAATAAGATGCCACATTGAGGAGTGTTAAACCGTTTTGTAATACGCCCATAATCAGCGCACCGATTGCCGTGCCGATAACAGAGCCGATACCCCCGGCTAAACTGGTGCCGCCGATAACGGTTGCCGCAATGGCATCGAGTTCATAACCTTCCCCGGCAATAGGTTGTGCCGCATTTAAACGGCCGACTAAAATAACGGCTCCTAAAGCGGCGAGTCCGCCGTTAATGACATAGGCGCGGATCTCCAGCCAGGACACATTGATACCGGATAATCTGACTGCTTCGCGGTTACCGCCCAGCGCATAGGTTTGCCGTCCGAATTGAGTCTGTGTTAAGGCGTAATAACTCATCATCACCACGAAAAAGGCAATAATAACGGGAACCGGCAGATTAAAGCTCTCTGTTACGGCTATTTTCCCGTTACCGAGATAACGTAATGACGGCGGAAAGCTGTACAGTGTTTTCCCGCCGGCAATTGTCAGAGCCAGTCCCCGTGCAATTCCCATCATGCCTAATGTGGCAATAAAGGGGGGGACTTTCATGCAGACAATAACAAACCCGTTAACCAGCCCGCAAAGCGTGCCAACCAGAATTGCCCCGGCAATGGATAACATAACGACGGTGAGCTCCATCATTAATGAGGGATCCGGCCCAATCCATTCCATACCGGCATGAATAAAGGTTCCCAGGCTGACCGCACTCAGTGCCACGATTGACCCGACGGACAAATCAATCCCGCCGGTCAGAATGACGTAAGTCATACCGGTTGCGATAATGGAGATAGTCGCAACCTGCAGCAATATATTGACGATATTGTTTGTTTTGAGAAAAACAGGTGAAGCAAAGCTCATTCCGACAATAAGCGCGGCAAGAACCAACCCGATGCCCAGACTGGATATAAGGGATAATACGGATGATTTAGTGATACGTTGCATAATTATGTCACCAACTGTTGGTCAATTCTGTGGTTGTTCCGGGCTTATATACCCACCATTAAATGCATTAATTTTTCTTCTGAGGCATCTTTGCGTAAAACTTCGCCCACCATTGACCCCTGACGCATCACAATAATGCGGTTTGACAGCAACAATAGCTCGGGTAAATCGGAAGACACCATCACGACGGTGCCGCCGTCTTTTGTAAATGCCCGCATCAAATCATAAATTTCAGCTTTTGCACCGACATCAATACCGCGTGTCGGCTCATCAAAAAATAAGATTTTGACATTACTTTCCATCCAGCGGGCTAATACGACTTTTTGCTGATTACCACCGGACAATGTATTTGCCGTCTGCTCCTGGCTGCTGGCAACAATACGCAGCTTTTCCATATTCTTTTGCACACATATTTTTTCTTCTGACTGGTTAATAAACAAACCATTCCATAACCTGTGCAAGATGGGAAGAGTCACATTTTTCCGGATGCTGGCACCTAAAACTAAACCCTGTCCTTTGCGGTCTTCCGTTAAAAACCCGATACCGGCTTTTACCGCATCTTTAGGTGAGCGGATTTTTTGCTTAATATCATCAATATAAATATCGCCGGTGCTTTCATCGGCACCAAATATGGCGCGCAGAATTTCAGTTCTTCCGGCACCGACCAACCCTGCAAACCCCAGAATTTCGCCCTGATGCACATTGAACGATATTTTTTTAACGTGTGCATTTTGAAGATCACAGACTTTTAATTTAATATGACTGAAATTGGTATGATCCACTTCATCAGACGCTTTAATATCCCGTCCGACCATTAACCGAATTATTTCATTATTATCAGTATCTTTATACAGCATGGTGCCTGTCCGTACACCATCCCTTAAAACTGTGATGCGATCTGCAATATGATTAAATTCTTCTAAACGGTGAGAAATATAAACCATTCCGACACCCTTTGCTTTCAGCTGATGGATTACCCGGAACAGAGTTTCTGTATTTTTTCGGGAGATTGATGCAGTAGGTTCGTCGAAGATGATTATTTTATAATTATGGATTATTGCTTTAGCTATTTCTACCATTTGCTGTTGTGCCAGAGATAAAGAACTTATTTTTGCATCCGGAGATATATCAAGCTCAAGTTCCTCAATGACTTTTTTAGCAAGGTCGAACATTTCACGCCATTTCATTTGTCCGAATATATTATGCTTTTCACTGCCTAAAAATATATTTTCTAATACAGTTAATTCAGAAACCAGCAATAACTCCTGATGAATAAAGCCGATTCCTTTCAGCTGTGCTTCTTTTACATTCAGCGGGTTATACGAATTTTCAAATAGCGTCATACTGCCGCCGTTTGCGGGGTATATACCGGCAATTATTTTACAAAGCGTTGATTTTCCTGCGCCATTCTCCCCGACCAGACAATGAACTTCTCCGGCATACAATGTAAAATCAACGCCTTTCAGAACCTCTACCTGATTAAAGGATTTAATAATGTGATGCATGTCAAAAACAATCTTTTTATTAATCTCAGTCATATTATTATAATTCCAGATTTGATTGCTTATTATCTTTACTATACTGTTTTTTTTGTTATGTTGTGATTTCTGTATCCTACATCAATCAATTAGAGGTGTACATCGGTATGAAACGTCTATTCCAATCACTATTAGCCGCAATCGTATTAGTCGGATTTACTGCTGTAGCCCAGGCAGAAAAACCTAAAGTCGCCCTTATTATGAAAACATTAAGTAATGAATATTTCATTGCAATGAAAGACGGCGCAGACAAAGCGGCAAAAGAGCAAAACATTGATTTAATTGTTCAGGTTGCTGAAAAAGAAAACTCAACAGAAGAATTAGTCTCATTAGTTGAAAATATGATTGCGTCTAAAATAGATGCGATTGTAGTAACACCGAATGACTCGCATGCCTTTGTTTCCGTATTTAAAGATGCAGAAAAGGCCGGTATTCCTATTATTGATTTAGATGTGGAACTGGACAAAACCTCTGCGCAATCAGCAGGTCTGACTTACTATTATGTCGGCGTGAATAACTTTGATGGTGGTTATAAATCGGCAAAACGTCTGGTAGATGAGTTAGGCGGCAAAGGTAAAGTGGTTATTTTAGAAGGTATTCCGGGTGTCGATAATGGCGAGCAACGTAAAGCCGGGGCAATGAAAGCTTTTTCTGAAGCACCGGGTATTGAAGTTGTTGCCTCACAGACAGCTAACTGGGAAACCGAACAGGCTTTAAATGTAATGACCAATATTTTAACCGCCAACCCGGATATCAACGGTGTATTTGCCGCTAATGATAATATGGCAATCGGCGCGATTACCGCGATTGAAAATGCCGGTATGGAAGGCAAAATATTAGTATCCGGTTATGACGCACTGCCGCTGGCACTTCAGTATATTAAAGAAGGCAAGATGCTCAATACTATCGACCAGGGCCCGGCAGCTCAGGCAGCAAAAGGTCTGGAATTTGCCGTTAAACGCATTAATAAAGAAAAAGTACCGGAGCGTTTCTATCAGGATCTTATCGTGATAGATAAAAGTAATGTGAAATAATACCTGTCTCCTGTAAAAACACCTGTTAATACAATCAAATCCTGATAACAGGTGTTTCAGCAGAGATACATGGATAAGACCTCCGGTTCTGATACTCAGTCAGAACCGGTTTTTTTGTACACAGAAAATCCCGGACGTCGTTGGGGGATATTTATTTTTTCATTTAACGCAACACGCTACAGGGGGCGTAACTATCCGGCGGTGTGGGAAATCAACTTGGTGTACGGTATTTATTCATAGGTAGTATTGTAAAAGAGATCTCTTTTTCATTGTTGTTTTGTTGCATGGATATTCATAAAATGGTTAACTTAAGGTAAATTTAGTCGCGGTATCATAAGGATAAATAATGGCAAATATCATCTATCTGGCTGTAACGGGTAATAAACAGGGGTTAATCTCACGGGGGGCTTCAACAACAGACTCGATCGGAAACAAATATCAGGCAGGTCATGAAGATGAAATTTTAATATTTGAGTTATCTTCCAATATTTCCATGAACCAAAATGTCAGTTTTCAGCCGGTAGATATCCGTAAACCGATTGATAAATCTTCCCCGCTTCTGGCTCAGGCACTGACAAATAATGAAATATTAACATGTGATTTTTCATTTTACCGGACAGCAATGAGCGGAGGTATGGAGTTATATTATAAAATTAAACTCACTGGGGCATCGCTCGTCAGCCTTAATTGTTTTTACCCGAACTCGGTAACACATAATGATTCTCAACCGGAAGAAAGTATTTCAATCCGTTTTAAGTCTGTGACCTGGGAACATGTGATGGCGGGAACCAGTTCTTATAGTATCTGGGATGACAGAGGTTTCTGATGCCAACAGCACGGGTAATATCGACCCAACCGGCTTACAGCCGTGAATTTGATGATTATTGTCATAAGCTGAAAAATCTTTCAGAGCGGGCAGCATCCTATATTTTGCATGATCCGCAAGTGAGAACAGTTTACCGCGAGAATATCCGTCAGGCGATTGCGTACCTGCGTGAGGAATTTTACCGGAAACGAAGTTCTGCTGAGGATTACTATACTTACAGAGAAGGGCGGGATAATGCGTTTAATGGTCTTGTCTATTTGTATGATAGTGAGGAAGCTGATTATCAGCGTGCCCGGCGGAATGACTGGTCAGTTTATGAAAGTACACAGCAATTTGAAGAGCAGGGATGGCTTTTTTATGCAAAAAAAAGCGGGGAAATTGTTGGTGGGATGTTTCAGGTTGCTGGCGGTCTCATGACATTTAACGTTGGACGGGCAATAAGATCGAATAAGTTAAAGGGGGTGGGGTTATTAGCTATGTCTGTAGGTGCTAGTAATTCATATGAATCTGGTAGTGTGTTAATGTATGATATTACCAAAGGTAAAATCGGTGGTTATGATAATAACTTTATTCAAAATACAATGGGAAATATAGCTGAGCATGCTGGTTACAGTCGACATAGCGGAGAATTGACATATAAAATGGTGGATTTTAGTGTCAGTGTATTTCTCTCATTTGGTGCATTAGTCAAGTTAAAAAATCCAAACCGGATATTAAATCTGCCGGTTAAAACCCGTAATGGGGTTGTTTATCCAACTCTAATGGAACGCTGGTTTGGTGATAAAGGTGGCTACTTTTTGTATCACGCTATGCGTTCAGATTTTACATTCAAGTTTAAACAAATGTCACGACCTATGTTTATATATAATAGCGGTATGGCTATTAATAAACTAAGAATTTTAATTCCTGAGTTTACGGAGGAATAGTTTTTTTTAGTTTTATTTTCATGTAAACTATAGTAAGTTTATTGGCTATATGAATGTTTTTGAATAAGTGCCATGAGCTAAATAAGTAAGAAAATAGCGTTAATGAAAAACCAATGAATAATCTGTAAGTTAATGGCAAGTTGATGTTGTCTTTATACAGAAGTACGAGTGCGATTGTTGCTGTAATCAGCGTGGCGTTTATGGTGCTATTTATACTGAATTTTATATTTCTATGTATCGGTCTTTTTCTTGTATTCTTTAATATATTTTTTTCTTTCCTGTTTAGCATTTTATAGGTCTATTTTTTTATTTCTCATAGAGAGGTAGAGCATTATACACCCAGAGTCTTTTTTATTAAAAGCAAAAGAATACTCCGGATGTTTTTATCTTTAAGAAATAGCTTTGAGCTATGGTTTCAACCTTGCTGCCAAAGGCTATAGTCAGCGGCGGTTTTACGTGCCTGTCAGGTTAATTTGTTTACTAAAATCTATCTTTTCTTCCCGATAATGACTGATATCTGCCGGATACAACGATTTGTTTATCCAATTTGTATAGAGCGTGGGTTTGGTGATAAATGTGGTTATTTTTTATATCATGACCGGCGTTTGGGTTTTACATTCACATTTAAACAGATGTCACTATTTGTATTTTCATGTAATCCCTGGTAATGGTATGGAAATGATAGATATTTCAATCTCTTGGTTTACGGAGGAGTAATTTTTTTTATTTTTATTTTTATGTATATTAACATTAGTTTGTTTGCCAGCGTAATGCTCCTGAAAGAGTACCATCCACTAAATAAATAAACAAATAATGTCATGATGAATCCAAAGGTGATCTTATATAGCAGTGGTAAATTTAAATCCTCGCTATAGAGGAAAATAATTGAGATAAAAATTATGAACGATACGGCTTGTATATTACCTACAATGCTAAATTTTATACTTCTGTATAGTGGTGTTTTCATCGTTTTTTTCAATATGTCCTTTTCTTTCCTGTTTAGCATTTTATCTACTCGGTATTTTTATTTTGTTTAAAGGTAAGTTGATTATACACTTGGTATCTTTTCTATTAAAAGTAAAAAATATTCCTGAGGTTTTTATTTTTATGAAATAGTTCCGGGCTGTGACTCCAACCTTGTTACCAAAGGTTATCGTGCCTGTCAGGGTTGGATTCAAGATACCCATTATCCCGGGCGGGGCCGAAGATGCAAATTATTTCCTGAGAAAGCTATCTGTCAGGTTAATTTGTTTGCTAAAATCCACCTTTCCTTCCCGATAATGACTAATATCTGCCGGATTTTGCAGTAACTTACTGTGTATCCTGCCTTTTTGAGTAAATGAGCTTATGTCGCAAAATACCAACACCGTGCCGAAAGTCGGTTTCGTCTCTTTAGGCTGCCCGAAAAACTTAGTGGACTCCGAACGTATCCTGACTGAACTGCGTACTGATGGTTATCAGGTCGTGCCGAGTTATGACGATGCCGATGTGGTGATCGTCAATACCTGTGGCTTTATCGACAGCGCCGTACAGGAGTCGCTGGAAGCTATCGGCGAGGCGCTGGCAGAAAATGGTAAAGTCATTGTTACCGGGTGTCTGGGTGCGAAAGAAGATCAAATCCGTCAGGTGCATCCGAACGTGCTGGAGATAACCGGTCCGCACAGCTATGAGCAGGTGCTGGCGAGTGTCCGTAAATATGTGCCGAAACCGGCGCATGACCCGTTCACCAGCCTGGTGCCGGAGCAGGGCGTGAAACTGACCCCGCGCCATTACGCGTATCTGAAAATTTCAGAAGGCTGTAATCACCGCTGCACATTCTGCATTATTCCGTCCATGCGCGGCGATCTCGACAGCCGTCCGGTAGGCGAAGTGCTGAGCGAAGCGCAGCGCCTGGTTGAGTCCGGCGTAAAAGAGTTGCTGGTGATTTCGCAGGATACCTCCGCTTATGGCGCAGATATCAAACACCGTACCGGGTTCCGTGATGGTCTGCCGGTGAAAACCAGCATGATTGGTCTGTGTGAACAGTTATCACAGCTGGGTGTGTGGATCCGCCTGCATTATGTGTATCCGTATCCGCATGTGGATGATGTGATCCCGCTGATGGCTGAAGGTAAAGTGCTGCCGTATCTGGATATTCCGTTACAGCACGCCAGCCCGCGTATTCTTAAATTAATGAAACGCCCGGGCGCGGTGGAGCGCACACTTGAGCGCATCAAACGCTGGCGGGAAATTTGTCCGGAGCTGACTCTGCGCTCTACCTTTATTGTCGGCTTCCCTGGTGAAACAGAAGAAGATTTTCAGATGCTGCTGGATTTCCTGACCGAGGCGCGTCTGGATCGCGTTGGCTGCTTTAAATACAGCCCGGTGGAAGGTGCAAAGGCAAACGAATTGCCGGATCCTGTGCCGGAAGAGATACAAGAAGAGCGTTATCATCGCTTTATGCAGTTACAGCAGAAGATTTCCACCGAACGTCTGGCAGAAAAAATCGGCCGTGTTCTGCCGGTGATTATCGATGAAGTGGATGAAGATGAAGGTGCTGTCGGGCGCAGCATGGCGGATGCGCCGGAAATTGACGGTATGGTCTATCTGAACGGCGAGTTTGACGTGCAGCCCGGTGATATTGTGATGGTTAAGATTGAACACTCGGATGAGTATGACCTCTGGGGCAGTGTGGTGCGCGAAGCATGACAGCCGGTGACAACCGTGTGTTTAACCGGCTGATGTTCGGTAACGATCCCGTTTTGCAGGCGGCATGGCTCTATTATCAGTCTGGCCTGAGCCAGACTGAGGTTGCTGACGCGATGGGAATTTCCCGTGTGACGGTGGTGAAATACCTGCAAATTGCACGGGAAAGCGGCGTGGTTAATATCAGCCTGGATATGTCACGCTACAGCCGGATTGACATGGCGTTGTCACTGAAAAAACAGTTTGATTTAACCAGTGTGCTGGTGGTGCCGGATAACCCGGCACCGGAGGCCGCGGCTGATTCCGCCCGCCGCCGTGAAAATATGGCGCAGGCGGCAGCGGTCTATCTCAGTCAGGTGATTGAGGACGGCGATGTGCTGGGTGTCGCATGGGGAAGAACTATTCACCATCTGGCAAAGTGTCTGATGCCGAAAACCGTGCATAACGTGACTGTATTGCAGATGCTCGGTTCTGTGCCATCTCAGCCGGATTTCACGACAGTGGAGTCATCTTCGCTGATCGCCGGTAAATTTGGCGGTGAATGCGCTTATCTTCATGTTCCGGCGATCGTCAGCTCGGCAGAACTGGCGGATGCACTGCGCCGTGAGCCGATTATCCGCGCTAATTTTGCCCAGCTTGACCGCTGCACCAAATCATTATTTGTGGCGGGCAATGTTACTGAAGAAAATCCGCTTATCCGTGCGGGTGTGATTACAGCGGAAGAAATGGCTGATTTTCGCCGCAAGGGCGCGGTCGGGGTTATCTGCGGACGTTTTTATGATAAGGACGGTACGCCGCTGGATACGCATACTGATGCCCGCATTCTGGGAATACGTCTGCCGCAATTGCAGCAGATTGCACGGCGGATTTTTATCGCCACCGGTGAGCAAAATGTTGCTGCAACACGCGGGGCATTGCTCGGCGGCTATGTGTCAGATTTGATAGTGGATCCGGTGATAGCGGCCAATTTGTTGTCAGGACAGTCGTCATAATACGCCGCCGTAAGGCGGCTTATCAGCGTAATTAAGTGCTTATTATTTTGCCGCAGTTGCTTTTTCAGCGTCAGTGCGGGTATCGCCTTTACCATCATTCAGTAATTGTATTGCACAATCCATATACTGATTGGTGCCTGCTTCAATCACATCGCGGTTAAATACGACGCTGGGCGCGCTGTTTTGTAGTGCGGTAACATTGATATTACCGTTAAATTTCTTATTTAAATCAACTTCACCTTCAATGATGACCTGATAAGCAATACCGTCAGGCAGGTATTTTGCACAATCCTCAATACTTTTCTCTTTAAATTCAGTCTCTTTAAATTCAGCCTCTTTTTTTAGTGTTGAGCATCCGGGCAAAATGAGCAGAATGGCGGATATCAGGGCAGAATAGCGGATCACTTTTTTCATAAAAACCTTAAATCATAAATATATTAAGGTGTTATTATATTGAAAATGATTATCATTTGAAGTAATTAATTGCAATTGGTTATTTATCAGAATAATTAATGAACTATATGTTGAGTTATGCACCAATAAAAAACGGCGCATTGCGCCGTTTCTGCTTGCCGTTACTCTGTTTTCAACCCGTAGGTTTTAAATTTACCTAATACCTTCTGCATCTCTTCGGCACTCAGTACCGGAACATCCGGTGTGATCGCGCGGATTTTCAGGTATAACGCAGACAGCACTTCAGTCTCATGCGCCAGCCACAAGGCTTTTTCCAGGTTGACTTCCATCGTCAGCATACCGTGATGCTGCATAATCAGTGCCTTACTGGTTTTGATGCCTGCAGCCACAATGTCCGCCAGCTCATGTGTGCCAAACGTTGCATAAGGTACACACGGGATATGATCGGTGCCGGAGACAGCAATCATATAGTGAATAGCCGGAATGGATTCATTGAGAATAGAAACGGCGGCAGTATTCAGCGCATGATTATGAACAACTGCGTTCAGCTCCGGACGCGCCTGATAACAACTCAGGTGAAAATGCCATTCACTGGATGGGATCTTATCCGCTTCCGCCTGCCCTGAATTATCCATATAGACAATGCTGTCAGGTGTCAGTTTTTCATACGGCACACCGCTCGGGGTGATAAGCATGCCGTCCTGCCAGCGGGCGCTGACATTACCGGATGTGCCCTGGTTCAGCCCGCTTGCATTCATTTTCAGGCAGGTATCGATAATCTGTTGTGCAAGTTCTGTACGGGTCATGGTTACACCTCATACTCTGACGGCCACATATCCGGGAACATGCCTTTAAGCCCTGCCGGTGTGGCATCACAAATACCGCGCTCGGTAATCAGTCCGGTGACATATTCCGCCGGTGTGACATCAAACGCATAGTTACCGCAGGTTGTTCCCTGCGGCGCCGTATTTACCCAGCCTCGCGTGCCTTCGGGCGTGATACCGAATACATGGGACTGCTCTTCACCGGCGCGTTGCTCAATCGGGATCTCTTTTACGCCATCCCACACCGTGAAATCGAGAGTCGGTGAGGGCAGTGCCACATAAAACGGCACATTATTCGCTTTGGCTGCCAGCGCTTTCAGGTAAGTACCGATTTTATTACAGACATCCCCGCGTGCTGTGGTGCGGTCGGTTCCGACAATACACATGTCCACTTTGCCGTGCTGCATCAGATGCCCCCCGGCGTTATCTGCAATCAGGGTATGCGGCACGCCGTGTGAGCCCAGCTCAAAAGCGGTCAGTCCGCCCTGGTTGCGCGGACGGGTTTCATCCACCCATACGTGAATATTAATCCCTTCATTATATGCCTGATAAATAGGTGACAGTGCCGTGCCCCAGTCCACTGTTGCCAGCCAGCCTGCATTACAGTGCGTCAGAATATTGACCGGCTCTCCGGGCTTTTTACGGGCGGCAATATCACGGATAATCGTCAGCCCGTGCTCACCAATACGGTGGCAGATCTCAGCATCTTCATCTGCAATTTCACCGGCAATGCGGTAAGCAGCTTCACAACGGGCATCCGGCGTCAGCGGTGTGAGAGCGGTGCAGATCCGGTCCAGCGCCCATTTGAGGTTGATTGCGGTCGGGCGGGTGATAACCAGTGTATCGTAAGCGGTTTTCAGTGCGGCATCACTGCTGTCACGATGCATCGCCAGTGCAACGCCGTAAGCGGCAACCGCACCAATCAGCGGTGCGCCGCGTACCCACATATCTTTAATCGAGGTCGCAGCCTCTTCCGGTGTGGCTAACTGAAGGATACTGATTTCAAACGGCAGTTTTGTCTGATCAAAAATGCAGACATTAACACCGTTTTCAGCTAACCAGACGGAGCGGTAGTGTTTTCCCTGAATTTTCATTATGGCCTCGTAAGCAGGTGGCGATTAACAATAAGAAAGAAATGGTGTGATATCGTCAAAACTGCGGTAATGACGGGCGTTGACAATCAGTTCACGGGCGAGTTTCAGTGCCTTGCGCTCAAGTGTTGCCCGCAGATCGGCATCTTTAATAGTTTTAAAATCTGCTACACCAGCGAACCCGAGCAGACGGCGGTTAATTTCCAGACCGGCGTTAACCAGCGTGTCCTGAAACAGTTCAGCAAAGAAATCGTCCTGTGCGGTTTTGAGAAACTTATCGTCAAATAATCCCTCCTGATATAATTCGCGCGGCCAGGCATCTCCCTGCTGTTTTTCTGTCCACAGACGGCGGAACTCTGTCTCAAAGACAGACCAGGTCTGACTTATCTGTGACAGCAGCCATTGTTGATATTGCGCAGTGTCGCTCTCATTTTCCCGGTGTGCGGGCTGAGAAAACCACGCCATATATAAATTGCCGATATAATTACCGGTATCAAATGCCATAGGTCCCATAAAGCTGAATTCAGGATCAATCACCTGAACGGAATTTTCGCCCGTCATGATGGAGCCGGAATGCAAATCGCCATGCAGCAGAGCCTGAGTCTGTGTCATAAATTTATATTTATAACGCATAGCAACCTGCACCATTTCCCGGTCAAGCATGACGGCGTTTGCGTCTTTATCCAACTGCGGGGAGGTGTGTTGATTACGTGGCGCGGGGTAATAGGGCTCGGTGAAAATCAGGTCTTCGGTGATTTTACACAGCTCATGGTTCACGGAAAATTGTGCGGTAAGGGCCTTTTTATCCTGTGCATTCATACCGAGATCAGAGGTATGAAACAGTGTCTGCGCCATAAATAAACCGGTTTTTTCTGCAAGCCCGGGAACAAATGTACCGGCAATCAGCGCTTTACGCAGAATAATATGATCACCGAGATATTCCATGACAAACAACGCCATTGTTTCATCATAGAAATACACATCAGGCACATAATCAGGCGCGAAACGTTTTTCCTGCAACAGCGCATGATATTCAAAATAGTTGCGTTGCAGGGAGAGCTGCCACGACTCGCCTGCGGCACGGACGTATGGCAGGGACTGTTTTACCACTAATGTGTTTTCACTTCCCCGGACGATAAAAACCAGATTGAGATTACCGTCTCCCACTTCTTCTACCTGCCAGTCATCGGGTGAACCGCCAGATTGCAGATGAGGAGGGAGATGTGCGGCAAGATAAGCGGGAAGCGTTTTACTGGTTTGCGGGGTATATCCGGCGGGCGTTGCTCGTGTCATAAGATAACCTCAGAAACAGAAAGGAGTGATTTACAAATGTAAATTATAACTATACATTTGTATTGCTTCTGTGATGAGAATAACACATCTTCTGATGATTGCATGAGATATAAAAACCGATAAAACTAAAACCGGTAATAAATTCTCAAGTATGTTTTTCCTGCGCCACAGGAAAAATAGAGTGGTGCATTATTATCTCTTGCAGTAACCAGGTATATATACCCGATCATTAAATGTGATAATTCTTATTTTTTCCGATTTAAGAGGTTAAGTGTGATTAGGTAGGTAATATTACAGGAAATAGGAATATTGATATTGATTTCAATGAGCCGATAAGGTTAAATTATTTTGCTGATTTAGAATATGCCTGATATTTACAATCGAAAATTGATATGTTTTCATTTTATTTCAATATGTTGAATTTTGTTTTGTGCCGAGGATTCCGGCATTACAGGCATGGCCTTAAAAATGGATTTTTTTGTTATCACATTGTCAATATAAGCGAATGGAGTATCTTATGGAGACCGAATATATTTATTCTTGCGTCGGAAGCCGGATTAAAGAAAAGAGAAAATACTTAGGATTAAGTGTTGTCCGGTTAGCTGAAGATATGGGGATAACCCAGCAACAATTTAACCGCTATGAACGCGGAACAAGCCGCATTAGTATCCATTATCTGATATATCTGGCTGAACTGTTCCATGTTCCGGTGGAATACTTTTTCAATAAAGAATAGTTTCCCGGTAGTTAAGTCGTGACATGGTACTAACCGTATGTGAAAATGGCCGACAGTTAATGTCGCACTGGTTGTTAATTGTCGGCCAGTCAAATGTGGTAAGGGCTGCAAGTACTATGTCGCGCGAATTCTTCCGTAAGGTTACTGATAAACAGCACATTAAGCTGTCTTATGTTACTCACTTCTATTGTAATCAGCAGGATATTTCGGAAGTAATTAATCTGTTGCGCGGGTATGAAAAAATGCCGGCGTCAGTTCTCGATCATGTTCAGTTTGTGATTGTTGATGATTGCTCTCCGGTTGAGTATGAGATCCCCGAATTTGATTTAAATCTGACCTGGTTACGGATCACAACCGATATTCCCTGGAATCAGGGCGGTTCCCGCAATCTGGGTGTGACTTATGCCAAATCAGATAAAATTCTGATGACTGACCTGGATCATGTCCTGCCGGTATCTACGTTTACTTATCTTATCAATGCGGCCAATCCGGGACGGACGTTTTATAAACTGTATCGTCAGGATGAAAACGGCAAAACGTATAAAGGACACTCAAATCTGTTTTTTATGTCCCGTGCGCGTTTTTTCCGTTTTTACGGCTACGATGAAGAGTATTGTGGTCACTATGGCGCAGAAGATTACCGCTTCGTTAAGTTACAGAAATATAACGGCTCCCGTCAGCGCTACTTACCTAAATCGGTGTATGCACAAGAGCGGATTGTTGATCGTGAAAAATCCTATCACACCCTGGATCGTGATCTGAGTTACAACACTCCGGTCGATAAGCGCAAGCATGATGAAATTTGCACTTATGGTGCAGAAGCAGGGCACTCACGGTTATTTCTTGATTTTGAATGGAAAATACTTAAATCAGTTTCCCGTCCGCAGCCTGCGGAACGCAAAAAAATGCCCGGCTGGAAAACCCGCTGGTGGCTGCGCTGGTTGTTTGCATCACTGGCAAAATAAAACATACAGACATAAAAAAAAGCGCCTTCACCGGCGCTTTTTTTATGTCTGTTGCTCAGAATGTTTTGCTGTACTTAGCAATGATAGCAGCAGCACGGGTCAGATAAGAAATGAATGTTCTGATGTTTTTCATAATCAACTCCTGCGTTTGAATTAGGGGTTAAAGCGGTTTTCGCTTCGATAGAGGCATTATAGTTATTTTGTGACAAAGGTCAAATTTTTAATAAAATAAACTTTATTTTGTTAAAAATGTTTTTAGGTCTGTGGTGTGTAAATAACGGTGTA
This sequence comes from Morganella psychrotolerans, assembly GCF_001676055.1. Classification (GTDB taxonomy): domain Bacteria; phylum Pseudomonadota; class Gammaproteobacteria; order Enterobacterales; family Enterobacteriaceae; genus Morganella; species Morganella psychrotolerans_B. The sequence goes on along the minus strand of NZ_LZEX01000002.1, from coordinate 151 downwards.
CGGAGTACACTCCTAAATTACAGACAACAAAAAAGCGCCATGAAGGCGCTTTTTTGTTGTCTGTCTGATAATCAGAATGCTTTGCTGTATTTAGCAATGATAGCAGCAGCACGGGTCAGATTTGAGAAGAAAGTTTTGATGCTTTTCATAA
>NZ_LZEX01000001.1 GCF_001676055.1 Morganella psychrotolerans | reverse complement strand
TATCCCGTTTCAGACCGCAGGCAGACGGCGACGAACTGGCAACCGTTGTCGGACCGCCGGGGGAAGAAATTTACACCAATGAACAGGGCGCGGTAAAAGTCTATTTTCACTGGGATCGCCGGGGAAATCCGGATCACAGCGGCTCCTGCTGGTTGCGGGTGGCACACGGCTGGAACGGGGACGGATTCGGTTTTATGTCGATCCCGCGTATCGGGCAGGAAGTTATCGTGTCTTATCTTAACGGCGACATTGACCGACCGATTATCACCGGCTGCACTTATAACGGACGCAACCGTCCGCCGCTGAACCTGCCGAAAGAAAAAACCCGCACCACGTTCCGGACGAAAACCCATAAAGGTGAGGGGTTTAATGAACTGCGCTTTGAGGATCTGTCCGGGCAAGAGGAAATTTATCTTCACGCGCAGAAGGATATAAATGCACATATAGAAAATGATGCGCACTGGCATATTCAGCATGATTTTAAGCAGCGGATCGATAACAACAGCCATACCGAACTGGCGGGTGATGAGCATGTGATTATCAAAGGATCACAGAAGCACCAGACCACCGGAGATGTATCACAGCATATCAAAGGTGAACAGCACACCCGCGTGGACAGCAATCTGGTTACCGAAAGCGGACAGCAAACCCATCATCTCAGTGACGGAAAAATCATTATTGAGGCCGGAACGGAAATCACGCTGAAAGTTGGTGACAGTTTTATCCGTATCACACCGGGCGCGATTTTTACCTCGGGAAACCTGAACATTGGCGACAGCGGCCCGAGTGCAGGAGCGCCGGTAAAACTGGCGCTGCCTGATGGTGTGGCACCCTTTGAATCAGCTTATCCGGTAAAAAAATATTGTGCGGTCGCGGCACAGCACGCCGGTAGCATGATGGTTAAACCGATGGAGGAAGAGTGATGGCTGCCACCTGGACAGAATGGCTGAGAAACACGGATAAAGGGGATGTGTATTTTTTATTAAATACACTGATATCCGGGGATCCGCTAAACCGTTTTTATGCCAATGACTGGATTGAAGAGGCTCTTCCGGTATATGCCGGTACCAGATTGTCACATTTGAGTTCCGTTGGTCCCCTGATTATCAAAATAAAATGGCAGGCGTTATCTGCGATGGCAAAAACACTGGATACAGAACCTTTTTCTGATAACAGTTGGGGTTGGGCGTATCACAGCACTGACAGTTGGAAGCATCAGATAAAACACTGGCAGAAATATCAGTTTGTCATGTTTGAGGGTGAAGAACGGATTTTCCGCCTGTTTGACTCCCGGATTGCACAGGTCATCATCCCGGCATGCAAACCGGCAGACTGGTCTTATCTGCTGATGCCGGTAACAGATTGTTTTATCAGTACCTCTCAGGACAACGTAATAATTACCCGCCCCGGTTCGGCAGAGCCGAAAATCAGTTCAGGCTGCTTTGTATTAGGTGCACATCTGTGCCGTGCATGGGAACAATCTGCACAGTGCCGTGTGAATATGGCTGATAATTTTTATATTCAGTTCCGGGATGAATTTCCTGAGCTGGCACTGACACTGGATGAGCCGGAAGGACGACTGATGACACTGATTAATCACAGTATGGATGCGTATCAGGCGGACTTGGTTCATATCGCGTATCTGAGCAATGACATGTTTATCCGGTATCTGAAAAAGAATAACCTTACAGATGATAAATCAGGAATAACGGATGAACGCTAATAATCCTAAGCCTGTACAATATAATGATCCTTACTGTACCGATTGCAATAAACATAAAGTATGGATTGAAATTGTATTGGTTGATGAACTGAACCGGCCTGTTGCCGGAATGCCGTATACGCTGACAGTGTCAGGCGGGCAAACACGAACGGGGATTACTGATGTAACCGGATTGATCCGGGAGGAAAATCTGCCGCCGACAGCCTTCACATTAAAAACGGATGCTCAGAAACTGACCGATGAAATGGAAGATCGTGCATTACGGGCAAAAAGAGGGGAACAGCACTCAGACGTAAAAGCACAGGCGGCAAGTGAGGGGCACGGTTATCGTTATGTCGTGGTCGGTGAGTTATGTGACAGCGCACCTGATATAAAAAACTGGAACAAAGAGGCGTTCGGGCTGCCCCGTTATCATTTTAAAAGTGAAACTGAATTCAAGGGGATACGATTCTTCGGTAAGGATCTTTACCGTCGCCATATCATTGAAGTCTGCCCGTTCAGAGCCTGGTCACTTATTTTAAATCATGCCAAACTGTATGATTTGGTGAATGCGTATAACCTGGGTTTTTTGTCGTTGTTATCTTATCAGGACGAAATCATGGTTGATCCGGATGAACCGGATATTGATATGCGTCCGTTTATTGATGTTGAGAATACCGTCACCGCTTTTTTTTTATAATAGCTGCTTTGATTTATCGGTTATTCCTTCTTTTGTCGATGGTGAACGGTTTTATGGCATTGTGACCGATCTACCTTTCCGTGACCGGTATCGTCCGGCTGTCTTTCTTGACAGTTCACAATCTGAAAACCAGGAATTCTTTGAGCATGATACTCAGATGTTTTTTGTCGAGAATTCCACGCAAATTATTGCGGCCTGGCGGGGAACGGCAGGAGGGCGGGATGTTGTCACTGATCTCTCCTGCCGTGCGGTGCCGTACGCCCCAGTCGAAGGCGGCAAAGCCCATTACGGTTTTTTAAACGCTTACCAGTGTATGGCGAAATACTTTTCTAAAAAACTAGATGCGATAGGTTTAGCTGCTAATAAGAAAAAACTTTTTATTTGCGGGCACAGTCTTGGCGGAACGGCAGCATTACTGCATGCAGCGGAGTTACAAGGGCGCTCCCCTGTCACCTATACCTACGGTATGCCGCGGGTATTTTCAAAAACAGCCGTAACGGCATTAAGTAATCTTACACACTTCAGGCATGTCAATGATGCCGATTCTGTCACCAGTGTGCCTTTTGATACCAATATGGATAACTGGTTTTTTGAACTCTTTGGTCCCCTTGGCAGTATCTTAGGGTCAGTATGGATACTGGCCACAGCACCGACTGTCCCTTTGCAGAAAATGTTGCCGGATTTCGGGGAGGTGTACTGGCACCACGGTGAAACTATTTCCTTTTTTCAGGCAAGACAGATTGGTGAAGCATATCTGCCTGTGGGCAAAGGCTCGGCAACGGCACGCGCCCGCTGGCGTTTTGACTCAAAATATAAATTTTATCTGGTGCCCTCAATACGCAGTGACGTAAATGATGATTTAAAGCATCGGCAGGAACACCTCATTAGTACGATAGACAGAAATATTCTGAACGATGTCTTTCCCCGGCATAATAACCCGGATATTGATTCGATGTTTACTGACCCGTCCGACCATTCCATGATCACGCAATATTTGTCACTGATTAGTAATCAAGTGCTTAAACTGGTCGATAAAAAGAAAACCCCGGTTTCAGTAGAGCAAAAGGCAGAATTTATCCGCAGGACATATCAGGATGACGCCTATATGCCGAATGTGGAAAGAAACATTACGTTTATCAAATTAGAAAATATTCTTGAAGATGTATTTACAGAGCAGCACAAAAATACGGACAGTCAGGCTGCACTCACCCGGTTTGCGGAGAAAACCCATGAATTTACAAAATAATGTAATCACTACCCTGTTGTTATCATCGGTAATATTAAGCGGCTGCTCCTACAGCACCACACTATCGCCCCCGGTTGACAGCCGGAAAATTCATTTTTCTGCCACGGTGCCGGATGACCTGGAGTCCCTGCCGCTGTCCGCTATGTACCGCTCAAAAAAATGTACCCGAACCCGGACAAGCGGCAGCGGCAAATCGTATGAGGTACCGGGATTCAACAGTACAAAATACCCGCTGTCCGCCACATCCGCAGGTAATGTCACCGCTGATGTTCCGGTCAGTGGAGGCGGGTATTGTGACTGGCAGCTGAGTAATATTAAATTTGAGGTAAAACTAAAAAATCCGCAGGCGGTTGACCCGGAAATCACAAAAAATTATGGTTTTGAAGCGGTATTTATTACCGATAATAATGCCCCGCAGGCATTTAACGGCGGGTATGAAAATCACCGGGGTGATTTTAATAAGTCATTGTTATTGTTTACTTTAATTAGTGAGGTTTTTCTTGGTAAGCATGAAAAAATATTTTGGCTGATAGGTGAAAACGATATGCTGACCTACCGGTTATCCGGTTCAGACAATATTCATTTAACTGTAAATTATGAAAAGGGTATGCTCAGCCATTGGACTGGCGTTAAAGAAAAAAAAGAAGGGAATTCGCCAATAATGACCTATCCCAATGGCGAAATAGATCCTGATCCGGAGATTTTTCCTGACTATAAAAAATTGGTAGAAATGCGTGACGCGATGCAGAAAAAATAACAATAGCTGCTGGTTTTGATGTCACGGAGAAAACCCATGAATTTACAAAATAATGTAATCACTACCCTGTTGTTATCATCGGTAATATTAAGCGGCTGCTCCTACTGCACCACACTATCGCCCCCGGTTGACAGCCGGAAAATTCATTTTTCTGCCACGGTGCCGGATGACCTGGAGTCCCTGCCGCTGTCCGCCATGTACCGCTCAGAAAAGTGCCGGAAAACCCGCACCAAAGGTAACGGGGATTCTTACACGGTTCCCGGGTTTAATGCTGAAAAATACCCGCTGACCAGGGTGTCTCCGGGGGTATTTTCCGCCGATATTCCGGCAGAGGGCGGGGGAAGCTGTGACTGGACGCTGAGTAATATTAAATTTGAGGTAAAACTAAAGAATCCGCAGGAAGTTGACCCTGAAATCAAGGTTAACCATGGTTTCGAAACGGTGTTTATTACCGATAATAATGCCCCACAGGCATTTAACGGCGGGTATGAAAATCACCGGGGGGATTTTAGCAAATCAATATTGTTGTTCCCTCTTATGCGTGAGTTTTTCCTTGGTGGGTATAAAAAAACATTTTTGTTGGTGGGTGAAAACGATATGCAAACCTACCGATTATCAGGTTCAGATAATATCCATCTTACTGTTAATTATGAAAAAAACATGATAATCCATTGGGTCGGCGTGAAAGAAAAAAAAGAGGGGAACAGGAGTGTTATTACCTATCCAAATGGTGAAGAAGAAAGAGAATCAGAGAGCTACCCCAACTATAAAAAAACTGGTAGAAATGCGTGACGCGATGCAGAAAAAATAACAATAGCTGCTGGTTTCGATGTCACGGAGAAAACCCATGAATTTACAAAATAATCTGTTTATTACCTTATTATTATCACCAGTCGTACTTACAGGCTGCTCCTACAGCACCACACTATCCCCCTCGGTTGACAGCCGGAAAATTCATTTTTCTGCTACGGTGCCGGATGACCTGGAGTCCCTGCCGCTGTCCGCCATGTATCGCTCAAAAAAATGTACCCGAACCCGGACAAGCGGCAGCGGAAAATCGTATGAGGTACCGGGATTCAACAGTACAAAATACCCGTTGTCCGCCACATCCGCAGGTAATGTCACCGCTGATATCCCGGTCAGTGGAGGCGGGTATTGTGACTGGCAGCTCAGTAATATTAAATTTGAGGTAAAACTAAAAAATCCGCAGACAATTGACCCTATTATTACGGATAATTTTGGTTTTGAGGCAGTGTTTATTACTGATAATAATGCGCCGCAGGCGTTTAATGGTGGGTATATCCCTCACAGGGGAGACTTTAGTGAATCATTGTTATTATTTCCATTGGTACGTGAATCTTTTCTTGATGGGTATAAAAAAAACATTCAGACTTACAGGTTCAGATAGAACCTTAACCTACAGGCTATCCGGCACAAAAAAATGTTCATATCACCATAAATTATGAAAGAGATATGATCAGTTACTGGACTGGTGTTAAAGAAAAAAAACCAGAGAATAAAACCTCTCTTAAATACCCCAATGGTGAGATTGAATACAATTCAGAAATTTATCCTGACTATAAAAAAACTGGTAGAAATGCGTGACGCGATGCAGAAAAAATAACAATAGCTGCTGATTTTGATGTCACGGAGAAAACCCATGAATGTATCTGAATAAGTTATGCAGAACATTACTGTTCACTGTATTTATTATCGATAATAAGAGGACTATATGAGAGGGAAAATAAATCAGCATAAAATCATCATTAAAAATGATAGTACCAATACAGATGGAACTGTATTAAGCGGACATTTGTTTGCCACACAGAAAGACGAAATAGCCTGTTTGGGAGATGCCGTTTATTGCCCGCGATGTGATTCAACCGGCGTTATCACTGAAGGTAGTCCTATGATGAAAATACAAGGAATTCCTGTAGCATTGGAAGGGCATCATGTGGACTGTGGTTGTCCCAGGGGATGTTTTCTGGTAGCAAAGGATTAGGGATGTATACGAAAAAATCAAAACCCATGCTGAACAGTAATAATCTTCTTTTGTGTTTTTCATATTTTCCTGAATAGAGTTATTGTTATTAATTAATATGATGATAACGTTTTTTGTATAGATAATTACCATTATTTTATATGGTGTAAATTTTAATTAAATTAAAATTGACGGGTTTGAAATATTTTTATGGATGTTTGTGAAGCAGAACGAAAAAGTAAATAAGATAATTATCCGATAACAATGATTATTTTCATAAGGAGAAGTATGCGCATTAATTATAATTGGCTGGCAAAGTTACTGGTTGTATTATCGGTTGGTTTTATCCTTTCCGGTTGCTTTACTACTATGTTGGTAAAGCATACTGATACCGGCCGCGGGACATTAAATGAATGGAAAAGTGATACTATCACCGGCTTATCACAGGCACAGGACAGGGATGGAAATAAGGGATATGTTTTTGTCGGTAATACATTTGACTATCTGCTTACTGAGGGTACAGACAATCTGGTTAAGTTACTAAATGATCCGAAAATAGAGCGCCGTGACATTGAAGTAATCGGTATAACTAAATTTATTATTAAAAATGGCAGAAAGAAGTTTGATGGGCAGTTAACACTCCGATATATGTGGAAATCAGAGGACGTGAAAAAAAACGTTGAACAGCTACGGTTTTGTCTGCGCGGACGATACCTGCTTATTGGAATTATCTAGACTGTCAGGTACTGTCCACAGAAAAAATATAAATCGTAATTATTCTCAGCAATTAACATTCTATCACCCGTTTACTATTGGATTCTACGAATATAAGACAAGAGGGGCGTCAAAAGGTTTTTCGGAAGTAATGACCCCTGTTACTCTTACATTAGATGTTATCACATCACCACTTCAAATTTTAGGACTCGGTATTATAGTGCTGGCCGAGGAGATTTAATTAAACTTAACTGTTATGTGGCGGTCACTATTTTTTGAATAATTATACCCTTATTCATTCAAATTACAGATTTATTAGCTGCATTTTGAATGACATTGGGTATAAATCTTCTGCCATAAAATCAGCAGATGTTATGACGGAATCAGTCCGTTTTACCGGAGCTCAGATAATCTGTATTTTAAAATTGCGGAACTCACGGTCTTGCAAGGAACCCTTTGCGTTACAGAAAAAAATGGGAGATGATGAGAATATAGTCACTGACAAAAGGTAATATAACTATGTTTCCGGAATATCGTGATTTGATCTCCCATCTGCGCCAGAACAATCTCAATTTTCGTACACTTTTTGATAAGCATAACCAACTCGACCATGAAATAGCCCGGTTAGAGCACTCTGACAGGAGAGGCTATGGTGATGAAGTTGTGGAATTAAAAAAACAGAAGTTACGATTGAAAGAGGAAATTCATCAGATCCTCAAAAACCCGCCTGAAGATGAATAAATACTGTTTACAGCCATCGGTTATACCGGTGGCTTTTTTTATGTATCAGTATAAATCACAGGGCAAGCTGCCGGATAAATTGCAGTGAAATGAATTCTGTTCGGTATTTCCGGTATTGTGCCACCAGTTTAGCAAAAGGTATAAAAGCAACCACCAAAACGGAGAAAATATGATCCGCTGCCGACTGATGACAAAAGAAGATTGCACACAGGTCACTGCACTATTACAGGCTAATGCACAGTCCCGGCAGGGGGGCTTGCTCGGAGAATACCCTCCGGAAAAAGTGGAAAGTATGTTTATACATTCTCTTCATACGGTTGTCGCAGAAACCGGAAATACCCTTGTCGGTGTTCTGTTTAGTTTTTCGCCCGGAGCCGCATCCGTTTCACCGGTTACACAGCAAATATCAGATCAATTTAATGCATTGCTGGAAAATAACTGGTTTTACGGCCCGGTATGTATTGATGCTGATTATCGCGGGCAAGGCGTGCTTCAGTCGCTTTATAAAACAATGTGTGAACTGAATAAAGGAAAGCCGGTTGCGTTTATTAACCAGGACAACGTGCGGTCTGTTCAGGCTCATCTGAAATCAGGAATGAGAGAAGCAGGGCGGTTTACCTGTGACGGAATATCATATTTATTGATGATTGGCAGTAAATAAGTATATTTACTCATGAATCTCATATCAATTATCCTGCGGAAACGGTTCGTTTTTTGTAAAAATGAACCATTTATCTTTTTTTAGTTATCCGCTTCTCCTTTTTACGTAGTATTAACTATACTGTTGGAGAAATAACGAATGTCCGCTTTAACATGATTTTCAATTCAAGGAGCTTGTTATGGGGTATTACGAATTAAAGAAATCCACGAAAGATACACCGCAACCGTACTATTTTGTTCTGAAAGCCGGAAACCATGAAATTATTGCAACCAGTGAAATGTATGCCTCAAAGCAGGGGGCATTAAACGGTATTGCATCAATACAGAAAAACGGATCATCTGAAGTAATTAAAGACCTTATCTGATAAGGTATTGTTTTAAATATATAAGGCTCACTGCGGGGTGTTGTTAACGTGGTGAGCCTTATTTTTTTGTATTTTATGTCTGCAACGATGTGTCCGGAATGACAAAATATCAGCACGGTATTCTCTGGCTGAAACACAATGATGGTTGTCTTATATGCAAAAGATTATTGTCTGACTGCCGTTTATAGTATGGTTACAGTTATAGTTTCCGGATTGAATACAATGATTTTACTGTTATTAATGTGTGGCTGTATTGTCGGGTCGACAACGGTGTTATTTGGTTTTGGCGGTGGTTTTTTTTATTGTTCCGCTGCTGTATGCACTGTTAACCACGGGTATTGACAGCAGGATCTGTGATGCGGCAATGCACATTGCGGTGGCGACATCCACCTGCGTTATGATATTCAGTGCGTCAATGGCAACTTTTCGTCAGCATCAAACAGGAATGATTGACTGGTGCCTGGTTCGTCCTCTGGTCGGCTATATTGCATCAGGCGCTGTTTTGGGTGCTATATTTGCAATATCGATGAAAGGTATATGGGTTAAGTGGATTTTTATCAGCTATTTGGTGATAACGTTGCTGGATAGTTTTTTCCGTCCGGGTTTTGTGACACAGGCGGCGGGTGCTGTCCGTCCGATGTCGGGCGGAGTGACTGCCATTACCGGCACAACAATCGGTATTGTCGCTGCATTTCTGGGAGTGGGGGGTAGTGTGATGACTGTTCCGCTGATGCGCAGGCGTGGTGCTAAGATGGCACAGGCAACCGCGATGGCGAATCCGTTATCCCTGCCGATGGCGTTGGCGGGAACCCTGACTTACATTGTGATGGCGTGGAATGATACTGCAGTGCCGGGCCGTGGTTTTGCCGGTTATGTGGATGTTCAGGCATTTATTTTACTGGTTGCCGGCTCCTGGCTGGGGCAAAAATTAAGTGCACCACTGATTGGCCGGATTCCGGACAGATTTTATGCTAAATCCTATCTCGGGCTGCTGGTTTTTGTTCTTTTGGTGATGGTCGTTATTTAGATAAATATCAGTAAAATCGGCGTTCTGTTACTAAAATACGATAAAGTGGCTTTTGGGCTTTATTATCTGGTTTTGTGATCTATAAGCTTTATTTATATCTTCTGTTGCCTTTAAATAGTCAGGAGCATTTTTTAAGGCTCAGGCTATAAAATACTAAGCAAGGTTTACAGGAGATCTGATCATGATGCCAATCACGAAAAGTACAATGGTATACCCTATTAGTTTCTTTACCTGCATGGCAGTCGTCATCTTTATTATTGCGTTAGTGATGAAATAACCGGGTAATACGGATGAAAACCTCCCGGAAAACGGGAGGTTTTTATATCGCCTTATCAGGCGTCTGAATAACCCATGGATAACAGTTTAATAATGATCAGATCGCGCCCTGTTTATCCTCTTTCATTTTTTTACTTTTTTTCCCTTTCTCACTTTTAACTTTAGCGTCATGCTTAATAATCTTTGCATTATTTTCCGCTTTCGAGGCAGAAATACCGGAGTGTGCTGCTGAAACAGCCGGTGAAGATGTAGATGCCATTGCACCATAAGAAAGTAAGCTGGCCAGTGTAGCGACAATAATAACAGAACGTTTCATTTTGATATCCTCAGGATTGGGTTGATACCGGCGTTTGCGGGTATGGATGAAACATATTCCTGTTTTTTTCGCCGCACAACAGAATGTACATAAACAATGATAATATTTTCAATTCTAAATAAAACTGACAAATACTGATGTTGTCACATAAGGTAAATTAACAAAATTACCATAATAAACAATTGGTTAATTTATTTTTTGTAAGGTATGAAATGGTTTGTAAATCGTTAATTTTATTTCGTGATACAGCTTCTTTTATTATTATCAACTTAACTCACATATTGTCATATACACTATGTCACCTTAATTTAATTTTAATTAAACTCGAAATGTCCGGATTTATAGTAAAAGGTTTTATCTCTGATAGCAGAACAGCAGCAGTGTATTTCTGCTGCTCTCTGTATTAATCAGTACTGGTGTTATCTTCTTTTTCCCCTTTGAAACGACCTGATAATACATCCGATACAAATTGATCAGGCTGTATCTCCGGATGATCACACACCCAGGCTTTGACGGACTGTTTACGGGCAGAAATAAAGCCGGCTAATTCCCGGAAAATACGTTTTTCAACATTACACAGCCCGCCTTCCCTCATTTCCATGGGATGAATAAGTACGGCATAATTTTGCGGCAAGAGTTTTTTCCATAACGGGCGGGGGGGATCCAGTTGTAAAACAGCTTTTTGCAGTGTTTTTGCCGCAGAGAGCATATCCCCCACAAGCAGGCGACTGGTTGTAAATGGTACTTCCGCGGTTTCTGTCACTTCCCGGTGCGAACAGACATCCCGGATAATCATCTTATTTGGGTAAAGCCGGATATAGAGATAAGTTGTATTCATTTTTAGCTTTTTGTGCGCAAATATTCGTGTGGATTATTTTAAATTAGCAGATAAAACAATCAATTGATTTTTCTTTGTTCTGTGTCACCGGGATCATTTTTGATCTTATGATTGACGTCTTTCTGTGCATTGCCTACGATATTAATTCATTCAAATGAATTAATTAATGGGGTCGATGATGAAAACATTACGTTCTGCTATTCCGGATAGTTTTTCTTTACAGGAGCGGGATCGCCGCTGGGAGCTGGCTCGTGACATCATGCGTCAGCGCAATTTAGATGTTTTGATCGTTTATGGTGACCGGGAATCGGCGGCACCTGCACCTTTTTGTGTGGATCATTATTTTACCAATGACCGTCTCGGGTCAGTGGTGATTTTTTATCAGGATAATGACCCGATCGTGGTGACATTTGCGCCGATGATGATAGCTGACCACATGCAGGCGGCTATGCGGGGAGATAATCAATGGTTATCACCGGAGCAGATCATGGTCGGGAAAACCGGGCGCAATATCGGCGCATTACTGAAAGAAATTAATGTCCCGGCGACAGCACAAATCGGGGTCATCGGTCTGGAGCCATATCCGCCGTTTTATTTTGATGGTGCGATGCCGTTCAATACCTTAACCGGAATTAAAGAAGCGTATCCGCAGGCGGAGATTGTGCCGGTTTACCGCGACTTTTTTGTCCGCGCATCAGTAAAAAGTGAGGAAGAACTGGTACATATCCGCCATGCAGCCGCTATTGGTGAGGCGATGAGCGAAATAATGCGGGTGACGGCAGTACCGGGCAACAGCGAGGCTGATATTGCAGCGGCAGTGACGGCAACATGTCTTTCTGCGGGCGGCTTCACGGCTGAAATCTTACTTGGATCCGGTCCTGAATATATTGGTTGGGGACAACCGGCCTGGCAGTATCGCTCTCAGCGCCCACGGGAAATTGAGCGTGGTGATATTGTATTGTCAGAGATTTTCGCACTGTATGGAATGTATGAAACACAGCACCAGGCCGCAGTTGCCGTCGGTAAAATTCATCCGGAACTGGAAAAAGCAGCGCAAGTCGCGCGGGAATGTTATGAAATAGGGGTAAGCTATCTGAAAGAGGGGGTAACATTCGGGGAAGTGGTTGATGAGATGGAAAAACCATTACTCGCTTCCGGTGGCTGGCATGTACATCCGCTCATTCACAGCATCAATCCTTACGGACCAATAGGGTTCGGGACAGCACCGGGTATTGAATCACTGCCGCTGGTAAGTCGTTACCGCAAAGTGGAGCGTTTGCCAAACCCGGGGCGTGAATTAGTTTTGCAGGCAGGAATGAGCTTTGCATTTGAACCAAACTGTGCCTTTGGCTATCATCTGTGTAACTTAGGCGGCACAGTGATTGTCGGGAAAAACGCAGGGATTGAACTCAACGATAACTCGACCAGGCTGATGCGCGCTGATATCTGACATTCTGATGGGTAACCGCAGTATATGCAAAAAACGAATAAACACTCCGCATCATCGGAACAAACCAGAGAGAAGCTGATACAGACAGGGATCCGCCTGTTTGCGCTCTACGGGGTGAATGGTGTCCGTACCCGGCAGTTGGCGGAGGAAGCCGGTGTCAATCAATCGGCTATTCCGTATCATCTGGACGGAAAGCAGGGCGTGTATGCCGCGGTTATCCGGAAAATTACAGACGATTTGGCGGCGATGACAAATGCACCACAGGCGGATTTTGCATTGCAGCAGCTTATGCAGCAACCGGAACCGGACAAAGAGTCACTCAGACGTGTGTTAGTCAGTCTGATGAATGGCCTGGGGCAGGCGCTGTTGTCGCCTGATCATGCACTGTATGCACAATTGATCCTGCGCGAGCAACTGGAGCAGACTGAGCACTATGATGTTATCTATCAAACGTTTATCCTGCCGGTTCACGAGCGGCTGACATCTCTTATCTGTCTGGCAGATCCCCGGACGGATATGCAGGCTGCCATTATTACCGCACACGCGCTGATCGGGCAGATTCTGGGATTTGTAGTGGCAAAAAAAGCCTATCTCCGCCGCAGCGGGCTTGAGCGGATCAGTGATAATGAACTGGTGCTCATTCTGCACCAGGTAACGACGTTATCCTGTCGTGCGCTGGGATTTGATGCTGACTGACTGTCGTGCCGGTTTACGGCACGACAGATTTGTTGATCACCAACCCGGCACAGCTCCGCCGTTAAATAATGTTTCGGCAGCTTTTGCCACTTCCGGAGACTGATAAGATTTAATAAATTTCTGCACGTTTTCCGCGTCTTTATTATCTTCGCGGGTCACAATAATATTGACGTACGGGGACTCTTTATCTTCAATAAAAATACCGTCTTTTACCGGGGATAACCCGGTCTGCTGAAGATAGGTTGTACTGATAATGGCGACGGTAACTTTTGGATCTTTTATTACCCGTGGTAATTGTGCGCCTTCCAGCTCCATAATATTCAGTTTCAGCGGGTTATCTGTGATATCAAGTGCGGTCGGCAGTAACCCGGTGCCGGATTTTAATTTTATTAATTTCTCTTTTTCCATTAACAATAATGCACGACCCAGGTTTGTCGGGTCATTTGGCATTGCAACGGTATCTCCGGTTTTTAATTCACTGATATTTTTAATTTTATCTGAATAGCCGGCCATCGGAAAAACAAATGTATTCGCGACCGCCACAAGATTATAACCACGGGCATTATTGTCCTGAGCTAAAAACGGACGGTGCTGGAAGACATTCGCATCAAGATCACCATTGGCAGTCGGGTCATTCGGCAGCAGCGAACCACTGAAGCCGACAAGTTCGACATCCAGTCCGTATTGTTCTTTTGCCACCTTTTTCGCAACTTCGGCCACATCCTGCTCAGCGCCGTTAATCACGCCAACTTTAATTTTCGACATGTCTGTTTTGTCATTATCACAGCCGGATAATAAAATGCTCAACGCAATAATAATGCCGGGAAAAAACCTGAAAAGTCGTTGTTTCATTATGATCACCGTTATGTTTGCTGAATGTATTTATCAGTAAATAGCGGTAAAAAGGAGAAAAGGTCAACGGGGAGGATCATGCAAAAATTTCATCTTGACAAGATAAAAAAAAAAAGCCCGCAATCCTGCGGGCATAATCACAACATTTCTTCAGGGTACTCTCTACTTGGATGGGATAACTATACCGTGTCAGATGTGTAGTAGTGTCCGGCCTCTTAAAGCTTGTTTAATGTATTATCGTTTTTTGTCAGCAAAGTATGACTAAATGTGACAGAGCTACTGTTCAGGTATGAAACAGAATAAGAAGGAGGAAAAAGGAATAAGAAATGAAACAAAATAACCGGGGATTTAATATCTCATTACAAAATACACGATTATTGACCTGTTCATAAAAGTGTATTCAGATATACTCATTTCACAAGTAGCTATCATATATATTATTCTAATAAATATCTCTTTCCCCCTATTTACCAGTGAAAAATGGAGTAGACATATGCCGGGTAAAATTTTTTCACCAAAACATAATCCTGTTGAGCGCGTTGCTTTTGATATGGCGCTGGCATTAGCATCAAAAATTGAAGCAATCAGAACGCCGGAACAATTAATGGCAGAGATAGCCGCATTGTATCCGGAGTGCTACGAGGCCGCAGAAAGCCACCGCAAGATGGAATACCTCGGTTCTCATGTAAAATTGCATTCAGTCGGATAATACGGCCTTACTAAGTATTAATATCTATAAAACGTCTCTTTACCGGGACGTTTTATTTTTTCAATCTGTGCGGATGTGATTTTATATATTTATTATAAATACGCTGGCATTCTCTGTTATTTAAATAGCTGACAGTGAAATATATCCTGTTATGCAGAAACTGCGCATAATCGTTATCTTTGATAATAAGGGATATTAGTGCAGCAACCCGGGAAAGAACGGGCTTATCTGCCCTGAGCAGCATTGTCCGCCGCCGATGGACAGAATCCTAATCTGATAGAGCGGATGTGAAAGGTGAGGGCTGAAGAGGGCGTGGAATCCATCTATTTTACCAACACTTGACCCGAAACAAAAATATTACAGGTTATTACTCCTATAATTCTCAGCTAACTTCCTTATTGATACCGATGTGATTGTATGGCTAACAAATTGAATCTTAACTGGCCTGAGTTTTTAGAAAAATACTGGCAAAAAAAACCGGTTGTATTGAAAAATGCATTTCCTGACTTTGTCGATCCTATCACACCAGATGAGCTGGCAGGATTGGCAATGGAGCCTGAAGTTGACAGCCGGCTTGTCAGCCTTAACGACGGAAAATGGCAGGCAAGCCATGGTCCTTTTGAGGATTATAGTGAATTAGGAGAAACAGGTTGGTCATTGCTGGTACAGGCCGTCAACCATTGGCATATGCCTTCTGCTGAATTGGTGCAACCATTTCGGGTATTACCGGAGTGGCGTCTTGATGACCTGATGATTTCGTATTCGGTTCCGGGTGGTGGTGTCGGGCCGCATATTGATAACTATGACGTTTTTATTATTCAGGGAATGGGGCGTCGCCGCTGGCGTGTGGGCGATGCACTGCCGATGCGCCAGTTCTGTCCGCATCCTGCATTGCTGCATGTTGACCCGTTTGAGCCAATCATTGATGTCGAAATGTCACCGGGTGATATTCTGTATATTCCGCCGGGATTCCCGCACGACGGGTTTACGTTTGAAGACACGATGAATTACTCTGTCGGTTTTCGCGGACCAAACGGACGTGATTTGCTGAGTAGTTTCGCGGATTATGCGCTGGAAAATGATTTAGGTGGCGTGCATTACAGTGATCCTGAACTGACGGTGCGTGACAGTGCGGGAATTGTGGAAGCACATGAAATTGATCGCCTGCGCGCCATGATGATTGAGATGATAAACCAGCCGGGAGATTTTGAGCAGTGGTTTGGTCGTTTTGCAACCACCGCCCGCCACGAATTGGATATTGCACCTGCCGAGCCTGAGTATCTGCAGGATGAAGTATTGAGTGCGTTGAATGCCGGTGAAACGCTGACCCGTCTTAGCGGCCTGCGCGTAATGCGTATCGGTGACAGTTTTTTTATTAATACAGAAGCCTGGGTTACCGCAGATGCTAAGGGCGCAAATGCACTGTGCCAATTTACCGAATTCGGAATAAACGAATTAGGTGATGCATTACAAAATCCGGCCTTTGTTGCAGAATTAACTGAATTTATCAATCAGGGTTATTGGTACTTCGGGGAATAAAGCGTTTTTTGTTATTATGTAATTATCCGGAAATAGATGTTTATTTCCGGATTTTTTATATTGGTTGGAATGTCTCTCTAACTTGTAAGCAATATCCATCAGAATCCACAATACGTAAAATTGAAACAGAGGGGCGAATTATCCCTGAGCTGTATTGCAGCTGTGATGATCCGGAATGCGGATACACCTATGTTGTGACAATTACATATTCACATACCATTCGTCAGAGCAAACTGGATGTGCCGTTACCTCACCGGGGACTTTGTATAAAGGTTCTGAACAGACAGAATGCCCGATAAATTTCTATCACCGGTATGCCGGAAAATGCGCCGGATATCATTTATTGTTTTCAGGTGATTTCATTTTTTCATTTCCCGCAAACCCGCATGAATACTGACTTTTGTAATTTTGTGCGGGTTCCCGTCCCGGCGTAAAATCTCACGTAAAACAGAAAAACCATTTAATTTCAATTGGTTGAGCTTTCATTCTTGCTCATGCCATCGCACTGAAACTGAAATTTACTGAAAAACGTTTCACACATTTCAGTTTGGAAAAATCGCTGGAAACCCAGCAGCCACGCACTCCGGCGGTATGGTTTGAACAAAATGAAAACTGAAATAAATTCCAGACCCAAAAGCCGCAGGCGGGTGCGGTGTAGTGCGTTTTACGTGACAAATTGTTTTCTTTCGTATCAAATAACATTTTGAGTAGCACAAATTTTTTAATCTTAAGTGCCTATTGGTTAATCAATTTGATATGTGTACTATGTACATGTCGAGGCGTATCGGAAGCGATCATCCAGCAATGGGTGCAACTAATCTCGGGAGGCTTGTCCTCTAGCTTTGCTAGTCTGCTATGCAGGCGTTATCCTAATTACTACGTATGACGCCTCGACACATTTAAGGACAAATTATGGTTAACTTCGCAAATAGAATTTGGTGGACAAAAAAAACAAGAATTAAAACTGAAAAAAGATTATTAAATTTGAATTTTTATTCACAGTTATTAGTTCTTTGGTATTCTGTTTTTTTAGCTGGATATTCTATATATTCTTTAGTCGAACCTGTGAGCGGAAATAAAGAATCGGCAATTATGACGGCTTTATCTATTTCAGTTATGGTTGTTACTATTTTTATTAGTAGTATGAATTTTAAAGGAAGAAGCTTACTTGTTAAAGAATGCTATGAACAGTTAGGGGTGGTATATGCGAAGTCAATAACTAATAAATATAATAAAATTAATTTAGAAGCAGAGTATAAATCTATATTATCAATCTCTGAAAACCACCTAGATTTAGATTTTTGTTGTGCAGTTGTTGAAGAATACTTTTCAACTAAAGATAAATCATTGCTAAGTAAAATACCAACTTGGCAACAATATATTAGATATTTTTTTTTATAAATCAAGTAGTGTAATTATATTTGCTTTATTTTTTTTTATTCCCAGTCGGTGTTGTGTTTTTTTTTAAAAGGAATCTAATGTGAAGCTATTTGATGAATTTAGTGATTTCTTCTCATTGGATAATTTGAGGGAGATATATAACAGTCATATTATACTGTCGGCATCAACTGGTATTGATAATATGAATCATAAAGTATTGTGGAGGATGCTGGATGAACAATTAGCTATTGTAAATAGGAAGGTATTATCATCTGGCTATACATTCAGTAAATATAAATTAAAATTAATAAGTAAAGGTCAAGGGAAAGCACCTAGAGAAATATCCATCCCTACAATAAGAGATAAAATAGCGTTACGTGCACTTTGTAATTTCCTTAAATATAAATATTCTGATGTTTTAACATTCGACTTGCCTCAAAATATAATAAAAGATGTTAAAGAAAATATATTATTAAATAAATATGACTCTTTTATAAAGCTTGATGTTACTAATTTTTACCCCTCAATTAAGCATGAAAAGCTGATCAGTACTCTACGGATGCGACTACGAAATAAAAATATAATTTCATTAATTGACAGTGCTATAAAATCTCCTACTGTAAGTCATTCAAAAAAAACTGATGTTTACTCCATGAGAGGAGTACCACAAGGGTTATCTATTTCTAATATCTTAGCTGCAATTTATCTATCTAATATAGATAAAAAATTTAATAAGGTAAGTGACATAAAGTATTATCGTTATGTCGATGATATTTTAATACTTTGCAATGCTGAGGTAATTGAAGATATAACTAAAGAGTTAGGTTCTAGATTTAATAAACTAGGTTTGAAAATCCATAAGAGAGAGCGGAATTCAGACAAATCAACTTCCGGAAGTTTATTGTGTGATAAATTTAATTATCTTGGATATTCTTTTTTCAATGATGTAGTATCAGCTAGATCTGGTTCAGTAGATAAATTAAGAGAATCATTATTAGCAATATTCACTAGCCATAAACATTCAAAGTTTGAAAATATAAATTTTTTAGAGTGGCGAATTAATTTGAGGGTAACTGGATGTATATTTCAAAATAAATCAAAAGGGTGGATGTATTTTTTTTCGGAAATTGAAAATGAAATATTATTACACCAACTAGATAGCTTCGTTGCTAAGTTATGCAAAAGATTTAGCGTTAAGTTGAATATAAAATCTTTTGTTAGGACATTCTATCAAATAAAACATAATAGGCGTGAAACTAAATATATCCCAAACTTTGATAATTATAATATAAAAGAGATGACAAGAGTTTTAAATCATTACTTTAAAAAAGATACAAAAAAATTAACCGATATTGAGATTGAGTATCACTTCAAGAAAAGAATTTCTAATCAAGTAAAAGACTTGGAGACAGACATTAAAGATGCTGGTTATTAATATATTTAGCGTACCATTTCATCATATTATCTCTGGCGGAAATATGTTGAGCATGATTATAAATTCCACGGATGGAGTTTTTATCGACATGGGCAAGCTGTAATTCAATCCATGCACTATCAAAGCCTTTTTCATGCAAAATAGTGCTCATCATGTGTCTGAATCCGTGCCCGGTCAGTCGTCCTTTATAACCAATTTTCTCGATCACCTTGTTGATACTTGCTTCACTGATAGGTTTTCTTGCGTCATTTCTGCCGGGGAAAAGTAACGGATAATTGCCAGTGATTATTTTCAGTTCATTCAGGATTGCTATAACCTGTGGTGATAAAGGCACCAGGTGAGGACGGCGTTTCTTCATGCGCTCTTTCGGAATCTCCCACAGAGCATTTTCAAAATCAAATTCATCCCATTGAGCAAAGCGTAGCTCTACAGTTCTGACACCAGTCAACATAAGTAACTGTGTCGCGTATTTTGTTACTTTACTACCCTGATAGTTAATCAGTGCTTTAACAAAATCGGGTATTTCATTTTCACGCAGGAAAGGAAAATGCTTCACTTCCGGTTTATTCATTGCACCAGATAAATCAGGTGCTGGGTTATATTTTGCTCTGCCGGTGATCACTGCATAACGGTATACTTCCCCGCACCGCCTGCGGATCTTGCTGGCTTGCTCTAATGCCCCGCGCTTTTCGATTTTCTGCAGAACAGCCAATAACTCTAATGGCGCAATCTGGTCAATAGGGCGATTACCAATATACGGGAATACGTCATTTTCAAAGCAACGCAAAATTTCATCTGCGTAACCCTCTGACCAAGCTGCACACTTTGATGTATGCCATTCCATAGCAACAGCTTGAAACGTGTTCTCGGTGGCGAATTTGAGCGTTATTTTGTCGGCTTTACGTGCATCACTCGGATTGATATTTTCTGTCAGCTGTGTTTTAGCTTCATCCCGTTTTTTACGAGCACCTGCCAGTGTCACAGTATCGTACACACCTAAAGAGATCATTTTAGGTTTACCCGCGAACCGGTACCGGAAACGCCAGCCCTTTGATCCGTTAGGTTCAATTAACAGGGATAGCCCGTTGCCATCATTCAGGGTATACGCTTTATCTTTGGGCTTTGCTTTGCGGATTTGGATGTCTGTAAGCAGCATAATGTGTATAGTTTTTCCATTGAACCTAGACCTATACGCAATAGTATACGCATTAGTGCCTGGATTCCAGTAAACTGAGTGAGATGTCACTAGACGTATGTTTGAATTAATCTATTGTTTTTAATGAATTATTAGACTTGGCGGGATGGCTTGAGATGTATGGCTGGTGTCCCCTGCAAACACCGAACACGCTCGCATTATATTGGAATTGTTAGTAATTTTATGATGATGTTAGGGATGTGCCCGTAAAGGTGCCCACAAAGTGATTTTAACGACATGAAAAGGAGTTTTTCCACTTACGGTAGTCGCCCATTTTCCAGCGCGACCGTTCGCCTATTTTTATAGGTTTAGGCAGGTTGCCTTTCTTTATTTGGCTGTAGAAGTATTTTGGAGTGAAGCCAGCATCACCCGTCATGAACTTCATGTCAATTAAAGAATCATCGCGAATATTATCCATCCTTTCTCTCCTTCTGTAATTCACGCATAACATGCCCGAGCACTCGTTTCGGTGGAAAGTGTGGCAGGTGATTAAGCGTGGCAAATTTAGGTGTGTATTTATCGAGTATTCGGTGTGTCGTTCGTCTGATTTATTTTCCGGCTTCTCTAATTCAGCCAGGCATTCCCTTGCTATATTGTGCGGCGTCCGTTCTCTGCTTCCTGTGGTGTCATTGGTCACACCTTTAAAGTTGTCCTGCGTCAGCTAGATACATTAATATGCAGAGAAGTATCATTCCTGCATATTCAAGGTGCGTCATTGGTCACCTCAGATTTGTGCTTCAAGTAACCGGCTCCCGATATTCATCAGGTCATCACGATTGACGGTGGTAATTATTTGGCGGGGATTGGTGAATGGTCGCCATATTAAAAACATGGAGCCTTTGTTATTTCCGTTCACCGGCTTATTTGTTCCGGCGTTAATAAACGATATCCGTCCACCGGTAATGAACCTGACCTCATCAACGGTATCCAGTGCCGATTTAAACCAGCCCACAGAAGTATCAGCAGGAACTAACATTACGACCGGTTGCAATTGCTTCCTGCATTGCGCTGCGGCTTTATCTACCCACGGTTGGATATCGCTATACGGCGGGTTGCACCATATTGAGCCGTAACTTTGCCAGTCAGAGTTTAATGCGTTGTCTTTTTCGGTGAGGTAATGAGAGCAGAGGGTATTATTTTTATCGGCGGCGGCATCAAGGTAAAATCCGAATTCAGCGTCCAGTGCTGAGAATAACGGGAGGGGAGTTTGCCACAAATCACGCAATTCCTTTGGTGTTGCGCTCCCGCCGTAATCAGCTTTCATTCTCAGCCCTGCTATCATTTATATTAAACGGCATCCCGTCTGCCTTCATTGGCTTGATGCTGGCGAAATCACAAGGAACTATTATCCCGCCAAATTCCTGAGCCATCATTAATACTTGCTTTGCCTGAAGCGCCACTATGTTTTTCGGTAGCGCTATTTGATATGTTTCACCATTAATTAAAACCAATGTCGTTACTGCTTCAACTTTTTTCATTCTCCGCATCCTTCATCATCAGGAATACTTCCATAGCTGCGCGGTATGGGTTTTCGTTAAATGAAGATTCGGATGACCTTGTTGTATCAGCAACCCATATATCATCAGAATCACCAACTGTAAGGCATATTTTATTTTCAATAACAATAGGCATTGCGTCCGCTGGGTTATTGCAATAATTAATCTCAGTATTACGGAAAATATCTGTGTATAGCTTTTCACAGATATCATCGAATTGAAACTCAGCTGACAGAGAGACCGCCACAGCCTTATTAACCTCAAAGTCTGATTTGTCACGATATTTGTTCATTGGTAACCTCGAATATTAGTCTTTTGTCTATTTTTTTGTAGTCAACAAAAAATTCAGGGTAATTTTCATATATAAAATTAATATCACCTATTTTTTTAACAAGAACATACAACCCATTTCTATATGCAATTAAAATATAATCCTGACAATCATTTATTTCATTTTCAGGGTGTGTTTTTTTAAAAAACATGCCCACTTCAAGGGATTCATCCTCATCTTTTATTCTTTGTCTCTTTGATTCTCCGCGTGCATCTGTTTGGGATTTACATGTGGCACAAATATCATGACCGGTATCATGGTCAAGGTAATTAAACTTCTTACCGCACGTGTAGCATTTTTTTTATAATTACCGACCTGTATCCCATCTCACCACCTCCGCGCACACTAATTCAACATTCCGCACAGCCATTACCTGCACTGCGCGGCTCTCACATTCTGCGAGCGTATAAATATCATCGGTAACAGGCACAGCAGAGCCGTGCATTACCATTAGCAATACAAATCCGATTGTCATGGTTATTTATCTAAGCGGTAGAGTGGGGTGATTGAGTACTGTTTTTCAGGGTAGTATTTCTGCAATAAATTTAACTGGTAAGTCAGTTCGTCATCATCACGTCCCTGTGTCGTCATTCTATTCACGTACAAATATCCGGAATCATCTTTTATTGTAAATGCCACAGGTTTAACATTGTAAAATCGCTCTAGTTCGTTAATTACTTCATCAATAAAAGATATATCTTCTAGAAGAACAGAGCGTAAGCCGTCTTCTTCTAAATATGATTCCTTTATTTTGCGAAGTTTATTTAATATTTCGTTATCCATCACCCCTCCTGAATTTTTCTATATCCAGCCTCATATAACTCTTCAGCAATTTCATGAATTGAATAGCCATTTTCAATTCTTTCAAGAAAATCACCTAATTCGCGAACTTGATTTACAGCTATTTCCTTGCGCTTTTCATCAGCAATTTCTTTTGCTAAATCTGAGCAGTCAAAGCAGATATTTGCTGCCTGTCCTTGAATTAAATTATCTTTACCAACATGACCGCCACAGAGGTTACAGACATCTTTCGGGTCTGGCTCTGGTATGACAAATTTCATCACCTGACCGTGCATCGCGTATTCACTTTTCATATTCATTCCTCTGTTATCAGCATATAAGCCCTTATGAACTCTTCCGCGACCGGCGCGACGATGGCATTTCCGTAGGCGCGGAGTTTTCCCACTCGACCGGCAACCCCATCAGCCAGCGGGAATGCTCTGGATTCAACTGGCCGCCACTTGTCATCCCGGCAGAGCAACCAATCAGCATCTCGCCAGTGACCGTTAATCGGGTTGGTGTGTTCGCTATTGCCAACTGCGCTGCCGTTTGGATATTCATCCCTCCCTGCCTGCCACTCGTTCCGGCACCGGTTCCCGCGTTTGATGTCGGAGTAGGCCAACCCGCCATCCACACCACCCGACCCAGCAGAGCATTCAGTGGCACGTTCCGGCATTCCTTGCCGTCTTTCCAGTCCCGCGTTGTCGGAGTCGGCCACCCAGAACAACCGCTGTCTGATATGCGGCGCACCGAAGCCCGCAGCGCATAAATCGACTGCTGCTGTGGAGTAGTCCTTTGCTTCCAAGTCAGTTTGTACAAGGTCGAGCCAACCGAGGCCGTCTTTGCTTGCAACCTGTTCACCAAAGATAATGCCAGGCTTGCACTCGCTGATGAGGTGGAAGAATGCAGGCCAAAGGTGCCGCTCGTCAGCAAATCCATTTCCTTTACCTGCCGAGCTGAAAGGCTGGCACGGGCAACTTCCTGTCCATACCGGCTTGTTATCCGGCCATCCGGCCAGACGCAAAGAATGTGACCAGACACCGAGGCCGGCGAAGAAGTGGCATTGTGTGAATCCGCGTAAATCATCGGGTGTGACATCTTCAATACTCCTTTCGTCCACTATACCCGGCGCTATATGACCGGCAGCAATGAGATTCCGTAACCACTGAGCAACAAACGGATCGTTTTCGTTATAAAATGCGGTCATTGTTATTTCCTCAGCATCCCTGCATTACGCTTCATCCTGAAACGGTGGGGTTATTAAAGCCGAAATCCTTTCCACTGATTACCGTACTTAATGCCGAGTGTGCTTAATGCGGCATCCATTGCCTCAATAAACTCCGGTATCTGCTGGTCGAATTCCTGCATCATTTTTTCGTCACGCTCTACCGGTATATGGACAATTTCCTTTCCTCCCGGCATCCGTGGGTCGTAGTTTGCGAAATGCCAGACATCCTTTCCGGTGATCCACATTGAGTATTGAACCTGAGCTGTGTATTCCTTTTTCATGGCTTTGATTCCGTTTAAAGCCAGATCGATAAAGACTTCCGTTGTCTTGGGGCATTTAAGCTCAAGCCCGGCGCTATCACTGCAAATACCGTCAGGAGAGCAGGCTGCCCGCAACGATTCATCCCTGAAAATTATCGGGTCTTCCGTGACCATCAGCCCGCTGTAAAACTCAAATGTCATCCGTGCTTCGAGCTCGTAGTCCTTTCCCCATTCCAGCGATCTGGCGGTAACTTCCTTGCTTACGCCAGTACAAACTTCACCGATAAGCGTATTGAAATACGTCTTTTTGGTATCACTCCATGTCGTACCTGAACGTGGTTTAGCCAGCACTTTCCAAACCTCAGAGGCAGTAATCACCCCGAGGCGTAGCGACAGCCATTCTTCGCTTCCCTGCGATATTTTGGATAAGTTGATGCCGGTTCTGCTGAGAATGATGTCGTTGCTAATCATTATTCGCCTGCCTTTTTCCTGAGCATGTCTACGATGGTGTTAGCTTCAAATACAGTTAGCTGCTCCGGGTGAGATATAGGACGGTTGAATTTTTTACTGATGAATGCGAGGAATGTATCGCTCCACTCTCCACCAACCTTAATCATCAGGTCGGCTATATCCTGTAACTGATTTTCGCCGGCAGGGGTGATATCACGTTCCTGTGACTGCTCACCTTTAAAATCGATACCTTCACCTGATTCTGTGTTCACGTAATCGATAGCCTGATCAAGCCGTTCACGCCGAGGCCAGTATTTAGCCGCCTGTTTCACGACTGTTTTCAGGATCATCTGTTCTTCGTCAGTTACCCACGGGCATGACTTTTGTTTTGATTTCCACGCCTTCCAGGCTGATGACCGGTCACGGATTGCGTAGATATCAGCAATCGGCATTGTGTGTGTCAGGTAATCGCCGTCATCTGTTTTCACTACGACATACGCCCCGACAATATCGCCGCGCTCTTGCGCTGGTGCGAAAGCGTTGTATTCATGCCGAGGGGCTGTATCGATAGATGTGAGCTGGAAGTTATCGTTTTTGCGGACAATGCTGGACTGGCACCACTTTATTGCGCCTGATTGCTGCGCGATGTGCATCAGCCCCATGTAGCTGATATCGAGGCATACCTTTTTATCTCTCGGAACCAGATAAGCCAGTTTTTGTACCGGGTTTAAACTGATCCCGATAGCGGCAATGTTCATCACTGCGCTACGCACAGAAATAAGGTTGTTCACAGCCACGTTTGCCAGGTAATCGTTATTGGCAAATATTTGCATAGCGAACTCAGATTCCCTTTTGAATGCTATGCTCGGCTCACTGCAAACCTGCTCAAAGTCCGTTTTGAGCGGGTTTATTGTTTCGTACACTTTTTGTATTGCGGTACTCATTGCTCTCTCCCGATGAGGTGCGCATTCCGAATCCCTTCGAGTAACGCATCCAGTGATTTGCCGTTTTTGATGAAGATAGGATCCATTATCTTTTCCATTTCCGGCGATAAGATATGCTCAGGGAGCCCATCCATGAACTCGGCAGCATCCATGCACAGAGCATCGTTTACAGCATCCTGCCGTGCCGCATGTTCCAGCCGCCGCTCTTCCTGAGCATCCTGCACTGCGTATGCATTCATGCCGCCTCCTTGCCTGCCAGTTCTGCTATGACGTCCATGTCGAATCCCGCCTTCCGTAGCGTTTCAACGACTGATTGCTCATCCATGCGAATCAGTGCTTTCTCGACGATTATGTCCGTATAATCTTCGACTATCTTAATCACTGCTTCAGCGCTTCCTTTGCTGATTTTTAATCCGCAGTGTTCATCAAACTCAATTTCGTGCTCATTGAAAAAAGTCACCCGTGAGTTGCATGAGCGATGATATTTAATTGCGATATTGTTTTGCATAAAATCCCCCTTACATCGCCGTCGGGATAACAGCTACGGCGGCGACAATGACGAGCGCTAAATTTTCAATCCAGCGCGGAGTGTGTTTATTTCTCTTTGCCTGAGGCGTGACGATACGCACCGCGCAGCTATCGAGCATTGCGCGACAAGGTTTAGTTTTCATGTTGTTTACCTGCTGATATCCCGTGGTGGGATAGGGTGGTTAGTAATTCATTGAGAGGTGAGGTACTTCGCCGTTAATTACCATTTTAAGAAATTTAGTTGCTGCCTTGTCGTCAAATCCTGCCTTGGTCAGCGCCTGCAACGCTTCACGGTTGAATTCACGTTGATGCTCTTTATTCGCCTGACGCTTTAATTCTTCCTGCTTCTGGCGCTCAACTTCTGCCAGTCGTGCTTTTTCGGCTTCCTCTGCCTTGCGACGCTCCGCTTCAATTGCCGCCAGCTTTTCACGCTCAGCACGTTCCTGTGCTTCTTTGGCATCATTTGCAGCCTTTGCGATAGCTTCCTGCTTTTCGCGTTCAGCACGTTCCTGTGCTTCTCTGGCATCACGCTCACGCTTGGCTGCTGCCTCGACTTCCTGTCGGGCTTTTAACTCTGCCGCCTCACGTTCCTGCTTAACTTTCAGCTCGGCAGCTTCACGGTCGCGCAGTGCTTTCTGCTCGGCTTCGATTCGCGCCTGCTCTGCTGCCTGACGCTTGATTTCGTTTTCGTGCTCAATGCGCTTGCGTTCTTCTTCGGCTTTGCGCAGGTCGTGCAGTTCGTTCATCTGCAATGCTTCGCCGTGGTCACGTTCGATTTTCTTAACCAGCTCTTCGGCTTCTTCCAACACGGTGACAGGCTTGCGGATTTCATCGCTCAGTGCGTCGAGTTCATCACGGCATTGCTTGCGGCTGGCATCTACTTTCTTCGGTAGCTCTTTTAATTCATCAACGACCAATTTACCGGCTTTGTCGATGTATGTTTTCGACTGCGTTACTTTGTAGGCCAGTGATTTAATGGCGTCGCGGTTCTTTGCTTTGGATAAATCAGTATCCAGTTCAGCCTGCTCTGCGAGGGCTTTATCCCGGATGCTGGACAACATCATTTGAACCTTATCCGGTGCCGTAAAAATGTCGAGCGCCGTCTCTGGTTCGATAATGACCAGTTCGTTTGACATAATTAACTCCGTTTATTTATAGGGTGGGTTACTTCTGTGTGAAAGAGAGCAGGGCGGCTATTCGTTTCCGAGTGCCTTGTTGATTGCTGCGTCAGCCTGGTCATGATGAGCAACCAGCTTCCGGAGTTCGATTAGCGCCTCCAGTAAGTCAGGTGCCGCTGTGATTAATCTGGCATCGTGAATTGACATATATCCTGATAACCCAAAACCGGTATTACTGTAATCATCATGAAACCATTTTCCGGCGCCAATGTGATGATAGGTCTCACTTGCTGTCGAGTGATTACACTCGATGTCATCGAGAATCGCCCACGGTGCTGGAGTGTTTTTAAGCTCCATGTTATTTCTCCCTTGCTCTGAGCATTGCGTCTGCCATGCGGTAATAAAGCTCAGCGGCGTTATCTAGGATAACGTCGGATGATTGTGGGGAATAATATCCCGTGTCTTCGGTTTGCGCAGCCCAGTCACCTTGCATTGCTTTGGCTGCAAAATAATCACGCAGACTTTTTCTGTGTAGTAAGTCACGAAGCTCTTTAGTTCTGCCTGTCGAGCGATAAAAACACTCTTCACTGCAATGTCCTGAATTTTCAGCGCATGGGTTATCGCTATAATCAACATCAAAAATAAATGATTTACCTGTGTTGCTTATTTCCTTTTCACAGGAAAAGCACAAATACTTATCTGTCATACTTCCTCCCTTGCACTTCCCTGTGCCTGTTTCCGTGATGTCTGTTAATCGGTATAAGCAATGTATTTAAACTTTCCATTGCCGAAATATTCAAAGTATCCGCCGAAGGTGCCGCGTACTTTATCTTCAACATCTTTGATATCCATACCAGCAGGGTAAACACCCTCTTTAATCATTGATGCGCTGGAGTGTGGCTTGCTGTGCCAGTCCACCTTGCTTGCGTCAAGCGGTCTTGGCTCACATGAGCGATACACGCCAGTTTCTTTATTTAAGCTGACTACGTAATCGTTAGAAATCTCGTCCTCTGACTCTTCCCATCCGCACGTTTCACAGTAGCCGCGAGGTGAAGTGCACGCTCTGCATGGGGCGCTGATATGGCATGAACAATTCTCAACCGGGTGCTCTTTCACTACACCTTGGCACCCACTGCGCAGGCAAATATCACCTTCTATATATCCGTATTTACTCACTGCTCCTCCGTTATCCCCGCATTGCGAGGTGTTAGTCAGTAACTGAATGCCTGCTTTTAACCACATCAGGCGAGGTGTCCGTGTGCCACTGATGGAAATAAGTTAAGATGCTCTTAACCCTATAAAATGAGACAAATAAAAATGAATAATAAAGACATTGCAAAGCGCTTGGACGCGCAGCATATTTTGCTGAAATCAATTTTTGACGCGCTGACTACTGAGCAAAAATCCGAGGTTGAGGAAAATATTAAAAGCCTGAGTCAGGCAGCTAAATACTCAGATATTCTGGAATCGTTTGACGATCCGGAAGATGCAGAGAAATCAGCATTGGATTTGCTTTACCTTAAATAAGACTATTATCTGAAAGAGATTAGCCCATCCGTGGGCTATTTAGCCTCTGCGCTCACACAACCCATCTGGTTATGCCCGCACTGCTACTGTGGAAAATTGAGCCAGGCAAATTCACCGTGTAGCTCTTTTGCTGCCTGGTCGTATGCTCTGGCGGCATCCGTTCTGTCTACAAATAAACCAAGGTGAGTTACCTTGCTGTTACAGCATATTTGAGCCTGCCACTTCCTCATTGATCGCATCCAACTAACTCCCTTATAACCGCTTTTATTGTTGACTCTGATCCCTTGGTTGTGTTGATTTTGATTGTGCGTACACAGCCGAATGTTTTCGATTCTGTTATTCAACTTGTCGTTGTCGATATGGTCTATGTGCATATCAGGGCAGTGACCATGAACAACCGCCCATATAGCCCTGTGTTCAATGACGGTGCCAACCACCGGAAGGTTTAACCTTTTATATCCCCTGTGGTCTATCCATGCTGTGTATGGTTCACCTGTTGCTGTGTTAAACAAGCAACCGCGATCATTGTCGTAATCAATGTTTTTAAAGTTTGACTTCACATATTTGTTGCTGAATTTCATTTGAAATACACCTCGTCGGGTAAGGAATATTTCCTATGAAATTGCATCTCATTGACCATCCATACTGGCTTGGTTCCGCCGAGTGCCCGACGCATGGTTTAAAGTCGCGCCGTTCGACTATCGCTATCTCCGGTTGCCCTTCGATGGATATAAATATACCCGCAGGTAATTTAAATGTAAATACCCGCAGGTAAACTAAATTGGCGTAAGAAGTTTACCCAATTGATTTAACAGGTAATTTATTTTCAAAAAATCGTCACGATTGGACGCAGATCACACAGGCGGGGGAATTGCAGGCACAAAAAAGCCCTCACGGGGAGGGCTGGGGGGTTATTTTAACCTTTCGAGTAGTTCGTTTTTTTTCTTTATTTTATCGGCTCGGTGTATCATTAGACTCTTAAATGACTGTATTTCATCCATTACTGACCGTATGTATACCAGAGATGAAAGTGAAGCCACGATAAGTCCAAGGCTTACCGAGATCGCTACATTTATACTCACTGCTGGATTTTTTAGGAGAAACAAAGCAGCACTAGCAACGGCAAAAATAACGTAAACCCAAAAGAGTATGAATAGCTTATTTTGCTTAACCTTGATAATACCTTTTAATCGCTTTAATTCAGACTGGGTTAATTGCTGGTGCTCGCTGGCCTCGGGTATCTTAAGCATCGCCTGAACAGCAAATGAGGCGGGAAAGAATAAAATAGTTATTAATACCCAAGGCGTTATTGCACTGTTAATAGTTACATAGTTAAGTGCAACCTGAGCAACTATAAAGCCAAGGGAGAAGGCCATTATCATGGTAACTAACAGTTTTCCAGTACTCATACAGCCCCCTGATTAATTTAGTTTTTCTCTCCGATTTCTCCCGCATCTACTTTGGATAAAAGCCATTTATGCATCTGCAAATATAGATGATTCTCATCAATTAGTCCATTGTAATACTGAACGTTCAAGTTGCCACGGAGCCTCAATTCACTTCCTTTTATGATTCCACCGCCATCTAAGCTGATTTCAATATCATCTTCATCTATATGCCTCATTGAGCTTGCCAGGCTGTCAAGAACATCCTGCCCAGATTTCGATGTTTTTCTGAAATATGTTATTTCCAGGTTAACTTGAAGGTTAGCGTCATCCAGTGAATCCTCAAGCTTTAAGTCGTTAAAAAGCTTCATACCAAGCATTGCTTTAATTATGTCGCCACCCTTACCTGTTGGCATGTATTTTATTTTTTTTACTTTCTCAAGGGTTTCAATGCATTTGTTTTCAATGGAAATATTTCCATTACTGTCTTCTGCTTTTATTGGAACGCTACCTAGCTTAATTTTTTTAACTGGGGAGCTTTCCATTATTTCAATTGTTTTTTCTGATGGTTTGTCTTGTAAAATCAAAAAGCTATCTTCATTTAGACATTCTGAAAATCTATGGATTAACCAGTTTAAATGATTTTCAATATCTTTTGATGACAGGGCTTTTG
Organism: Morganella psychrotolerans; assembly: GCF_001676055.1. GTDB lineage: Bacteria > Pseudomonadota > Gammaproteobacteria > Enterobacterales > Enterobacteriaceae > Morganella > Morganella psychrotolerans_B. The sequence continues at coordinate 674,077 of NZ_LZEX01000001.1, read as the reverse complement.
ACTGAACAATCATTACGTGATTTTGAAATATCCCAAAGTGCAATATTGAATCAATAAATTCTCTTTTTATCTTTTTTGTATCTTCAGAAGTAAGTCCTTCATCCGATAATAGCTGTATTTGTTCTGATGTTATTGCATCAATGTCATAAAAATCGGAGTCATCATTGATTGTCATCAGCGCTTGACTCCTCCCTTGTTCAAACAAAATTAACTGCCCGAATAAAATTGTTTTATATAGCTCATTTTTGTTTATTAGGCGGAAGGGGCTGCTGGGGTCAGTTGGTGATATCTTTTCTTGTCTATTGGAGACTTTGGATGCAGTGCCATCCTTAGATATTATGGAGCTAACTATTTCTTGTAAAGTCGATTCACAATTAGAAAGAACGGCTCTTTTATAGTGAACTACCTTATTTCTATTATCTTTTGACATCCATATTATTCCTGTAAATTAAATAAGTTACACAACCACACCCTAAAACGTGTCGTCAGTCCGCTATCACCGCACCAAACTCACCCCCACCACCGCATCTATCACAATCACCGCGATAAGCAGAGTGTACAGCTTGTGGCAGCATATCCAGTTGTACAGGCGCTTCATTGGGATGTGTCGGGCTGTCAGCCGTGGAACTTATACTTGATGGACTGACTGACAAGCACTTTGGCCTGTATTAACACTCCATCAATTGTTTCTTCGTTCAGGTGCCACGTCTCATATTTCGGGTTATCCGATATCACAGCGAGGCGCTTGTACTGCATTTGCAGGCGCTTAATGTAGAGCTGATTGTCCAGTATGAAGACATAAATTCCGTCACCGTCAAAATGGTTAACAGTCAAATCAACGAATATCTGATCACGCGGCTCGAACGTCTCCGCCATTGAGTCACCTTTAACGGTGATCATCTTTACGGTATCAGCAGGCCTTCCACCGAACAGCCGCTTGGCTTCCTCTGCGGAATATTCGATTGCCGTTATTGTTTCAATAAACTCATCAAGAACTAGCACCCCTGGTCCCGCGCTCGCTTCGACATCGAGAACTTCAACTTTGTAGGTGTTGCTTGGTGATGGGGCTGGTATGTCAGCATCTGTTATCCCATCCATCCACCCATGAGGTAGCCCTAGTGCCGCCTGAATAGCGATAACCATCTTATCCCCTATACGCTTGTACCCATTCTTTTCAGGTGAGTAAAGCATTCTGGATACGTATGACTTGTCCTTGCCAATAGCTCGAGCGAATTCCTCCTGCGTCCCGTACTGGGAGACGAGTTCGAATAGTTTTTGTCTTCTTTTTTCAAATAAATCGTTTTCAGCATTCATTAGCAAATCATCCGACAAATTTACCTTCCGGTAAATTGCCTGTAGGTATTGATTAATTGTTTACCTATAGGTATATTTATCTCATGCATAGGTAAACAAGGACAACGCATGGAACAATTACGGATTTTCCTAAATGCGCTATCGGTATCGGATCAGGAGTATTTCGCGAAACGCTGCGGAACCACTATCGGATACCTGAGAAAGGCAATCTCAAAGGGCTCGAAATTAGGCACTGAGCTCTGTGTGCTTATCGAAAAAAATAGCAATTCAGCGGTTAAGCGCCAGCACCTGTACCCAGAAGATTGGGCGAAGAACTGGCCTGAACTCGCGGCATAACAAAAAAAGTAGTAGCTGAACGGCACAGCATATTGTCGGGCGGGCGGCGTATCTCTAAAGAGACAATGTACCGAAGAGGCAGAACCCACCAAATTACATTTTATTCAACACAGCAACACCTCACAGGAAGTGAGCGAATAACTGTATCTCAATAAGGACATTATGAATTATGGAAGTATCAAAAAGTATCAAAGTCGATTGCTCATCTAACGAACTGATGAGCTTTTTCATCCGGCAGACGTTCGCAATGAAGAATGACAACCTGGCAAAAGAGTTAGGCATTCATCCAACGGCAGCAAGCCGGGAAAAGACAAGAGCGTTCCGGTTGGCGTGCAAAGCAATCACAGCACTTGGGCTACCGGAAGATTCAGTGAAAGTTGAAAGCAAGCCACCGCGCTTAGTAGTTGAGGGCGCAGATGCTGAATGGCTGATGCAGATGCTGGAGATTAAGGGAAAGGTCAAAAGAAAAGCCCCGGCGGTAACCGAGGCTCAGGATCAAATCGACTTAGCGATTTAAAAATGCAATCCAATGCTGGATGAATTATCAGTATTAGTCAATAAATAATTCAACTCATAGATAAGCTCGTTTATGGAATTTAAACGGGCTTTTAATTCATGGAGTTAATAAGCAAATGGATAATTATGAGTATAACGTCAATGTTTTAATGCCTGATTGTTATTTTGAACAGGATGAAAAATGGATAAGAGAAATGCTTCTCCGGTTAAGGCCATCGGTAAGACCGAAAATATCGGTTAAATATTCTGAGGTTTATCAAGAGCATTTCGACAATGAATCCGTTATTTATCGGAAGGAAAATTCAGGCAGAAGGGCAGCAAATACGAGGCTGAGAAACTTCGTAAAAAACTACGCTTCATACCTCGACGGGAATGTCTCAACCCCGAGAGAGTTTCAGGCAGGCACCAGCCAGAGAAACCAACCAATTCCGGCGCTCGTCTGAGATGCCAAAAATCAGCACAAAACAGGGCTTGTTCTCTGGCAAGTGCTGCGATTCATGCAAAAGACACAACGGCTAACTAACTGAAAAGAAAAGCAAAAAAGATAAAAAACCGGTGTTCGGATTGACCCTGTAAGGATAAGGAGAGGGCAACTTGGAAAACCGTTATAAATCATCAAGTTAATCAACATCAAAACGACAGGGTTTGTCGCTTTTTGCGACAGGTTCGGTCGCTTTGTTAAAAATCAATAGGTTACGGTTTATGCAGAAATGGTCACGGGTTTTTAAGTCCAGGGAACTGTTTAAGCGAATGGCCGGTTTATCTCCGGTGGCAACGGAGTTGTACGGCTACATCGTCGAGAACTGTGACTGGCGACACGGGCGGTATGTTGCCACCTCGGAGGAGACGGCAAGGGAATTGGGCGTTACCGCGAGAAGCATTCAGCGGGCGAACAAAGAACTTGAGTCGGCAGGGTTAATTAAATTCAAACGCGGGATTTACGCTGTGAATCCTGAGTTTAACTGGGGAGGACGAAGCTGGAATATTTCAAAATCCTGTTACTACACGATGGGAGTCAAAGGCGCTCAGGTGATTGATTTTAATCATGCAGCAGAGGCGATTAATTCAAAAAAGCTTGAGGAGATTGGCAGCAGCGCTCTGAGGGGAGCGCGCAGCCGTAAATCACAAGGAAATTAAACATGCTCAGTATAACGCCAAAGGCAAAGCAAGTCACCGCACTGAATATGCTCAGACGGAACTGGAACCAACACCGGACGATGTTGCTGTCCGCCAGTGTGGGGTTTGGTAAAACGGCAATCGCAGCGTTCATGACAGCGGGACTGGTATCTCACAATCAGCGCGTGATGTTTGTGGCTCCGTACACGGTGCTGCTTGACCAGACTGCATCCCGGTTTGTTGAGTACGGATTACCGGCAGAGGAAATAAGTTTCGTGTGGCGGGATCACCCGTTGTACGACCCGACAAAACTGATTCAGATTGCATCGGCAGATACCCTGATACGCCGTCAGTTTCCGGACAATATCGACCTGCTGATCATTGACGAAGCCCACATGAAACGGAAAAAAATACTGGAAATCATCCGCGACAGCGGGATCAGGGTTGTCGGACTGTCAGGTACACCGTTTGCCGGATGGATGGGGGAATACTACGAAACACTGATTAAACCGACCACGATGAAAGAACTTATCAGCATCGGAGACCTGAGCCGGTATGAATTTTACGCACCGGATAACCCTGATGTCAGCAGCGTTAAAACGTCACGACTGTCTGGATTTGGTAATGATTTCAACGAAGATCAGCTTGCTCAAATCATGGGTAATTCTGACCTGGTTGGAAACATCGTTAAATTCTGGCTTGAACACGGCGAAGACAGACCGACAGTGTGCTTCTGCGTCGATGTAAGCCATGCCAACTATGTCACGATGGAGTTTAACAGAGCTGGAATTAACTCTGAGGTCATGACCGCAGGTACGCCGCATGACGAGCGTCAGCTGATTATCAGCCGGTTTGAGACAGGGGCGACAAAAATAATTGTGAACGTTGGCGTTCTGGTTGCCGGGTTCGACAGCGACGTCCGTTGCATCATCTACGCCAGACCGACTAAATCAGAAATACGATGGGTTCAATGCCTCGGTCGGGGATTACGCACTGCGCCCGGCAAAGAGAATTGCCTGATATTTGATCACTCAGGTTCGGTTCACCGCCTCGGGTTTCCGGATGACATCGAATATGACGATCTGCAAAACAAAAACGACGGCATGAAGACCCAAAGCAGCTACCGCGAGCAGGTGAAGTCAGAGAAAAAACCGAAGGAATGCCCGTCATGTCACTACATGAAGCCTGCCGGTGTGTATGTCTGTCCGAAATGCGAATTTAAGCCGCTGATGGGGGAGAACGTTCAGGTTGATGAAACACGGGATCTGAAAAAACTCAGTGCCGGTGAGCAGATTTTCACGAAGGAACAAAAGCAAAGTTGGTGGTCACAAATTAAGTTTTACCAGAAGCAGCGTGAGATATCCGGCAAGCCAATATCAGACGGCTGGTGCGCTCATACCTACAAGAAAAAGTTCGGTGTATGGCCACGTGGTCTGCATGATTCACCGCAGGAAATGACACCGGAAGTCAGCAATTACATTCGTTCAAAAAATATTGCATTCGCGAAGATTCAGGAAAAACAGAAAAAATCAGAGGAACCGAAAACAGAAACTGAAAAAAAGCAGATAGGACTTAACGGCATTGCAAATATTAAAAAAGCGCTGAGTAAGGGAGGTCACAGTGAGGACAGTCGAGGCGGTGCTCGGGCGATGGCCTGAGATCTTTGAGTATTACCAGTTACCACCCGTCACAGGAAAAAAACACTATCAGGGGGAATGCCCAGTCTGCGGGAAAAAAGGCAAATTCAGGATAGACAATAAAAACGATGCTGGTTCATGGATATGTTCATGCGGTGCCGGGGACGGATGGAAGTTACTGGAGCTTACCCAACAGAAGGATTTTAAAGTACTGGCCGGAGAGATTGATAAGCTGATAGGAAACAGCTACTCAGAAGGGCAACGCAGACCGCAGACACAATCAGATACCAGATCTACCCGCTCAAAAGTAATCGCCAAATTCGGCACACTCTCCCCACTGAAAGACACTGACGCACACCGTTACCTGATGAGCAGGGGAATTAACGCACTTCCCGCCGGTCACATCCGTTTTAATCAGCGTGAAGTTACCCCGATGGGCGTTAAGCAATCTATCTGGTCGATTGCCACAGATGATCGTGGCAACGGCTGCTACCTGCACAGAACGGTGCTAGAAGGTGATAAAAAGGCAAATTTTGAAGGTAACAAACGGCTTCTGAAATTACAGGAAGATAATTACCTGGAGTTTGCCGGATCAGTTGCAATCAGAATGACACCGGTAGCATCGACATTGGGAATTGCGGAGGGGATAGAAACGGCGTTGTCCTGCCAGCAGATATACGGCTGCAATACCTGGTCAACACTTAACGCTAACTTCATGAGGAAGTTCAGGGCACCGAAAGGCGTTACCCATCTGATTATTTTTGCTGATGCGGACAGTAACGGCACCGGCCTTGCTGCCGCTTTTGAGTGCGGAAACCGGAACATCCTCAGCCCGAATGATGTTGAGAAAGTCAGCATCAGGTGGATTGACGGAACCGGCGATTTTAACGACATGCTGATTAACGGCGCAAAGGTGTTCCAGCAGGAACTCTGGCGCAAACGTGCGGCATAACCCAAGACAGAAGGACTTTTGATTATGGAAATTAAGCAACTTCAGCAGCAGATTCATCAGCAAAACGTTGATGCCGGATGGTGGGATAACCCGAGAGAAAAAGGCACTTTGCTTTGCCTCATCCACTCGGAAATCAGCGAAGCGATGGAAGGTGAGCGAAAAGACCTGATGGATGACCATTTGCCGCACAGGAAGATGGCAGAAGTCGAACTGGCAGACGCGGTAATCCGTATTCTGGATTACGCCCACGCATTCGGATATGACATCGAGACGGCTATTTCTGAGAAGCTGGAATACAACAAAGACCGTGCTGACCACAAGCGTGAAAACAGAGCCAAGACGCACGGAAAGCAATTTTAGGAGCCACCAATGAACTGGATTAAGACGAGCGAGCAGATGCCGAGCACCAGCAGTCCTGTTTTAATTATTTATCGCGGACAGATTCAGTGGGGATTTTTCATGCTCAAGGGGTATGACTGTGCAGAATCATACCGCTGGTTTGCGTATGGAAATCAGCGTGAGTGGGTTCCGTTCAGAGGGGTGACTCATTGGATTTATGCGGTTGATATCCCGCTGCCACAACCACCGGAGGAGTGATGAAAGCAATATCAATCAAACAGCCGTGGGCGTGGCTGATAGTTAACGGGCACAAAGATATTGAAAACCGTAGCTGGCGAACGAAGTATCGCGGACAGGTTTTTGTTCACGCATCGCAGGGTGTAAAACTGAGTGACTACGAATCAGCACATGCACTGGCTTGCCGTCTCGGGATTAAATTGCCTCACCGGTCAGAGTTTGAGACTGGCGGAATCGTAGGCATAACAACAATCACTGATTGCGTGGAACAAAGCGAATCACCGTGGTTCTTTGGTGAGAAAGGGTTTGTTCTGGCAGACAGCCGCCCGTTGCCGTTCGTGCAGATGAAAGGTCGATTGAGTTTTTTTGAAACTGGAATGGAACCGGGGGAGTGATGAAGCGCCTGAGCCCGTTTTATTGGATTGGCAGGGCACGGAAGCAGTTTGAAGACTACATCTACGAGTTAGCACTGCGGAATTTTGGTGAAATAAAAGCAGAGGGAACTACTGAAATGACAGAGAAAACACAGAAGCTAAAGCCGTGTCCCCTGTGTGGATGCGCGGACATCATAATTCACAAGCCGACATATCAGGATCTGACGCTGTTCAGTATCACCTGTGACGACTGCGATGTGCGGATTAAGCGCTTTAACGAGCCGGAGGTAGTCGCAGCCTGGAACCGGAGAGCACTAACAGGAGGTTAAATGGAAATAAGCATGGTCAAAGGCGCTAACGGCGTATTTGTACCGGCATTTGAGCACGACCTACCGCGATTAACAAAATTCAAAAACGGCGAAATGTACGCCTTCAATATCAAACTCTCCCGCAATCCATCCTTCCATAGAAAAATGTTCGCTTTCTTCAAGTTCTGCTTTGACCACTGGTGTGCAAATAAAGCAGGGCTGGAGAATATGGATGAGTACAGCCAATTTGACCGCTTCAGGAAAGACCTCACGATACTTTCCGGATTCTATGAGCAAACGGTCAGGCTGAATGGTGAAGTCCGTACGGAGGCTAAGAGCCTTGCATATGGCGATATGGAATCAGACGAATTTGAACGCTGTTATCACGCGATAGTCAATGCCGCACTAAAACACATATTCCGGGGGTGCAGTGGAATCACTGAGAACCGGCTGCTGTCATTTTTTTGAGGAACGGAATCATGAAGAAATCAATTTTACTTAAGGCGCTGGCAGTTGGCTTGTCGGCGAATTGCTTTGCCTGGTCACTCCGGCAAAGTGCAAGAGGGTATCACTACCCGCTATCACGTAACCGAATTACCGGGCACCGCAAACTAAACCGGCAGGCGAGGAAGGCGAGGCTAGCGAAATGACCGAAAAAATGTACCTGAAACTTAATTTTATAATCAGTGCTTTTCGTGACCGCGAGCAATTCACTGCTGCCGATGTAGCAACAGCAATGGGATGGACTGATAACACCGCTAACACAAAGATGCGCACCCTTGAGGAAATAGGCTCGGCAATTCAGGTTAGTCCTGCAAATAAGCGCCCCATTCTGTATGCGGTTACATCCGGAGCGGACGCCTGCCTTGATTCATATTATGCGATGGCGGGTAATCAGTTTTTCAAGGGCTTTGACGCTAAGCTGCGGGAGGTGCGCCGTGGAATGCCAGCTATGCGGTAAAGAACTCACAGACGACGAAACATACGCGTGTGAGCAATGCGCTGATGACTGCCAGCATCTGGAGGTTGTCGATAAAATCAGAGGGGAGAGTGATGCGTAAACCGACGAAGAAGTATATCCCGTTCATCCTGTGCTGGACTATCGCAATGATAGCGCTCGGACTTTATTTATCGTGAGGTGATTAATGCAAAAACTCAGGCGCCGGCGGTGCAAAATTTGCCGCGAGTGGTTTATGCCTGAAAAGGATTTCGAGAAATGGTGTAGCCAGGCTCACAAGGAAGAATTAGCGATAAAGCTATACCGGAAGCAGAACGAAGCTAGGCAGGCAAAACTGAAAAAGGAGCAGCAGACAAAGGAACACGAAAAGAAAGACAAGTTAAAAATTCGCAAGTTGGCAGTAAAACCCCTCTCATATTTCAAGCAGCAAGCACAAACCGCATTCAACGCATACATCCGGAAAAGGGATAAAGACCAGCCGTGTATCAGCTGCGGGCGTCATCACGAAGGTCAGTATCACGCCGGGCATTACCGGACTACCGGTGCGAACCCTGAACTCCGGTTTGATGAGAGTAACACGCATAAACAATGCGCCCCATGTAATAACCACCTCTCCGGAAATATCGAAAACTACACCCCACGGCTGATTGAAAAAATCGGTCAGGAGCGTTTCGACTGGCTTATGGGTGTGCATGAGTTACCGAAGTGGAAGCGTGAAGACTATGAGCGGATCCGCAACGAGTACCAGCTGAAACTGAAGGAGCTGAAATTATGTTCACAGACATAGCCGCAGCAATCGAAGAAGCCAGCTGGCTCAGACAGGAAACAAAGCATCATCACGTAGTCACACAGAAGAGAGACGGACACCTCACAGTACGGCAGGAAGCCGGTGAAAGTAAGGAATCGTTACTGAGGAAGGCATACAGCACCCGGTACGACTGCCACAAGCACACTGTATTGCCGGAGGTAAGATGAGCTATATCGGAGAAAAGGAACTCACAAAGGATCAGTTGGACTGGCTTAATCAGTGGCTGGAACTGTGGGGTGCGTGGGTTCGCTCGGGCAGGATTGATATCCGCAAAATAAATATGATTTATAAGTTTATGCAGACGGTAGAGCCTGATAAAAACCCGACCAGACCAATGTGTAATGACGATGACGGAATGTTGATTTCTCAGGTCGTAGATTCCGTCATCGCCACTGACGCACAGGCGTATGCGATATTGCTCAGCTACTATGCCAACGGGTCGTCCAAGCTGGCGATTGCATCTTACTATCACGGAGTTGCAAAACCACGCAAAATGCAAACGAGGGGAGGGAATAAAATCAGGCGTCCGTCACTCGGGACTTGTCGTAATGAGGTCAACGATAAACTCAAGGCGGCTCAATGGGTTTTGTATGAACCGTTGCGAATTGCAATGAACAGTCGCAAACGAGTGGGTAAAATACGTAAAATAACCGAACTTTGCTATTGACTTACTTTATCGAATTAGCAATACTTATCAGGTAAGTTGCTTTACGTGTACCTTAAGTCACTTGACCAGATTAACGAGCCTCGCCAAGTGCGGGGCTTTCTCATTTCTGCAACTTGTAACGATAGCTTACAGGTTCAACTCTCCGGAATTTCCGGATAGTTCACATTCCAACCTGTCGGCCTGGCCGACTAGTTCAAAATATCGCAGTCACACAGTCCCAACAGATAAATATTCCAAAGGTCGCCATGTGCGGCCTTTTTTTGTTTCCACCATATCGAGAACATCCTCGTAATGGTTCCAACACGCCGCCACATAATCCTGAACAAACAAACGTAATCATCGCAGAGATACTGTGCGCGGCACCCTATTAACTAAACTCCTCCACTGTAGGGGGTGAGTATGAAACATATGAACAACACCCCTGATTTATGGGATCAGATACTCAGTTACCTTTCTCAATATAAAGACCAAGGTGTATTTGCTGCTCTCGCCGGTTTAGTTGCTGGCTTGCGCGGGATGTATAACGGCGGCGGATGGAAGAAAACACTCTTGGACGCTGTTCTGTGTGCAGTCCTCGGTTGGTTCGCTAAAGACCTGCTGGCCTTTATGGGTCTGAATCAGGATCTGGCTTATATCACCAGCGTCATGATCGGGTACTGGGGCGTAGAGAAGGTAAGCGGCATGATTAAAGGCAAAGCAGGGGTGAACAATGAGTAATTTCGGATTCAGTAAACGCAGTGAAGATAACCTGAAAGGCGTCAATCCTGACCTGGTGAAAGTTATCCGCCGGACACTGGAAATCACGCCGGTCGACTTCATTGTCATTGAGGGGTTACGAACCGAGGCACGGCAAAAGCAGTTGGTCGCTGAGAAAAAATCACAGACCATGAAAAGCCGCCACCTTACCGGTCACGCAGTCGATATTATCCCGGTCAACACTAAATGGCAGATTGACGAATTCAAGCCGTTGCTGAAAGCGGTTAAGCAGGCTGCTGACGAATTGGGCGTAAAACTGCGATTCGGCATCAACTGGAAGAGTGATCCGTCACTGCCGATTGAAACCCGCTTCATTGATGCGCCTCATATCGAATTACCGGCATGAGCACCGCGGCAAAAGTGATGATCGGTGTCTGCGGTGTGCTGCTGCTCGGCTTACTGCTGATGCTGAATCTGTACGGCGGGTTGAAAGATAATTATCAGCTGCTGTCCACGCAATTCATTGAGCAAGTCGCCATCAACAAAGACTACAAATCCCGCATCCAGTCACTTCACGAACTCGACACCATGTACACGCAGGAGTTAACCAATGCAAAAACTGAGATTGATAGCCTGCGTGATGCTGTTAAGTCTGGCGCTAAGCGGGTGTATATCAAAGCCGAGTGTCCAAGGACCGGAACCGATACCGCCGCCGGCATGGATGATGGCAGACCCGCCACCCTGGCGAGAGACGCTGAACAAGATTATTTTCATCTCCGCAAGCAGCTTGAAACTCTGGAAAAGCAATACCTTGGTTTGAGGGACTACGTGATAACCGAGTGCCAGAAATGAAAAAGCGAGGCGAACCCCGCTTTAACTAATTAGCTGATTTGACGGTATTTGTAGCCAGCTTTTTTAATATTCACATCAAAGTATTGACCTTTTGAACTTGCATTCATTAGACCTTGATGAATCTTTGATGGGACATTTAAATACTGATAAACACTGCCACTATGGAACGCTATTTCCAAAGTTTGAGTGGCTTGGTCATAACCAACTGAATGAAGGTTTGAAGATGAAACAGGAACACGATTCAATTTCTACATCTCCTATTAGCGGGAAAAGCCCCGAGGAAATATTAGAGCATTTTAACAAATATAACTTCGTGGACGATCACGGACACCGCCTCGAATTCTGTCAGGACTTCATTGATCTTGTGATGCAGGCGACAAAGTAAAGAAACGCTTAACAACGCCTCGCTAAATAGCGGGGCTTTTTAATGGAGAAATACTATGGCAGCTCAAGGTTTCGATAACCCGAGTAAGTTTTACGATGACGTTTTGAAAAACGTTCCTCAGAAATAACCTGGCGGAGTGAAGATGACCATTAAGCAATTTATTAATGCATTCACGCCGAGATTTATCACTGAAACAGTAGCTTTCGAGTTACTTGACGATGGATATCACATCATTGCGCCAATGTGGCTGCTTGATGATGGTGAGTCCTATGACGCTACTGGCGAAATGAGAAATTTCAACCTTTTCGGGTGGGCGATATTCCCGAGGCTTTTGGGAAAAATTGACACTACACCAGGACGTAAAAATTCAGATTGTTTAAGCCAGTAAAGAGGTGATCCAAACTATCTTGACATGCCGGAACAGACGGAAGTGACCAAAGTAACGCAGCGATGCGTGATGATGGTTGCGAATTTATGTAGACCAAGGAATCAGCATCAAATCAATACGACTCACTAAAGGGAATGACTCCCCATCACGTGAGCAAAGCGCATTTCACCCAGTGCTTTAGCACGCACATCAAAACCACCAAGAGCCTTACAGAAAGTGATCCTGAGAACTGCCGCTATAGCTGGCGAGCTCTCTTGGGGCGGCTTTTCTGTGCTAACAGGTTCACTTTCTATAAGAGGTACGTATGAAGGAATTATCAGTTTTTGATACACCGGTTCGCGTTGGCGATGATGGATATATTTCCATCACAGATATTTGGAAAGCCGCCAAGGCAGCAGGTATGAAAGTAGACAACCTGCGTCCCGTTGATTTTCTCAGAAGCCCAGTAACGAAGGCATTTATCAATGAGTTAGTAAAAGGTGGAAATTCTACACCTTTTATTATTTCCAAAGGGCGCAATGGTGGAACGTTCGCAACCAAGTTCCTGGCATATGAATATGCTGGCTACATAGACCCCGCATTCAAAGTTGGGGTATATACGGTGCTGGATAGATATTTCTCAGGCGAGCTTATTTCCGTGGCCAGTTTCATGGCTGAAGCGAATATGGCTGCATATGTTTACAACCAAGAGGCGGCGGTAGTTAGTGACTGTGGGCGCACAATGAATTACTGGGGTAGAGGCGGGCGGAAGTCTCACTTGCTTCATAAGAAACAAGAGGCGGAGAGTCAACTTCAAATAGCACTGAAATATGAATAGACCGCCCAGCGGTCTTTTTTATGGGTGAGAGAATGAAACATTTCAAAATTGACGCCAAAGGCTGCGGCGAATCCGCTGTTGTGACGGTGGAGTATGGCAGGCTGCTGGCAGAGGCTAAGCGTGTTGGTGCCCTTCGCAAAATCGCCATTACAGGGCGTGGAAATGTCAGGCAGATAAAAACCATCGCAAAGATATTCATGAGAGCGCTTAATTAAAACCGAGCCGCCGATCTCCTCTGCCACATTAGCCACGACCTGTGCCACTCCTCACGGTGAGCGTGCGGACATACAGAATAATCGGTAACACCGGACTGACGACCCCATAAGCGGCGACACCTGCCGTGGTGGAAGAAATGGTGAACATCAATTAACCGAGGTAGATATGACTGAAAAATACGAAGTCACAGCAACCAAAAAGGACGGCACAACATATCACGGATTGATGACAACGAAAGAGCCGCGCATTACTAACGGGCTGATCGGTATTGCCGGTCTGGACGGCTCATGGACATATATCGCACCGGATGAAATCAGCGACATCAGATACATTCCGGTGGTTGAGGATAAACAGTAAGGAATAATTATGGCTAGGCCGGACTGGAGCGAGCTACAAAAACAGTTCCTGTCTGACTATGCCGCTACAGGGATATCACCGAAAGAGTGGTGTGAGTCTCAGGGATTAAAATACACAACTGCGAAACGCTATATTAAAGCTGCGAACAAAACTGCGAATTCGCAAATAAAAAGTAGCGCAAAATCACTGGCGGAAGATAGATCGCTCACCCCACAGCAAAAGAAATTTATTGTTGAATATCTGATAGATGGGAACGCAACTCAAGCAGCTATAAGAGCTGGATATAGTGAAAAGACAGCGCAAGAGCAGGGTTATCAGCTACTTCGTAAAGCTTCAGTTGCGAACGAAATTGCGAATCAGCAGAAGCAATCACTCTCGCGCACCCTCATTGATGCTGACGACGTCTTGGCTAAAGCGTGGAATCTGGCAACATTCGATGCGAATGAGTTGTCGCAGTACCGGGTAGGTTGCTGTCATCACTGCTGGGGCGCTGACCATAATTATCAGTGGTCATACTCCGAATACCAAAAAGCACTGACCAAGGCAAGCGCCCGTGGTCAGGATGCCCCAGATTGTTCCGGCGGCACGGATTTTAATCTGACACTTGACCCGAATCCTGATTGTCCGGTGTGTGGCGGCGAAGGCATGGGGCGTGTGTACATGCATGACACCCGCAAATTATCAGCGTCGGCAAGGTTGGCCTACTCAGGAACAAAGGTTACGCAGAACGGCATTGAGATTCTGTCGATAAGCCGTGAAAGAATGTTTGAAATGATTATGAAGCGCATTGGACTGGCTGATAGTGAGACTGCGCAAAAGCTACAATATCTTGAAATGACGCGGCGGGAGCTTGAAATAGAAAAACTCCGGCGTGAAATCGACACTGATAAAGAACAGCCAATCACTCGCATGGAGGTGGTAATTGTCGGGGAGAACGGTACGGACAACGCTGACACCTCCGCAGGGTAAATTCTTCGGGCTCACCTGCAAATATCCGGCATTTGTCGGCGGGTTTGGCACCGGTAAAACAGAAACAATGGCGGTATCTGCTTTCAGGGATGCCACTCATTCATCAAAGGCTCTCATTGCTATGTATGAGCCAACCTACGATCTGATTAGACTTATCCTCGCGCCACGCATGGAGGAGAAGCTATCAGAATTCGGGGTCAGATATAAATACAATAAATCAGAAAACATCATTTACACCGCAACATCCGGAATCGGTGACTTTGTTCTTAGGACGCTGGATAACCCGGCTCGTATTGTGGGGTATGAATCATATCGCGCACATATTGATGAAATAGACACCCTGAAAGAACAGCATGCCACTGACGTATGGGTAAAGGTGATAGCCCGTAACCGTCAGCGACCTGATGGCATGGAAAAGCCATTTAACCGCGTCAGTGTGTACACCACGCCGGAAGGCTTCCGCTTTGTGTATAAAACATGGAAGCGAAGCCCGAAAACTGGTTATGAGATGGTTCAGGCGTCCACATACAGTAATCCGTTTTTACCTGATGATTATGCAGATTCACTGAAGGCCAGTTACCCGCCACAACTTATTGAAGCGTACCTGAACGGCGACTTTGTCAACCTGACGAGCGGTACGGTATACCACTGTTACGACAGAAAGCTGAATAACAGCACTGAGTCAGTTCAGGGCGATGAGCCAATATTTGTTGGTATGGATTTCAACGTTGGCAAGATGGCGGCGGTCATTCATGTTGATAGAAATGGATTGCCTCATGCGGTCGATGAGGTGACGGATGGTTATGACACCCCTGATGTAATTAAAACGCTCAGTGGTCGCTATGGTGGTAATAAAATACATGTTTACCCTGATGCCAGTGGTAATAGCAGAAAATCAGTGAATGCATCAGAGACTGATATTGCACTGCTGAGAAAAGCGGGGTTTACCGTGCATGTTAATGGCACAAACCCGTCAGTAAAAGACAGAATAAATTCAGTCAACGCCATGTTTCTTAATGCAGATAGTGAGCGCCGGTATTTAGTTAATTCTATGCGCTGCCCTCACTACGCTGAATCACTGGAACAGCAGATATGGTCACCGAATGGCGAGCCTGACAAGACGGCAGGGTTTGACCATGCCAACGACGCAGGCGGCTACTACATCGTGAAGCAGTTCTCGATCATTAAGCGCCCGGCGCAATTCTACTTCTGAGAGGAATTTCAGTGACAACACAAAATGAAGGGCTGGAATTGCTCGTGAATAGTGTCGCCAACATGGCGGTACAGCGGGCGCTGTATGCATCCGGTGGCATGTCCAGTAATACTAAAAGAACAACACTTTATCAGGAGTTTGGTTATCCGACGGCGCTCTCATTCACTGATTATTACAATGCATACGAACGCAATGCTGTTGCTCATGCTGCGGTGCATCGTCTGCTGGATGATTGCTGGCAGGACGGCCCTACGATCATTGATGGCGATGAAGCTAAAGAGAATAAAGCGACTAACCCGTGGGAAGCATCAGTAACAAAGCTACTGAAAAAACACTGGAACCGTATTAAAGATGCTGATCGTCGCAATATGGTCGGTCACTACTCCGCGCTGGTTATTCAGTTAAAAGATGGTGAGGACTGGATAGACCCTGTCAATATAGCCGAGGTTAAACGTCTGGGCGATAAAGCTCTGGTTAGTCTGATCCCATTATGGGAACCGCAGATAACAGTCACCGAATGGGAAACTGATATTGCATCAGAAAATTACGGCAATCCCAAGTATTACGACTTTGATGAACGCCCTGTCGGACACCAGATACATGGTCCGGTTAAACAGCGAAAAATACATCCTGACCGGGTGATCATCCTCTGTGAGGGTGCAGATGATGATTATATGTTTTCTGGCATCCCGCTATTGAAAGCCGGGTTCAATAAGTTATTGGATATCGAAAAGATTTCCGGTGGTAGTGCAGAAGGTTTTCTGAAGAACGCCAGTCGCCAGATTGCTGTAGAGTTTGATGCCACAACGGATATGAGCAATATAGCGGAAGCCGCAAAGAAAGCCGGGTACGCCGATATTGGCGAGGCAATGGCTGACAAGGTCGATAAACTTAATCGCGGCACTGATTCTGCTGCTGTCATGCAGGCAGGACGCATGAATGTGCTGTCTGTTGCTGCCGCCGACCCTAATCCATCATGGGAAGTGGCTGTACGTGAGTTTCTTACCACAATACGCATCCCTTTTTCTGAGTTTCTCGGCACGCAAACCGGCGTACTGGCTGGGGATAAAGATGGCGCGGCATATGGCAAGCGCCTCAATGGTCGGCGCTGGGGATTTTTGACAAAGTATGTCACTGAAATCATCGGCCGCCTGTGTACTCTTGGTGTTATCGAGCAGCCAAAGTCAGGCGATATTACTTTGGCGTGGTCTGACATGTTGGCACCGAGTGAAGCTGACAAAATAGATAACATGATCAAAATGGCCGATGCTGCGTGGAAATCACAACAGGCATTCGGTATGGCGATATTCACGCCAAATGAAATCCGCGCAGTGGGTGAGCTTGAACCAATTAAAGATGATATTCCACCGGAAACCGGTGAAAAAGGAGATCCGTTAACTGATGATAAAAAACCAGAAGACAGGGTCGCCGATAATCCCGCGAAATAAGGCCGACCCGACACAGTCAGGAAAGCCTGTCAGAAAGATGTACCGTGATATCGAAAACCGGTATCACGGACTGAAAAAAGCACTCCGCCAACTGTTCGACCTGTCATTCAGCGGCAGAGAACGAAATAAGAACTCACTCTACAGCTACATCCTCGCTAAAAACGCACAGAATGAACCAGATTCGCTTATCAGGATTAACGCCGGTGTTTATTCGTATGACCTCGCTGAGCGTCCTGATGAGTACGCACGGTTCCTTGAACGGCTGCAATCTATTTTGGATGAGTATCTGCTTGATGGCGGAAATGAAAATCTGTGGGCGTTCAGCTATGTTGCTGATGAATATGATCGCGGCACACTGAATGCGTATACCAATCTGTCGTTACAGTCCGAAGTATATGCATCGCAAACCACGCTTACCTTTCTGATGTCACAACCTGCGCATCAGAACCAGATAGCCGCTGCGTTTATCTCGACGTTCAGTGACTGGAAGGGTATTTCTGATGCTGCCCGTGCTGACCTGTCGAACATCATTGGCTCAGCGATAGCCAGAGGGATTAACCCGCGCGAGACAGCCAGAATCGTCAGTCAGCGCCTGGATGTTTCAATGAGTAGTGCGAAACGCATCGCTCAGACGGAGCAGGTTGGTGCGCTACGGCGGGCGAACTGGAATGAAACCACATGGGCTGGTGAACAGCTAGGGCTGCGTACCGGTCTGCTGTGGCTGTCTGCGCTGAAGCCGACAACACGTAGCTGGCATGCGGCACGGCACGGCAGGGTATATACAGTAGGAGAAGTCGAAGCGTTCTATGCTGACGGCGGCAACCGGTTCAACTGCTACTGCGCGACACAGCCTGTGCTACTGAATGATGACGGGACGATTTACAACAAAGGGATCACCGATCGCCTGGCTGAAGAGCGCAAGGCTTGGGCGACAGAAGAAGATTCATAACACCACGAGGCCACAACATGAAGTTTTCCGGAATTCATGTTAAGTCGCTGGCTATCAACTCCTCCAATATCTCAACTGAAACCATCGACGGTGACGAGCATATCGTCATTCGCGGCGTTGTGCCTGTCGTTGACGACGTTGTGATGAACGGGGGGCTATATCCTGCCAGCGAAATTAACAGCAGTTTTCAGTCGATGGAGGGGAAGCAGTGCCCGTACGGACACCCTAAAATCGGCACAGATTACGTATCGGCTGACACGCCGCGCGCAGTAAACCAGTTTCATATCGGCGCATGGGCTGAGAACGTCCGCAAAGATGACAACAAAGTCATCATGGATGTAAAGGTGAACCGCCGATTCGCTGATGCCACGGACAAGGGTAAAGAGTTTCTTTCCCGCGTGGATGACATTATTGCCGGTAACAACAAAGACCCGATCCACGTCTCTACCGGCCTGCTGCTACAACGCGAGCAGAACAAAGGTAAATCAAAGGGTAAGCCGTACACATGGGTTGCCCGCAATATGCATTTTGACCACATCGCTATTCTTCCGGCAAGTGAGCCGGGAGCGGCAACACCTGATGATGGTGTCGGGATGTTTGTTAACGAAGACGGTCAGAAATGTGATGTTGAAAATGTCAGCCTGGTCGATGCGTCGAACCACACTGAATCCGGCATCTTCAACAAAGCGAAATTCTTCTTTACCAACAGCTCTAATTTCTCTTTTGAGGATATTCACGGCGCGCTGCGTGATGCCCTGAGAAAGCAATTCACCGGAGATGACTGGCCTTACCCTGAAACAGTCTGGCCTGACAAATTCATTTACTACAAATCCGGTAAATCCTACCAACAAAAATACCTCATTGACGACAACGGCGAAGCTGAATTTGTCGGTGAGCCCATTGAAGTTGTGCGCAAGCCAACAGAGTACGAAGTAAAAACCAATAAGGAAAACGACCCGATGAAACAAATCATCACAAACGCGCTGAAGGCAAAAGGCATCGACGTTGAGGGTAAAACCGACGCAGAGCTGCTGGATGCGTACAACCAGATGAACGCAGAAGGCAAAAAAGAAGAAACGCCTGAAGAGAAAGCCGCGCGTGAGAAGGCTGAGAAAGAAGCCAAGGAAGCAAAAGACAAGGCAACCAACGTCGATATGCAGACGATGATCACCGCTGCTGTCAATGCGGCTGTCGCACCTCTTCAGGCTCAGTTAAACGCTGGCGCTGATAAAGAAAAATCAGCTATGCGCGAAGCGGTAAAAACCAAGTTCGGCATGTCGGACGTTGCCGTTAACTCACTCGACGGCGACCCGCTGAAAGAACTGTATGCGCAGTGCGCACCGGTTCAGGGGCTGAATGGCTCGTTCCATTCTCAGCAGAACTCTTCCACCTCAGTTTCAGAAATGCCGGAGTAAAACGAAATGGCGAACAAAACAAAACGTGTAATTCACGCAGGGGGTATCTTCCCGAGCCCGTTGTTAAATCGCGAAGGTGCTGCGGCAGCGGACACTAAGCCTGGCATTGTTGGTTTCTTTGATGCGGACGGTTTATTCAAAGCTGCGGTCGATGGCAAAGAAGCGGCGATCCTGTACGTGGCAAATGTGGACTATCTGCGCTGCAAAGGCGTCGATGATGACCTGAAAGCCGGTGATTGGGTAGTGGCTATCCAGCCGTTGCAGGGCTTGTTCCTGAATATCCGTGCTGCTGCCGGTACGTACAAAAAAGGTCAGGCGGTGATTATCGCTAATGGCCAGATTACAGCGGCCACCGCTGCGGAAGGTGAAGTTGTATTCGCCTATGTCGAAGAAGATTCAGCATTAACTGCGAAAGCGGGTGAGCTGGTTCGCGTTGTGTTCAAGTAAGGAGAACTGAATGTTTTATTTTTCAACAAAAAAGGCAACCGAAACCGGTAACCTTAAGGCTATCACCTCTCAGTTCCGCGAGTTGACGCTTGCCCGTAACTCATCAGCACAAGCCGTGGCTGACTTCCTTGCGCGAACTCGTTATCGCGGCGATGCTGATGATGCACCGCGTTTAGATGCAGTAAATGCAGTTGACGATATTCGCCGTATGTATAAATCGTATGACCAGACTGTACTGGCTGAATTCCAGCCAAGCACAGAATTCACCCTGCTGAATGACCTGATGGGTCTTTCCCGTTCCGTGCGTCTGGATGAGTCCGTGTATGAATATGCACGTAAAGGCAGTGGTGGTGTGGCTCATACATCCATGTCTGGTCAGATTGGTGCGCTGCTGGATGCCGGGGCGTTCACCTTCGATGGAACAATGGTTCCTGTTCATGATACTGGCTTTAAGTTCACATGGCGTGACCCTATTTTCGGCAAAGGCTCTGCTCTGGCATCCTTGTCTGATGCGCAGTCTGATTCCGTTGATACCGTGCGCCGCAAGCTGATTGATTTCTTCTGGAACGGCTTCCGCGACGTGGCAGGTAACTTTATTAAGTTCGACGGTAAATCATGGAAAGGTCTGCGTGAAGATGAGCGAGTGGCTCAGGTGACATTGACTGTCAATTTTGCCACTGAGCAGGACGGCAAGAAAATCCGTGCTGAAATCATCAAACTGCGTGATGTTCTGAAGCTGAAAAACCTGCAATACGGTGAGCAGACCTGGTACGTGTCAGGTGAAATCCTGTCCAACTGGGAAAGCGTATATTTCGACGTCAACCAGACCCGCACCATCCTGGACGAATTGAAGAAAATCACCGGTATCAAAGACATCAAAGAAGATTACGAGCTGAAAGGCAATGAAATGCTTATCGTTCCGCTGGGTGCCGGTGTCATTGCGCCGATTGTCGGTCAGGCGTTCGGTACTGTCGCAGACCCGCGTCAGTTCTATAACTCTGATTACGTATGGCGCACATGGGGCGCTGCCGGTCTGATGGTTAAGCAGGATATCGCCGGTCACTTCTCAGTCGTCCACGCGAAAGGCGTATAAGGGGGGGGTTATGGCACTGGTAAAAATCGTAGCAGGAAACATTTTTGCCGGTGCCGACTTTCAAAAACTGGAAGTCGGCGCTGTCTATAATGTTAATGATGATCTGGCAAGAAACTGGATTGCCAGCGGTAAAGCGGAGCTTTCAAATGACGAAAGCGGCGTATTAATCTTTGAAGTTGCTACACCGGCAGTCGCTAACAGTGGCGACGGTCTGTCAGCGGAGTTGGTATCTGCAAAGCATCTTATTGCAGAACTGGAAGATAAAAACGCTCAGCTGCCGGTTCTTGCCGGTGAGCTGGCTGAAGCCAATGAAAAGGTGGCGGCACTCACGGCAGAACTGGAAGATAAAAACGCTCAGCTAGCCGCTGTCACCGCTGAATTAAAAGCACTGAAAGACAGCAAAAAGGCGAAATAACATGCCGATAACACTTGATGACGTAAAGCCGATGATCGCGGAACTCGGGTTTACACTGCCTGATTCTGTGCTGTCGCTGTTACTGAGTCAGGTTAATGCAAAGTCCAGATGTCTCGAAGCCAACTACGACGAAACCACGCAGAAACTGCTGCTGATTTACACTGTAGTCCGGCTGGCCTCATTGTCTGGCGCACGAAAGATATCATCACAGAGCGCTCCTAACGGGGCGTCTCGTTCTTTCGCATATGATTCTGCCGGTACTGATTATCTGCTGAATCAGATCCGCGCATGGGACAGTGCCGGATGTCTTTCTGATTTGCCGCTGTCGAGCAAAACGGTCGGTTTCTTTGGCGTGGTCGGGGGGTATCAATGAGTTCAGTTGCTAATTGGGCGTATACCTCATGGGCTACGCTGTGGCGGTCTGCCGGCAAAGATAAATACGGCAAGCCGACATTCTCCGAGCCGGTTCATTTCCTGTGTGGCTATGGTAGCGAGCTTAAGGGCGGAAAGATTGATATCGGATCTGAAATCACTATCAAACTGGTGTTCTGGACTGAGTATGCTGATGCGAAGAAAGGTGACTTTATCGCTATCGGCAAGCACTCAGACAATCTGGTTTCTGCCGGAGCCGACGAAATCAAATTCATCAAACGTGATGAGGATTTATTCGAGCATATAGCAGATGACTATACCCTGATAACGGCGGTGTGATATGGCGGCTAAAATCAGAGGTATTGCAGATGTCAGTGCCAATATCAACGCGTTGGTCGGTGGTATTCGCGGTCGTCAGATTACCCGCGCTATACAGGCGGCGATGCTGATCGGCGGCGCTCAGGCGACGTTGTTCACACCTATTGGTGACACATCAACGCTCATCAACTCACAGTTTCGTGAAATCACAGTCAATGGCACGCGCGTTACCGGTCGTGTCGGGTACTCTGCCAATTACGCAGTATTCGTTCATGATCCGAAAGTTAAGCAAAAATTCCGGCGTGCAACTGCGCGGAAAGAGTTCCTGAAACTCGGTTTTGAGGAGTCGCGTGATGAGATTGAAGCAGCCATGCGGCAGGAGATGCGCATATGATACACGAAGCGTTTGAGCGTTATCTGAACCGTGCAGGATTGCTGGATGACTTCACGATTCAGTATCTGACGTGGAATGAGGAGCCGGATTCACGCACACAGCAATATGCGGTTATTCAGCCTGACGGCGGCGGCGGTCGTTTTGCCGACCTCGGGGCTGATGACAATGCGATGCTGATTCTGGTGTCCGCACAGAACGACCCTGAGCCGATACTGACCAGAGCGAAAGATATTCTTGATTACGTAGCGTCTCATCCGCTGGACTGCGAACTCAACTCAATATACAACCTCGGCGGGCTGACGAAGCCGATCCCGACAGAGGAAGGCAGGTTTATCATACAACTGGCTTTCCGCTGCACATCTTAAACAAACACACTTCAAACAGGGTCGCTTATGCGGCCTTTTTTATTTGCAAATAAAGAGGTTATAACATGGCACAATGCCCTGATGATAAAGGCCTGGTGATGGGTAATGCGGGGATTCTCCGCATCGCGCCCGGTTGCCCAGGCACGGTTCCTGAACAATCCGCGTTTCTGCGTCTCGGCGCACTGACCAGTAAAGGGCTGGATTACGGTACTGAAACAGTGACATCCAAAGCTGACGACACAAAAGGGCTGACCGAAGCCATCGTGACCGGCGCGGACGTGACGATTAAGTTTGATGGTGAACTGAAGCGCAAGGGCGTGGATGGCTCGACATCCGCGTTCGATATCTCACGGGATATTCTCGTAGAGATTAAAGCTGGTCGCCAGCCGTCATATTGGGTTCAGCTCGATATGAAAGGTGACGGAAGTGATGTAATTCAGGGTTATATGACCTTTACATCATGGTCACTGGAATTCCCGACAAAAGAAATCTCAACCTATTCCGGTGAGCTTAAAGTGGCTGATGCTGACAGCTTCGAGTGGTTACAGGAAGAAATCGCTGTACTGAGTATTGCGGTTGATCCATCCGCTACCACGGTTAAAGTCGGCGAAACCAAATCTATCATGGTGAAATTTACGCCTGGTGATGCGACCAACAAAACCTGCACCGCAGTCAGCGACAAGCCAGCATTTGCGACAGTGTCACAGGTCGGCACAGTTGTTACTGTTCGCGGAGTTGCTGCTGGTGTCGCTAATGTCACCGTCACCTCCGAAGATGGCGCGAAGACAGCGAAGTGCGTCGTTACCGTCACCGAGTAACATTACAAAGGGTATCTCCGGATGCCCTTGATAATGTATTCAGGAGGATATATGACACCACGGTTAGAATACGGCGAGATGGTGATATCCACTGCCGAAAATGATTACCTGTTCCGTCCGTCACTGGATGCAATGACGCGAATCGGGTCGCCAAAAGAGATAGTGAGCACGTTTACGCGATTAAATGGTGCCGAGGTACAGCAAATTATTGCGTCTGCTGTGGACGCATACGGAGCCGTTCCTGAGTGGCTGATTGCACTGTTAAATAAGCCGGTGTACGGGCGCAGTATTTTATCGACCGCAATGGACGTGATGCAGGCGTGTTGTGATGATGATTGCTCTGAGGTTATCGGGGAATGGCGACCGGGTAAATCCGTCATGGTGTACCGGCAGGGCGCTATGCATTACCGCGATATCATCCTGCTGGCGCGTGAGTTGATGACCCACGGCATTATCGGTAAAGCAAGGTGCGAAAACTCCAGCGTAACGAAGGTAAAGACGAATACTCAGACGAGTTTCACGCTGTCGAGTACATCAGCGCCGCCCGCGTACATTTCAACATCACCCGCAGCGAAGCAGAGCAGCTAACAATGACCGAATTCGTGATGATGCTGAAAGCGAAATATCCGGACGAGAAGGGTTTCACTAAAGATGAGTATGAAGCAATCACCAAAGCCGACGATGCCCGTAACGATGACCTGATTAAGGGTAAGCGCCGGTTGGTGAGCAGGAGGAAGGCGTAATGAAGCCCCGGAAGGGGCTTATTTGTTTTTCAGTAGCTGCTCAAGCATGGACTCGATTTTATCAAGGCGCGGGCTGATATCCTTTGGTGATTTTGGACTTTCAGTTTTAATTGATGAGCCTAGGCTTACGCCATCAAATGTACGAAATGCCTTTATCCACTCACAGGAAAGATCGATTTGCGCTTGGATGGCGACACCAACAATGATGGATAAATCTTCAACTATATAGGGCGAAAAGTCAGGGTTTAACGACGTTAAATACCAATTCCCTTGGTCAAATATTAATTGCTTGAAAACACCCATCCCATCCATATAAGCCAAAACGAAGTCCATGTCTTTTGGAGTTCTTGTTGGGTCAATGATGACTATAGTGCCGGATGGTAGACTGACACTGCCGGCGGATGTCATTGAGTTACCCATGATCTCATACGCAAAGATCTGTGAGTTTGTATTTGGTGGGGCTGGTATAAATTTAGAAAATGCAGCAGGACTCCCTAAACTAAAAATTGAATCTGAATAAGATAAAACGGGTATTTCAGGGACGGTGATTGTGCGCTTTATGTTGTCAATGCTTGGGCCTTCACCAATACCCGATGAAAGCCACTCTGTGGTCGCTCCCAGCGCAACGGCCAGATTATTCAAAACCTTAATCCTCGGCTTGGAGTCTCCGGCCTCGTATGCCGCTATTTGACGACGCACGACCCCAACTTTATCAGCAAGGTCACCCTGAGTAAGGTTTGCGGCTTGTCTGGCTGCCTGCACTCTATTTTTGAAGTTATCATCAATTTTCATATGTGAACTCTATAAAATTCATATTGACACATTGCGGAGTCATGGGGTATAACTGATATTACATCATGAAGATGTGTAATTGGAATACTACATAGGAGATAATTTATGGAAAAGAAAAATAGAATTGCCCCATACCCATTCAGAATGCGGCCAGATATGCGGAAGTGGATAGATGATGTGGCAAGTGAAAAGCGGCGCTCAACCCAAGTCCAGCTTGAATACATTATAGAAGTCGTGATGGAGATGGCTAAAAATGGCGAATTTCGGATGCCGTAATGAAGAAGCCTCAACTGCGCAAACAATTGAGGCCTCAGTATCAAATAATCCCTCGACAGGAATAAATGACATGAACAGTGTAGCGAAAACAGACTTAACTTTCCAGGACATTACATTTGAGCCGGTTTATCAGGACGGTCAAATGTGGCTTACATCAACGGAGTTAGCAAAAGCGTTGGGTTATAGCCGGACTGATAACGTCAGTCGCGTGTATTCCCGTAATTCTGATGAATTTACGGAGTCGATGACAACCACCGTCAAAATGACGTTGGTTAGAAAAACGGGTGAAGTTGAGGTTATTGTCCGCCTTTTCTCACTGCGCGGCGCACACTTGATAGCAATGTTCGCATCAACGCCGGTCGCCAAACAATTCCGTAAGTGGGTGCTGGATATTCTGGATCGCGAAGTGGCAGTTAACGGGCTGGATGAGCATCTTTTGTTAAGGAATCTCACCACAGCCTATAAGCACATCAAACGCATTAACGAAATATGGGGAGGCATGTTATCGCCATCGTTGCGCAGACTGAATATGGAGGTTGATTCTGAAATGACAGGGCGCTTAAAGGACGTACAAGGCCCGTTGTTTAGCTCTTTGACACACATGGAGTGGTATTCAAAAGCGAGGTTAACACATTGACAGACACTAAAAACAGAAAAGCCAACAGGTGCGAACTGTTGGCAATTCCCAAACCTAACCAGAAGGAAAAGTTTCATGAGTCAAATTACAGTAGCAAACAATAATGCAGTTGTCACGCAAAGTCGCTTTACGGTTCCTGAAGTCTACCACCGTGATCAGAAGGTAATCACCACTGAATCACTGGCGGTGGGGTATGGGGCAACATCAAAGCAGATCACCAATAATTTCAACCGCAATAAAAATCGGTTTGAAGAAGGTAAGCATTATTTTCTGGTAGAGGGAGATGATGTTGAAATTTTGCGCACCTCTTTTAGAGGTCTGCAAATTTCTAGTAAGGCTCGGTCGCTATACCTCTGGACTGAACGCGGGGCATCACGTCACGCCAAAATGCTGGAAACAGATCAGGCGTGGGACTACTTCGAGTTACTGGAAGAAACCTACTTCAATTCCCGCAAAAATACAGTGATGCCCGGTAACTATATTGAGGCGCTGGAAAACCTGCTGAAGTCTGAGAAAGAAAAGGCAGTGATTGCCGCCGAACGTGATTATGCCGTTGAGACCAAAGCGTGGATTGGCGATAAACGTCAGGCTACTGCGATGGCAACGGCATCAAAAGCAGTCCGCGAAAAGAATGTTTTAGCCGCTAAACTCGGCACCTGCAAAGGTCACGCTACGGTGCTGGCTGTTGAGAAGGCTCTGAATACAAAGTTTAAATGGCACCCGCTCAAAAAGTGGTGCGCTGATAATGATGCTCAAGTTCAATCTGTTCCGGATGATCGCTACGGAAAAGCGAACTCATATCCTGCTGCTGCGTGGAAAGCGGTTCACAATGTGAATCTGGAAAAACTGTTCTAATAACCCACAGGCCACGGACGGCTTGTAATTCAGATCACACGCCGCCTCTTAACTGAGGCTTTTTGCTTTCCTTTGCACCATCACATGATTAACATGAGGGAAACTAATTATTGAGGGTGGGGATGTGAGGAAAATAATTGT
Organism: Morganella psychrotolerans; assembly: GCF_001676055.1. Classification (GTDB taxonomy): domain Bacteria; phylum Pseudomonadota; class Gammaproteobacteria; order Enterobacterales; family Enterobacteriaceae; genus Morganella; species Morganella psychrotolerans_B. The sequence goes on along the minus strand of NZ_LZEX01000001.1, from coordinate 647,144 downwards.
TGGTGTTTCATTATCGTTAATCTGTTTTTCAGGTATGGCTACGACTTATACTAAAGAACAGTTAAATAGCATGGTTGGGGCTGGAAACTATCCCGAGCAGGGGGAAACGCGAGTGGTTGACTCCAAACCTATGGCTTTTGAAGACTGCAAAAATGCAGCAAGTAATATGTTTTCTGCAATCTCTGATCACTACCCAGTTCGAACGGTAGTTGATTCATCATTGCTTTATATAGGCAAGGCGTGGACAAATGACGGGGTAGTTATGGTTGCTTGCTCTGAGCCAGATAAAAAGATGGTTGTAAGCCAGTCCCCTTATAAATAACCGGCGGAACTCATGAGTAAAATATTAATAACGGCTATAATATCATTGATACTTTCTGGTTGTGGCGAAAAGACCGCGTCAGACACGGTGCTTGAATTCATGAATACTGAAAATACAGCGCTGCTATCCAGCTCAAAAATAGAAAAATGCACACCTGACGGCATAAAAAACATAACACTGGTCAATAAAAACAACCTGCCAACAACAAATGACTACTATCAATTGAGTAGTTATTTATATGGTAAATCCAAGTACAGCGTTATTTCTGAAAAGAAAGAAGGGGATGCGTACGTTGTTAGCGTTAAGTGGATGTACCCGAAAGCTATCGATGATGTCAGATCATTTATCGAGGCCGATAATCCAAAAATTTTCGACGATGACAAAAAAGAGTTGGATAACCTAAAGTCGCTATACGAAAACGGTGGATTGGAAAACCCTGAATACACTGAAGATATAACTGAGTGGGTAGTATTGCCCGATGGGATAGACCCCAATCTTTCAGCCGGTAATATTGAAGCTTGTTCTAAGTAAATATTACATATAATCACAAACCCTGCCAGCCGGCGGGGTTTTTCATTTTAAGGAGCCGGTAAATGGCGAATGTAGGCGAAATTGTATATCAGGTACAGATGGATGTTGCTCAGTTGCTGACATCACAGCGTCAACTAGATCAGCGGTTGCGGAACATGGAAGGCGGCTTTAACCGCACCACGACTGCTGTCAATGGTACGGAGCGCTCAATGGCTTCACTGTCGCGTGTTGCCGCTTCATTGACTGCGTACCTGTCTGCATCTGCTGTTGCTAAATATGCCGAAGCCTGGGCGGTTCTGAATAACAAACTTGTCAACTCCATAAAAGCCGGTGAGACATTGGCAGTGGTGAATCAGCGTGTGTTTGATATTGCACAGAACAGCCGTTCAAGCCTCGATGGTATCGCAACACTGTATTCACGTTTAGAAAGAGCCATGCGCAGCGCCGGGCTAAGTGGTCAGGAGTTAGGGCAAATAACCACCACCATTTCCAAAGCAATGACCGTTTCCGGTGCCACGGCAGCAGAATCCGAAGGTGCGCTTGTCCAGTTATCACAGGCATTAGCATCGGGTGTGTTGCGCGGGCAGGAATTCAACTCAATGAGTGAACAGGCACCTGCGCTGATGAAAGGGCTTGCTGATTCGCTAGGCGTGAGTATTGGTAAGCTGAGGGCAATGGCTGCGGAAGGTAAGCTGACTACGGATGTATTGTTAAAGGCATTCCGTGAAATGGGGCCGACGATTGAGGCTGAATTCGCAAACACAACACAAACGATGTCGCAGTCTCTTCAGGTGGCCAGTAACAACATTACTAAGTTTTTTGGTGAAAACACCACCGTTAAGACATTCACAAATATATTCAATGATTCAGTAGTAACTATAAGTGAAAGCCTGGGCGGGCTGTCAGCAGTGCTGACTGTCGTTGCCACGGTATTAGGTAGCCGATTTGTTGGCGCATTAGCACTGGCGACAAAAGAAAAGCTACAAGGGGTTATATCTGCAAGAGCATTAGCAATTGCGGAGATGCAGGCAACTAAAGCAACAGAACTACATGCCGCTGCTGAACTGAGGTCTGCGGAAGTAACAAAGTTAAGATCACTCGACGAGTTACGTTTGGCGCAACATTTAAGGTCAATTGCCATAACGGAGGCGCAGGTGACCGCTACTGAACAACGGTTATCTCAGGCAAGGCAAGCAGCGGCTATAGCGACAGGGAATTACAATTCCGCTCTTGCCGCTCATACGGTGGCGCAAAATGCAGCAGGGGCGGCGGCAAGCCGGGCTAGTATCGGTATCGGAACGGTGCTGCGTGGTGCCCTAGGATTCATAGGAGGGCCTGCCGGTTTTGCTGTTGCCGCGGCATCTGCATTATTTTATTTTAGCCAAAGTGCAAAAGTGGCAAGGGATGATGCCAATAATCTTGCGGACAGCGTTAACACACTGATTGGTAAATTCGGTGAAATGAGCCGAATACAGATTGCAGAGGAAATCGGTAAGGCTGGCGAAAAAATGCCTGAGCTGTCGGATGCAGTGGTTGAAGCTCAGAAAAAATATGATGACCTTACGTACGCAGTTAATCGTAACAAAAAAGCGGTAGATGACTACGGGAAGTCAACCAGAGCAGGTAAAGAAGCGGCAGCAGCATTAGCAATAAACCTTGATAGGCAAGCCATTGCAGCCGGTGAACTTGACAGGGCTCAGCAGCGCTTAAGCCAGACACAGAATATGATCCGCATGGGTAGAGCTCAACTAAACGGAGAGCTTCTGAAAGGCGCTGATTTACTGACCGCCGAGGCTAGGACGGCACTACCGAATGCCGGAGCCGCACTCCGCGCATATGGAATTGACTTAGAAAATGCGACGAAAGCAAAACAGAAGTTTAATTCACAAAGTCTGATGATGGATTTCGGCGGTGAAAAAGGCGATCAGCTTAAAAAAGACATGGATCGCAGGCTGGAACTATCCAAGTTAGAAGGTGAGGCAAAAGCAAAATTACAGGCGCGTTATGCTGCCGAGGATGCCGGTGTAATCAGTCAGGATGCAGTCAGCAGACTTGAAGACATGGCGGCTCAGGAATACAAAAATACTGAAGCAAAAAAAACCGGCATTAAAACATCAAGGGAAGCCGCAGCTGAGGCAAAAAAAAGAAGCCACAGAAGCCGAAAAGCTTCAGCAAAAAATATCCTCACTTGCTGACGCAACAAAAGTAGCAGAGCTGGAAACGAAAGGACTGTCGCGGGAAGCCGCCGTTCTCGAAGCGGTGCAGAAGCTCGGAGCAAAGGCTAACGCAGCACAGATAGCCGAGATAACCGAACTTGCCGCCAAAGAATACGACCTCACTCAGAAGATAAAAGACCGCAAAGAGGCCTTTGAGCAAAACCCGAGGGCAAAAGCCGATCAGGATATGAAGCTTGCCAGTGAACAACTTGAGCGGCAGCTGAAAGGTAACCTCATCACCGAGGAACAGTATCAGAAGCGCAGCATTGAGTTAAAAGCCGAGCATGCCAGAAAAACGGCGGAGATAAACGCGAAATCCTCCGTCACTCCTGTTCAGGAAATGGCGGCTCAGGTTGATCCGGTTCAGGCGCTGGCAAATGAGCACGCTCAGAAACTGGCACTGATTAAGGATTACATGAGCCAGCGGGTCATTACCGAGCAGCAGGGTCTGGCATTGATGAATGCAGCCAATAAAGAGTATGACGAGCAGCGTACAGCGGCACAGTGGCAGTTACTGAGTCAGCAAAGCCTCGGCTATGACATGCTCACATCAGCGGTTGATTCTCTCTCCGGGAATGCGTCCAACGCCATCACCGGTCTCATCACACAAACTATGAGTTGGAGTGATGCTGCCCGGTCATTGGGTAACACTATGCTTAACAGCGTGGTTAACTCCATTGTTCAGGTCGGCGTTGAGATGGCTAAAAACTTCATCCTCGGGCAGACGTTGGGCGTTGCTACTCAGGCGGCAAACGCAACAGCAGCCGTTGCCGGTGGTGCTGCGGCATTGGCTGCGTGGACTCCGGCGGCTATCGCGGCATCCATTGCAACGATGGGGGCAGCATCTGCCAGCGGCCTCGGTGCGTATACTGCAGCACAGGCGACCGGCGCAGCAACAAGTGTCGGAATGAAAGCTCTGACTATTGCCGGAGCGCGTAAAGATGGTGGGCCGGTGTCTGCCGGTGAAATGTACCGGGTTGGTGAGGGCGGCAAACCGGAGATATTCAAGGCGTCAAACGGTAACCAGTACATGATCCCCGGTGATAACGGCAAGGTCATCAGTAACCGTGATATTGGCGGTGGACAGGTGCCGGTGACGGTGAATATTAATGACTACTCGTCTGGAGGCAGCAAGATTGACGCACAGGCGCGGCAGGACAGTAACGGCATGACCATAGACGTGTTTATAGCGGATATGGATAACAAAGGGCCGATGCACAGCGCCATTACACGAAACACAACGGCATCAGCGAGGGTGAGATGATTATAGTCTATCCAGACTGGCTTCCTCTGGCGCAGAAAGCAGATAAAGGAATGACATTCGACACCGGATATCTGACAGATCAGCCACAGGTCGGCGCGCCAATATTCCAGAAGCTAACCGATGACCTGAAAACGGTCTGGAATGTCACCTGGATATTCACACTGGTACAGGAGCGGGCATTTGCTCAGTGGATCCGGCACCCAGACTATCTGGATAACTGTACCCGCTGGTTCCGGATGAAAATAGATATCGGTGGCAGTGGGCTACAGGAGCAGGAGTTACATTTCACATCCTATCCGGTACAGACCAGCGTCAACGGCGCATCTGTCACATGGACTGGTCAGGTTATCAGTAAAAATCTGCATAATGATGATGACGAGTTTGGTGATGTGATTATCGAGTTCCCGCCACCGTTCGGGAGCTGGCTGGATGTCATTGTTACTGAAACGCTGCCACGGCGTGAGGGGGAGTAATGCCTACATTGCGTGAGTTCCGCGCACAACGACCAAACCGCATTCTGTATGAAACTCTCCAGCTATCACATCCGGCATTCGGTGATATTTACCTGATCACTTACCAGATTCACCCGAAGACACTCGGCGGAATTGAATACATGCCGTGTAACTTTGAAATGTCTGAGAGTCAGCAGAGTAAAACGCCGATCATTGACGCCAGTGTGAAATTCAGTCGTATCGCCCATGAGTTTAAGCAGAAGCTGAAAGCATGGCGTTCATATTCACGGATGGTTCCGGTCGAGGTAACGTACCGGCTGTTTGATGAGGCAGATAAAGGAACAGCAATCGTGCGCTGGAAGCTGTTTGCGAAAGATATTTCACTGGATGCGGAGTCAGTATCAATGACACTTTCGATGACCAATCCACTGAACAAGAATGTCGGCCGCATTTATGAGCCACAGGAATGGCCGGGTCTGGAGGCGGTATGACGACAGCTGAATTCACCGACAAAATGGTCGGGGTGCCGTGGGTAAACCGAATGGCATCTTTTGCTGAATGTGATTGTTGGGGGCTGGTTCTTTTGTACTACCGGCATGTAATCGGCAGAGAGATACACAATGTCACGGGGTACACCGGGCATGATGATTTCGTGACGTGTTTTAACGGAGTCATTGTGCCGTGGGTGTTGATAGCTTATCCGGAAGACGGCTGTATGTTTGTTGCCTATGACGGCTCGCAGCCGGTACACGTCGGTATTGTTACCGGCAGTACAGCATTGCACAGCCGTGGTGAAAACGGACACGTAAGAATCGACAGGCTGTCAGTGCTCAACCGGTTATACACGAAGCTGGAGTTTTACAGATATGGCAATGATTGAAATACAAAGAGTGCCGGGAATGCCTGCCGAGAGAGCCGAAATAAAAAACGGCTCTCTTTTTTTTGACTGGCTGAAAGAGCAGAAATTACATCATGATGTTGAAATTATCGTCAATGGCATCCCGCTGACTGATGACGACAGCCTTGATTTTGTAGTGACCGGACATCACCACATCCAAATACGCGATCAGCCGAAGGGCGGATTTATCGGCAGTCTTCTGAATCCGGTATTTAAGCTGGTTTCAAAGGTATTTTCATTTCTCGCACCGAAAACCCCGTCATTTACATCGGCTGACGCGAACGTAAAAGATAGCCCTAACAACCGGCTTACCGGTCAGACTAACGTTGCAAGAACCTATCAGGCTCGGCCCGATATTTACGGGCAGGTCAGGGCTTATCCGGATCTGATCCAGCAGTCTTTGTTTGAGTACATCGATAATAAGAAAAAAGTTACCGAGTGGATGAATTTCGGTATCGGCCGGTTTGATATCGAAAACGTGAAATACTCGGAATCAGAATTAACAGCATTGGATGGTGCCAGTTATCAGATATTTCAGCCAGGCGAAAACATCCCTGAGATATCTGAAGGGTTTGAGTTTCATGATGTCGATGGGCAGGAGGTGCCGGGGCCTAATGAAAGTGACGAGATACCGCAGTATCAGGCAACGGCGAGTGAGGTGATTTCAGGGGAAATCAAAGGCGGTGAGGCTGCAATTAAAATCAGCCGGCAGGCGGAGTTCGATTATTTCTATGACATTATCAAGCCGCGCTCAGTATCGATGACAGTGAGTGTGTCGTACACCACACCGACCGGGCTGATAACAAAAGATATCAAGGTTGACGCCTATTTGTCTGAGGCAAAGAAAAGTGATGACGGGTCACTGGTATTGCCGAAAAAATATTACGAGTTTTTCTTCACCAACCTGACCGGCGGTGATTTGGCAACCTTGCCACCGAACGCAGTGGTCAATACCACGAAATTTATTCTCTACGATAACCAGTTCATGACTGTCGGCCCGTTCTTTTCACCGATGGAAGGTGGCGAGCTCTGGATCCACCTTAACGCTCAGTTAGGTGAGGATGATTACGCCAATGCCAGAATTCAGTTCTGGAAAGTTGACGATGATAATGAAGAAATAGCGGGTACACGTGAATCATATAGCCGGGGGTTCCCGAGCGCATCGAAAACCAAAACGTATTATAAGACAGAGAAGTTCATACCAGGAGGCGGCTACGGGCGGTATGCATTCCAGCTGACCAGGCTGGAAAACAGCAATGACCATAGTATTCTGAAACTGGAAAAAGCGCATGCAGTCCGGCGCAGAACTAATGAGAAGCACCCTGACGATACCATTGTTCGTGTGACAGTCAGAGCCACGGAAAACCCGACAAGCTCGCGTGAGCGCAAATATAACGCGCTGGTTACGCGCCACGTCATCAGCTATGACGCCGCTGTCCGTAAGGTGAATTACACCGAGCGTCCGTCACGATCATTTGCGGATGCCGTGGCGCATACATGGCTGGTTACCGGCAAGCAGCCGGAGAATACCATTGACCTGCATGGGCTGTATGAGATTTACACCGGACTGCCTGATAAGCGCCTGGGATATTTTGATTACACGTTTGATGATGAGGACGTATCGCTCGGCCAGCGTATTGAGACAATATGTAATGTTGCCCGGGTGACGGCGTTCTTTGATAACGGTGTACTGACATTCTCCCGCGAGGAAGAGCGAAAATATCCGTCCGCCGTATTTAACCGGTCAAATATCACCGGCAACAATTTTCGCATCTCATACGACATGTCGTTGCCGGGCGGGAATGATGGCGTTGAGGTTGAATATGTTAACCCGCGAACCAATAAAAAAACCTACCTGAAATATCGCATTGAAAATGACGCAGTGGTGAAAGGAGCAGCGAAAAGCCCGAATAAAATCACACTGCACGGATGCCGGAACGAGTATCAGACGGTTGACCGCGCGCTGCTTGAAATGGACAGACTGATAAGCCAGCGGACAAGTATCAGTCTGCAAACACTGGCAGACGGTGATTATGTTTACCCCGGCGACATGGTGTTGGTGGCTGACAGTTACGACAGCAATCAGCATGGCGGGCACATCACCGGCAGAAGCGGGAATGTGTTCGGCACCAGTGAGCACATTGAGTTCTCCGGCGATATGGTGGTGAGCATCACCGACCACCTCGGCAATTCATCCGGCGAGTATCGGGCGCAGCCACGAACGGATACAGCGAAAGGTTTCATTGCCGACATACCTGATATTCAACTCAATATCTATGACGGGCACAATGTTCAGTCGCCATCTCGGTACATCATATCGACTGTTACCGAAATGGACGCTATGCGCTGGGTGATATCTGACAAGAAACCGGATGCAGACGGCACCTTCACTATCACCGCAAGCGAGTATTTCGCACCGAAAGCAGACTATAACGTCTGACATAACACTTAACCAACAAGCCAGCCACCGAGCTGGCTTTTTTATTGGAAGAAAAAGCACATGGCGACTATCCCTACTCAAAACGCAGTACCGAGTGAAGCACCACGAGACCTGAAATTTAACTCAGGAAAGATTGACGAGTTCGTGACCTCAAAGGCGCGGGAGTATTTCGATCGCTCTGGCAAAAGCCACCTGACCATTGAGGGCATGAAATGGATGGTTGAGCAGGTCATTGAAACCTTTAAGGTGGATATGAACCAGGCAATTATCGCAGCCGGTTACATCCCGATGGATAGCTTTCAGAAGGGCGCAGAAATCACGCAGCGCAACCAGATTTTGCGTGATGAAGTAACTGGGGAGTATTACCGTTGGGATGGTGATTTACCGAAAGTGGTTCCGGTTGGATCCACTCCTGAATCTGCGGGTGGGGTTGGTGTTGGTAAGTGGGTTGGAGTTGGTGATGCGAGCCTGAGAAGTGACCTGGCAAGGTCGATGGGTGCCGGATTAATAGGATCCGAGTCTGGTAAAAACCTGCAACAGGTAACCGATGGTAAACAAGGTAAATTTTCTTTTTCTGCTGTCGAGCTTGGATGTATTGCTGACAGAGTTACGGATAATACCTTTCTGATTCAGGAAATCATAGATAATCATGAAGACGGCCACGTTTACTTGACTATTGAGCCAAATGTTCTTTGGCACTTTAAAGATGTCAATATGAAGAACGGCGTGAATATAATCGATATGTCCGGATGGGATGATGAGTATTCACACTGGAATGAGCATATAAAGTATCATTTCAATCATAATGTTGATAATAACCAACATAATGGAAATACGTTTCATATTCTTGGCAGGCACCATCCAGCTCTGGTCGTTGATAATATAGGCACAAAAGATGATCCTGAAGGAGAGGAGCACCGAGCAAGCCTAGTGTTGAGAGAAAATGGAAGATTAAGAGCTCGTGTTGGGATAGGTCGTAGTGATTCAGACAGCAACTTCATAATCGCAGATAATAAGTTACGCACAAGATTTAGCGTTGCCACAACTAATGAAGATGATTTTGAGCTGGGGCTTAACTCCGGGCCGGTCTCTGGGGTTGATTACACATATGGGTCAATTAGAGGAGATAACGTAATACATAGGAAGTATTCTGGCGCCGGTAAAAGTATTCAGGAGCAATATTTTGCCGGTGGGGCTGCTGCAACTATAATTACATACAATCCAGATGGTTCTATTTCATACTCTCAGGGTGGAAGCAATACAGCAACCATATCAAGCAGGGGGGAAATTACAGGCACGAGAAAGTTACTAACATACGCAGCTTCCCTGTCATTGATGACTGGTCAGTCTGGCTCAATATTAACAAATCACTCATCATCGGCAACATCTGGGTATATTTTACCTGCTGGGTCTGGTTATTCTGGGGTATATTATACCTTTATCAATACAACTGGAGCAAAAATCACGGTATCGACAAGAAGTAATGAATCATTTTTGGATGGATCGTCATCTAAAGATTTAACATCATTAGGCGGGTCGTTGTCCGTTATATCAATCGGCAATGGTAAGTGGGCTACAAGATGATGTTTTTGACTCAATCTTCTTTCGGATACTCAAACCAGCGCGAAAACCGTTTCCCCATCTCTCTGTACTGCGTCAATCTCTCTCTGAAGTGCGGGCGTAAATGCTCGGGCTGCTGCTTTTCTGTTTCGTACAGACTTGTGGCAGTCCAGTTTCACACGGCAGGAATTGTCTGTTATATGCGGGGTAGGGGTATCAACGATTTACCGGTACTTTCCGACGGGTGGGGTTGTGTCATTTTGATATCTCATCAACATAGTCAGCAAACCACTGCATCATACTCCTGCGCTGGTCGAGATACTCGGCATGGTTATAGATACCGCGTATTACGTTACGGTCAACGTGAGCTAACTGGCGCTCTATAAGGTCTCTGTCGAACCCATTCTCATTAAGCAAGGTGCTGAACTGGTGCCTGAATCCGTGACCGCTGGCGATGCCATCAAAGCCGATTTGCCGGATAACCATCAGCACCGCGTTTTCGCTAATCGGTTTCTTCTTGTCATTTCTGCCCGGAAAAACCAAGTGAGATATTCCCTCGGTTATTGGCTTGATATGCTCCATCAGGGCGACAACCTGATCTGACATCGGCACGATATGCGGCTTTCTGTTTTTCATTACTTCGGGAGATATAGTGATCACTCTGTTCTTGAGATCGATGTCTGACCATTGCATTGACCGTAATTCTTTGGTTCTCAGGGCTGTGTACTGCAAGACTTGTGTAGCTGTTTTACTGATGATACTGCCAGAAAATGCGGACAATGCTTTATTGAACGCGGGTATCTGCTCTTTGGTGAGGAAGGGGTAGTGACTTTTGCGATATCCCCTCTCGGCATCAACCAGGTCGGGGGCGGGATTGTATTTAGATCTGCCGGTTATAACTGCATATCTAAATACCTCACCACACCGGCGGCGGGCTTTACTCGCTCTCTCCATTGCGCCGCGATTTTCGAAATGGCGTATCACATCCACCACACGAAGCGGATCCATTGATGCAATATCCTCATTACCTATAATTGGCAGGACATCATCATCAAACATGGATAGCATTTCCTTCCTGTACCTGTCAGACCACACTTCTTTTTTAAACTCGTACCATTCGCGGAAAACAATTTCGAATGTGGTGATGTTTTTTTCCGGTAGTTCTGGGGTTTTTACTTCCAGCTCTCCGCCGGCAGCCAGAATTGATTTTGCAGAGGCGTGAAGTTTTCGTGCTTCTATTAATGATATTTCAGGATATGCCCCGATAACATGAGTTTGCTCTTTACCATCTTTACGATACCGAAAGCGCCAAATTTTTCCGCCGCCTTTGGATATGAAAAGGAACAGTCCGCCACTGTCAGACAGCCTGTATGATTTTTCTTTTGGCTTGGCTGCTTCTATCTGTTTTATTGTCAGCATGTGGGCATCTTTTGGCACTTTAGTTTTAGGTGCCCACAAATATGCCCGCAAAATGGTGGTTCAGTCAAGTAATGGTTGGTTATGGCTGGTAACGGCAAATAACGGGAGGTGCTGATTTTTAAAGGGTGGGAGGTAACGGTGGGTAATGCGAGGTAATCCGGTACTGGTGTCCCCTGCAGGAATCGAACCTGCAACTAGCCCTTAGGAGGGGCTTGTTATATCCATTTAACTAAGAGGACTCTGTTTGTATCGTCAGAAAAAAGCGCGTTTATCTTACTCAGTCCGCATGGAATAATCAAATTTTTAGCGTTTACTTGTTCATTTTCAGTACAATAAAAAATATTAAAACGACACCGGTACGAAATTGCGGGGTGCCGTTCCGTTATCGTACCGGTTATTTACGGCTCATTTCCTGTGATTTTTCAATTGCGCTGCGCACACCCGCAATCACTGACCGGCGCAGTCCGGTTTCTTCCAGTTTTGCGACCGCTTCAATCGTGGTGCCGCCCGGGGAGCAGACCATATCTTTCAGGTCGCCCGGATGTTTGCCGGTTTCCAATACCATTTTAGCGGCACCCATCACTGTTTGCGCTGCAAATTCATAAGCTTGTTTGCGGGGCATTCCGCCTGCGACGGCGGCATCCGCCATGGCTTCAATAAACATAAAAACGTAGGCGGGAGCAGAGCCACTGACACCAATTACTGCATCGATTAATGATTCCGGTACTATTTCTGCGCGCCCGAAGCTGCGGCACAGTGACATAACCAGTTCGGTATCTGCCTCTGTCAGGAATTTATTGGGTGTAACGGAGGTCATACCCGCATTAACCAGTGCCGGGGTATTCGGCATCAGGCGAACTACTTTACCGGATGCGGGGAGTGCGGCTTCCAGTGTGCTGAGTGTGACACCGGCAGCGATGGAAATAATAACAGCCTCAGTTTTCAGATAAGGTGCAATTTCCTGTAAAATTCCGGTAACAGCATAGGGTTTCACGCCAATAAATATAATATCAGACTGTTCTGCCACGGTGGTGATATGCTCAGTTCCGTGGACACCGAACTCAGCAGCAACCCGGGCAGTACTGGCAGGGCTGTGATTATGGACGTAAACGGTATCAGGCGTGATTATCTGCCCTGAAATCAGTCCGTTTAATATCGCCTTTCCCATATTTCCGCAACCAATAAATCCGACTTTCTTATTCATTATAACCCCTTTATTAGCGATGATAACTGACCGGAAAGGCAGAATAGCACTCTCTGCCGGCAGGGTAACGTAATAATTTCGGCATCATTTACATACACAAATGTGCTAATACCGGATAATATTGAGTTTATAGATACGTGAAACTGAAAAAAATAACTCACGTTTTGGCATGGAGAAACTTATGAAGTATCAAGTAAGTGGCCTGACACTTGCTGCGGTGCTGCTGATTGGCGGATGTGCAAGTTCGGATCAGTCACCGGGAACGCGCAGTGATCCGCTGGAAGGATTTAACCGCACGATGTTTAATTTCAACTATAATGTGCTGGATCCTTACGTACTCAGACCCGTTGCGGTTGCCTGGCGTGATTATGTACCGACTCCGGCACGCAACGGTACAATTAATTTCCTCGGAAATCTTGAAGAGCCGGCAAGCATGGTTAACAGCTTTCTCCGTGGTGATGTCTATCAGGGATTTAAGCATTTTAACCGGTTCTTCCTGAATACGGTCTTTGGTCTGGGCGGTCTTATTGATGTTGCATCGATGGCAAACCCGAAACTGGCTAAAGCGGAGCCGGTGCGATTTGGTAATACCTTAGGAAACTATGGTGTCGGTTATGGTCCGTATGTGGTCATTCCGGGCTATGGTGGCTGGACACCGCGCGTAGACGGCGGGGATTTCCTGGATACCACGTATCCGATGCTGAGCTATCTGACCATCTGGATGGGTGTTGGTAAGTGGGCGATTGAAGGAATTGATAACCGTGCACAGCTACTGGATTCTGAAGGCGTTTTACATAACTCCAGTGATCCGTATCTGATGATGCGTGAAGCCTATTTCCAGCGTAATGACTTCCTGGCATCCGGCGGGGAACTGAAAGCGCAGGTAAACCCGAATGCGGCTGCAATTGCGGATGATTTGGATTCTATCGACGGCGAATAATGACTTTTATCATTAATCGCAAATCGCAATAAAAAAAATCGCAATAAAAAAGTTCTGGCTGTTAACCAGAACTTTTTTTATACATAAAAACCGGGAAATCAGAAGGTATAGTTGAAATTAATACCGTATAGCCAGGCTTTACCTGATGAGCTGAATTCATAATTAGGCATCTGCATGTTCGGATTACCCAATTTGCTGCCGATAACCTTGAGTTGGTCTTTAGTCAGCAGTGGCTCGGAAATATCGACTTTACGGCCATGCATATAGGCAACACCAACATCGACAGACATATCTTTATTAAAGGCGTAGGTTGAACCCAGGCTAAGCCAGATACGATCCTGATCAGGGATCGAAATGGAACGGTTTCCGGCAGGAACAGGGCTGTCATCGAATGCCACACCGCCACGGAATGTCCAGTTATCATCGTGATAATAGGTTGTTCCTAGGGCTACACGGTACGCATTACTGAAGCCTTCATGCTTTTCAAACAGAACGTCACCGTTGCCGTTGTCTGTTGCTTTCAGCTCTTTAAAGGTATCCCAGCCGGTGTAGGCAAACGTATAGTGGACAGCCCATTTTGGTGCAACCTTGTGATAGGCGGAGAATTCCCAGATATCCGGCAGGTGGAGATCCAGGCTGCCTTTGGTTGAACGATCAAGCAAGCCCGGAATATTTTGAGTAAAATCACCGTCTTTAAATTTTACGGTTACTTTTGAGCGATAAGTTAAGCTGAAACGGTTATCTTTATCCAGTTCATATAACATACCCGCATTCCAGCCATAGCCCCAGCCATCACCTTTAAGCTTGGCAAGATTAGAACTGGACGGAATTTTTCCAAGCTCAGGCTTGCCGGTAAGATGTGCGGCAACAGATCCTAATTCACCGGTATGGCGTGAAATTTCAGCGTCGGCATAGACCGCATTTAATCCGAGACCAAAACTGAAATTATCATTCAGACGATAAGCACCGGCAAGGTTAAAATTGGCGGTCATCAGGTCCGTTTTACCGCCGATGGCACCCGCCGTATAGTTATCGTTAAACTCAGTGGCGAGGCCAAAGTTTGATGTAGCCGATGCCCCGACAGACCATTTATCATCAATCGGCATAATAAAATGCAGATTCGGCACCACGGCACTAGGTGCGATATCACTGGCATCCGTACTGTTGCCTGTGAGAGGGGATTTACCCTTAATATCACGCCCGGGTTAATGTAAATCGCCCCTGCGGAAAATGCCGGGCGGTCAAATAATGTCATTGCTGCAGGATTGCGGCTGCCGACGCTGGCATCATCTGCCACGGCACCTTCCCCTGAAAATGCACGTCCGAGTGCAGAAGTTGAATATTCATTTAATTGAAAACCCGCAGCAAAAGCATTTGATGCTACTAAAGAAACTGCCACTGCCAGTGCTGAACGAGTGAACAGGTTTTTCTGGTTCATGACCAAAACCCTCTTGTTTATTTTGTTTATGTACTACTTTGATAGTCAGAAGTAGCGCTGGATTGTATGTTTGCTTGTGGATATGACAAATCAGACCAGTTGAGAGAGTATAGGATCAGCACATCTGAATGTTATTTTTTTGTACTAAAATAAGCGAATTAAGATGTTGAAATGAGATTTGCATAACAAAAAATTAACAAATAAGGGCGTTTTGAGGGCAAAAAATGGCTTTAGCCCGAGTAGATCAAACAATAGATTGAAATTTTATGATTTACTTTGATAAATGGTATGATTCGATATTGAGATAGTAAGCTATTTTTAACTAACGGGAGATTGAAATGGCTGACGCAAAAAAACTGTGTAGCGCAGAAGAAACCGCCGCATGTTGCTGTGTGGACGTAGGTACTATTATTGATAACGAAAGTTGCACGTCCTCTTTCCAGCGTGTTTTTGCATCAAAAGCAGAAGCAGAAAAAATGCTGGAAACGCTGACAGCCAAGGCTAACGCAGCGGCGTCTGAGCCTTGCGAAATGCACAGTGAGTTCAAAGATACAGCCGAAGGTGTTGAACTGAAAGCTGATTTTACATTCAGTTGCCAGGCTGAAACGCTGATTTTTGAACTGGGTTTACGTTAATTCATCAGAAGAATACGTAATCTGAATTCAGGCCTCCGTTGAATACGGGGGCTTTTTTATGCCTGAAATTCAATTGAAGTCTTTAAAAAAATCATTTCTCTGCGTTGCTTCGCATTTTTTATTAATTTGCATTGCGCAGATGCAACATGGTGTTAACAATAATAGCAGGTCAGACCACCGCATGTCGGGATAACCGTTCATAACGTAAGGATAAACGGATGAAACTTGCGCAGGCAGAACGAATTGCAATTATTGACGGACTACGAACGCCGTTTGTAAAACAATCAACTGTTTATCGTGACGTTCCGGCGATTGAACTGGGCCGCGCTGTTGTGCAGGAATTACTTTTCAGGCAATCATTTCCTCCGGAACTTGTTGATCTTGTCGTTTTCGGACAGGTGATACAAATGCCCGCCGCACCCAATATTGCCAGGGAGATTGTCCCGGGGGCGGGGCTTTCGGTAACAACAGATGCCTATTCTGTCACCCGTGCCTGCGCTACCAGTTTTCAGGCGATTGCCAGTGCGGCACAGGCTATTCAGTGTGGTCAGAATCATATTGCGGTGGCAGGCGGGGCGGACTCTTCGTCTGTTTTACCTATTGGTGTATCCCGTAAACTCGCCGGAACGTTGCTGGATCTCAGCAAAGCCCGGACTCTTTCACATAAACTCCGGTTGCTGATATCGCTGCGCCCGCGTGATCTCCTGCCTGTGGCCCCTGCGGTGGCAGAGTACTCCACGGGTCTGCGCATGGGTGATACCGCAGAGCAGATGGCAAAACGCTACCATATCAGCCGTGAAGCTCAGGATGCCTTCGCTCACCGCTCACATCAGGCCGCCACACAGGCATGGGCCTCCGGTGTGTTGCGCGATGAGGTGATGACGGCACGTTTTCCGCCATTCACACACATTTGTGAAGAAGATAATACGCTGCGCAAAAATTCACTGGCAGGCAGCTATGCACAACTGAAACCCGCATTTGATAAGCGACATGGCACGGTTACCGCCGCCAACAGCACGCCGCTGACTGATGGCGCGGCTGCGGTAATTATGATGTCTGAGTCCCGCGCCCGCGAACTGGGGCTGGTTCCGCTGGGCTTTCTGCGCAGCTATGCGTTCACCGCCGGAAGCATGCGGGAAGATATGCTGCTGGGACCGTCTTACGCCGCGCCTGCCGCATTAGCGCGGGCGGGGCTGTCGTTATCTGATCTGACACTGATTGATATGCATGAAGCATTTGCTGCTCAGGTACTGGCAAATCTGCAGTGTTTTGCCAGCGATTCATTTGCCCGCGAAAAACTCAATCGCTCAAAAGCGGTCGGGGAAGTGGACCCTGATAAATTTAATGTACTCGGCGGCTCGATTGCTTACGGTCATCCGTTTGCGGCAACCGGTGCGCGGATGGTCACTCAGACCTTACGTGAATTGCAACGGCGTGGCGGTGGTTTTGCCATGACAACAGCGTGTGCCGCTGGTGGTCTCGGGGCGGCGATGATCTGGGAAACGGAATAGGCGGAGGGAATAGTAATGACTGATTATGATAAAACACATTCTGATGACACATTCTCTGCTTTTCGTCTGACTATTCGTCCGGATAATGTCGCAGTGATCACCATGAGTGTGCCGGGTGAAAAGGTAAATACCCTGAAAGCTGAGTTTGCCGCTCAGTTTGAAGCCATTTTACGTGAAGCACGACAGATCTCCGGACTGCGCGGAATGGTCATTATTTCCGGAAAGCCCGGTAATTTTATTGCCGGAGCAGATATTAACATGATTGCTTCGTGTCAGGATGCCGCGCAGGCACAGGCGCTGTCTGCCGCAGGTCAGCAATTATTTAATCTGATAGAAAATTATCCTCTGCCGATCATTGCCGCTATCCACGGGAGTTGTCTCGGTGGCGGGCTGGAGTTGGCAATGGCCTGCCACAGCCGGATTGTGACGGACAGTGATAAAACCCGGCTTGGTCTGCCGGAAGTACAGTTAGGGCTGTTGCCGGGCTCCGGCGGAACACAACGGTTGCCGGGGCTGACCGGGCTGATAACGGCACTGGACATGATGCTGACCGGGCGGCAGTTACGTGCAAAACAGGCATTTAAGCTGCGGCTTGCGGATGACATTGTTCCTGAAGATATTTTACTGGAAACGGCTGCCGCAAGGGCGTTATCTGCTCATCCCGCACGGCGGGCTCCGCAATCGTTGTGGCTGAAAATTCAGCGGATGAAGGGAGTCCGCCATATTCTTCTGCGCATAACCCGTAAAAAAGCACAGCGACTGACCCACGGGCACTATCCGGCGGCGGAACAGATTATTGATGTTGTGCAGTGCGGTCTGGATAAAGGGCGGCAGGCAGGATTTAAGGCTGAATCAGCCGCATTCGGTAAATTGGCGGTAACGGCGGAGGCAGGTGCGCTGCGACATATTTTCTTTGCGTCATCAGCACTGAAAAAAGACGGAGCAGGTGATGCAAAACCGGCAGAATTACATCATGTTGCTGTTCTGGGCGGCGGGCTGATGGGATCTGGGATCGCAGCGGTCACCCGTCAGCGTGCCGGGCTGCCGGTCAGAATCAAAGATATTTCACAGGATGGAGTCAGTAAAGCGCTGGCTTTTTTCTGGCAGTACCTGAGCAAGCAGGTAAAGCAACGTCGGCTCTCTTCGCGTGAACGGACACAACTGATGGGCGGTATGACCGGCACAACGGATTACCGGGGTTTTCACCGCATTGATTTTATCACGGAGGCTGTTTTTGAATCTCTGGCACTGAAACAACAGATGGTTGCTGAAGTTCAGTCCGTCACACCTGCGGAGACTATTTTTGCCACGAACACATCATCGCTGCCTGTGCGTGATATTGCCGCAAATGCACTGCGTCCGGAGAAAATTATCGGGCTGCACTATTTCAGCCCGGTGGAAAAAATGCCGCTGGCGGAAATTATTCCGCATGCGGGAACAGATGCTGTTACGTTGGCAACAACACTGAAACTGGCCCGCAGACAGGGAAAAACAGCTATTGTTGTTAGTGATAAAGCTGGGTTTTATGTTAACCGCATTCTTGCCCCCTATATTACAGAGGCACTGCGTTGCCTTATTGAGGGGGAGCCGGTGGAGAAAATTGATAATGCACTGACAGATTTCGGTTTTCCGCTGGGGCCTGTTGCGTTACTGGATGAAGTCGGTATTGATGTCGGGACAAAAATTATGCCGGTGCTGGAAGCAGAATTCGGTGATCGTTTTGCCTTACCGGCTCAATTACAGGCAATTTTTCAGGATAACCGGCTCGGTAAGAAAAACAGACGGGGATTTTATGATTATTCACCACTCCCGTTATGGCGCCGGTTCGGGCGAAAAGTACCCCGTAAAGCAGATAAGCAGATTTATCATTTACTGGGTTCGCCTGCACAAGGAGATCTTACTGCACAGGCGATCGCAGAGCGCTGTGTGATGATGATGCTCAATGAAGCGGTCAGAGTGCTGGATGAACAAATTATCCGCTCACCAGCGGACGGGGATATCGGCGCGGTATTCGGTATCGGCTTCCCGCCGTTCCTGGGAGGGCCGTTTTATTATATGGACACATTATCACCACAGGTTGTGGCGGAAAAACTGACGGCGCTGGCTGCCCTGTATGGTGAGCGCTTTACCCCTTGTGAGGCCCTGATGCGGCGGGCAGAAAATAATTTACGTTTTTTCTGATAAAAACAGTTCTCAGATAAAAACGGTCCTCAGACAAAAACAGTATCCGGATAACAAATTATTGTGCTCTTTTCTTGTGTGTTCAGGGCGGCGCAATGCCCTGAGCACAGACAAAAATACCGGATACTGATTTTATTTTACTGAGCAGGATCCGCGCAGAATTCGGGTTTATCTCTGTGCTGAATCATTTTAATTACAGTTAATTTAAGGCAGAATGCTTTTGCACCCTAAACGGGGCAGCAGTAATAACGAAGATAACGATAATGTTAAGCAGTTCATTCTTTGACGTGATGCGGTCCGTGAACTCAGAAACGATCGTATCCGTCCTGTTCAGACGGTGACGTATGCAAGTTTTGATTATGCGACATGGTGATGCAGCTTTAGCCGCAGCCAGTGATTCAGTCCGGCCCTTAACTGAAAAGGGAATTACAGAGTCCCGCAATATGGCACAGTGGCTTGCCACGCAACATCTGCAAACTGATACTGTGCTGGTCAGCCCTTATCTGAGGGCAGAACAGACACTGACCGAAATCCGCCATGACCTCAGTTTACCGCCAACGGATGAGGTAATGCCGGGTCTGACGCCATCGGGTGATGCTCAGATGATCGCGTCCTACATACAGGTACTGGCGGAGGAAGGGCGCCGGGGTGTACTGGTTGTTTCTCATCTGCCGCTGGTGGGGTATCTGGTAGCTGCATTGTGCCCGCAGGAAACCGCACCGATGTTTGCGACATCCTCTGTTGCCTGTATTGAACTGACTGACGGTTGCGGTACGTTGTGCTGGCACCGCGCTCCCGGTCAGTTAACCTGATTACTCACGCCGGGCGGTTTCGTCAATTTCGATAAGCAGCAGTAATGCTGCCGTGCCGCCCCATTCTTTTGGTGCCTGGTAAAATGCAATGACATCCGGGTGCTGTGCCAGCCACAGCGGTGTCTGTTGTTTCAGCACATGTTTACCGTGCCCGTGCATGATACAGACACAATAAGTATTTTCACGGCGGGCAGCCGCGACCAGCGCACCTATTTCCTGCTTGGCCTGAAGTTGTGTTAAGCCGTGTAAATCAAGAAACAATTCCGGTACATAATCACCCCTGCGCAGTTTTTTTAGTTCATACGGACTGGCATTTTCGCGCAGATAGCGGGTCGGGCCATCCATATCCAGATTCGGGCGGTATTCATCCGAAAAATAAAAACTGGCGTCAATCTGATCCTGCAACAGCCGCTCCGGGGCGATTTTGGTTACATTGGCCCGTGGTTTCGGATGCACCACATTATCCTGTTTGATTTTTCGCGTACCGCTGATGGCTTCCTTAAACAGCAGCAGGTCATCATCGGTTAAAGGCGGCTTCTTTTTCATAACATCCCATCAGAAATAATTTTCGATAGTGTAACCGATTTCTTTAGTGATGTTGACGTCATCCTTACCGCTCACGTAATGACGGAGGATCAGGGAGAAAAATTCGTGTGTATTGCGCAAGATATGCTGATTTAGCGGCGACTTCGTGGCAAACTATGCCATCAGATATCTTATTTTGGTTTACCCCGCCGGAGGCACTTTTGGATAAAATTTACGTTGATGAAGCCGTTGCCGAGCTTCACACGCTACAGGACATGCTGCGCTGGGCGATGAGCCGCTTTAATGCTGCAAATATCTGGTATGGACACGGAACGGATAATGCCTGGGATGAAGCCCTCCAGCTGGCGCTGCCGACACTCTTTCTGCCCCTTGACCTGCCTGCGGAACTTTATCAGTCCCGGCTGACATCATCTGAGCGCCAGCGTATTGTTGAGCGGGTGCTGCGCCGTATCACAGAGCGCGTTCCGGTACCTTATCTGACCAACCGTTCCTGGTTTTGCGGTCATGAATTTTATGTGGATGAGCGTGTACTTATTCCCCGTTCACCGATTGGTGAGCTGATTAACAACCATTTTTCCGGCCTGCTTGATGCCGAGCCGGACACGATTTTGGATCTCTGTACCGGCAGCGGTTGTATCGCTATCGCCTGTGCGTATGAATTCCCGGATGCAGAAGTGGATGCCGCAGACATTTCAACTGATGTGCTGGATGTCACAGAAATGAACATTGAAAATCACGGATTATCTCATCGCGTGGTGCCGATACGTTCCGACCTGTTTA
Source organism: Morganella psychrotolerans (assembly GCF_001676055.1). GTDB lineage: Bacteria > Pseudomonadota > Gammaproteobacteria > Enterobacterales > Enterobacteriaceae > Morganella > Morganella psychrotolerans_B. The sequence continues at coordinate 625,995 of NZ_LZEX01000001.1, read as the reverse complement.
ATAATCTGCCGGCAGTGAAATATGACCTTATTGTGACTAATCCGCCGTATGTGGATGCGGAAGATATGAGTGACCTGCCGGATGAATTCCGGGTAGAGCCTGAACTGGCGCTGGCTGCGGGCAGTGACGGGCTGAAACTGGTGCGCCGGATCCTTGCGAATGCCCCGGATTTTATGTCTGAGGACGCAGTGCTGATTTGTGAAGTCGGTAACAGTCAGGTTCATCTGATTGATGAGTTTCCGCAGGTGCCGTTCATCTGGCTCTCTTTCGATAACGGCGGCGATGGCGTATTTATGTTAACTCGTGATCAATTAACAGAACATCATGACGCATTTAAGCTTTTCAAATAGACAATCCTCATGTAGGAATAGAAAGATAAAAATAGGTTAAAACCATTCACTTGCACACATTCAGAGACAGGAAAACAGGATGGCCGGAAACAGCATCGGAGAACTTTTTCGCGTAACGACCTTTGGTGAATCACATGGCCCTGCGCTGGGCTGCATTGTCGACGGTGTTCCGCCGGGACTGGCACTGACTGAGGCAGATTTACAGACTGACCTCGATCGCCGCCGCCCGGGAACGTCGCGCTATACCACGCAGCGCCGTGAGCCGGATCAGGTCAGAATTCTTTCAGGTGTATTTGAAGGAAAGACGACCGGCACCAGTATCGGGCTGCTGATTGAAAATACCGATCAGCGCTCGCAGGATTACGGGGAAATCAAAGATCTTTTCCGTCCGGGACATGCCGATTACACGTATGAACAAAAATACGGCTTTCGCGATTATCGCGGCGGCGGACGTTCATCAGCCCGTGAAACGGCAATGCGTGTGGCGGCGGGGGCGATTGCCAAAAAATACCTGAATGAGAAATTCGGTGTGGTTGTCCGTGGCTGCCTGACTCAGATGGGGCATATCAAATGTGATATCCGCGACTGGTCACTGGCAGAGCAAAATCCGTTTTTCTGTCCGGATGAACGTCAGTTAGATGCGCTGGATGAATTACTGCGCGGCCTGAAAAAAGAAGGGGATTCTGTCGGCGCGAAAGTGACCGTTGTGGCAGAGCATGTTCCCGCAGGTCTTGGGGAACCGGTCTTTGATCGTCTGGATGCAGATTTGGCGCATGCGCTGATGAGCATCAATGCGGTAAAAGGTGTCGAAATCGGAGACGGTTTCGGTGTGGTTAACCTTAAAGGCAGTGAAAACCGGGATGAGATTTATCAATCCGGATTTACCAGCAATCATGCAGGCGGTATTCTCGGCGGCATCAGCAGTGGCCAGCCAATCATCGCACATATTGCCCTGAAACCGACATCATCGATTACTGTTCCCGGTAATACGCTGAACCGGCAGGGTGAAGAGGTGACTATGATCACCAAAGGGCGTCATGACCCTTGTGTCGGAATACGTGCTGTGCCGATTGCGGAAGCGATGACAGCGATTGTGCTGCTTGATCACCTTTTGCGTCATCGCGGACAATGTGCGGATGTAACCCCGCCGTTACCGGCCTGGTCATGATATAACGTGTTGTTATCCCGGATCTTCACCCGGGATTTTTATTGGCAGGTATAAAATGGAATGGTTTCAGTTCGGGGTTGAAATCTATGTATTACTGTTTTTTGTTGCACTGATAGCCGGGTTTATTGATGCAATTGCCGGGGGCGGGGGATTACTGACCATACCGGCTCTGCTGGCTGTCGGCATTCCGCCTGTACAGGCGTTGGCGACCAACAAACTTCAGGCAGTCGGCGGCTCATTTTCTGCCAGTTTTTACTTTATCCGCCGTAAGGCGGTGGATCTCGCCGGGCAGCGGATACCGATAATCATGACACTGATTGGTGCGGTGATTGGCTCCGGGCTGGTCCAGTTTGTGAACCCTGAATATCTGCGCCAGTTATTACCTCTGCTGGTTATTGCCATTGGTCTCTATTTCCTGCTGACGCCTTCAATTGGTGCCGCAGATCAGAAACAGCGCCTTATGCCGCTGGCTTTCGGCTGTACTGCGGGTATCGGGCTGGGTTTCTATGACGGGGTATTTGGTCCCGGAGCCGGGTCATTTTATGCACTGGCGTATGTCACGCTGGCGGGGTTTAACCTGGCAAAAGCCACGGCGCACGCCAAAGTCCTCAATTTTGCATCAAATGTCGGTTCGCTCTCATTCTTTATTTTCAGTGGACATGTTATCTGGCTGCTGGGTTTCACCATGCTGGGCGGACAGCTTATTGGTGCACGTCTTGGTGCGCGTATGGTACTGAGCCGGGGACAAAAACTTATTCGTCCTATGCTGGTAACTGTCTCTTTTCTGATGAGTATCAAACTGCTTTATGACAATCACGGCGATACTATCAGTACGTGGCTGTCTCAGCTTTTTCATTAATTTTTAGTGGTTCATATAATCAATGAGTAAACATCATTTTCAGCAATTAATTGACGTTTTTGACGGCGAGTTTTCAGCTGATTTCAATACCCGCCTGGTTAAAGGCGACGAGGAACCTATCTATCTGCCGGCTGACGATGAAGTACCGTACAACCGGATAGTGTTTGCACACGGTTTTTATGCCAGCGGAATTCATGAGATTTCCCACTGGTGTATTGCCGGTAAGGAGCGCAGGACACAGGTAGATTTCGGATATTGGTACTGTCCGGACGGGCGCGATGCAAAAACACAATCAGAATTTGAGGTCGTGGAAATAAAACCGCAGGCACTTGACTGGCTGTTTTGTCAGGCCGCGGATTATCCGTTTAACGTCAGTTGTGACAATCTTGACGGCAATTTCGAGCCTGATCGCGTCAAGTTCAAGCGAATTGTTCACGGGCAGGTGATGGAATATCTTGCACAGAATTCATTACCCCCACGAGCCGCGCGGTTTATTAATGCCCTGCAATCGTTTTACAATACGCCACCGCTGACTGCGGACCAATTTCCATGGCCGGAAGATCCGTTTGCCTGACAAACTGATGTTGCGGACGACTGAACTCTAAGGAATAAACATGCTTGCGGATTATGAAACACGTATCCTCGCTCAGATTGATGACATGGTTGAACATGCCACTGATGACGAGTTGTTTGCAGGAGGTTATTTGCAGGGGCATCTGACCCTGGCGGTAGCTGAGCTGGAACAAAGCGGGGAGCACACTGTTGAGGCGCTGCACGATAAAGTAGAGATGAGCATCCGTCAGGCGATTAAAGCCGGTGAACTGACACCGCCGGATCAGGTGCTGGTGCTTGATACCTGGCAGCGTTTGCTGAAAGATGCACAGGCGCAACAATGACAGAGACAACACAGTACACTATCCGCCAGGCCCGTTCCGCTGATATTGCGGCGATGTCTGCGGCGGAATCTTCTGCCGGGCAACTGTTCAGTAGTGTTGCGGGCTATGAATGGATAGCGCAGAGTGAAGGGCATTCTGAATCGGCATTCGGCAAATTTATCATGAACGGTAATGCCTGGGTGGTTACAGACCGGGAAAATAATCCCGCCGGGTTTATCCTGGTATCCAATCTCGGCGCCGGGTTGCATATCGATGAACTTTCTGTAGCCGGCGCACATCAGGGGCAGGGGTTAGGGCGGCAACTGATTGAGCGGGTGAAAAATGTGGCGCTGGCACGTGGTTGTTCAGCACTGACGCTGACCACGTTCCGTGAGGTTGCCTGGAACCGTCCTTATTATGAACGCCTCGGTTTTGAGTTGTGTGATGTCTCCCGGTTACCTGCACTGAAAGCCATTTTACAAAAAGAGGCAGATTACGGGTTACAGCTCAGCGACCGCTGCGCAATGGTGTACCGTTTCTTCTGATCGCAGAAAATAAATAAATATTAAAGAGTGCGTTGCACTCTTTTTTTTTTGCTTTTTTCACTGTTTTTTTTATTTTTGGTAATAAATAAACCTGATATTTAACAAATAAACAGAAAATAAAAAAAGAAGTTGTTATTAATATTGTTACGGGCAAAATAGCGCCGTTTTTATGCTTGGCTATGCATCTTCCCGGGCTGCGTTTTTTATTTATACCCTTATTCATTCAAACTGCAGGTTCGTTGGCTTCGCTCAGCTAGCCAGGTCACATAGTTTATCTATGCTCCCCGTCTATCTGCACTTGCCGCCTGCCTGCATCTTGAATGATGTTGGGTATATAACTTAATGATTTACACTTATTTTTCGTGATCCGGATACGTGTATATTTGAGACTGGCGTCTCTTTTGTTGCAAAAAAGTCAACAACTTTGCGTGATCTTGATAAAATATCATCAAATATTAACTTGCCATTAACATTTATTCTGTCAGAATGAGCCTGTCCCCACAAAAACAGGTATTAAATTATGTTTGAATTACAACCGAAAAATACAGCTCAACAGGCTGTGACTATTTACACGAAGATAGCGGTTGCTGCCGTGGTATTGCTGGCGCTGTTATTTTCTTTCTGGTTTAAAATTGACGGAATGAGTGTAATTGAAAGAGCAGTCCCTTCAATCGGCATGATTTTATTTAGTGGTTTAGTTATTTTTAATGCCAAACGGGAATTAGATTCGCTGTACAGTTCAGAGGAAAATCAGACTGAAAAAGTCATTGCTCTGAATGCCTGATACGTCGGAAATAGTCAGGAAATAGTTCGGAACAGTCGCATTACGCGAATAATAAAATCTAAAGAAGATACGATACCCAACGTCATTCAAGATGCAGGCAGGCGGCAAGGAAAGACAGACTGGGAGCATACACAAGTATGTGACCCGGCTGGCTGACCGCGGCCAACGAACGTGCAGTTTGAATGAATAAGGGTATACATGGGTCATCGGCAGGAATGTGGATGACCCATTTACGTTGCGGGTTACGGATTACTGATATAAATCAGCACCGGTTTCCTGTGCAATAAACCCAATCGCAGCCTGTGCTCTGACACTGTTCCCGGCTTTATCCAGTGGCGGGGAATACACGGCTACTGCATATTTTCCCGGAACGACAGCCAGAATACCACCGCCAACACCACTTTTTGCCGGGATCCCGACCTGATATAACCATTCACCTGAGCCGTCATATAACCCGGCAATAGCCATTTCTGCCAGCACCTTTCCGGTATTTTCAGCACTCAGAAGCTGTTTTCCGCTGTATGGCGATTTTCCGTGATTGGCAAATACCGCACCCATCTTAGCAAGATCAACGGTGGTGGCATCGACAGAGCACTGGCGGGTGTAGAGATCAACCGCCACATCCGGGTCACCATATAACATACCGTAAGAGAGCATCAGCCGCGCCAGTGCCTGGTTGTGCTGATTCGTTTCTGATTCCGAGCGATAGACTTCATCATTGATAACCAGGCTGTTATCGGCATAGGCTTCCATGTTTTGCATAATCTGTTGCCAGCGGTCATCCGGGCTTTGCGCATTAATCAGACTGACCGCACTGATAGCACCTGCATTAACCAGCGGATTTTGCGGACGATCAGGTCGCAATTCAATCGCCAGCCCAGAATTAAACGGCAACCCTGTGGCATTTGCACCTAATTTCGTCAGTACCGTTTGTGGGCCCTGCTGATTTAATACGAGGGCGAGTGTGAATATTTTAGACAGGGATTCGAGAGGAAAAAGTGCGTCTTTATCACCCGCACTGTAGATTTTCCCGTCAACAGTCGCAATAACGATAGCGTAATTATCCGGGCTGTATTTTGCCAGTGCCGGAATATAATCGGCGACAGTACCGGTTTTCTCCGTTTTAAATTTCTGATATGCCTGCTCAACAATGGTGTCATAGTGGATATTCTCCGGGACAGGATTATTTTTTGCATAGGCTGAACTGAAACAGAGCAGTGAAAATGTAAAGGCAATAACTATTTTATTCTTCATATTATTCTCCGGTTATTATTTCCGGATGAAGCGTAAGGGAATATTAAGTTTTCTGTAAATTGATCATTGAGCAAAAGGATGTGCGGATTGCCCGGGAAATGAACTGTTTTTTGTGGGGAAGAACACAAAACGGGTAGTATTTGTGGCGGTGATCAACCGGTTTCGGGGTTAAAAACCGGGCTTTTCAGCAGAAAAAATAATTAATATTGTGATGACGACCAGAAAAACAGATATATGTATTGCCCTCCCGGTCATCAACTCAGAATCTGTTCTTCTGTTACAGTGCACCTTTGAGTAATTTACGGATATGAAAACGGTTCGGATGCAATTCCGCCAGTGTTTCATCATCCAGCGGCAGGGCTTCATCAAAAATCTGAGCCGCGAGCAATTCAGCCGCCAGTGGTGCAGTACATAACCCCCGTGAACCGAGTGCCCCGATGATAAACAACTGCGGTATATCTGCAGCGCTGCTGACCAAATCCGGCTTGCGTTTCATTCTTTCCAGTTTTGCATATTGCACCATAAGTTGTGCAAAGTCAGGTACGTTACCGACTACAGGAAGGTGATCGCGCACGGTACAGCGGATGCCTGTATGCGCCTCTTTTCCGCTGATATCCACTTCATGAGACCAGCTCACATCCGGCAGGGAAGTGAGCAGACGCGCTTTGTTGGCAAGTTGTTCCTCTTCACTGTATGTGGTTGTGATGTCATTACGCTGGTGACTGGCACCGAGGCTGTGTTGTCCGTCTGCCGGGTTGACCGGGGTCAGATAACCTTCATAACAGAGCACGGCTTTCAGCCCGGCAATTGCCGGAACAGTCGGCACATGGCTCACTTGTCCGCGCACCGGTGTTACCGGCAGTGCAGCGGACTGCGGATATTGTGTGATGTGGTGACCATTTGCCAGCACAACCACATCTGTCTGTACGGTGCTGTTATCGGCAAAACGGATCTGCCAGCCCTGTGCGGTCTGCTCCAGATGCTCTGCATTATGGTTCAGATACAGATGCAGACCTTTTTTTGTGCAAGTGCGGCGGCACCATGCACTAATTCCTGCGGACAGAGCCAGCCACCGGCAGGATAATATAAGCCACCGGAATTCACATCCTGACCCGCAAGCTCACTGAGTTGTTGGCGTGACAATATCTTAAACAGTGTTTCAGGGCGGGGAACAGCAGCAATGGCATTGACTTTTTTTCTGTTTTTTTCGTTATACATCAGTTGGATAACACCGCACCAATCATGACTGTATTTCACACCCTGAGCAGACAGCGCATCATAGGTGCGCCGTGCAAACGTAAAGGCGACCGTGAAGAAACGTTCAAGAGGATCGTCAAGACCGGTCAGCAGAGGATAGAGCGCGCCCTGCCGGTTACCGGATGCATTGGTGGCTAATGAGTCATCAGCGCAATATAACGAAACGTCCGCGCCTCGTTGCAACAGAGTGAGGGCGCTGAGTACACCGGCTATTCCGCCGCCGATAACTGCAATGTGCCTGCGGGCAGCAGCAGGGTGGCGATCGTGCCAGGGAGTGAGAGAGACGGCGGGTGTGCGGGTATTGATACCGGCCAGACATTCACGTTTGTGGGCAAAACCTGTCCGGCGCTCCACATCAAATCCTGCCTGTTGTAAACCCCGGCGGACAAAGCCTGCGGCGGTAAAGGTGGCAAATGTCCCGCCCGGGCGGGTGAAGCGGGCGATCAGTTCAAACAGTGGCTGCTGCCACATATCCGGATTTTTTGACGGTGCAAAGCCGTCCAGAAACCAGGCGTCGATTTTGTTATCCAGCGCATGGGTGAGAGACGGCAGAAGTGTGCTGATATCACCCAGCCATAAATCAAGTGTAATGTCTCCGTTATCTAAAAAAATCCGGTGGCAACCGGGAGCGGCGTGCGGCCACTGAGCGTACAGTTGTAAGGAGAAATCTGCGAATTCCGGCCAGCGCTGATGTGCAGCCTGTAAGTCCTCAGACGCCAGCGGGTATTTTTCAAAACTGATAAAATGCAGGCGCCGCAGCGGGCTGTCCGGGTGTGTGTTACGGAAATGACGAAAGCTCTGGCAGAGGGTCAGAAAATTCAGCCCGGTGCCGAATCCGGTTTCTGCCACGGTACAGGTTTGTGTGGTAATCCGGCTGAACCGTGCAGGAAAATCGTTACCGCTGAGGAACACATAACGGGTTTCCGCCTGTTCGCCATCGTTTGAAAAATAGACGTCATCAAAATGTTGCGAAACAGGTGTACCCTGTTCGTTCAGGGTTAAATGAGCCGTTTCAATTACGTTTTTTTTCACATTCCAGCCTGTGTTTTTTGTTCACTTTCCCTGATTTTACTCTGCTTTGCACGGGGTCGCTATGCCGGATGTGACACAGGGCAGGTTCAGTATGTAAAGATGCGAAAAAACATCTGATCGGACTTGTTCAGCTTACAGGTGTAAGCTAAAGTATCGCTAAAATCCCGTAATACATAAATGACAGAGGTAATGAATGAAGCGTGCAGTAATCACTGGTCTGGGGATTATTTCAAGTATTGGTAATAACCAGGAAGAAGTACTGGCTTCTTTGAGAGAAGGTCGTTCCGGGATCACGTTCTCAGAAGAGTTTAAAGAAATGGGAATGCGCAGCCATGTCTGGGGTAATGTCAAACTGGATACTGCCGGTCTCATTGATCGTAAACCTGCCCGTTTCATGAGTGATGCGTCTGTTTACGCCTATCTTTCCATGGAGCAGGCTATTGCGGATGCCGGTCTGACCCCTGAGCAGGTAGGCAGTATCCGTACCGGGGTTGTTGCCGGTTCAGGCGGCGGCTCTCCGCGCAATCAGGTTGCCGGTTCTGACGGTATGCGCGCCAAAGGGCTGCGTGGTGTCGGACCTTATATGGTGCCGCGTGCTATGGCATCCGGTGTGTCTGCAAACCTGGCAACACCGTTTAAAGTTAAAGGTGTTAACTACTCTATCAGCTCCGCCTGTTCAACTTCCGCGCACTGTATCGGTCACGCGGTAGAGCTAATCCAGCTGGGTAAACAGGATGTGGTATTTGCCGGCGGCGGTGAAGAACTGTGCTGGGAAATGAGCTGCGAATTTGACGCAATGGGCGCACTGTCGACCAAATATAACGAGACGCCGGAAAAAGCGTCCCGTACTTACGACCAGAACCGCGATGGTTTCGTTATCGCCGGCGGCGGTGGTATGGTCGTGGTAGAAGAGCTGGAACATGCTCTGGCACGCGGCGCGCACATTTATGGTGAAGTTGTCGGTTACGGTGCAACATCTGATGGCGCAGATATGGTTGCTCCATCCGGTGAAGGCGCTGTCCGTTGTATGCAGATGGCGATGCACGGTCTGGATGCACCGATTGACTACATTAATACACACGGCACATCTACACCGGTGGGTGATACCAAAGAGCTGGAAGCGATTCATGAAGTGTTCGGTGATCATACCCCGGCACTGTCAGCGACCAAAGCGATGACCGGTCACTCCCTGGGTGCTGCAGGTGTTCATGAAGCGATTTACAGCCTGCTGATGCTGGAGCATGGTTTTATTGCGCCGAGTATTAACGTGGAAAATCTTGATGAGAAAGCGGCGGGGATGGATATCATCACCAAACCGACTGAGCGCAAGCTGACTACCGTTATGTCGAACAGTTTTGGTTTCGGCGGAACAAACGCAACCTTAGTCATGCGTAAATATCAGGGCTAATCTATACCCTTATTCATTCAAACTGCAGATGTGTTGGCTGCATCCTGAATGATGTTGGGTATATACCCCGATAATTAAAAAATGCCCCGGTTTATTCACCGGGGCATTTTCTTTTGAGGTAAACTCTGTCAGGGTATAGATTATTATCACGCTGCTACAGAGGTTCTGAATGAAAAAACTGACGCTCGGAGAAATGACTGACGCACAACAAATGCGGGTGAAAACCCGGTTGGGTCAGGAACAAAAAATGCTGGGGCGCCCGTTGACCAACGGGGAGCTGAATAAAGTTAAAGATCAGATTGTCACTGAGATCTCAAAAGAGGTTGAAGCTGCAGCCGCAAAAGTCAGAGCACAAAAACGTAAAGAAAAAATTAAACCCGGCGGCGGGGATGAAACCTACAGCTGGTCAGCCAAAACCCATACACGCGGACTGCGCTGAACCACCTCTGTTTATAAACTCAGCCGTGCCATTTTTGGCGCGGCTGTTTTTCATCGGTTATTGCCAACCAGAATACAGGTTACTCTTCTGCAGCACATTTGTTGTTCACTGTGCGTTTTACCTTGCGGCGCAACACCTGCGTCAGTGGTGTGCGCAGGCGCTGGGCGAGGATCACGCCAATCAGTACCACGCCGCCGCCGATAATATGATAACTGTGCAGTTCCTCTTTCAGGAAGACGGCTGCGATAATTGCCGTCAATACCGGTGCCAGATTCATAAATATGGATGCTGCATTTGCGCCTAACCGGGTCACGCCGAGGATCCATAACAATGGTGCAAAAATGGAGGCGGCAATCCCCGCATAAAGAACCAGGCCGATATTATCAGATGTCAGTGCCACACTACCGGCACTCAGGAAAACCGGGATAAGCAGGATCACACCAAACACTATCTGCATATACAGTGAATGAATACTGGAAAGCGGAATTGCCCAGCGCTTGGTCAGCACACCATAAAAGGCATACGCCAGTCCCGCGATAAACATCAGCAATTCACCCTGTCCCAGCCCCTGGGTCAGAAGAACCGCCGGATTTCCTTTACTGATAAGCCAGGTCAGTCCGCTCAGGGAAAGGATTGTCCCGAGTACAATGCCGACTGTCGGTGCGATGCGCAGTACCGGAATACTTAAAATTACCGTCAGCAGCGGGATAAGTGATGTAATAATTCCCATAAAGGTGGCGCTGACCGTATACGCGGCGTAATAGGCAAGACTCTGATAGAGCCCCATTCCCAGAAATCCGAGGATAAATAATTTCCATGCGTGCTGTTTCACTACTGCACGCTGTCGCCAGACAGGGATTAGCAGGAAGGGCGTCATCAGCGCCAGTGCCAGCGCCCAGCGGTAAAAGGAGATAGCTCCCGGGGCAATTGCGCCTGCGGCAAGTTTATTCACCACCGCATTGACAGACCAGATTAGTACGGCCCCCAGGGGGAAAAGCAGGTTTTTCATCAGTAAACTCATTTTATTTATCAGGCAGGTGCGCTAGTGTAGTCTGTCTTAATTATTCTATATAACGATATCCCGCCAATTTATAGAGAGAATCTGACAAGATGAGCCGTAAGTCGGATATTGCCTCATTGGGGCTGAAAGATCCCGTAACATTAATCTTCCGTAATGAACTTTTTTTTTGCGGATACTGAATTTGAAACCCATCGTCATCCTTTCGGGCAACTGCTGTATGTCGCCGGTGGCGTGATGGATATGATTGTCGCAGGACAGCGCTATCTGGCACCGACCGGGTTCTGTATCTGGATCCCGCAGGGAACAGAGCATGCCAGTTACAATAAAGGCTGCGTATCATTTAAAATTATCGATATTTCCCCGCAATGGGCGCCGGTACTGCCGGATACGGCGTGCGTGATAGAAATGACGCCGGTATTCAGCGCCGTGATGCAGGATTTTTTCAGACGGACCATCCGTGAGCCGCAAACTGATGCCGACAAGCGCCTGGCGCAGGTACTGACAGATCAACTGATGATTTCGCGCTGCCAGCCGACCTATCTGCCGGGCACGGATGATAAGCTGCTTGCGCCGGTTCTCAGTGCGCTGGAGCAGGATCCGGCGGATAATTCCTCTCTGGCACAATGGGCGGTGCGCTGCTTTACCTCTGAGCGTACCTTGTCGCGGCGCTGTCAGCAGAAACTGGGAATGTCATTCAGTGAATGGCGCCAGCGTCTGCGTTTTTTGCGGGCAGTGGCATTATTGCAGGAAGGGCGGAGTGTACAGAATGTGGCGCTGGATGTCGGTTACAGTTCCTCTTCAGCTTTTATTGCGATGTTTTCTCAATTAGCCGGGGTTACGCCGGAACGTTTTCGCAACCAGTGAGTGTTGCAGGATTAATTGCTCTCTTTAGCAACAATCAGTGCGCGGGGCGTAGGTTTTATCACGCAGAAGTGGCAAAATAGCGGCCATCCGTTTTAATTTCGGTTGTGCCGCCGTGCTGAACACGTTTTGCCGGCCGCCGACAGTATAAAGGTGAAGCCCGTGAAAATCGTTACAGATGAAAATATGCCTTACGCCGAAGCGCTTTTTTCCCGCCTGGGTGCGGTGAAAGCAGTACCCGGACGTCCGTTACCGGCTGGTGTTCTGGATGACGCCGATGCGCTGATGGTACGCTCAATCACAAAGGTCAATGCAGAGCTGCTGCAAAACTCGCCGGTAAAATTTGTCGGCACGGCGACGGCCGGTTTTGACCACGTGGATAAAGCCTGGCTGGAGCAGAATAATATTGGTTTTTCTTCCGCACCGGGCTGCAATGCGATTGCAGTTGTTGAGTATGTTTTTTCTGCGCTGATGCTGCTGGCGGAGCGTGATGGTTTTCAGCTGACGGATAAAACTGTCGGGATTGTCGGTGCCGGGAATGTCGGCGGTCGCCTGGCAAAACGCCTGGAAGTGCTCGGGGTCAAAACCCTGTTATGCGACCCACCGCGTGCGGATAACGGCGATGCCGGTGAATTTTATGATATCGACACCCTGGTGGCACAGGCGGATATTCTCACATTCCACACCCCGCTGAATAAATCAGGTGATTACACTACATTGCACCTGATGAATGAAGACCGCCTGAATGCGATGAAAGATAACGGTATTTTGATCAACGCCAGCCGCGGGCCGGTGGTGGATAACAGCGCACTGCTGGCAGTGCTTGCAGGCGGTAAACCGCTGAGTGTTATCCTCGATGTCTGGGAGCCGGAGCCGGCACTGTCTGCTGAACTGCTCTCGCTGGTTGATATCGGCACGCCACATATTGCCGGTTATACCCTGGAAGGCAAAGCACGCGGCACCACTCAGGTGTTTGAAGCCTGGTCTGAATTTATCGGGCAACCGCAGAAAGTATCACTGACAGAGCTGTTACCTGCGCCGGAATTCGGCTCTGTAACGCTCTCAGGTAAAGTAACGCAAAGTATTCTCAAACGTTTAATGCATCTGGTTTATGATGTACGCCGCGATGATGCACCGCTGCGCGCTGTTGCCACCATTGAGGGTGAGTTTGATAAACTGCGTAAATTCTATCCGGATCGCCGTGAATGGTCATCACTGACGGTTATCTGTGATGATGCACAAAGTGCCGCGCTGTTATCCGGCCTTGGTTTTACCGCGCAATACTGCGGATAACTCCCTGATTATATATCATTAATTTTTGACTGTACGGCGGCCTCGCCGTGCAGTGTTTGTTTTGGAGACGACTATGTCAGAAGGCTGGAATATTGCTGTATTAGGTGCGACCGGAGCTGTCGGCAGCGCCCTTGTTTCTCTGCTGGAAGAGCGTGAATTTCCGGTTGGTGAGCTTTTCTTATTAGCCGGTGAGCGCAGTGCGGGCGAATCTGTCCGCATGAACAGCAAAAATTACCTGGTGACCGATGCCCGTGATTTTGACTGGTCACAGGTACAACTGGCGTTTTTTGTGGCAGGACAGGATGCGACCAGCGCGTATTATGAAGCCGCAACGGACAACGGCTGCATCGTGATAGACAGCAGCGGTCTGTTTGCGCTGGAGCCGGATGTACCGTTAGTGGTGCCGTCGGTGAACCCGCAGGTATTAGGCGAATACCGCAACCGCAACCTGATTGCGCTGGCAGACAGCAGTGTCAGCCAGTTGCTTACCGCTATCCGCCCGCTGGTGGAAAGCGCCGGGCTGTCGCGTATTAATCTGACTAATTTATTATCTGTTTCCCGCTTTGGTAAAAGTGCGGTGCAGGAACTGGCCGGGGAAAGCGCGAAATTACTCAACGGTATTCCGCCGGAAGGCGGGCGTTTTGGTAAACAGTTGGCATTCAATGTTCTGCCGTTACTGGCAGATGAGCAGGGCAGCGTGACTGAAGAGCGCCGCATTGTGGAAGAAACCCGCAAAGTATTACAGGATGCCGGGCTGCCAATCAGCGTGACCTGTGTGCAGTCGCCGGTATTCTACGGTAACGGTCAGGTGGTTCAGTTGGAAACTCTGCGCCCGCTCGGCAGTGATGAAGCGCGGGATGAACTGGAGCGCGCGGGAGATATTCAGTTATCGGATGAGCAGGATTATCCTACTCAGGTAACTGATGCTTCCGGCAATTATTTTCTGAATATCGGTTGCCTGCGTAATGATTACGGTATCCCGGAAATCCTGCATTTCTGGTCTGTTGCCGATAACGTGCAGTTTGGTGGCGCACTGATGGCAATTGAAATTGCCGAGCGACTCACGCAGGAGCAGTTTTACTGATGACAGACGCAATTTCACCGCCGGACGCGGTAAAAACAACGATTGCGCTGGGTATTGAATATGACGGCAGCCGGTATTTCGGCTGGCAGCGGCAAATAGACGTGGTAAGCGTCCAGGCGCGACTGGAGCAGGCAATATCAAAGATAGCAAATGAACCCATCGCCGTAATTTGTGCGGGCAGAACGGATACAGCGGTGCATTCCACCGGTCAGGTGGTGCATTTTCATACCACATCCGTCCGTAAAGATGCGGCCTGGACAATGGGTGTTAATACCCATTTGCCGCCGGATATCGCGGTGCGCTGGGTAAAAACCGTGCCGGAAAACTTCCATGCACGTTTCAGTGCAACGGCGCGGCGCTACAGGTATATTATCCTGAATCAGCGCTATCGTCCGGCGGTCCTGGCGAACGGGATCACGCACATTCATTATCCGCTGGATGAAACACGGATGCATGCGGCGGCACAAAGCCTGCTCGGTGAGCATGATTTTACCTCCTTTCGTGCAGTACAGTGTCAGTCAAAAAGTCCGTGGCGTAATATGGTGCATGTCAATGTATTCCGTCAGGGGCAGTATGTGATTGTGGATATTAAAGCAAATGCGTTTTTGCATCATATGGTGCGCAATATTGTCGGCAGCCTGCTTGAGATTGGCCGGGGCAATCAGGACATTACCTGGATATCAGAACTGCTGGCGATGAAAGAGCGCGCCAAAGCCGCAGCAACGGCACCGGCAGAAGGGTTGTATCTGGTCAGTGTCGACTATCCCGCGGAATTTGCATTGCCGTCACCGGTTATGGGACCGCTGTTTTTAGCTGATTAATATTAAGTTTGTATCACCGGGTGATAACGAACGGGGAAAATGATGGAATTTTTTAACCACATCGTGGATATTGCAAAGTTCTTAATTGATTTTATTCTGCATATTGATTTGCACATGCAGGAGCTGGTGGCGCAGTACGGGATCTGGGTCTATGCTATTTTATTCCTTATTCTGTTCTGTGAAACCGGTCTTGTGGTCACGCCGTTTCTGCCGGGGGATTCGCTGTTATTTGTGGCGGGAACACTGGCAGCACTGCCGACAAATGACCTCAATATCCATATCATGGTATTGCTGATGATCACTGCGGCTATTATCGGTGATGCCGTAAATTACACCATCGGGCACTTTTTCGGTGAACGGTTGTTCCGCAATCCTGACTCGAAAATTTTCCGCCGCAGTTACCTGAACAAAACCCATGCTTTCTTTGAAACGCATGGCGGCAAGGCTATCGTTCTTGCGCGATTTGTACCGATCGTGCGGACATTTGCCCCGTTTGTTGCAGGAATGAGTAAAATGTCATATCGCCATTTCGCCATGTTTAATGTGATTGGTGCGGTGGTGTGGGTTGTTTTATTTGCGTATGCCGGTTATATCTTCGGGGAAACCGAGATTGTGCAGAAGAACTTGAAATTACTCATCGTGGCGATTATTTTTATCTCCATATTACCTGGTA
The DNA here is from genome assembly GCF_001676055.1 of Morganella psychrotolerans. GTDB lineage: Bacteria > Pseudomonadota > Gammaproteobacteria > Enterobacterales > Enterobacteriaceae > Morganella > Morganella psychrotolerans_B. The sequence goes on along the minus strand of NZ_LZEX01000001.1, from coordinate 610,271 downwards.
TCATCGAGGTCTGGCGTCACCGCCGGGCAGCGAAAAAAGCACAGAAACGTGATGATGCCTGAGTGGTTTGAGCACTTTTTTATCCACAGTGCGTAAGCAATGTGGTTTAATGGCAAACAATAATTACACTGGCTGAGCCAGATTTCAGACGGAAAGGTCATTAATGAGCTGGATTGAAAAAATTCTGAATAAGACCCCAATTAACCAGAACCGTAAGGCGAGCATTCCTGAAGGTGTCTGGACTAAATGTGACAGTTGTGGTCAGGTGCTCTACCGGCAGGAAGTAGAGCGCAATCTCGGGGTGTGCCCGAAGTGTGATCATCATATGCGGATTTCGGCACGCAATCGTCTGGAAACGTTCCTGGATGAAGGCAGCACAACGGAACTCGGAACCGATCTCGAACCAAAAGATATTCTGAAATTCCGTGATTCCAAAAAATATAAAGATCGTTTAGTGGCCGCGCAAAAGACCACCGGTGAGAAAGAAGCGCTGGTGGTGATGAAAGGGACACTGAAAACCATGCCGGTCGTGGCAGCCGCGTTTGAATTTGCATTTATCGGCGGTTCTATGTCTTCTGTTGTCGGCGCGCGCTTTGTCCGTGCGGTTGAACAGGCACTGGAAGATAACTGTCCGCTGGTGTGTTTCTCCGCAAGCGGTGGTGCCCGTATGCAGGAAGCCCTGATGTCGCTGATGCAGATGGCGAAAACCAGTGCGGCACTGGCTAAAATGCAGGAACGCGGCCTTGCGTATATCTCTGTTCTGACAGACCCGACTATGGGCGGCGTTTCCGCAAGCCTGGCTATGTTGGGTGATATCAATATCGGTGAGCCGAAAGCCCTGATTGGCTTTGCCGGCCCGCGTGTTATTGAGCAGACGGTACGTGAGAAATTACCACCGGGATTCCAGCGCAGCGAGTTTCTGCTGGAAAAAGGCGCAATTGATATGATTGTCCGTCGTCCTGACATGCGCGATACCATTGCTGAAATTTTGTCAAAACTGACAAACTATCAGTTCCCCTGCGAAGAGGGTGCTATTGAGATCCTGACAGCAGATGAAGCTGATACCGCTTTATCTTCTGAAACAACAGTTGACGTTAAAAAAACGAGATGTCAAAAAAACGCGATGTCTGATAAGCAAGAGAAACTGACAGCTGCGTCATCATTGATGGCGTGGCTTTCTTATCTGGGTGACCTGCATTCGCAGGTTATTGATATGGGACTGGAACGCATCGGTGTGGTGGCAGATATCATGAATCTGCGCTATCCCGCGCCGAAAGTGATTACCGTCTCCGGAACCAACGGTAAAGGCACTACCTGCCATACGCTTGAGTCAGTCTTTCTTGCGGCCGGGTTGCGGGTCGGGGTCTACAGTTCCCCGCATCTGATTAATTACACCGAACGTGTCCGTATTCAGGGGGAAAATCCTTCTGAAGCGGATTTCTGCCGCGTGTTCGCTGATATTGACGCACAGCGCGGCGATATCACGCTGACCTATTTTGAAGCGGGTACGCTGGCGGCATTGCAGTTATTCCGTGAAGCCAATCTTGATGTGGTTATTCTCGAAGTCGGCCTTGGCGGGCGTCTGGACGCCACTAATATTGTGGATTCACATATTACCGCAATCACCAGTATCGCACTGGATCATACCGACTGGCTGGGTGCTGATCGTGAGCATATCGCCCGTGAAAAAGCCGGTATTTTCCGTCCGCACTGCGTGGCGGTAATCGGCGAGCCCGATGCGCCTTATACTATTGCAGATGTGGCAAATAAGCTGGAAACATCACTATTCTGCCGTGCGGATGACTGGTCGTATGAAGAACAGGGCGATCACTGGACATGGCAGTGTGAGGATGAAACCCTGACCAATCTGCCGTTGCCGAATGTCCCGTTGGCGAACGCTGCCACTGCGCTGGCGGTTATTCACAACCTGCGTCAGGTGAAAGATAAAACCGGACGGGCAATCAGTCGTGAGGCGATTGATACCGGTCTGCGTCAGGCACAACTGCCGGGCCGCTTCCAGATTGTGTCACAGCAGCCGCTGACGGTGCTGGATGTGGCGCATAATCCGCATGCGGCAGGATATCTGGTATCAAAACTGGCACAATTGCCGCGCACAGCACACACACGTGTCCGGGCGGTGGTGGGAATGCTGGGAGACAAAGATATTAAAGGCACTCTCGCGGTGCTGAGTGAGCAGGTGACAGACTGGTATTTTGCACCGCTGACCGAGCTACGCGGCGCACCGGCAGAACAGCTTGCTGAGCATATTCCCGGCGCACAATTGTTTGCAGATGTGGAAAGCGCATGGGCACAGGCGTGTCAGGATGCAGATGCCGGCGACATCATTGTGGTATGTGGATCATTCCATACTGTCGCGCATGTTATGGACGTTTTATCATCAGAGGAAGGTGCGGGTGGCCAGTAAATTTCAGAATCGCTTAGTCGGAACGATAATCCTGGTCGCGGTGGGCGTAATTGTCCTGCCGGCGCTGCTGGATGGCGATAAGAAATATAACGAAGACCAGTTCGCCTCCATCCCGCTTATCCCGAAAGAGGGAGAGCAGGATGAGATTGATGCGGTAAATCCAATTAATCAGACCATGCCGTCAATGCCGTCGGAAGGTGCGTCCAGCGCGATGATAACGGAAGCGGCTCAGACTGGCGACAGTGTACCGGCTGATGTGACAAGCTCCGGTACCACATCGAATGTTCCGCCGGGGGTTGCGCCTCTGCCGCCGGTTGTTGTACCGGAAAAACCACCGGAACCACAGCCTCAGCCAAAACCTGAGCCTAAGCCGGAACCAAAACCGGAGCCTAAGCCGGAACCAAAACCAGAGCCTAAACCGGAACCTAAGCCGGAAAAAAACGCCTCAGGGACAGGCCTGGGTGGTCCAGCTCGGTGCATTATCCAATGCCCGCCGGGTGGAAGAGATAGTCGCCACACTGCGGTTGTCGGGTTATCAGGTGTATACTGTACCGCGCGGAAAAGTTACCCTGATTATGGTCGGACCGTCGGCATCAAAAGCACAGCTGGAGTCCTCATTAGGTGAACTGAAACAGCTCAGTGAACTCAGTGGCGAAGTCAGGGCATATAAACCTTAGTAAATTTAATGGATTAGCGGTGTCCGTTAATAAAAACAGTTAACTCTTTGCGGCGATTATAATTTTTTATTTCGCCGCAATTTATTTTCTGATAGTGCAAAAATCCGTTACGCAAACGTTTTCGTTTTCTGTTAGAATGCGCCCGTCACTGATGCCGGGCCATCAATTTGGATAGTGATATGGTTTGGATTGATTACGCAATTATTGCAGTTATTGCATTCTCGGCATTAGTCAGCCTGGTTCGTGGTTTCGTTCGTGAAGCCTTATCGTTAGTGACCTGGGTCTGTGCGTTTTATGTGGCCAGCGAGTTTTTTCCGTTGCTGGCGGACTATTTTACGCGTTTTGATGACCCGCTGGTCCGTAACGGTATCGCGATTGCGATTTTGTTTGTCGCGACACTTATTGTCGGCTCGGTGATTAACCATGTTATTGGTTCACTGGTCCGCACGACAGGCTTATCAGGCACAGATCGTGTTCTCGGGGTCTGTTTTGGTGCTCTGCGCGGGGTGCTGATCGTGGCGGCAATATTATTCTTCCTCGACAGCTTCACGCAGATGAGTCAGAGCAGCGACTGGCAGCAGTCACAACTCATTCCCCAATTCAGTCATGTTATCAGGTGGTTCTTTGACTACCTTCAGAATGCGTCCAGTTTCCTGCCGGAGAACTTTCCTTCTCCGCCCGGCTGATGAGGAAAAAACTACATGTGTGGTATTGTTGGGATCGTTGGTTTTACACAGGTCAATCAATCAATCTATGACGCGCTCACGGTGTTACAGCACCGGGGTCAGGACGCAGCCGGTATCGCAACCATTGACAGTAACAATGGTTTCCGGCTCCGTAAAGCCAACGGACTGGTGAAAGATGTTTTCGAAACCCGCCACATGCTGCGTTTACAGGGAACACTCGGGATAGGGCATGTCCGCTATCCGACAGCCGGCAGCTCCAGTGCATCAGAAGCACAGCCGTTCTATGTAAATTCGCCTTTCGGCATCACCCTGGCACATAACGGAAATCTGACTAACGCGCACACGCTGAAACGTCAGTTATTTGAAACCGCCCGCCGTCATGTGAATACCACCTCAGACTCTGAAATCCTGCTCAATGTACTGGCCTATGAACTGGATCGCTTTGACGGACATCCGTTAGAGCCGGATAACATTTTTGCTGCTGTCAGTGCGATGCACAGTAAAATCCGTGGTGCTTACGCCTGCGTGGCGCTGATTATCGGGCACGGGCTTCTGGCTTTCCGTGACCCTAACGGGATACGTCCGCTGGTACTCGGAAAACGCACGCTGAGTGACGGGCGCGAAGAGTATATGGTTGCCTCTGAAAGTGTGGCACTTGATACCCTCGGTTTTGAATTCTTGCGCGATGTGGCGCCGGGTGAAGCTGTGTATATCACAGAAACCGGGCAGCTCTATACCCGCCAGTGTGCAGCCAATCCGTCACTGACGCCGTGCCTGTTTGAATTTGTTTATTTTGCCCGTCCGGATTCCGTTATTGATAAAGTATCGGTCTATAACGCCCGCCTGCGCATGGGGCAGAAACTCGGGGAAAAAATTGCCCGCGAGTGGGATGACCTGGATATTGATGTGGTGATCCCCATCCCTGAAACCTCCATCGACAGTGCGCTGGAAATCGCCCATATCCTGAAAAAACCGTACCGCCAGGGGTTTGTGAAAAACCGCTATGTGGGGCGGACATTTATCATGCCGGGTCAGCAGGAGCGGAAAAAATCGGTGCGTCGCAAGCTTAATGCGAACCGGACAGAGTTCCGTGGTAAAAACGTCCTGCTGGTGGATGATTCCATTGTGCGCGGCACCACATCAGAACAGATTGTGGAACTGGCCCGTGAAGCAGGTGCGAAGAAAGTTTATTTTGCCTCTGCTGCACCGGAAGTGCGCTTCCCGAACGTCTACGGTATTGATATGCCTAACGCCAACGAGTTAATTGCGCACGGTCGTGAAACAGAAGAGATCCGTAAACTGATTGGTGCGGATGCGCTGATTTTCCAGGATCTGGAAGACCTTGTCGCGGCTGTCCGTGAAGAGAATCCGGATATCCGCGTCCTTGAGGCATCTGTATTTGACGGTATCTATGTCACAAAAGATATAGACCAGGATTATCTCGATTATGTGGAAAACCTGCGTAAGGATGATGAATTAAAGTTGCGTGATCATACCGACATTGAGAACCTTGAGATATATAATGAGGGTTAATCTCTTTTTTGGCAGGTGATGTGATGAAAAAACTGATTGTAGGACTGACGGGCGCAAGTGGTGCTGTCTATGGCGTGCGTTTATTGCAGATCCTGCAGGATGTGCCGGAAATTGAAACACACCTGATTATCAGTCAGGCGGCGCGGCAGACACTGGCGCTGGAAACCACATACAGCCTGCGTGATGTACAGGCGCTGGCTGATGTGGTTCACGATGAGCGCGATATCGCGGCAAGCATTTCATCCGGTTCGGTCAGAACCAAAGGTATGGTGATTTTGCCGTGCTCGGTGAAAACCTTATCCGGTATTGTGCACAGTTATACAGACACCCTGGTGACCCGTGCGGCGGATGTGGTGCTCAAAGAGGGGCGCAAGCTGGTGCTGTGTGTGCGGGAGACACCGCTGCATCTCGGGCATCTGCGGCTGATGACGCAGGCGGCTGAAATGGGGGCTGTCATTATGCCGCCGATGCCGGCGTTTTATCACCAGCCACAGACAGTTCAGGATATTATCGACCAGACTGTCAACCGCGTGCTCGATCAGTTTGATATTGACCTGCCTCAGGACTTATTCACCCGCTGGCGCGGGGCGAAACCGCCGCGCTGTATACCGTAATATTTCAGACTGTCCCGGCTGTCAGTTGTCAGCCGGGCTTTCCAGTAAATCCCGCAACGCGTCTTCGAGATTAATAAACTGACAGGCAAACCCCGCCGTTTCCAGTCGTTCAGGCAGCGCATTTTGTCCGCCCAGAACCAGCACGGCGGCCTCACCGAGTAACGCTTTAATCACCAGTGCAGGCACTCTCAGCAGGTGCGGGCGGTGAAGAATTTGTGCCAGTACAGCGGCAAATTGTTCATTGTGGCACGGATATGGCGCAGTCATATTAAAGGTGCCGCTCATCGCATCATTATCCAGCAGAAACAGGATGGCGCTGACCATATCACGGATGTGGATCCACGGCATATACTGACGTCCGTTACCAACAGGCCCGCCAAGACCTGCCCGGTATAATGGCAGCATTTTCGCCAGCGCACCGCCTTCGGGAGAGAGAACAATACCGGTACGCAGCAGACAAACCCGGGTTTTATCACTTTGTGCCCAGAGTGCGAGGGCTTCCCAGCGGGCGCAGAGTGTATGGGTAAATTCCGGATGCGGCTCTTCCGCTTCCGTTACAACCGCTTGTCCCTGATCGCCGTACCAGCCGACAGCAGAGCCGGAAAGAAATACAGCAGGCGGTGTATCACTGGCATTTATCAGTGTGGTGAGTCGCTCTGTTATCTTCCAGCGGCTTTCGCACAGCCGCTCTTTCTGTTCTTTGCTCCAGCGTTTATCTGCTATAGGTTCACCGGCAAGATTAATAACCGCATCAATATCATTAAGATGCGTTAATCCGGCAAGCGAATTGAGGTGCTGTGCCGCAGAACAAAAACGGGAATAGACTTTCTGAGGTGAACGGCTGAGCACCACCACATGATGTTTACGGGCGATAAGCGCCTGTACCAGCGGTGTACCTATAAGCCCTGTACCACCTGTTATCAGGATACGCATAGTCACTCCTTATGCCCGGGTCTCCTCTGACTATAGCAGCAATTGCGAACGGGATATGTGATCAGGGAGGAATAAGGTATAAGACTCCGGAATTACGTTTGCGCTCAAATCAATCATAGAACCGCTATCAATTCTTGATATACTGCTGCAATGACCATAATGGCACACTATCATTACCAGTTTAGTATATAAAAGCAGTATAAGATGGGCGCGGATAATACATCAATCAGGGTATGTCACTGATAAAACAGAAGCAGCGGCTGTGACAATCACATATTGCTGATAAAAAAGATAAGGTTAGGGGATGGGACAAGTCGGTAATAGCGATATTGAGTGGGTGGATGTGGTTGATGAAAACAATGATGTCATCGGCCAGTCAACCCGCGATCAGATGCGGGCAGAAAACCTGCGCCACCGGGCAACCTACATTGTTGTGCATGACGGTATGGGCAACATACTGGTGCAGCGCCGGACGCAGAGTAAAGATTTTTATCCCGGATTACTGGATGCCACCGCCGGTGGCGTGGTTCAGCAGGGTGAGAACATGCTGGATTCAGCCCGCCGCGAAGCAGAAGAGGAATTGGGTATTGCCGGTGTTCCGTTTGCAGAGCACGGACTGTTTTATTATGAAGAGCCGGTTTGCCGCGTCTGGGGCGGGTTGTTCAGCTGTGTAACTCACGGGCCGTTTGCGTTACAGGAGTGTGAAGTCGCCCAGGTTATCTGGCTGACACCGGCTGAAATCACGGCCCGGTGTGATGAATTCACACCTGATTCACTGAAAGCGCTGTCGCTCTGGCTGACCCGTAACAATCAGGCGAACTATATTACCGGTGATCGGGTAAAACCGGTTACACCCGAGCCTGAGGTCACCCGGGAAACACCGGTGGAAACTCCGTCGCCTGAAATGAGCAGTGAAAACGAATAAAAAAGAATAAAAATTGGAGAAGCCTGCAATATGCAGGCTTTTTTATATTCAGAATGATTAAAACAAAATGCGGGCAGTTCATATATCTGAAAATGGAATGAAAATCTATTCCTGTATATATGAACTCTGTTTTTCCGGTTCTGCCTTTTGTCTTTTTCCTGTAGAATGCCGCACTGAATATAATCAGAATATATATCGGAATCTTATGTATTTAACGTATTATCTGCGTAATTTTTCCGGTGTAAAGGCAGAGCAAACTGAATATAAACTAATTATCCCCTTATTCATTCAAACTGCAGATTCGTTGGCTGCATCCTGAATGATGTTGGGTATATAACACCTGCGTATTGATAGATATTAAGCAGTTTATCCGGCTGTCATTTTTTAATTTCCGTAAAATGTTTTCAGTAACTGAAATACAACGGAACGGATGATGAGAATTATCTCATAATTAATGTTCATTCCATGACGGAATATAACGTAAACGAGAGTAACATGAAAAATAAATTATTAAGCTGGTTGTTGTTATTACCTCTTGTACTCACGGCATACGGTGCATTCCAATATTGGCGGATGAGTGAAGAATATCAGTCATATCAGTATGTACTGGAAGAAAAAGAAGATTTACAACGTTTGATTGCTGCTGATCCTGATACACAAATCACCTATGAAGATGGTGAAACGGCATCTGCCGGTGAGCAATTAGGGATGATTAACTGCGAGCTGAATAAATACAGCAGTGAAATTATGCTGATAGTGGCGCGGGTAGACGTCAGCAAAGCAACCATGATAACGGGTATTCTCTCTCTGTTATTCGGCGGTATGGCGCTCTATCTTTGCGTCAGCAGCGGGCGCAGAGCCCGGCGCTCGCGTGATGAATTATTAATTGTCTTTGCCCGTTGCCGCAAACAGTTACCGTTTATTCTGACCGGGCAGATGACGCTGGTTGGTCTGAGTATTCTTTGTGCTTTAGTTTATGAGGCATGTGGTTTGCCGGTAATTTTGAGATGAACGGCGGCGGGGTGAAGATGATGATCTTTCTCCTGATCAGTATTCTGCTTATTGCAAGTTACATCATCAAAGGGCTGTTCAAGCTGCGTAAAAGCTTTGCCATGTTCCGCAGTGAGCCGTCTTCTGTTATCGGGCACGCTGTCAGCCGTGATGAAGCACCGGGTCTCTGGCAATGGGTGGATGAAACCGCCGGGAAGGTCGGAACTGCGTCGCCGGATCATATCATTGTGGGGATGACTGAGTGCTTTTATGTGACATCACATGCTATCTGCCTGAATGATACACAGCAGATTGAAGGCAAAACGCTGTATTTTCCGCTGCTCTATTCCGCACTGCTTAACCGGGAAGAAGCAACGGCGGTCATTGGTCATGAACTGGGGCATTTCACCGGTGAAGACACCACATACAGCCTGAATTTTGCACCGATTTACGCGGGAATGAGCCAGAGTATTTCTCTGGTGGCTGATGAGGTGCAGGATATATACAGTAAAGTGATCATGAGCCCGTCTGTGTATCTGGGGATCTTTTTCCTGGAGCAATTTGATTTTGCGGTCAGCCACTGGAGCCGTATCCGCGAACTGGAAGCAGACAAAGCGGGGGCCGCTGTCAGTTCACCGGCGGCGGTATCCGGCTCATTGCTGCGTATTTCGGCGGTCAGCGAGGTTATTTATGAAACACTGGCTGAGTTATATGACGGTACATTACAGACTGATGACCTGCTGCCGGTTGTAATGAACCGTCTGCGTGAGCGCGGCGTTCCGGCGGCTGAATCATTTCTGGATGACGCAACGACTCACCCGAGTGATACCCACCCGCAGACCCGTGCCCGTATTGAAGCGCTGTCTCAGGAGATAGACACAGAGCTTCTGGCGGCGGCCTCACGTGAAGTGCAGGCGCAGGATTATGAGAATATTTCTGACCTCTTTACGGATGCCAAAGCGATTTCCATGATGCTGACCGCATCGCTGTCGAATGAGGCAACGGACTATAATGCGCAGCGCACTGAAGTTCTGGAAACGCTGCTGAATGAATCAACGGCGGCGGATGAAGTCGTACTTGGTGAGCGGCGTAAAACCTTCCTGACCATGTTCATTCTCGGGGCGCTTATTGCGGCAGGAATGGGGATTGCGGCTGCCAAAATGGGGATCAGCAATATGCTTGATTCTGCAGCGATTTATGGTGGCGGATTTTTATTATTGTTCTGGGGAGTGGCTTTTATGTACCGCAACCGGGGCAAAACACCATTGTTTTCTTTTCGTCACGGGCAACTGGTCAGTGATAATCTGGCACAAGCGTATCCGCTGCACTATATCGTGGATTATGATCTCAGTGAAACATCAGGAATGGTGACCATCACACTGCATGTGGCTGATGGTGCACCGGCACCAGTTATGGCAGGGAAAAATCGCTTCTTTAAATTTGATGCCAAAAAACAGAAGCTATTGATCATGATGGGGGGCGTCCGGCTCTGGGAGGGAAAAACATTGTCATTACAGGCGCTCTCTGAGCTTATCCACGGACAGTTACAAACAGCCCATGCGCGGCATGAGTTACATAGATAATTATATATTAGAAAAATATTTTTATATTAAAAACCTCCGTAAGGAGATTTTTTTTCGTTAAAATACTTTTGTTTATTTATTGCTAAATTAATTAAGTTTTAAGTGTGTCGTGATAATTAATAACAATTACAACCTCCGGATGAATGAGTAGACTTTGTGTCGGAGGTAAGAAATGCAAAAAATTGATATTGCTAAATTAAATACGATCAGAGAACTTAAAATAAGTACATCCACCCTTGTTGATATTATGGATGGATTTAAAACCGGCAGTACATTAAGTTATAAATTAACATCATTTAATTGCCGTGATTATTATATGGCGGCACAAGCTTATACCGTTCAATGGAAAATTGTCCGTAAAGGAAGCAGTATTCTGGCTCCGTCAGAATCGACCTGGGAACAGGTGCGTGATTTTCTGGTGCCGGAATTGTATGACGCAACTGATCTGGTGTATGTCGCGGGCAGCGGGGAGTGTATCCGCGATGCAGCATTGGCGGGCGGCATGAGCTGTACCTATTTCGAAAAACTTGGATTTGAAGGCGTGATATTAGGCGGGGCAGTCAGGGATGGTCATGATCTTAATGCACTCTCTATTCCGGTGATCGCCACTAATTTAACACCAACTGATACCCAGGGCGCTTATTATATATCTGAAACAGGCGGTTCGTGTCAGATAGAACAAACGACCGTTCATACCGGTGATTTAGTTGTCGCAGATATTAACGGTGTGGTTATTGTTCCTTATGATCTTATTGAGCTGGTTTTAGATAAGGCACTGGAAATAACTAATGTCGAAAATGAAATGTTGAACAGAATACAGCATGGGGAACGGCTTCCTGATTTAATCAGTCAAACCGGAAGAATATAATTATCTGAAGGAGAGTTATCGTGTTAACCATTCATACACTCGGTCCGAACGGAACGAATTGTGAGAAAGCCGCACATTACTGGTTAAGTGAAAATAATATAAAAGGCAATGTGAAATTATATCAGACACTGGAAAAAGCCGTTGAAGCAGTAAAGTGTGATAATGACGGCGTATTACTTGGCTGCATTGTTTATCCGGATTTACATAATATTGTTTTTCAGAATTTATTATCACTGGAATTAAAGGCCTGCTTTGTGCTGGATACACATAATATGTTATTTGCCAGCCGCCATACTGATTATAACGATATCCGCCATGTCGGTTCGCATCCGGCTCCGCAGGATCTGTTTAATGAATTACCGCTGTTGAATAAAGGTGTCAGAAAATCACTGTTTACCTCAAACAGTGAGGCCGGTGTGCAATGTGCGCATGGTGTTGTTGATGCCTGTATTACCACACTCAGTGCGGCAAAAAAATACCATCTGCATATTTTGCATGATTTCGGACCGGTTCCGATGGGCTTTTCTATTCATGCCCCTAAATAACATTTTTTTTATTTAATTTTATTGAATTTAATTTACTACTCAGCAGGAGCACATTATGGGCTTAATACCGGCAGATGAACTGATTTCGTATGATATGGACTTAACCCGCAAAGAGGGGGAAGAGAGTAAGGCTCTGGCAAAATTTATTCATGGCACGGCATTTACCATGACATTCTGGACTTTTAAAACCGGTGCGGTTATTCCGGAGCACCAGCATGAGCATGAAACGCTGACAACCGTTTTGTCAGGTTCGCTGCGCCTGGTTGTTGATGGTGAAACTATGATCCTGCGTGCCGGTGATTCAGGTCTTGTTCCTTCGTGGGCAATCCATGAAGCAGAGGTACTTGAAGCCTCTGAAGTGATCGATGTGTATACCCCGGTGCGTGAGGACTATGTCGCGCGGCAGACAGGTAAATTTGAAACTTACCTGGCGACATCACAGGATCGTACCTAATTATTTCAGGAGCTGTCAGGTGATAAAAAAACAGGACGGGCTGCAGGAATGGACGCCTTCCTCATGGATGCAATTTCCGGCTCAGCAGCAGCCGGATTATCCGGAGCCGGAGTCAGTCCGGTATGTTCAGCAACAGCTACAGGCAGCACCACCGCTGGTGTCTGTCACTGAGATACAATCACTGACCGGCGCATTAAAGCAGATCAGTGATAGTCAGGGGTTTATTCTGCAATGCGGGGACTGTGCTGAAGCCTTTTCGCAATGTCGTGAGGATGTGCTCAATGCCTGGACTGACACGGTCTCTCAAATGACGGGGCTTCTGCACAGCGGGTTATCGCAGCCGGTATTAAAAATCGGGCGTATTGCCGGTCAGTATGCCAAACCACGCAGTAGTCCGGATGAGGTACAAAACGGTATTTCACTGCCGAGCTATCGCGGGGATATTATTAATGGCCACGAATTTTCTGTGGCACAGCGCATCCCTGATCCGCAAAGGATGCTGGGTGCTTACCACCGTGCGGCGGTCACTCTGAACGCGCTGCACAATAACAGTGGTGGCTCGTCATCCGCGGATACGGTATTTGATCCGTTCTATGTCAGTCATGAGGCACTGTTGTTGCCTTATGACAGCGCACTGACGCGTCTGAATCCGGCTGATAATCAGTGGTATAACGGCGCGGCGCATACTGTCTGGCTGGGGGATCGTACCAGTGAACCTTCACAGGCGCATGTGGAATATCTGCGGGGAATAGCGAACCCTGTGGGTATAAAATGCGGGCCGTCGATGACAGCGGAAAAGCTGAGGCAATTATTACAGCGGCTTAATCCGCACAATCAACCCGGCAAAATTATGCTGATTGTCAGGCTGGGTGTGGCACATATCCGGGAAAAACTGCCTGTGTTATTACAGGCGGTGGCAAGGCTGAAAAGCCCGGTTATCTGGCTGACAGATCCGATGCACGGCAACACCCGCAGTACAGTATCCGGTCTGAAAACCCGTGATTTTGCGACCGTGTGTGAAGAAGTTCGTCTCTTTATGCAGATTTTACGCGCGCAGGGCGTTCATCCCGGTGGTTTGCATCTGGAAATGACAGGGCGTGATGTGACCGAGTGCACCGGCGGCCTGCAGAAGATTGCTGATGATGATGTCGGTGAACGATATGAATCACTGTGTGACCCGAGACTGAACCGTTCTCAGTCGGCAGAGCTTGCCGGGCTGACGGGGCAGTTCTGATGATGTGACCGGTAAAAAAAATCCCGGCAGGAGATCCTGCCGGGATTTTTGATCAGAGACTAAAAACTTATTTTTTAGCGTCGTTCTGTGCTGCCTGAATAGCAGTCAGTGCGATGGTATAAGCAATATCATCAACTAACGCGCCACGGGACAGGTCATTAACCGGTTTACGCATGCCTTGCAGCATTGGTCCGATAGACACCAGGTCTGCTGAACGCTGAACGGCTTTATACGTGGTGTTACCGGTGTTCAGGTCAGGGAAGATGAAGACATTTGCTTTACCTGCAACCGGAGAGTTCGGTGCTTTGGTTTTAGCAACGTCAGCCATCACGGCGGCGTCATACTGTAACGGACCATCGATGCACAGGTCAGGACGTTTTTCCTGAGCAATGCGGGTCGCTTCGCGGACTTTCTCAACATCATCACCCTGGCCGGATGTACCGGTAGAGTAGGAGATCATCGCAACGCGCGGGTCGATACCGAACAGTTTTACAGAATCAGCGGACTGAATTGCGATTTCTGCCAGCTGTTCAGGGTTCGGATCCGGGTTAATTGCACAGTCACCATAGACCAGCACTTCTTCCGGCATCAGCATGAAGAACACAGATGAAACCAGTGAGCTGCCCGGTGCTGTTTTGATTAACTGTAACGGCGGACGAATAGTATTCGCTGTGGTGTGAACCGCACCGGATACCAGACCGTCTACTTTATCCTGTTCCAGCATCAGAGTACCGAGAACCACGTTATCCTGTAACTGCTCGCGGGCAACAACTTCTGTCATGCCTTTGCTCTTACGCAGCTCAACCAGACGCGGAACATACAGTTCGCGGATGTCTTTCGGATCAACCAGCTCAATACCTGTACCCAGTTCAACGCCTTGCGCTGCTGCAACACGGCGGATTTCTTCCGGGTCACCTAACAGTACGCAGGTCGCCAGACCGCGTTCAGCGCAGATTGCAGCGGCTTTAACGGTACGTGGCTCATCACCTTCAGGCAGAACAACACGTTTTTTCGCTTTACGTGCCAGTTCAGTTAACAGGTAACGGAATGCCGGAGGAGACAGACGGTTAGGACGCTCAGAATCTGCAACCAGAGAATCGATCCATTTGGTATCGATGTGACCGGCAACATAGTTCTGAACCAGTTCAATACGCTCACGGTCGTCAGCAGGGACTTCCAGGCTGAAACTTTGCAGATTCAGCGAGGTCTGCCAGGTGTTGCTGTTGACAGTAAAGATTGGCAGGCCGGTTTCGAAAGCACGTTCACACAGTTTCGCGATGCTGTCGTCGATTTTATAACCGCCGGTCAGCAGGATTGCACCGATTTCAACGCCGTTCATCGCTGCCAGGCAGGCAGAAACCAGCACGTCAGGACGATCAGCAGAGGTTACCAGCAGGGAACCCGGACGGAAGTGCTCCAGCATATGAGGAATGCTGCGTGCACAGAAGGTCACAGATTTAACGCGGCGGGTTTTGATGTCGCCTTCGTTAATAATTTTTGCGCCTAAGTGGTTCGCCATATCGATTGCACGGGTGGCAATCAGATCGAAATTCCACGGCACACAGCCGACAACCGGCAGTGGCAGGGATTTCAGGTCGTCCGCGCTCAGGTGCGCGATAACTGCTTTGGACGAGTCATCAAAGATTTCTGACAGGTCAGGGCGGGTACGGCCTTGTTCATCAACAGGTGCATTTACTTTATTGACGATCACACCGGCAATGCTGGTGTTTTTATGACCACCAAATTCATTACGGATAAGTTCCAGACGCTCTTTCACTTCTGCCGCGGTATCATTACCCGGTGCAGTGACGAATACGATTTCCGCGCCCAGAGTCTGAGCGATATCGTAGTTCAGTGATTGTGCGTGCGGATAGTTGCGGGTCGGAACCAGACCTTCGATCAGGATAACTTCTGCACCCTGAGTGTGGTCGTGGTAACGGGCAACAATTTCTTCCATCAGAATATCTTTTTTGTCGCTGGTCAACATGGATTCAACATAATCCATATCCAGCGGCTCTGCCATTTTCAGGGAAGAGTGAGCGCGTAAGATATTGGTGGTCTGGTCTTCAATACCGGTGCGGCGTGGTTGCGCAATAGGTTTGAAAAAGCTCAGGCTGACGCCTTTTTGTTCCATTGAGCGGACAACCCCGAGGCTGACGCTGCTTAAACCGACACTGGTGCCGGTAGGAATGAGGATAATAGTACGGGACACATGAACCTCTTATTTTTTCACAATTCGGTGTTCAAAATAAATCCGCCGGCGGGCGCCGGCGGAGAGCAAAGATTATGCAGTCAGACGCGCCGCGTCTTGTGCAATGACTAATTCTTCGTTAGTCGGGATAACCAGTGCGATGCTGCTGTCATCTGTTGTGATTTTACCTGCATTACCGAAACGGGCAGCCAGGTTACGTTCGTGATCCAGTTTAAAGCCGAGCAGAGCCAGTTTTTCTAAGGTGTGCTCGCGGACCATCGCAGCATTCTCACCGATACCGCCGGTGAAGATGATTGCATCCAGACGACCTTCCATCAGTGTTGCATAACCGCCCACGTATTTCGCCAGACGATGGCAGAATACATTCATTGCGCGGGTTGCATCAGCTTGTTTACCGTAGTTTTCTTCAACATAACGGCAGTCGCTGGTGACTTCAGTCAGACCCTGCAGACCTGATTCTTTAGTCAGCATAGTATTGATAGCATCAACACTCATACCCATGGAATCATGCAGATGGAAAATGATAGCCGGGTCGATATCGCCTGAGCGCGTACCCATAACCAGACCTTCCAGCGGAGTCAGACCCATAGAGGTATCAACACATTCGCCGTTAACGATAGCAGCAACAGAACCACCGTTACCTAAGTGACAGGTAATGACGTTCAGTTCTTCAACCGGTTTGTTCAGCATTTTAGCGGCTTCACGGCTCACGAAATAGTGGCTTGTACCGTGGAAACCATAGCGGCGGATACCGTGCTCTTTGTACAGGCTGTACGGCAGGGCATACAGATACGCTTCTTCAGGCATAGTCTGATGGAAAGCGGTATCGAAAACGCCGACGTTTTTATCAGCCAGGTGCGGGAACGCTTGAAGCGCTTCTTCAACGCCTAACAGGTTAGCCGGGTTGTGCAGCGGAGCAAAGGCAGAGCACTCTTCCATTGCTTTGATAACTTCGTCAGTGACGATAACAGAGTGAGCAAATTTCTCACCACCGTGAACCAGACGGTGACCGATAGCACCAATCTGTGCAGACAGCTCAGGTTTAGCACCCATGATATCTTTCACGATGAAACGCAGCGCTTCGCTGTGTGCAGCGCCTGCGCCCAGCTGTGCTTCGTGTTTAGCACCATCCATTTTCCACTTGATACGTGCTTCCGGCAGGTTAAAACACTCCGCCAGACCCGTCAGATATTCATCACCGGATGTAGGGTCAATGATTGCAAATTTCAGTGAAGAACTACCGCAGTTAAGTACGAGTACCAGCTTACTTGACATGGAATTACCTATAATCGTGTTGTGGATAAGTCTTATGTATTAAGACAGTGGTTAAAACGTAATCTATCTAAGCGTAGCGCATTATTTCAGCGCTGTTCATGATTAACATCATGCAATTTTTATTTCGGACGGCAAACATTGTTATAATACGTTGTCTGACCTGTTAAAGCGCAAAAAAACACACATTTTGCCCTTGAAAAAGATGACGTCAGACAAAATAATTACTACAGGATTATTTCACCGTGATTAAACGGGCGTAGCATACCCGCAGATGACAGCAAATTCAAAATATACTTAATCCTACAAAAATATTTTGACTGATTGTAGCCATATTTTAATTATTATGTTTTTTATTGATTGAGGTCATAATGTCTATGAACGCACCGGAAAAGCAGGGATTGTTCCGCTCACTGCGACTTGGTCAGCGCTACGCCACTCTCTGGCCTGTGGTAAAGCAGCTTGCACCGGTTTTCCCGGAGAACCGTGTCATTAAAGCGACCCGCTTTGGCATCCGTTTTATGCCGCCTGTTGCCGTATTTACCCTGACCTGGCAGATTGCCCTCGGCGGTGCCTTAGGACCTGCTATTGCGACCGCTCTTTTTGCCTGTTCTCTGCCGTTGCAGGGACTATGGTGGTTAGGACGGCGCGCCGCCACTCCGTTGCCGGCCGGTCTGCTGAACTGGTTTCATGAAATCCGCGCTAAATTCAGTGAAGCCGGTATTGCGATTGCGCCCGTGGAAGGAACACCGGACTATATGGCGCTGGCGGAATTACTTAAACGTGCTTTTAAGCAATTAGATAACTCATTTATGGATGATCTGTAACAACAGCCCGTCTTAATGACCCGCCTGTCGGAACATCCAATCTCTGCAATGGTACAAACCCTGAACACGTCATTTCCCGGCCTTTCATTTATTAATCGATTCAGCTATGTGTTTTTATTCATTTACTGACCGGGGATAAATACCTGTTTAAAATTCCCCGCCGGGATCAAAAAAGGGGTGCATTTCACTATCTTATAGAATTGAGTAATGCGATGATTCCGTTATACCCCGGATTACTTTTTCAGGAGATGTACCATGGAAATGAATAACGCCCAACGCCTTATCCTCTCTAATCAATATAAAATGATGGCAATGATGGATCCTGAGAATGCCGAGCGCTACCGCCGCCAGCAGACTATCATTGAACGTGGCTTCGGGTTACAGATGCGTGAATTGGATCGTGATTTCGGTGAATTACCGGAAGATATCTGCCGGCGCGTGATCGATATGATGGAAATGTACCATGCACTGCGTATCTCCTTTGATAATCTGAAAAATGCGGCAGATATTGATGCGCGCCGTATTCACTTCTTAGGCTTTGATGCGGCAACTGAAGCCCGCTATTTAAGTTATGTCCGCTTCCTGGTGAATACTGAAGGGCGTTATACGCACTTTGACAGCGGCAGCCACGGTTTTAACTCCCAGACACCAATGTGGGATAAATATGTCCGCATGCTGGGTGCATGGCATGGTTGCCCGCGTCAGTATCACCTGAGTGAAGTGGAAATTAATCAGGTACTTAACGCCTGATTTTATCCGGTTCTCTTACTTTATCCGCACTCTGAGAGGCACAAATGGCACTGACTGCAAAAGGCTTTCTGTTTGATCTGGACGGTACACTGGCCGATTCCCTGCATGTCGTTGAGCGCGCCTGGCTGGCATTTGCCCGCCGTATCGGGGCGGATGAAGAAGACGTGAAGCAATTTATCCACGGAAAACCGGCGGTGGAGTCTATCCGCCATTTTCTGCCGGATGCGGATAGCGCAGAGATTGCCGCGCAACTGGCGTGGGTAACAGAGATGGAAATCCGCGAAAGCGATGAAGTAACGGATCTGCCGGGTGCAAAAGCGTTGTTATTGCGCCTGCAATCTCTTGGTATTCCCTGGGCGATTGTAACTTCCGGTACGGTGGCGATTGCGCGTCCCCGTCATACAGCTGCTGGTTTACCGGAGCCGGACGCCTGGGTGACCGCAGACAATATTACCCGGGGTAAACCGCATCCGGAGCCTTATCTGCTCGGAGCGGAAAAGCTGGGGCTGGCACCGCAGGACTGTTTTGTCTTTGAGGATGCCACCGCCGGGCTGTTATCCGGTCTTGACGCCGGATGCAAAGTTATTGCTGTGCATGTGCCACCCGGAACACCGCGCACAAACGAACTGGCACTACAGGTCAGTTCACTGACGCAATTACAGGTGGATAAAGCGGCGGACGGCTCTGTTACGCTGACCTGCCTGCCGGGCTGAATCCGGTACTACCCGGTATCAATCCCCGCACGGATGTGTGTGAAAACGCGGGGTTGGTGCGTTAATAAAAAACTGTGAGACAGGATGTTGGCTGTCCGGGCATTGACGAAAGAGGTCGTTGGTGAATACGGAACTTGCGTGGGTCTTAACCCTGCTTTTTATTGCCATTATTTTATTCACCACCAACAAAGTCCGGATGGATGTTGTGGCTCTGTTGGTGATCATCGCGTTCGTACTCAGTGGTACGCTTACCTTAAACGAGGCCGTTGCCGGCTTCAGTGATCCCAATATTCTGCTGATCGCCGCTCTGTTTGTTATCGGGGAGGGGTTAGTGCGCACCGGAGTTGCCTATCAGATGGGCGACTGGCTGGTGCGTGTTGCCGGCTCCGGCGAAACAAAACTGCTGGTTTTTCTGATGGTGAGTGTGGCGGGGCTGGGCGCATTTATGAGCTCAACCGGCGTGGTGGCGATTTTTATCCCTGTGGTACTGAGTGTGTCTGCCCGTATGAAAATCTCTCCCTCCCGGCTGATGATGCCGCTCGGTTTTGCCGGACTTATCAGCGGAATGATGACACTGGTTGCCACACCGCCGAATATGGTGGTGAACAGTGTTCTGGAAATGGAGGGGATCAAAGGCTTCAATTTCTTCTCCATTACCCCGATAGGCATCCTGGTTTTACTCGCGGGCGTAGGGTATATGCTGATTGCCCGGCACTGGCTGGGCAGTAACCAGCCGGAAAAATCCGGTGATGGCGTACAGCGCACATTCCGCGACCTTATCCGCGATTATAAACTGAGCGGGCGCGCCCGGCGTCTGGCTGTCCGCAGCGGATCCCCGCTTATCGGTAAAACACTCGATGAACTTCATCTGCGCACCCGTTACGGTGCCAATATTGTGGGGATCGAGCGTTGGCGGCGTTTTCGCCGCGTGATGGTCGGTGCCACCGGTGGTATGGAACTGCGTGACCGTGATGTTCTGCTGATCGATATGTCTGCCAGTGATATGGATTTACGTGAATTTTGTGCCGAGCAAATGCTGGAGCCGATGATCCTGCGCGGTGAATATTTCTCAGAGCAGGCGCGTAATGTGGGCATGGCGGAAGTCTCGCTGAATCCGGAAAGTGAATTAATCGGCAAAGGTCTGCGTGATATCGGGTTTCGTACCCGTTACGGGCTGAATGTCCTCGGGGTGCGCCGTGAAGGAAAAGCGCTCGCCGGTAATATTGTGGATGAGCCCCTGCAACTGGGGGATATCCTGCTGGTGGTCGGTGACTGGAAACTTATCCGCATACTTGCCACCAAGCGCCGTCACTTCATTGTACTCAACCTCGCCGCAGAGGTCGAAACAGTGGTTCCTGCAGCGTCACAGGCACCGCACGCGCTGTTTTGTCTCGGTCTGATGGTGGCAATGATGGTGACAAATGAGATCCCGAATTTTATTGCTGCGCTGATAGCCTGCCTGCTGATGGGGAAATTCCGCTGTATTGATATGGAGAGTGCGTATCGCTCGGTACACTGGCCCAGCATTATTTTGATTGTCGGGATGATGCCGTTTGCCCTGGCACTACAAAAAACCGGCGGGATCACGCTGATAGTTAAAGGTCTGATGGATGTGGCGGGGAACATGGGACCGCATGTGATGCTGACAGCCCTGTTTATATTGTGCGCCGCTATCGGGTTATTTATCTCGAATACGGCAACTGCCGTGCTGATGGCGCCGATTGCGATTCAGGCAGCATATGAAATGCAGGTTTCACCTCTGCCGTTTGCGATGGTGGTGGGTGTTGCGGCATCAGCCGCCTTTATGACCCCGGTGTCTTCACCGGTTAACACACTGGTGCTTGGCCCCGGGCATTATACGTTCGGCGATTTTGTTAAAATCGGAGTACCCTTTACCTTTGTAGTGATGCTTATCAGTATTGCGGTTATCCCGTTACTGTTCCCGTTCTGATGGTGTTCCCGGGTCATACCTGCCGGGAACTCCGCGGTTACTGACTTATCTCATCGAGTGACAGACTGAATCCCGGGATAAATACCTCGCGGAAATAGTCCATTTCCGGACTGCGCCGCTCTTCCAGCGTTTTTTCCAGCCGGGCTTTCGCCAGATTGAACTCCGTATTACCGGCACCGATTTCTTCGAGGCATTTCAGATAGGCACACAGGGCATCTGCCTGTTTGACAATCGCCGCATCCTCTTCTGAATGTGCGTCTTCATCGAGGATCGGGGCAAAATCCGCCTGTAATTCTTCGGGGATCATCGCCAGCAATTTTTTCTGCGCCATCCGCTCAATTTTTTTGTATTCATGTGCAATCTGCGGATTGTAATACTTAATCGGCGTTGGCAGGTCGCCGGTGATCACTTCACTGGCATCATGGTACATCGCCAGCATGGCAATTTTTTCCGGGTTAAGCGAGCCACCGAATTTGCGGTTCTTAATCACAGCAAGTGCGTGCGCGACAAATGCAACCTGAAGGCTGTGCTCAGATACATTCTCAGCGATAACATTGCGCATCAGCGGCCAGCGGGTGATCAGTTTCAGGCGGGAAAGGTGGGCAAAAAAGTAACTCATAAACAGCATTCCTGACAGCAGCATGATAAAAGAGATGATAGTTATTTTGCGGTGTTCCGGACTTAATGTAAATAAAAACGGCCTCCTGTGCGGAAGCCGTTTCACAAACCCGTAAACAGATTACTGACGGTAGTGGGAAAGGAAGCGCCCGAACTTGCTGATAGCCTGCTCCAGCTCATCTTCACGCGGCAGTGTCACAATGCGGAAGTGATTCGGTTCCGGCCAGTTAAAGGCGGTTCCCTGAACCAGCAACACTTTTTCCTGTAACAGCAGATCGAGGATCATCTTCTGGTCATCGTGCACATTAAAGCGTTTGGCATCAAATTTCGGGAACATATAAAGTGCGCCCATCGGTTTCACACAAGAGCAGCCCGGGATCTGGTTAATCAGTTCCCATGCTTTGTTACGCTGCTCATACAGACGACCGCCCGGATGGATAAATTCGTTGATGCTCTGATAGCCGCCGATTGCGGTCTGAATGGCGTGCTGCATCGGAACGTTAGCACACAGACGCATGGACGCGAGCATTTCCAGACCTTCAATATAGCCTTTTGCGTGTTTCTTCGGCCCGTTCAGTACCATCCAGCCCTGACGGAAACCGGCGATACGGTAGGTTTTTGACAGGCCGTTAAAGGTCACGGTCAGCAAATCCGGTGCCATTGCTGCGATAGAATGGTGAACGGCATCGTCATACAGAATTTTGTCGTAAATTTCATCGGCAAAAATGATCAGGTCATTTTGCCGCGCAATTTCGACAATCTCCTGTAACAAATCTTTACTGTAGACAGCCCCGGTCGGGTTATTCGGGTTAATCACCACAATACCGCGGGTACGCGGAGTGATTTTCTTTTTGATATCGTCGATATCCGGCATCCAGCCCTGTTCTTCATCACACATATAGTGAACAGCATTACCGCCGGAAAGCGCCACAGCCCCTGTCCACAGCGGGTAATCAGGTGCCGGAACCAGCATTTCATCGCCGTTATTCAGTAGCGCCTGCATGGATTGCACAATAAGTTCTGATACACCATTGCCGATGTAAACATCTTCAACGGTCATGTCGCGCATGTCGCGTTCCTGATAGAACTGAACAATGGCTTTACGGGCGGAGTACAGACCTTTGGAGTCGCTGTAGCCCTGTGAGCTCGGCAGGTTGCGGATCACGTCAACCAGGATTTCATCCGGCGCATCAAAACCAAACGGCGCAGGATTTCCGATATTCAGCTTGAGAACTTTCTGGCCTTCCTCTTCGAGACGTTTAGCCTCTTTGAGCACAGGCCCGCGAATGTCATAACAGACATTATCTAGTTTGTCGGATTTTCTTATTATATTCATCTGTTCAGGACCTTAGCGCGTCAATATAGGTGTTTTATCAGGAAAAACCTGTGATAAACCACTGTACTCCTCCCGTCCGGCCTTTTGAAGACGGTAAATAGCTTTTGGTTAAAAACAACAGGTTTTGTTTGGGAAAGGATTAGAAGTAGTTGTAAGTAGTGGGTATGTTGGAATTGTATGTTGGAATTTGTGATGAATTCAGAGTGTTTCACTGCGCAGCAGTGAGGTACTCCTGTTTTGTAAAGTTATCTATGGGAAGATCATAATTAGTAAAGTAATACAGTGTTTTTACTAAATGGTCAGCAGTTGTTGAAATTGTATAATCTTTTCTTATATATTAAATGCTGATGTAGCTAATGATTAGTAGTATAACTAATACTGTTTATCCGCATTAATGGATTTTCAGAGTATTTGACCTTAAATTTGCCTAAATAAATGGTTTATATTGCAGGTATACTGATAGGCAGCATGGTTTTTTAACACTTACAAATTGTTTCATTTCGTAATATTAAGAAAATAATGTTGTAATATACGGAAATACTGTGAGTTTGTATACCGGCAGCCATGGCTCAGTAAACAGTAATCCGGAGGGGAGTTACTCACAGTTACGTAGTTTTGTTAGTGTTAGTTATGTTTTGCCCGACCCTGAGGTATAGGGGAATGTCTTCGTTGGCGATGCTCTTTTTCTCGCCAATAAACACCAGGTAGTATTAAAAATCAAAATTAGTGAAGAAAAAAAAATGATAAATTCAAACCGTCCAGTGTTAAATCTTGACCTCGACCTGCTGCGGACCTTTGTTGCAGTGGCCGATCTGAACACATTCGCGGCAGCGGCGGCGGCAGTATGCCGTACCCAGTCAGCTGTCAGTCAGCAAATGCAGCGTCTGGAGCAACTTGTCGGACGCGAACTGTTTGCCCGCCACGGTCGTAATAAATTACTGACCGATCACGGGTTACAACTTTTGGGTTATGCCCGGCAAATTCTGCGGGCAAATGATGATGCAACCGCATCACTGGCCTACAATGATGCAGAAGGGGAGTTACGCATCGGTGCATCCGATGATTCTGTTGACTCACTGCTGCCTTTTTTACTCAACCGGATTGCCTCGGTTTATCCGCGTATGGCTGTTGATGTCCGTATTAAACGCAGCCAGTATATTGAAGGTATGCTGGATAACCATGAAATCGACCTCGCACTGACAACGGCGCGGATTGCTCATCACCCGCGTACGGCATTGCGTACCGCACCGGTGTTGTGGCACTGTGCGCCTGATTTTCAGTTGCAGGCCAATGAACCCATCCCGTTAGTGGTTATGGATGAAACCAACCCGTTCCGCCACCTGGCAGCAGAAACGCTGGATGAGGCGGGCGTACCATGGCGCGTGGCGTATGAAGCCGCATCTCTGTCTGCTGTACGTGCAGCAGTCAATGCGGAGGTCGGGATAACCGCACGTCCGCTTGAAATGCAGAATGCGGATCTGCGGATCCTGAGTGTCAGCGAAGGTCTGCCGCGTTTACCGGAGATTCAGTACTGGTTATACCGCAATAGCGATGAACAGAGTGAATCTGTGCTCACAGTTTACCAGGCGATTGAAAACAAAAAAAACGCCCTATACGGTGACACCGGTTGAAGATGATAAATCCTCTGCGGAGTAATCATCATCTGACGCAAAACTGACATAATTTGTGACAGTCGGACACGTAGCCGGGGGATATTTTCTCCCGGCTTTTTTGTATGCTCTCTCTGTGCAGCTCTGCGCGGAAAACCACATCATACAAATGTTAACAGCGTCACGGCATGTTCTGTTTTTTGATGTGATTTTAAGCGTGGCATCGCAGTTTTGTTTACTTGTTTGTTACAATGTTAACAAAACACACTTTCTGTAATTGCTAAAATTAACAGCTCTGATTACATAACAGGGAAACTTTGTTAAAAACCTGACTAATTTTGTCGGGTTTTACTAAATGAGTAAAAATTAAACATTTGTTAAATAATTTTCCATGAAAGTGTGATTGAGATCAAAAATATTGACCCTGTTTACCGATGGAAAGACAGGTTTTTCCTGAGATAATGGAATGGTAAAAGCGATGTATCAGTTAATATAATAAAGTTAATTTTCAATTTAGTTACTTACTGACACGTTTTAGCGATAAAGTCGCACGGCGTGTTAAGTTAATGTGATTTTGATGTGACTAAATTGAAGAGAGCGGGGAACAAAAAAAACGGGTTATCCGTCTTTTTCATCACGATATGTGCTGTGTCCGTCCCGGTATTGTTCCTTTAGTGTGTCGCTGTGGTGCTGTATGCAGGTACGGCAGGCAACACCACCTTTTGATGAGTAAGCAATGAGTATGTCAACAGCCACTGAAGTCCTTGCCCATAACTGGGCATTTGCGGTCTATCTTTTAGGTGCTCTCGGGTTATGTGCATTTATGTTGCTGGGTGCCCGTTATCTCGGCGGCCGCGCCAAAGCCCGTGCAAAACATCTTCCTTACGAATCCGGTATTGATTCTGTCGGCAGTGCAAGACTGCGCATGTCGGCAAAATTTTACCTGGTCGCCATGTTTTTCGTCATCTTCGACGTTGAAGCCTTATATCTGTTCGCCTGGTCTGTTGCTGTCAGAGAAGCGGGCTGGATTGGCTTTATCGAAGCGGCAATCTTTATTTTGGTGTTGTTGGCAGGGCTTTTCTATCTGGCGCGTATTGGTGCGCTGGACTGGACTCCTGCACGCTCACGCCGTGAGGTGAAACACCCGAGCGTCGTCAGCAAAATCAACAACAATCAACCGTAGTTAATAGTGAGGCACAAGATGGATTATACGCTCACCCGCATCGATCCAAACGGTGAGAATGACCGTTACCCCCTGCAAAAACAAGAGACTACAGGCGATCCGCTGGATCAGCATGTCCACCGCAGCGTGTACATGGGGAAACTCGATCATGCATTACACGACATGGTGAACTGGGGACGCAAAAATTCCCTGTGGCCGTTTAACTTCGGTCTGTCCTGTTGTTATGTCGAAATGGTGACATCTTTTACCGCAGTGCATGATGTGGCGCGTTTTGGTGCGGAAGTACTGCGTGCGTCTCCGCGTCAGGCGGATTTCATGGTGGTTGCAGGAACGTGCTTCACCAAAATGGCCCCGGTTATCCAGCGTTTGTATGATCAGATGTTAGAGCCGAAATGGGTCATTTCCATGGGCGCCTGTGCAAACTCCGGCGGTATGTATGACATTTATTCTGTCGTGCAGGGCGTTGACAAGTTTATCCCGGTTGATGTCTATATCCCGGGCTGCCCGCCGCGTCCTGAAGCCTATATGCAGGCACTGATGCTGTTGCAGGAATCCATCGGGAAAGAGCGCCGCCCGCTGTCGTGGGTGGTCGGTGATCAGGGCGTTTACCGTGCCAATATGCAGTCAGAAAAAGAACGAAAACGCGGTGAACGGATTGCAGTGACAAACCTGCGCTCCCCGGACGAAATTTAAGGCTTTCGGGCCACCGGACACAATCTTGCAATGTGTTGTGTCCATTGAACCCTGAACAACTGTTGTGGTGAACAATGATGACAGAAGATAATACGCAGACCGGACAGCGTCCCGCGTGGCATACACATGATTACCTTGATGACCCCGTCGTTGAGGAACTGCGCCGCAAGTTCGGACCTGACGCCTTTACGGTGCAGCCGACACGAACCGGGATGCCGGTTGTCTGGGTGAAGCGTGAACAGCTCATGCAGGTTATGTTTTACCTGAAATCACTGCCGAAACCGTATGTAATGCTGTTCGATTTGCACGGCATGGATGAGCGCCAGCGCACACACCGCGAAGGCTTGCCGGCCGCGGATTATTCCGTTTTCTATCACCTGATTTCCATTGAGCGTAACCGCGACATCATGCTCAAAGTGGCGCTGAGTGAAAACGATTTACACATTCCGACCGTGATCCCCGCGTTCCCGAATGCCAACTGGTATGAGCGCGAAACCTGGGAAATGTTCGGTATTATTATCGATGGTCACCCGAATCTGCGCCGCATCATGATGCCGACGACCTGGGAAGGGCACCCGCTGCGTAAAGATTATCCGGCGCGTGCAACGGAATTTGATCCGTTTGTCCTGACCAAACAGAAAGAAGATCTGGAAATGGAGGCGCTGACCTTCAAACCGGAAGAGTGGGGTATGAAGCGCGGTAACGAGAACGAGGACTTTATGTTCCTGAACCTCGGCCCGAATCACCCGTCTTCTCATGGTGCGTTCCGCATCATCTTACAGCTCGATGGTGAAGAGATTGTCGATTGCGTTCCCGATATCGGCTATCACCACCGTGGTGCGGAAAAAATGGGTGAGCGCCAGTCATGGCACAGCTACATTCCGTACACTGACCGTATTGAGTACCTCGGCGGCTGCGTCAACGAAATGCCGTATGTACTGGCGGTGGAAAAACTCGCCGGTATTGAAGTACCGGATCGCGTCAATGTTATCCGCGTGATGCTCTCTGAGTTGTTCCGCATTAACAGCCATCTGCTGTACATCAGTACCTTTATTCAGGATACCGGGGCGATGACACCGGTCTTCTTTGCGTTTACCGATCGCCAGAAAATTTATGATGTGGTGGAAGCTATCACCGGTTTCCGTATGCATCCGGCGTGGTTCCGGATAGGCGGTGTGGCGCATGATCTGCCGAAAGGCTGGGAGCGTCTGCTGCGCGATTTCCTTGACTGGATGCCGAAACGCCTGGAATCCTATGTCACGGCGGCACTGAAAAACTCCATCCTGAAAGGGCGCTCTATCGGCGTTGCCGCCTATAACGCCAAAGAAGCGCTTGAGTGGGGTGTGACCGGTGCCGGTCTGCGTGCAACCGGTATTGATTTTGACGTGCGCAAGTGGCGCCCGTATTCAGGTTATGAAAACTTTGATTTTGACATCCCGGTTGCCGCCAACGGCGACAGCTATGACCGCGTGATGCTGAAAGTGGAAGAAGTCCGTCAGAGCCTGCGCATCCTGGAACAATGTTATAAAAATATGCCGGAAGGGCCGTTTAAAGCAGATCACCCGCTGACCACGCCGCCGCCGAAAGAGCGCACCCTGCAACACATTGAAACCATGATTAACCATTTCCTCCAGGTGTCATGGGGTCCGGTAATGCCGGCGAATGAATCCTTCCAGATGGTTGAAGCCACCAAAGGGATCAACAGCTATTACCTGACCAGTGACGGCAGCACCATGAGTTACCGTACCCGTATCCGTACACCAAGTTACGCCCATTTGCAGCAGATCCCGTCAGTGATCAGCGGCAGTCTGGTGTCTGACCTGATTGTGTACCTCGGGAGTATCGATTTCGTAATGTCGGATGTGGATCGCTGATTATGCAAGAACTGAACCCTGAAGCAAAAAAAACACTGCAAGCTGCCGTAAATGCAGCACAACCTGCCGGAAAACACGCTGATTTTGTGCTCAGTGATGAAGAGCGCACAGAAATTGAAGCAGAAAAGCATCACTACGAAGATCCGCGCGCAGCCTCTATCGAAGCACTGAAAATAGTACAGAAGCACAGAGGCTGGGTGGAAGATGGCGCTATTTACGCCATCAGTGACGTTCTCGGTATTCCGGCGAGTGATATTGAAGGTGTGGCAACATTCTACAGCCAGATTTTCCGCCAGCCGGTCGGACGCCATGTGATCCGTTACTGTGACAGCGTGGTGTGCCACATCACCGGTTATCAGGGGATCAAGGCCGCACTGGAGCGCAAATTAAATATTCAGCCGGGACAGACAACCACGGACGGCCGCTTCACACTGCTGCCGACCTGTTGCCTGGGGAACTGTGACAAGGGGCCGACCATGATGGTTGATGAAGATACCCACAGTCACGTCACCCCGGAGGCTATTGAAACGTTACTGGAGCAGTATCCATGACAGTGAAAACAGTTTGCCGCACGGCGGAAACGCACCCGCTGACCTGGCGGCTGCGTGATGATCACCAGCCTGTATGGCTGGATGAATACCGCAGCAAAAATGGTTACGCGGGCGCAGAGCGCGCGCTGAAAGGCATGGCACCGGATGAGATAGTCAATATTGTCAAAGACGCGGGTCTGAAGGGTCGCGGCGGTGCGGGCTTCTCCACAGGTCTGAAGTGGAGCCTGATGCCGAAAGACGAAAGCATGAATATCCGCTATCTGCTGTGTAACGCCGATGAAATGGAGCCGGGGACTTACAAAGACCGGTTACTGATGGAAGAATTGCCGCACCTGCTGGTGGAAGGCATGCTGATCAGCGCCTTTGCCCTGAAAGCATACCGTGGTTATATTTTCCTGCGCGGTGAATACATTGAAGCCGCGAAACATCTGCGTCATGCAATTGAAGAAGCGAAAGCCGCCGGGCTGCTGGGGAAAAACATCCTTGGCACCGGGTTTGATTTCGAATTATTTGTTCACACCGGTGCCGGGCGTTATATCTGCGGGGAAGAAACCGCACTGATTAACTCCCTCGAAGGCCGCCGCGCCAATCCGCGCTCCAAACCGCCTTTCCCGGCAAGCTCCGGTGCCTGGGGTAAACCGACCTGTGTAAACAACGTCGAAACCCTGTGCAACGTCCCGGCTATCCTTGCCCACGGCAAAGAGTGGTATACCGGGCTGAGCGAAGGCAAAAGTGCGGATGCAGGCACCAAACTGATGGGCTTTTCCGGTCGCGTGAAAAACCCGGGTCTGTGGGAGCTGCCGTTCGGCACAACAGCTCGTGAGATCCTGGAAGACTACGCCGGTGGCATGTGTGACGGGTTAACCCTGAAAGCCTGGCAGCCGGGCGGGGCGGGAACCGATTTCCTGACACAGGATCATCTTGATTTACCAATGGATTTTGAACATATCGGCAAAGCGGGCAGTCGTCTGGGAACGGCGCTTGCGATGGCGGTGGATAATGAAATCAATATGGTGTCACTGACCCGTAACCTCGAAGAATTTTTTGCCCGTGAGTCCTGCGGCTGGTGTACACCGTGCCGTGACGGACTGCCATGGAGTGTGAAAATTCTGCGCGCAATAGAAAAAGGGGAAGGGCAGCCGGGAGACATTGAGACATTAGAGCAATTATGTCGTTTCCTCGGTCCCGGTAAAACCTTCTGCGCACACGCGCCGGGCGCGGTAGAGCCGTTACAGAGTGCAATCAAATATTTCCGTGATGAATTTGAAGCAGGGATTGTACAGCCGGTTTACGGTAACGTGCAGACCATCGCCGGGATCCAGCCGAACCTGCTGAAACAGCGTTGGTGATCCCTTACGGATTTTCGTTTAACGCCTGCAATGCAGGCCTTTTGGAAGCATGCTGACTATGGCTACAATATATGTAGACGGCAAAGAATATGAAGTCGACGGGGCAGATAACCTGTTACACGCCTGTCTCTCCCTCGGGCTTGATATTCCCTACTTTTGCTGGCATCCGGCGCTCGGAAGCGTCGGCGCTTGCCGCCAGTGCGCGGTAAAGCAGTATCAGAATGCCGATGACACCCGTGGTCGTCTGGTAATGTCGTGTATGACACCGGCGCAGGATGGCACTTTTATCTCTATTGATGATGAAGAAGCCAAACAGTTCCGTGAAAGTGTGGTGGAATGGCTGATGGTCAACCATCCGCATGATTGTCCTGTCTGTGAAGAGGGCGGTAACTGCCATCTTCAGGATATGACGGTTATGACCGGGCACTCCATGCGCAAATACCGTTTCACAAAACGTACCCATCAGAATCAGGATCTGGGTCCGTTTGTTGCCCATGAGATGAACCGCTGTATCGCCTGTTACCGCTGTGTCCGTTACTACAAAGATTATGCGGACGGTACCGATCTCGGGGTGTATGGCGCGCACGATAACGTCTATTTCGGTCGTCCGGAAAGCGGAACCCTGGAAAGCGAATTCTCCGGAAACCTGGTCGAAGTGTGTCCGACCGGTGTTTTCACCGATAAAACTCACTCTGAACGCTACAACCGTAAATGGGATATGCAGTTTGCGCCGAGCGTCTGCCAGCAGTGCAGTGTCGGCTGTAATATCAGCCCGGGTGAGCGCTACGGTGAATTACGCCGCATCGAAAACCGCTATAACGGTACTATTAACCAGTATTTCCTCTGCGATAAAGGCCGTTTCGGCTACGGTTATGTCAACCGCGACGACCGCCCGCGTCAACCGCAGCAGCGCCGCGGAGATTCATGGATTGCCATCAACGCAGAGCAGGCCGCACACGGTGCCGCCGATATTCTGCGTCAGGCAACGCGGACTATCGGTATCGGCTCACCGCGTGCCAGTGTGGAAAGTAACTTTGCGCTGCGTGAACTGGTCGGCACAGAAAATTTCTTCAGCGGATTGTCAGGAGCTGAGCAGCGTCGTCTTGAAATGATGCTGGAAATTCTGCAACAGGGCGGCGTGTATACTCCGTCACTGCGTGAGATAGAAAGCTATGACGCCGTGCTTATCCTGGGTGAAGATTTAACCCAGACGGCAGCGCGTGTGGCACTTTCTGTCCGTCAGGCAGTAAAAGGCAAAGCGCGTGAAATGGCCGCCGCACAGAAAGTTGCGGACTGGCAGATTGCCGCTATCCAGAATATCGGGCAGCGCGCGAAACACCCGCTGTTTGTCACGAATGTTGATACCACCCGTCTGGATGATGTTGCCGCGCTGCATTACAACGCGCCGGTTGACTCACAGGCGCGGTTTGGTTTTGCTGTCGCTCACGCGATTGATAACACCGCACCTGTGGTGAATGATTTATCACCTGAGCTGAAAGCGCAGGCAGAGATGATTGCACTGGCACTGAGTTCGGCTAAAAAACCACTGATTATCAGCGGCAGCAATGCTGGTAGTGATGCGGTTATTCAGGCGGCCGCTAACGTGGCATGGGCGCTGAAAGACAAAGGCGTTCAGGTTGGTCTGACATTTGTCGGCGCGGAAGCAAACAGCTTCGGTGTGGCAATGCTTGAGGCTCAGCCGCTGGACAATGCACTGGCTCTGCTGGCAGACGGCAGCGCAGATACCGCGATTGTGATGGAGAACGATCTCTATCGCCACGGCGACAAAGCCGCAATTGACCGCGCACTGGATAAAGTCACCAATCTGATTGTGCTGGATCATCAGCATACAGCGATTATGGCGAAAGCCTCGCTGGTACTCTCTGCATCAAGTTTTGCGGAAAGTGACGGTACGCTTATCAACCATGAAGGCCGCGCACAGCGTTTCTATCAGGTGTATGAGCCGTCATTCTACGACAAACACATCATCATGCATGAGAGCTGGCGCTGGCTGGCAGATCTGCAAAGTGAAATAAATGAGCAGGGCTGTGACTGGTCGCAGCTTGATCATGTGATTGACGCCTGTATTGAGAAACTGCCGCAACTGGCGGGTATCAAAGATGCTGCGCCGGATGCCGCTTTCCGTATCCGTGGTCAGAAACTGGCACGTGAACCGCACCGCTACAGCGGACGCACATCCATGCTGGCTGATGTCAGTGTGCATGAACAGCGTCAGCCGCAGGACATTGACTCGCCGTTTGCCTTCTCGATGGAAGGGAACAACAGTCCGGTTGCACCGCGTCAGCAAATTCCGTTTGCCTGGGCGCCGGGATGGAACTCACCGCAGGCATGGAATAAATTCCAGGCGGAAGTCGGTGGTCATCTGCGCTTCGGTGACCCGGGTGTGCGGTTGTTCAGTGAAAAAGATGGCGGTATGGATTACTTCGATACGGTTCCTGCGGCATTTGTGCCACAGCAGGGGGTATGGACAGTAGCGCCGTATTATCACCTGTTCGGTAGTGAAGAGTTATCCCAGCGCGCGCCGGTCATTCAGGAACGTATGACCGATGCCTATGTGATGCTGAGTGCACAGGATGCACAACAGCTGAATGTGGCAGAAGGGCAGTCACTGACGATTAAACTGACAAACAGCACACTTGCTCTGCCGGTTCGCATCAGCACACAGCTTGGTGCCGGACAGATTGGTCTGCCGTTAGGTATGCCGGGAATTTCGCCGGCGCTGGCGGGTGCAGTGGTTAATGTACAGGAGGTGGCACAATGAGCAGCTGGTTTACACCTGAATTAATTGATGTGCTGCTGAGCATCCTGAAAGCCGTGGTGATCCTGCTGGTGGTTGTCACCTGCGGGGCCTTTATGAGCTTCGGGGAGCGCCGCCTGCTGGGACTGTTCCAGAACCGCTACGGACCAAACCGTGTGGGCTGGGGCGGCTCGCTGCAATTAGTGGCGGACATGATCAAAATGTTCTTTAAAGAGGACTGGACGCCGAAATTCGCTGACCGCTTTATTTTCACACTGGCTCCGATGGTTGCGTTTACCGCGCTGTTGCTGGCGTTTGCGATTGTCCCGGTCAGCCCGTCGTGGGTGGTGGCAGATCTCAATATCGGGATCCTGTTCTTCCTGATGCTGGCAGGGCTGGCAGTTTATGCCGTGCTGTTTGCCGGATGGGCGAGTAACAATAAATACTCGCTGCTCGGGGCAATGCGTGCCTCGGCGCAGACGGTCAGTTATGAAGTGTTCCTCGGATTATCTGTGCTGGGTGTGGTAGCGCAGGCGGGGTCATTTAATCTGCTGGATATCGTCAATTCCCAGGCATCTTTGTGGAACGTGGTTCCGCAGATCCTCGGCTTTATCACTTTTGCGATAGCGGGTGTGGCGGTGTGTCACCGTCATCCGTTTGACCAGCCGGAAGCAGAGCAGGAACTGGCGGACGGGTATCACCTTGAATATTCCGGGATGAAATTCGGTCTGTTCTTTGTCGGGGAATATATCGGGATCGTAACGGTTTCCGCCCTGATTGTGACCCTGTTCTTCGGGGGCTGGCACGGACCTTTCCTGCCGCCGTTCATCTGGTTTGCACTGAAAACCGCCTTCTTTATGATGATGTTTATCCTGATCCGCGCCTCGCTGCCGCGTCCGCGTTATGACCAGGTAATGTCATTCGGCTGGAAAGTGTGTCTGCCGCTGACGCTGATTAACCTGCTGGTGACAGCAGCCGTTATCTTGATTGCTCAATAGGGGAGCCGGACCATGACATTGAAAGAGTTAGTGGTTGGTTTCGCCACCCAGGTACGCAGTATTTGGATGATAGGCCTTCACGCCTTCCACAAACGCGAAACTCAGATGTACCCGGAAGAGCCGGTTTACCTGCCGCCCCGTTACCGCGGACGGATTGTGCTCACGCGCGATCCGGACGGAGAAGAGCGCTGTGTTGCCTGTAACTTATGTGCGGCGGTCTGCCCGGTGGGTTGTATCTCGCTGCAAAAAGCGGAGCATGAAGACGGTCGCTGGTACCCAGAATTTTTCCGTATTAACTTCTCCCGCTGTATTTTCTGCGGTCTGTGTGAAGAGGCGTGCCCGACGACCGCCATTCAGCTGACGCCGGATTTTGAAATGGGTGAATTTAAGCGTCAGGATCTGGTGTATGAGAAAGATGATTTACTGATCTCAGGTCCCGGTAAATATCCGGAATATAACTTCTATCACAAAACCGGTATGGCGGTTGCGGGCAAAGCCAAAGGCGAAGCCGACAATGAAGCCAAACCGATTGATGTGAAAAGTCTGTTGCCATAAGAGGAGCGGAAAAATGGAAATAACCTTTTATGTCGCCGGGCTGATTGCCATTCTGGCAACACTGTGTGTTATCACACAAACCAATCCGGTGCATGCTTTACTGTATCTGATAACCTCACTGCTGGCGCTGTCTGCCGTGTTCTTTGCCCTCGGCGCGTACTTTGCCGGTGCGCTGGAAATCATCGTCTACGCCGGTGCCATTATGGTGCTGTTCGTGTTTGTGGTGATGATGCTTAATCTGGGGCGTGCGGTGGTGGACCAGGAACGTAAATGGCTGTCACCGTCTGTCTGGATGGGACCGGGGCTGCTCTCGGCGGTACTGCTGGGTGTGATGATTTACGGTATCCGCACACTGAAAGACAATGGTATTGCCGGCGATGTTATCACGGCAAAACAGGTCGGTATCAGTCTGTTCGGCCCGTATGTTTTAGTGGTTGAACTGGCGTCCTTCCTGCTGCTGGCGGGGCTGGTGGTCGCGTATCACATCGGGCGCGATGAAAAAGCGGGCGGCGATTTGGTCAGTCAGCGTAATACGGAGGAAAAAGTATGATCCCTCTTCATCATGGATTAATTCTCGCGGCGGTGCTGTTTATCCTCGGGTTTACCTGTTTGGTTATCCGCCGCAATCTGCTGTTTATGCTGATTGGTCTGGAAATAATGATTAACGCGGCTGCGCTGGCATTTGTCGTCGGCGGAAGCTACTGGGATCAGCCGGACGGGCAGGTAATGTATATCCTGGCCATCAGTCTGGCGGCGGCGGAAGCGAGTATCGGGCTGGCATTGTTGCTGCAATTGCATCGTCAGCGTCAGGATCTTGATATTGATAAAGTCAGTGAGATGCGCGGATGAACTTACTCTTTTTAACCATTTTGCTGCCGCTGATTGGCTTTCTGTTATTAGCCTTTTCACGCGGACGCTGGTCAGAAAATGTGTCTGCCATCATCGGCACCGGCTCTGTCGGGCTGGCAGCACTTACGGCTCTGTGGGCAGGGATGGATTTCCTTGCCAACGGCGGCGGTTTGTATGAACAAACACTCTGGACGTGGATGAGCGCGGGTGATTTCGTCATTCCTGTTACCCTGGTTCTGGACGGATTGTCGCTCACTATGCTGGGTGTGGTCACAGGTGTCGGTTTTCTGATCCACATGTATGCCTCCTGGTATATGCGCGGTGAAGAGGGCTATTCGCGCTTCTTTGCGTACACTAACCTGTTTATCGCCAGTATGGTGATCCTGGTGCTGGCAGATAACATGCTGCTGATGTACCTGGGCTGGGAAGGAGTAGGGCTGTGCAGCTATCTGCTGATCGGCTTCTATTACACCAATCCGGCAAATGGCGCGGCGGCAATGAAAGCCTTTATCGTCACGCGTATCGGTGATGTGTTCCTGGCCATCGGCATGTTTATCCTGTGGGACAAACTCGGCACCCTGAGCTTCCGTGAACTGGCGGTGCTGGCTCCTCAGCACTTTGAAGCCGGTTCTCAGATTATCTTCTGGGCGACACTGATGATCCTCGGCGGTGCAGTGGGTAAATCGGCACAATTGCCGTTACAAACCTGGCTTGCTGATGCGATGGCAGGTCCGACCCCGGTTTCAGCACTGATCCACGCCGCAACCATGGTAACCGCGGGTGTGTATCTGATTGCCCGCAGCCATGAATTGTTCCTGTTATCACCGGAAGTACTGCATTTAGTCGGCGTTGTCGGTGCGGTCACGTTAGTGATGGCGGGCTTTGCCGCACTGGTTCAGACAGATATCAAACGTGTCCTTGCCTATTCTACCATGAGCCAGATTGGCTATATGTTCCTGGCGCTCGGCGTACAGGCGTGGGATGCGGCTATTTTCCATCTGATGACCCATGCATTCTTTAAAGCCCTGTTGTTCCTGGCGTCCGGCTCGGTGATCCTCGCCTGCCACCATGAACAGAACATCTTTAAGATGGGTGGATTGCGCAAAAAAATTCCGTTTGTGTATATCTGCTTCCTGGTTGGTGGTGCCGCGCTTGCTGCTCTGCCGATTATCACCGCCGGTTTCTACAGTAAAGATGAAATTCTGTGGGGTGCGGTGGCACAGGGGCAGAATCCGTTGTTTATCGCCGGACTGGTCGGTGCCTTTATGACATCGCTGTACACCTTCCGTATGATTTTCATCGTGTTCCACGGTAAAGAGCATACACAGGCTCACGCAGTGAAAGGCTTTACCCATACCTTCCCGTTACTGGTACTGGTTATTTTATCCACGGCGGCAGGGGCATTTATCCCGCAGCCGTTGCACGGGATCTTCCCGGCTGAAACCATTATCAATACTGCAGCGGACAAAACCACGACAGAAATCACCTCAGGTATTGTGGCTGTTGCCGGTATCTTACTGGCTGCTGCTCTCTGGCTGGGTCGTCGTACGCTGGTGACAGCGATTGCAAACTCGGCACCGGGGCGCTTCTTCTCCGCCTGGTGGTTCCGCGCATGGGGCTTTGACGCCCTGTATGATGTGATTTTTGTTAAGCCGTTTAAAGCGGTGGGCTGGCTGCTGCAAAGTGACCCGCTCAACAGTCTGATGAATCTTCCGGCTGTGTTCGCGCGCTGGAGTAACAAAGGACTGAGCCTGAGTGAAAACGGGCAGGTTCGCTGGTATATCGCCTCTATGGGGCTGGGTGCAGTGCTGGTTCTCGCTCTGCTGCTTTTGGTTTAAATAAGGGACACACTGCGCCATGCTATTACCCTGGCTGATTTTAATTCCCTTCATCGGTGGTCTGCTGTGCTGGCAGACCGAGCGCTTCGGCACAAAGTTGCCGCGTTGGATAGCGCTGCTGACGATGGGGATCACGTTACTTCTTGCTCTGTATCTGTGGATACAGGGGAATTACAGCTTAATTAACCCGAAAGGTATCCCGGACTGGCAGGCAGAATATTTCCTGTCGTGGATCCCGCGCTTCGGCATCAATATCCACCTGGCACTGGATGGTTTATCACTGCTGATGGTGGTGCTGACCGCACTTCTTGGTCTGCTGGCTATCCTCTGTTCGTGGGGTGAAAACCAGCCGTATCAGGGCTTCTTCCATCTGAACCTGCTGTGGATTTTAGGCGGGGTGATGGGCGTGTTCCTGGCAATGGATCTTTTCCTGTTCTTCTTCTTCTGGGAAATGATGCTGGTGCCGATGTACTTCCTGATCGCACTCTGGGGACACAGCGGCTCTGACGGTAAAACCCGTATTGGTGCGGCAACGAAATTCTTCATCTATACCCAGTCCAGTGGTCTGGTGATGCTGATTTCTATTATGGCGCTGGCGATTGTGCACTTTAACGCAACGGGTCAGTGGAGCTTCGGTTATGAAGATCTGCTGAATACGCCGATGAGCTATGGTGTGCAGTATCTGCTGATGCTGGGCTTCTTTATCGCCTTTGCGGTCAAAATGCCGGTAGTGCCGTTGCACGGCTGGCTGCCGGATGCACACAGCCAGGCACCGACTGCCGGCTCTGTTGACCTTGCCGGTATTTTGCTGAAAACAGCGGCTTATGGTCTGCTGCGTTTTGCGCTGCCTCTGTTCCCGCAAGCCTCTGCGGATTTCACACCTATTGCCATGTGGCTGGGTGTTATCGGCATATTCTACGGCGCGTGGATGGCGTTTAAACAAACGGATATCAAACGCCTTATTGCGTACACCAGTGTGTCGCACATGGGCTTTGTCCTGATCGCGATTTACTCGGCAAGCATGCTGGCGTATCAGGGGGCGGTGGTGCAGATGATCGCGCACGGTCTTTCTGCGGCAGGTCTGTTTATTCTGTGTGGTCAGCTTTATGAGCGCCTGGGCACCCGTGATATGCGCCAGATGGGCGGGCTGTGGAAACGGATTAAATATCTGCCTGCACTCTCCCTGTTCTTTGCGGTGGCAACACTCGGGATGCCGGGCACCGGTAACTTCGTTGGTGAATTTATGATCCTGTTCGGCAGCTTCGGCAGCTACACACTGATCACGGTAATTTCATCGGCGGGACTGGTTTTTGCTTCCGTATATGCACTGTGGATGATGCAGCAGGTGTATTACGGCGAAGCCAAATCGGATAAACCTATTGCAGGCATGAATCTGCGTGAAATCTCTATCGTGATGTTATTAGTGGTATTGCTGGTTATTCTGGGTATTTACCCGCAGCCGGTTCTGGATACCTCTTCGGCCGCGATGGCGAATATTCAGCAGTGGTATTCTGCTTCCATTTCAACTACAGGGTTGTAATTCGCCATGACAATAACTCCTCAACAACTGATCGCACTCTTACCACTGCTGATCGTCGGGTTGACAGTGGTGGTTGTGATGCTGTCCATTGCGTGGCGACGCGATCACTTTATCAATGCCACACTGACGGTCGTTGGTCTGAACCTTGCGCTGGTGTCTTTATATTTCACGGCACAACAACCGGCAATGGATGTTACGCCTCTGGTGCATATTGACGGCTACAGCATGTTTTACACCGGGCTTATCCTGATTTCGTCACTGGCCACCTCGACATTTGCGTATTCGTGGCTGAAAACGTATCCGGATAATAAAGAAGAGTTTTACCTGCTGGTTTTGATCGCCACTCTCGGGGGCATTTTGCTCGCGGGTGCGGATCACCTGGCCTCTTTCTTTATCGGGATTGAACTGCTGACACTGCCGCTGTTCGGGCTTATCGGCTACGCGCGGCAACAGAAGCGCTCGCTGGAAGCGGCAATCAAGTACATGCTGATGTCAGCCGCGGCATCGTCTTTCCTGCTGTTCGGGATGGCGCTGCTGTACGCGGAATCCGGTGATCTCTCTTTTGCCGGACTGGGACGCAGCCTGGCAGACAGTCAGCTTCATCAGCCGCTGATCCTTGTCGGTCTGGGTATGATGATTGTCGGTATCGGCTTTAAACTGTCACTGTTCCCGTTCCAGTTGTGGACGCCGGATGTTTACCAGGGCGCACCTGCTCCGGTATCTACGTTTCTGGCAACCGCCGGTAAAATCGGGATTTTTGCTGCGGTTCTGCGCCTGCTGGCGCTGGCACCGATGGCGGATTCAGACACACTGCGTATTGTGCTGACCGTGATTGCGATTGCGTCGATTCTGTTCGGTAACCTGATGGCGATCACTCAAAACAGTATCAAGCGGATGCTGGGCTATTCGTCTGTTGCGCACATGGGCTATCTGCTGGTGGCGTTTATCGCAATTAATGACCCGAAACTGGCAGAAGAAACCGCAGGGATTTACCTGGCGGGTTATCTGTTTGCCAGCCTGGGTGCATTTGGTGTGGTCAGTCTGATGTCCAGTCCGTACAGCGGGCCGGATGCTGATTCACTTCACGCATACCGTGGCCTGTTCTGGCGCAAGCCGATACTGGCCGCCGTGATGACGGTGATGATGCTTTCCCTGGCAGGGATCCCGATGACCTTCGGGTTTATCGGTAAGTTCTATGTTGTGGCAACCGCGGTGAATGCGCAGCTGTGGTGGCTGACCGCTGCTGTTGTCCTCGGCAGTGCAATAGGTCTGTATTATTACCTGCGCATGATGGTGAGCCTCTACATCCGTGGCTCACAAACACCGGCACGTATTGCACCGTCAGACTGGGCGATGAGTGCGGGCGGCATTGTGGTACTGCTCTCCGCAATTGTGGTGGTGGTTTTCGGTCTCTGGCCGCAGCCATTTATTACCCTGGTCGGTCATGCGGTATTAGCATACTGATCCCGGTAACCGGATAAAACGGCAAAAAGCCCGGCACTGTGCAGACAGCGCCGGGCTTTATTTTATGCAATTCCGGTGAACGCGGAAAAATAACGGCGGTGGGCAAGGATAATGGTATCCAGCCCGGGCAGCGGTACTGATTTACTGACATACGGTTCATAGCGCTGAACACTCTGCAACCAGAACCGCAGCACGGCATTGACTCTGTTATCAAACTCACTCAGTTGCGGAAGTAGTACCAGCGCATTACTGATTTCATGTGCCTGGTCTTTTATCTGTTGCAACTCATTTTTCAGTTTGCGGATAACGCCGTGGAGATCATAAATGCGCTGGCTGAGGATCGTACGGGTTTCAACCAGCTGAATATAACTCAGACCTTCGGACAGCGTATTTATAATAGCGGAAATAACGCGGTACAATTCATTCATAATAAGGCGCTCAGATGAGGATAATTCCACATTCTTCAGTTGTTCGGCTGTCGGTAATGTTGTCGGGCCAAAGAGTGACTGAATTCCCCGCTGATGGATAATTTCCTCAGACTGAATAATGACGGCCAGTTTCTCCTCCCAGTAGGATTTATCGTTGATAAATTTATCAATATTCGGCAAGGCATTTTCAATTGTCCGGTTAAGATACGACTGATAATGAAGTAAATTTCCTTGTAACAACGGAATAGCAGATACATCATATTCTGCATTAAATTGTTTATTAATGCTGTTTACCGAATGATTGACTGTATTAATTTGCCCGATTAAAAATTCATAAATTTGTTTTTCATGCGGGGCGGCATGAGGATTTGAGCCTGCATCAGATGAAATACTTTGAAATAAATTTTCCAGGTCAAAGCTGTATAACTGAGAATAAATCGTGGTGGACTCAGCGGATACCGCATTCAGAATGCGGGTCTGCCAGCGTTTTATTTTATGAATTTGTGCGTGTAAATTAACGGTCGGCAGGGACAAGGTTTCAATTCCACCATTAATATTATTAATAGTGTGTCTTATTTGTGCCAATGTAATATCTTCAGGAATAAGCTCAGAATTCATCATCATATCCTCCTGTTAAGCGGCTAATATTGCAGTGTCAAAAATAGCGAGGAGTTCTTTTGAGTATCCGCGCACACGCTGCCACGGCAGTGTGATTTTTTTCAGCTGCAATGAAAATTGCAGAAGACTGTACGCGTCATTTATCTGCATAAAGGTATTCAGGGATTCGGTAACTTCTGTCAGCATGACCTGCCACATAAAATCAAGATGGTCGATTGCAGTATGTGCATCGGAGAAATAACCATCCAGTGTACTGAGTTCTTTATCCAGTTTAATGATCAGCTTTTGTATCGCCTGCTGAGCAATGACTTTTTCCTGTAGCCCCGCAACCTCCTCAATGAGTATGTTTTTACGCCGCCGTACCTGTTCTGCGCGGTAACCAAAAATGCCGCCGGTGATAATCAGACCAATGATACCGCCGACCAGCCCTGAGAATGACAGTTTTACAAACTGGCTGTATTCCCGTTTGAGGATCTCTATTTCCTCATTTTTCAGCCGGATTTCAGACATAATGCCGTCCGTTTTCTCATTGCTCTGATTCTTGAGTAATTGTTTCTGTTTACGTTTGACTTCATACATCAGTGACGGAATTTCATTATCAGAGTCATCCAGTCCACCAATAAGTTCCAGGCGGAACCGGCCGATAATATTTTTTACACGCTGCGTTTTTATTCTTTCCCCGATAATATCCTCTTTCATTGCAGTTAGTATTTTCACCAATTCCCCGGAGATAATATGATCCTGTTTTTTGTATGTTATATTCTTTAATTTATCTGATGACAGATCCTGTAACGTTATTTTTGCCTGAGTGATAACCGGCATCTCATTAATGGCATTTAATATATAGTCGCCTGTGGTGGTGATGTTGAATCCTGTAATCTCCAGATCAATCGCCTGCTGTTTGGTGGCAGACTCCACATATTCCCAACTCAGCGCATGCTGATAAATATGTGTAAACAGTGTTTGTATATTATGTGGCTCGAAACCGCTCAGTTCAGTTTCACGGTAGCCGATAAAATCAATAACATCTTCGAGTTCCCGCGGAAGTGTCAGCCCGTAATTGATATAGCGTTTAATCTGTACTAAATCATCATGGGTAAATATTCCGGCGGAACGGAATGTATTATCTTCCTCATTAAGAAGCAGCTTTAATGTTGCCGGTGCCACTTCATTTGCTGGAATCATTTTGTCAATAGCTATTGCTTGTGTGTGCATAAATATCCCCTTGTTATGAGATACATAAATCCGGGTGGATGTGGCCGAAATAACATCGGTTTCAGCATTAATTGCTTAAAAATGCGTATGACTCAACGATAAAAAAAAGGGATGGTTTTAATAATTTTTATCTCACCGTATAATCACCGTGACCCGCGTGTCTGACATATCCGGAGTAAGCAGTGATTCTTTTTTCTGATTTTATTTCTCAGGTTTGTGCTGAAATAACCCATAACAAAAATGAAACTAATGATATTTATCAGTATGCGGTGATACTGCCCCCGTCTTTGCAGGCAGCGCTGCCGGTGACGGACTGGCCGGGCTGGCTGAACGGACAGGTGTGCTATCCGCAATTTTACTGGCAGCACCGCGACGGAACAGATACCGCGGCCGTGTGCGGTGAATTGTGCCGCTTTACTCATATCAGTGAGGCGCAGGCGGTACTTGATACATTGCCGGAGCAGAGCAATATCCGGATTTGGGGGCTGAACAGCTGGCAGTTCGATACCTTATCATCCGCGACACCGGAGCAGGGTACCGGCGGCAGTTATCTGTTTATCCCGCGTGCGGAACTGCGCTGCGTGCAGGGCAATATTCA
Source organism: Morganella psychrotolerans (assembly GCF_001676055.1). Taxonomy (GTDB): domain Bacteria; phylum Pseudomonadota; class Gammaproteobacteria; order Enterobacterales; family Enterobacteriaceae; genus Morganella; species Morganella psychrotolerans_B. Next base: position 567,004 of record NZ_LZEX01000001.1, on the reverse strand, counting down.
GTTTCTGGTGAATATCGATAGCCGCCGTCCGGTGCAGGAAACCGTAAATTTTCTGCGTTCACTGCGCGGCGATGTTATTCCGCCGGTTCTTGAAACCACGGTTATCAGTGCAGAGCATCAGCCGGATAAAGCCGGGTGGATGCAATTGGTCCGCGGGGCGGTGACCGCCATTTCAGGCGGCCTGATGGAAAAAGTGGTTACCGCGCGCAAAACCGTGCTCAGACTCTCCTCACCGGTGCGCCCGCTGGCGTTTATGCAGGCGAGCCGCGACTGCAATCATCACTGTTATCACTATATGCTGGCGACCGCGCCGGATAATGCGTTTATGGCATCCCCGCCGGAGCGGCTTTATCTCAGAACCGGCGCACAGCTTTGTACTGAAGCCCTTGCCGGTACGGTGGCGGGGGATCCGGATGATGCCCGTGCAGAGGCCGCCGCGCGCTGGCTTCTGGCTGATAAAAAAAATGTGCATGAAAACAGTGTGGTGGTTGATGATATTTGTCAGCGGCTCGAAGGGGCGGTAAATAGCCTGAAAGTGAGTGATGCGACTGTTATCCGTTTACGTAAAGTTCAGCACCTTTACCGGACTATCTCTGCCACATTATATGCCCCCCGTGACAGCGATTGTTTACAGCGGCTTCAGCCGACGGCGGCGGTTGCCGGACTTCCGCGTTCTGCCGCTCTGGAATTTTTGCGCAAAAATGAGCCTTTTGAACGCAACTGGTATGCAGGCAGCGGTGGCTGGTGCAGTCCGTCACAAAGTGAATTTGCTGTATCACTGCGCTGTGCGCAAATTCATGGCAGCCAGATTGATTTGTATGCCGGCGCCGGTATTGTCGCGGGATCAGACCCGCAGGCGGAATGGAACGAAATCGAAAATAAAGCGGCCGGGCTGCGGACATTGCTTGAGGGTGAGCTATAGCAGGGCGTTGATTTTGAAATAATCATCTGATTTATTGAACTGTATTAAAGTATTTTTCAGATCAACCCGTACACTGGGATAAATGACTGATTTAGTGAAGGTGAGTGATGTCAAACAGTGCATTAAACCGCCGCTGGGCGGAGGTGATTTTAGAGGCGCTGAGCCGCCACGGGCTGCGCCATATCTGTATTGCACCGGGCTCCCGGTCAACACCGCTGACACTGGCTGCGGCGGCAAACGATAAATTTGTCTGCCATACCCATTTTGATGAACGCGGGCTGGGGCATCTTGCGCTGGGACTGGCGAAAAGCACGCGGATGCCGGTAGCAGTGATTGTGACCTCCGGTACTGCGGTGGCAAATCTTTATCCGGCACTGATTGAAGCCGGACTGACCGGCGAACGGGTTATTTTCCTGACCGCCGACCGCCCGCCGGAGCTGATTGACTGTGGCGCGAACCAGGCTATCCGCCAGACCACGATTTTTTCCTCTCATCCATCAGCCACACTTGCTTTGCCGCGCCCGACCTTTGATATTACAGCCGCCTGGCTTGTCTCTTCGCTCGATGACATCATGAATCGCCTGCAACATGGTGCGGCGCATATAAACTGTCCGTTTGCCGAACCGCTGTATGATGATGACGGGATCACCGGTAAAGAGTGGCAGGTACCGCTCGGTAACTGGTGGCAGAGTGATAAACCCTGGTTACAGCAGACCCGTTGTACCTCTGTTATCAGTGTCGATGACTGGTTTTTCTGGCGGCAGAAAAAAGGCGTGATTATTGCCGGACGCATGCAGGCCGGTGAGGGAAAACAGTTACGTCAGTGGGCGGACAACCTTGGCTGGCCGCTGATAAGCGACGTGCTTTCCCAGACCGGGCAATCACTGCCGCATGCTGACCTCTGGCTGGCCTCTTCACGTTACCGTGACGTGCTCGCGCAGGCCGATGTGATTATTCAGTTCGGCTCAAGTCTGACCGGTAAACGTCTGTTGCAGTGGCAGGCCGCCTGTACGCCGCCGGAATTCTGGATAATTGATACTATTCCCGGGCGCCTGGATCCGGCAAATCATCGCGGACGTAAATTTGATTGTTCTGTGGGCGAATGGCTGGATGACCATCCGGCACAGAGCCGCACACCCTGGGCGCCGCAACTGACAGAATGGACGCAGGCACTGAGCGCACATGTCACTGAGACATTGCGTGAAGGTTGGGGCGAGGCCCAGATAGCCCGCCGCCTGGATGAATTATTGCCGCCGCAGGGCATTTTATTTGCCGGAAACAGCCTGATTGTGCGGCTGATTGATGCCTTTGCACAGTTACCGTGCGGTTATCCTGTTTACAGTAACCGGGGTGCGAGCGGTATTGACGGACTGATTTCGACTGCCGCCGGTGTTCAGCGCGGCAGTGCAAAACCGACACTTGCGGTCGTCGGGGATATCTCCGCACTTTATGATTTAAACAGTCTGGCGCTGCTGCGTCATACTAACGGACCTTTTGTCTTGCTGATCGTAAATAATAACGGCGGGCAGATTTTTTCTATGCTGCCGACACCGGAGCAGGAACGGCAAAAATTTTATTGTATGCCGCAATCGGTCAGTTTTGCCGGTGCCGCACAGATGTTCGGCCTCAATTACAGTGCGCCGGGTGACTGGACGTCACTGAAAGACACATTGAAAAAAGCCTGGTCACAGCATTGCGCAACGGTAATTGAAGTGACGACTGACGGAGACACCGGCGCGCGCTGCCTTCAGCAACTCGTCAGTGAGACGGCGCAATGACGGTACTTGCCTCGCGGCAATTTATGTCGCAAAAACGAGGTCCCCGGCTGGTCTGGCTTCATGGTCTGTGGGGATGCAAAGAAGAGTGGCAGCCGATCATTAATAACGCAGGGGATTATCCGTCCCTTGTGATTGACCTGCCCGGACACGGAGAGTCGGCCTCTGTGCGTGCGGGAAATTTTGAGCAGGTAAATCAGCAGATTCAGGCGACACTCTCTGCAAATGGTATCGATGATTACTGGCTGGTCGGTTATTCCCTCGGCGGACGGCTGGCAATGTACCATGCCGCTTGCGGTAAACCTGCCGGGCTGCGCGGGCTGATTATTGAAGCGGGAAACCCCGGGCTTGCCACAGAGGATGAACGTCATGTACGTCTCCTGCATGATAATGGCCTGGCGCAACAGTTACGTGAGCGCCCGCTGGCAGACTTCCTGTATGACTGGTATCGTCAGGGGGTATTTGCAGATCTCAGTGAGGAACAGCGCAGGCAACGGGTAGCGCAGCATCTGCATCATAATGCATGTGCGATTGCGGACATGCTGTCTGATACTTCTCTGGGGCATCAGCCGGATCTGGCAGACGCACTGAAACAGCTTACCGTCCCGTTGTTGTATATTTGCGGTGAACGGGATACAAAATTTTGTGCCATCGCACGCGCGCACCAATTTACGTTACAGACAATTCCGGATGCCGGGCATAATACCCATCAGGCAAACCCTGCGGCATTTGCACAGGCAATCCGGACATTTTTATCATTACACTCTGTTTAAAGGAACTCACCGTTATGATGTACCCGAGCGAAGAGCAGCTCTGTGCCCCGGTTGAATGGGTTGATTGCACCGGCGATTATAAAGATATTCTTTTTCATAAATCGAAAGACGGTATCGCCAAAATTACCATTAACCGTCCTGAAGTCCGCAATGCCTTTCGCCCGTTAACGGTCAAAGAGATGATCAGTGCGTTGGCGAATGCCCGCTATGATGACGGGATAGGGACTATTATCTTTACCGGACAGGGTGAAAAAGCGTTCTGTGCCGGTGGTGACCAGAAAATCCGTGGCGATTACGGCGGCTATCAGGATGATACCGGTGTTCATCACCTCAACGTGCTGGACTTGCAGCGTGATATCCGTACCTGTCCTAAACCGGTTGTTGCGATGGTGGCGGGTTATTCCATCGGCGGCGGGCATGTGCTGCATATGATGTGCGACCTGACCATTGCGGCGGATAACGCGGTGTTTGGTCAGACCGGACCGAAAGTCGGATCCTTTGACGGCGGCTGGGGTGCAGCGTATATGGCGCGGATTGTCGGGCAGAAAAAAGCCCGCGAGATCTGGTTCCTCTGCCGTCAGTACAGTGCGCAGGAAGCCCTGGATATGGGACTGGTCAACACCGTTGTGCCTTACGCGGATCTGGAAAAAGAAACCGTGCGCTGGTGTCGTGAAATGCTGGAAAACAGCCCGATGGCACTGCGCTGCCTGAAAGCGGCACTGAATGCCGACTGTGACGGACAGGCCGGATTACAAGAGCTGGCAGGTAATGCCACCATGTTGTTCTATATGACCGATGAAGGCCAGGAAGGGCGCAACGCATTCAACGAAAAACGCGCGCCGGACTTCTCTAAATTTAAACGTAATCCGTAATGCGCAGCGCGACCTTATACCGGTTCAGCCTGCCGATGGAGGCAGGCGTTATTCTGCGCAATCAGCGCCTGAAAACACGTGACGGGCTGCTGGTCTGTCTGCGGGAAGCAGGAAGTGAAGGGCGGGGGGAAATCTCCCCGTTGCCTGAATTCAGTCATGAATCATTGGATGATGCATTGTCTGCTGCACAGGCGTGGATCTCTGACTGGTGCAGCGGTTCAGATCCGGTTGAAAGCACACTGCCGAGTGTGGCTTTCGGCATCAGCTGTGCGCTGGCGGAGCTGGATGGCACATTACCTGAGGCGCTCAGTACCCGTAAAGCACCCTTGTGTACCGGTGACCCGGATGATTTGATCCTCGCGCTGGATGCTATGCAGGGTGATAAAATTGCCAAGGTTAAAGTCGGGCTGTATGAAGCGGTGCGCGACGGTATGGTGGTGAATCTTCTGCTGGAAGCGGTGCCGGATCTGCGCCTGCGCCTGGATGCCAACCGCAGCTGGACCCGGGTGAAAGCCGACGGTTTTGCGAAATATGTGGCACCGGAATACCGCGCCCGTATTGATTTCCTCGAAGAGCCCTGTAAAACACCGGCGGAATCATTAGATTACGCACGGGATACCGGGATAGCGATTGCCTGGGATGAATCTGTACGGGAGCCGGGATTTGTCGTTCAGGCACAACCGGGTGTGGCGGCGATTGTTATCAAACCCACACTGACCGGCAGCATCACGCGCTGCCGTGAACTGATTGATGCGGCACACCGTGCCGGTTTACAGGCCGTGATAAGCTCCTCTGTTGAAAGCAGTTTCGGGCTGACACAACTTGCCCGTATTGCCGGCTGGCTGACACCTGACACCCTTCCGGGTCTGGATACACTGTCTCTGATGCAGTCTCAGCTGGTGCGCCCGTGGCCTGACAGCCCGTTACCGCTTATTACGGAAAATGAATTAACAATCACAGGACAATGGTAATGCCGACAGCAGAATGGCCGTGGGTTTCCCGTGCTTCGCAGGCGCCGCAGAATATTGCGCTGCGCTGCGGCGGGATCTCTCTGACATGGGCAGAATTAGTCTCACGTATTGATGCGCGGGCAGCGGGTTTTTATCAGCAGGGTGTACGCGAGAGCAACTGTGTTGTGCTGCGCGGCAAAAACAGCCCGGAGCTGGTCATTGATTTTCTGGCATTGCTGCGCTGTGGTGCGATAACCCTGATACTCAACCCGGCATTGCCGCACACACAGCTGACGGCACTTATTGCCTCTCTCGGCGCTGATTTTATCTGTGACCGGCATCAGAATACCGATACTGTTCAGGGCTTAAAATCACTGGATACGGCACTGACGGGTAGTTTGCCACCGGATGTGATTGCGCATCCGAAACGCCTGGCAACCCTGACGCTGACCTCCGGCTCGACCGGATTGCCGAAAGCTATCGCGCATCGTCCGGTCGCGCATTTTGCCAGTGCGCAAAGTGTGGTTTCCCTGCTTAACTATCAGGAAGATGACAGCTGGCTGTTATCCCTGCCACTTTATCATGTCTCCGGGCAGGGGATTCTCTGGCGCTGGTTGTTGCAGGGCGGGCAGATGGTATTACGGGCAGAAGGTGAAACGCTGGCGCAGTCCCTGCGCGGGTGCAGTCATGCGTCCCTGGTGCCTACTCAGCTCTGGCGGCTGTTGCAGTCACCGGATACACTGCCGCCGCTGCGCGATGTATTGCTTGGCGGCGCGGCGATCCCGGTTACTCTGACAAATGCGGCGCGAGCCCGCGGGATCCGCTGCTGGTGCGGTTATGGCATGACAGAATTTGCGTCAACGGTCTGTGCAAAACGGGCAGACGGCAAGCCGGGCGTCGGTGAGCCGCTGTCCGGTAAAGCTGTCCGTCTGGATGATGCACAGCAAATCTGGCTCAAAGGTGACAGTTTTGCCGCCGGGATCTGGCTGGACGGCGGGTTGCACACCTTGCCGTCAGAAGAGGGCTGGTATCCGACCCGCGATAAAGGGCATTGGCAGGATGGGGAACTGGTGATTGACGGGCGGCTGGATAATCTTTTCAGCTGCGGCGGCGAGAATGTGCAGCCGGAGATTATTGAAAAACACCTGATGCAGCACCCGCTGATAGCCGAATGCTATGTTGTGCCGGTGGCCAGTGCGGAGTTCGGTGCATCACCGGTTTTTTTGATCCGTGACTATGATAAATGGACAGCAGACCAGAAGCAGCAGTTATGTGACTGGTGCCGTACTGAGCTGGCACCTTTTATGCGCCCGGCCGCCTGCTATGATTTACCTCCGGCTGAGGCCGGCAGTGGTATAAAACGTGCGCGAGCGCCATTAACCGAGCTTGCGCAATCACGTTTCAGCGCCGTGTAATTTGTCATAAAAAAGCCGTTGCAGACTTGTCTGCAACGGCTTTTATGTTTATTCAGGATATACCTGACGTCATTCAGGATGCAGGCTGGCTGAGCGTAGCCAACGAACCTGCGGTTTGAATGAATAAGGGTATTTATTTCTTCAGTTTTGCCATTGCATCTTCCACACCGGCACCGTATCCGGGATGAACCTGTTTAAACAGATCAATCTGACGTGCCTGCGTTTGTGGCGCTGCCTGAATAAGCTCTCCGGCGATACGGGCAAACATGCGCTGATGTTCGGCATCGCTGAGTAATTCATACAGCGCACGCGGCTGGCTGAAATAATCTGTATCTTCGCGGTGGTTCCAGTGATCTGCGGCACCTTCAAGTGACAATGGCGGCTCGCTGAAATCCGGCTGTTCCTGAAAAAGCCCGGCACTGTTTGGCTCATAGGTTTCACTGTTGCCGCTGTTTCCATCAATACGCATTGCACCGTCGCGATGATAATTATGGAACGGGCAGCGTGGCTTATTGACAGGTATCTGATTATGGTTCACACCTAAACGATAGCGCTGTGTATCACCGTAGGAGAACAAACGCCCCTGCAACATTTTATCCGGAGAGAAACCGATGCCGGGCACTACGTTGCCGGGATTAAATGCAGCCTGTTCCACATCAGAGAAATAATTTTCCGGGTTACGGTTCAGTTCGTAATAGCCCACATCCATCAGCGGATAATCGGCATGCGGCCAGACTTTGGTTAAATCAAACGGGTTATACGGGACTTTTGCCGCATCGGTTTCCGGCATTATCTGGATTTGCAGGTTCCAGCGCGGATAATCTCCGCTTTCAATGGCATCATAGAGGTCACGCTGTGAACTCTCGCGATCTTTACCGATTAACTGTTCTGCTTCATCATCCATCAGGTTGGCAATTCCCTGCTGGCAACGGAAGTGGAATTTCACCCAGAAACGTTCATTATCACTGTTGATAAAGCTGTAGGTATGGCTGCCGAAGCCGTGCATATGGCGAAAACTTTGCGGAAGTCCGCGATCACTGACATCAATAGTTAACTGGTGCAGCGATTCAGGCAGATGCGAGAAAAAATCCCATTTATACGCCATATTGCGCAGATTAGTGCGCGGATCCCGTTTGACAACGTGGTTCAGATCCGGAAATTTCAGCGGGTCACGCAGATAGAATACCGGAGTATTATTACCCACCATATCCCAGTTACCTTCTTCGGTATAAAACTTCAGCGCAAATCCGCGGATATCACGCTCGGCGTCAGCCGCACCGCGTTCACCGGCAACGGTTGAGTAACGGGCAAACATATCGGTTTTTTTGCCGACCTGGGAAAACAGCTTGGCGCGGGTAAAGCGGGTGATATCGTGAGTGACGGTAAATGTACCAAATGCGCCGGAGCCTTTGGCGTGCATACGCCGCTCAGGGATCACTTCGCGGTCGAAATGCGCGAGTTTTTCAAGAAACCAGACATCCTGTAACAACATCGGTCCACGTTTTCCGGCAGTCATCACATTATTATTATCAACAACGGGTGCGCCCGCCGCGGTGGTTAATCCTTTCTTTTTCATCACATATCTCCAGTCGGTAAAAGAAACAAACAAGCTGAAATGCAGAAATTAGCGCGATGTACACAATCAGCAGTATGGTTAGTCAGAAATTGTGCGGAGCATTATTGTTTTTATCTGAATTTTTGACTTGGTATAAAATATAGCACTACAGGAAAAAGAATGTGTCGATTTGATGGATTGGTTAGACCTATTGATTCAGGTTATACCCTTATTTATTCGAACCGGCATTCTGAACAACGCTTGGTATAGATAACTTTACATAAATCGTAAATTATTAACTTTCAAATGGTTAGCATTTCAGAGAAAATGCACAGAACCCTGTCTGATTTTAATGTGGTGGCATAATGAAAAAATATATGGCGGCTGCGGCTGCATCACTGATGTTTGTTGCTGGTGCGGCAAATGCGGTATCAATGAGTATGCAGGCCGGTAAGAAATATACCGACATGAATGTGGGTTTCGGCAACCCGAATGCCGGCTTATCGTTTGATGGTAACTGGGCGCGCAGCGACCATGCGGGTCAGCTCGGCGGTGCCAGAGCTAAATTCGCCTTTCCGTTAGGCCCTGTTTCTGCCAGTATCGGCGGGAAAGCGCTGTATCTGGATCCGGATTCCGGTAAGAAAGGACTGGCAGTTGCTCCCGGTGTGGGTGTGGCGTGGAGTATTATGCCGTCTCTGAGTGTTTACGGTGAATATTATGGTGCGCCGTCAGCACTGGTATCCGGTAATGATTCATATAAAGAAGCGAACGTGGGTGCTAACTGGACAGTGTTTGCGCCGCTGAGTGTGAATGCCGGTTATCGTAAAATTGAAGTGGAATCAAATAACGGTCATGAAAACCGGATTGCCGATGGTGCATATCTGGGTGCCGGGCTGAGTTTCTGATTATTACCCTTATTTATTCAAACTGCAGGGTCCGGGCAGCATCCTGAATGACGTTGGGTATAATTTTTAACTGAAAATAAATAAAAACCCGTTTACTGTGAAGTGAACGGGTTTTTTAATACTGGTAATTCAGTTAATTACGCGTGGCGTTCGCCAATCGGTAAAATGGTCCGGCCGTATTGTTCATTCAGAACTTCAGCCATGGCCAGATAGAATGCGACAGCACCGCACAGTATCCCTTCATAACCGGCAAATTTCAGCATTGCTGCATTACCGGTAGCATTCCCGATAACGAGTAAAGCAAACAAAATAACCAGTAAGAAGAAAACAGTGCTCAGAGCAATGTTCGCTTTCAGTGTGGCGATAAACATAAAGAAAGAGAAGATACCCCACAATGCCAGGTAAACTGCCAGGAATTCATGGCTGGTTTCTACGCCGAATCCCATTGACGGCATAACCATGATACCGACAAGGCTTATCCAGAAAAAACCGTAAGAGGTAAATGCAGTCGCGCCGAATGTATTTCCTTTCTTAAACTCAAAAATACCTGCAATTATCTGTGCTATTCCGCCGTAGAAAATTCCCATGCTCAGGATAACGGATGCCATCGGGAAAAATCCTGCATTATGGACGTTCAGCAAGATAGTTGTCATACCAAATCCCAGTAAGCCTAACGGGCCGGGATTCGCAATACGAGTAGAGCTCATATAACCTCAATCAGATAAATAAAAGAGAGACACACTATTCAAAGGCGCGAATCATAATGGGAAAACAGGGCGAATACAACTATAAAAAACTGGTATCGGCAGCGATAATGTTAATTATTAATACTTTGTAAAACAAGATGTCTTGTTTACGATAGATTTGTTTAAAAATGTGGCAGATTCTGTCCGGAACATGCTTTCAGGGTAATGAAAGATATTGACTCACACAGTGAGTATTCTAAATAAGATTAAGCAAAATTTCGGGTTATTTATTTATTATATAACGCGGGCAGATAATAATATAAATGAAGATATGAAATCTTAGGGTAAATAAAATTGTGCTATCAATACGTTTTCGTCTTGAGGCATAAAGTAAATAATACCTATATTCATTTATTGATTACTGGTTAATACTTATAATGAATGTAGTGTGTAAATACTGAAAATCCACACTAAATGTTAAGTAATAAAGTGAATCTCTGCCTGTTGAGGAAATATTGACATTTTGTATGATTAATATAAGCCATAAATGAGTATGGCGCAGTGGTCTGCACTCATTAAGATAATCATAATATAGTCTTTTATTGAGTATGAGGATTTTTTTATAAATTTATGTATATTGGTGGCGAAAAAGTATATATCGCATGATATAGTATTTATCGAAATGTAACTCAGAAGTAACAATAACAACCGGGGATAACACGTAAATAGCGTAAACCTTTGAAAGTGAATGAGTGTCTTATGTCTTCTTTAAAGTGTTACCTGAATATTATGTTTTTTCTTTGAACATTAATCGCAATGTGACGATAATTAATTATTGAGCATTTTTTAGATTATTTTTACTGATGCATTAGTGAACAGCAATCCCTTTCCTGCGGTACAGAACGGACAGGGGAGTAGTTATATTATAAGACAAATAGGCACAATTATGATTTCAGAACGTGTAAGCGACGCATATGTCTATGGAGAAATTTGCCAGGTAATTGGCAGGGCGGCTGTCCTTTTGTGTAAAAGTGGCGAGCCTGTTACCAAAGAAGCCATTCAGGTTATGCTGGAAATATATTCAGAGCAACAGAATGATGATTTCATGAATGTGATTTATGAAAAAGCTATCAATGCGATGGATTGATTGTCCACGTTATTATTTTTGAATGGTGTTATTACTTTTACTTTTTCTGCAACAGCAGACTCATTATGTTAGTAAAGGAGGACACGGCCACAACATTATTTTCCTGTGGTTGTTGTACTCCTTTATTATATCTGCCTTATGTATTTTCGTTTGTGCTTCCCCGCCGTGATACTGAACCCGCATCTGTCCGTTCAGGATACCGGCTCAGAACAATGAAAACAGGATAACCACCGGCAATGACATTGGCCAGGTCAGGGCTATCAGCAGACAACTGAGCAGGCGGAAAAGCGGGTTCGGATCTTTTGTCAGAAAAAAGGTCAGAATAAATGAAAAAAGACCACCTGTTGCGTAGATAGTCAGTACGAGTTGCAGAGAGGACATAACGGTTACATTAGTTAAACTGATGTGGGTAGTCTACCTCACAGGAAAGGCCGGTAAAAGAACAAATTATGATAAATTTGCTGCCGGTATATATTTAAAGAGATAACGCAATGCAATTATCCTTCAGCGATAATAATATTTTCTTTCAGATAAAAAAATTGCCGGTCAGCTGACCGGCAAAAGTATATATATTAAGAGCAATGCATACAACTCGATATATAACGAATTATATAGCGATAGGTTAACGTAAAGTTGCCTGCACGGGAAGCATTTTTTACCGGGTTTGTGCCTGAACGCAATGTTTACCTCTCCGGTTTCGGCGCAAACCGGTTGTTCTCTGCTTTCAGAGAACCGGCAAGTGGTGATTTGTTCACCTGTGTCCCTATGTGTAATCGCTGAAAATACATCCGAAATAAATCGTGTTAATATATCCCCCGGCAAATTAGTCCTGAGAATACAAAGGTAATTTTTTATTACCAATTCTGTTTAAATAGTTTTATGGCGGATGAAGATAATCATTTTTGTCTGCGATGATTTACCTGAGTTAAGGTTAATAGTCATATTTAAATAACAAGTAACATGAATGAATAAAATAAAAATAGCAAAATGAGTATGCTAATAAATTAAACATCTGTTTCAGATAAAGTAGGTTGATGATTAAGGTTATAAATTGAAAGTAGCGGGGTATAATTCTAAATATATCCAGGTCAGCACTTAACTGTATGTTTTTAAAGTATTTATATTTTATTTTCATGTGCTCACTTTGTTTTTCAATGCTTCCTGATTTACATTAAATAGTAACGTGAATAAATAGAAAACGAAAAAAAATGAATAAAAAAAATATACAGGAAAATAACTCTTATGGTAAAGTCAGGTTGATTTTTAATAAGAGGGTGTCTTTTTTTTAAACAATAATAATAGTTCAGAGATGACAACACCTATATTACCTGTCATTCGTTAAGGCATTTATTTGCCGAAAACCTGCCATAGCAATATAAAGAGGTATAACTTTGACCGACATAATTAATACGTTAAACGGACTGCTTTGGAACCACCTGCTCATCTATTTATTACTTGGCGTCGGATTGTATTTTACTGTCCGTACCGGATTTATCCAATTCCGTCACTTCGGACATATGTTCAGTGTGTTAAAGCACAGTAAGAAATCGGATAAATCCGGCATATCGCCATTTCAGGCGCTGTGTACCAGCCTGGCTGCCAGGGTTGGTACCGGAAATCTGACCGGTGTTGCAATCGCACTTACAGCAGGCGGTCCGGGGGCTATTTTCTGGATGTGGGTGGTCGCATTGATCGGTATGGCGACCTCATTTATTGAAAGTACACTGGCGCAACTTTATAAAACACGGGACGATCAGGGAAACTACCGTGGCGGGCCTGCCTATTATATGGAACGGGGGCTGAAAGCCCGCTGGATGGGCGTGCTGTTCTCTGTTCTTCTTATTATCGCATTCGGACTGGTATTTAATGCCGTTCAGGCTAACTCCATTGCGCAGGCATCCAAAATGGCATTTGGTGCAGATGCGGGGTATGTCGGTATCGGGCTGGTGGTACTTTGCGGGATCATTATTTTCGGTGGTATTCGTTCTATTGCCCGGGTAGCTGAGTTAGTTGTGCCTGTAATGGCGGTGGCTTATCTGATCCTCGCGTTCTGGGTGATGGGGCATTATGCCGAGCGTCTGCCGGAAATATTCATGCTTATCATAAAAAGTGCGTTTGGTTTGCAGGAAGCGGTATCCGGAGCGGTGGGTTATGGTGTGGCACAGGCGATGATTAATGGTGTGCAGCGCGGGTTGTTCTCTAATGAGGCCGGTATGGGTTCGGCACCGAATGCAGCAGCATCGGCGGCACCGTTTCCGCCACATCCTGTGGCTCAGGGCTATGTCCAGATGCTGGGTGTCTTTATGGATACCATTGTGATTTGCAGTGCGACGGCGATTATTATTTTGTCGTCAGGCGTACTGGATAACCCGCCTGATCAGGTGAACGGCATTGAAATCACACAGCTGGCGCTCAGCTCGGTGATTGGTGACTGGGGCGCGATTTTTGTCGCGGTGGCTATCTTCTTTTTTGCGTTCACTTCGATTATTGCAAACTATGCATATGCAGAGAGCAATATGGTTTTCCTTGAGCATAAACACACTAAAGGGCTTTTTGTCCTGCGGCTGGCGGCTCTGGGAATGGTCATGTTTGGCGCTTTATCGGAAATGCCGTTAGTCTGGAAAATGGCAGATTTCTCGATGGGACTGATGGCCATGACTAATCTGATTGCGATTCTGCTGCTGTCCGGCGTTGCATTTAAGCTGGCAAAAGATTATAACCAACAGCGCAAAGCGGGAAAATTACCGCATTTTGACATCAATCTTTACCCTGAAATCCAAAAGCAGGTTGAGGATGGTATCTGGGAAGATGCTCCCGATCCGCTGGTTGAACAGAAAGCCAATTAGCTGAGATAGTCAGAAACGTTTCTTTTGCACCCGCTTCGGCGGGTGTTTTTACAAACGGAGACTGTGATGAAAAATCTGCGTCTGAAGCGGGCAATCATTGCCCGGAGTGATGTGTTTTGAACGTGAATACATCACCATAGAACAGCGTTCTGTGGTAATTGTCTGATTATTAGTGAGATTTACCATGAAACAGAAACATTGGTCCGTCTGTGAGCGGTTACATGAAACCGTGACTAACCCGAATATCCATATTAAAGGCACCCACAGTTATTACAGCGATTGTTGGGATAACGGTTTTGAGGGCTCGGTTGTCCGCTATTTACAGGGCGATGATGTCAGCCGTGACTGGCAGCTGAGTTGGGATGTCGACAAATTATACATCGGTGATTATGTCTGCATCGGAGCCGAAGCCGTGATCCTGATGGGCGGTAATCATACACACCGCCATGATTGGTTCAGCCTTTATCCGTTTGAGGATGTTATTGATGCCGCGTATATCGGCAAAGGTGATACGCATGTCGGTGACGGTGCCTGGATTGGTATGCGGGCGATGATAATGCCCGGTGTGACGGTTGGCGAGGGCGCGATTATTGCAGCAAACAGTGTGGTTGTCCGTGATGTGCCGCCGTATGCGGTTGTCGGCGGCAATCCGGCAACATTAATTCGTTACCGGTTTGATGATGACACTATCCGGGAATTAAAGGCGCTGGCACTGTATGACTGGCCGGAAGATAAATTTACCGCACTCAAAGCACTGATTTGTGCCTCTGATATCGCGGCGTTAACAGCCGCATCGCAGCAGTATGATCTTACGGAAAATCCGGACAGGCAATAAATACGAATATAAGTAAAGATACCCGCAGCTGCGGGTGGTTATGATTAGCCTGCGGTGTTTGCCGCAGCTTCTTCCCGCAGACGGGCGCGGTGCAATGCCGGGCGCGTCTCAAGTGCGGCAACATAGTGTGTCAGTGTTTCAGATAGCGGCAGGCCCAGCGTTGTTGCCCAGCGTGATATATGAAACAGAAAGATATCGGCGACAGAAAAAGTATCATTGCATAGCCATGTTTTTCCGTTGATCTCTTGTTCAATCAGTGAGATGGCACGCAAAAAGTCAGCTTTAGCCGGTTCAATCAGCGCGGGTTTGCGTAAGGCTTCCGGCCAGACAACCGCATGTTTGAGAATAGTCCAGAGCGGGGCTTCCAACTCTGAAATAATATAGGCCAGCCACTGATTAACCATGGCTTGTTTGCGCAAATCCTGCGGATAAAGCTGCCCGTTACCATAGGCTTGTGCCAGATAAATACAAATAGCAGATGATTCGAAGATAACCATATCTCCGTCAATCAATGCAGGGACTTTTTTATTTTTTCCGGGCGTATGTTTTGTCGCAGATAGCACATTGACAAAGTGGCACTGATAATCAAGGCCAAGTTCTTCAGCCACCCATGTTGCGCGGATAGAGCGTGATTTCGGGTAGGTATAAATATCCATTTTAATCTCCGTATGAACAAAAACAGCAGTAAAAACATCCGTTGATCCTGCTTTCAGGGCATAGCGCCCGGGCCGTGAAGTCGTCATAATACACCGCAATGATACTTTCCTTGTTATTATAATATGTGAGTTATACCGACGGGACAGATCCGCAGTGCCGGTAACAATACCGGGTAAGATAACATTTTGTTTTACAAGGTAAAAAAGATGTGGCGTTATGTGTGTTTAGTGTGTGCGCTGGTATTAACAGGATGCAGTAATCAGAGTCATTTTATTGATCGCGGTGATTTTATTGTCGATCCGCGGAATATCAAAGAGCCGTGGCTGTCAAAACCCAATAATTATCTCGTTTTTCATTATACCGCGCTTAATGATGAGGCATCATTGCGTGTGCTGACTGCGGGGGGAGTGAGTGTGCAGTATCTGGTGCCGACAATACCTGTGCAGCGTGACGGCAAGCCGGTGGTAATACAGCTGATCCCCGAAGGCAGCGAGGCATGGCACGCCGGAAAAAGTTACTGGCGGGGAGACACCAGTCTGAATAAAAACTCCATTGGTGTTGAGATTGTAAACCTCGGTGTGGAAAAATTATCCGTCGGTCAGCGCTGGCTGCCGTATCAGACCGCGCAAATTGACCTGATTGTGAAGCTGGCTCAGGATGTTATTGCGCGTCATAATATCCGCCCTGAAAATGTTGTGGGACACAGTGATATTGCGCCACAGCGTAAACTGGATCCGGGGCCGATGTTTCCGTGGGAATATCTGGCAAAGCGCGGAATAGGTGCCTGGCCTGAAACACGCGATGTACAGCGCTTTCTTGCCGGACGTCATCCGTCAGATAAGATAAATGTCCGTGAGTTACAGCAGGCGCTGAAACAGTATGGTTATGATATCGCGGTAACCGGTAAAATGGACGGGAAAACCCGCAATGTTATTAAGGCGTTCCAGATGCATTTCCGATCCGATAAAGTGAATGGTGCTGCGGATGCCGATACACTGGCGCGGGCGAAGGCATTAATTTACCGTTATGGCTCTAAATAATATTACCCTTATTCATTCAAACTGCAGGTTCGTTGGCTTCGCTCAGCCTGCCTGCATCCTGAATGACGTTGGGTATACACCCTTATTCATTCAAACTACAGGGTAATGTTTTTTGTCATTACCCTGTAAGTGCCATGGCGCATCTGAACACATTCAATTTCGGTCAGACAAATTTTTGTATCGCGACAGCCACGCCATCGTCATCATTTGTCGTGGCCACAAAACCGGCTTTTTGCTTAATATGATCTGCGGCATTACCCATCGCAACGCCGACACCGGCATATTCCAGCATGGAAATATCATTATTCTGATCACCGATGCACATCACTTTGTCCGGTGTCAGCCCCAGTTTTTCAGTAATAAGCGCAACCGCGTTCCCTTTGGTGGCATTTTTTGCGGAAATTTCCACAAAATGCGGGGCGGTCCGCAGAATATTGTAGTTATCGAAGGAAACCTGCGGAATAAACCCCGCCGCTTCATTCAGCCGGACCGGGTTATCTATCATCATAAATTTACTGAACATCATGTCGCTGTCCATTTCTGCCGACGGACGGTAATTCAGCTGAGTTTGCGTCAGATAAGCATCCATCAGTGTGTAATAACTGATATCCCGGTTGGCGGTGTACATTTCATTGCTGCTCAGTACATGGAAATGGACATTTATCTCCCGTGCCAGTGACTCAAAATAGCGGTAATCCTCAAAATCCATCAGTGTTTCCATCACCGGATCCCCGGTTTGTGCCTCATGAATAACCGCGCCGTTATTACTGATGCAATAACAGTTCTCTTTATTCAGTCCCAGTTCAGTGAGATACGGCAGGATCCCGTTAAACGGGCGTCCGGAGGTCAGAATGATATGCAGCCCTTTTTCTTTTGCGCGACTGACTTCGGCACTGACGGCAGGGGTTATCTGGTGATAAGAATTAAGCAGAGTGCCATCCAGATCAATGGCGATAAGTTTTACGGACATGCAATCTCCTGAAAACAGTGACAACTTTAAAGAATTAAAATGTTATGCCGCCATTCAGAGGACATGTCAATAACGCCTTCCGGTTGCCGCGTGATATCGCCATTACCTTTAAAAGCAGAGAAGAACATGGTAATCGCGCAGACAGGCGACCTTTTATCCTTTAAATACACACACTAAATACAAAATCCAAAATCATATAACTAAATATAATTCTGTTATTAATTGTTTAAGTTGCCTTAGTTACAGTCGTGAGTGAAATGCCAGGGTTCTTTGATATCTAACTCAATCTCAGGATTCTGACGGTAGTCGTAGGGAGTGATGTTATATTCTTTGCGGAACATATAGGTAAAGTGAGATTGCGACCCGAAACCGAAATCCAGTGCGATATCAAAGATAGTCTGCTCACTGCGGCGCAAAGCAGTGACTGCACCGGCAAGACGGCGCTGACGAATATATTTGCCGAGAGAAATGCCGGCAACTTCTTTGAAGATTTTCTGCATGTGCCAGAGGGAGTACCCGGAATAGGCAGCCACTTCTTCAAGATGGATAACGCGGCCCGGATGGTTTTCTATCCACTTACTAAGGGCGCACACCAGTGCTATATGATTATCTTGCAGCATTACGATTTCGACTCAGTTTCAGGGTTTTTCAAGTATACAAGTTTATTTCATTATGACAAAACAGGGCGTTATCTGTTTAGGCACTTTCTGCGGGCCGGCATGATTTTTTGTGAAACGCCACGTTCAGTCTGCGTATATATGTATCAGACTGGTAACATAACTAAATCTTTTTAACGGGTATAATTCAGATGAAAATAGGTGAGAAATGAAGAAAACCGTGATTATCTTGCTGCTTATTGTTGCAGGTGTATTTTTTTTATATCGCGGCACTGGACAAGTACTGTGATCAGCGTGAGGATTTTATGTTGGGGATCTGCGAAATTACAAAATTTATCCCGTCTGATAAGGGGTGATGTCTGCCTTTTCCCTCTGATTATCTTGTTGTTAACGGTATTCAAGTCAGTGAAATGATGTTTTAATAACGGCCTTAAACTTTTGCGCCGTTCAACGGCGCGCCGGACGCATCGTTCAGTATAATAATATGGCCGTTACAGAGGATAAAATGTCAGAGGTACAGCAAGAGCAGACGCTCAAGCGCGGTTTAAAAAACAGACATATACAGCTTATTGCACTGGGTGGTGCTGTTGGTACAGGCCTGTTCCTGGGAACCGCAGAAACGATTCAGATGGCAGGGCCTTCCGTCCTGCTCGGCTATGCAGTAGCCGGATTTATTGCATTTCTTATCATGCGCCAGCTCGGTGAAATGGTGGCGGAAGAGCCGGTTGCCGGTTCATTTAGTCACTTTGCCCATAAATACTGGTGCGGATTCGCCGGGTTTTTATCCGGCTGGAACTACTGGGCGATGTTTGTGCTGGTGGGCATGGCTGAACTGACCGCTGTTGGTAAATACATCAATTTCTGGTGGGATGTACCGACCTGGGTATCTGCGGCGGTCTTCTTTGTACTGATAAACCTGATAAATCTCGTGAACGTTAAAGTTTACGGGGAAACTGAATTCTGGTTTGCCATGATAAAAGTCGTGGCGATCCTTGGTATGATCCTGTTTGGTGCCTGGCTGTTACTCAGCGACACCGGCGGGCCGCAGGCGTCTGTGACCAATCTCTGGGAACTGGGCGGATTTATGCCTAATGGCTGGAAAGGGCTGATTTTTGCCATGGCCATTATTATGTTCTCCTTCGGCGGGCTTGAGCTGGTCGGACTGGCGGCAGCAGAAGCGGAAAATCCCCGCTACAGCATCCCTAAAGCGGTAAACCAGGTTGTTTACCGTATCCTTATTTTCTATATCGGCTCGATTGCCGTTATTCTGTCGCTTTATCCGTGGACGAAAATTGTCGAAGATGTCAGCCCGTTTGTGCTTATTTTCCGTGAAATAGGCCATGCGTTCGGGACGGCAGATTCGTCGCAGGGAAATATTAATTTCTGGATAGCGCACGCACTTAATGTCGTGGTACTGACAGCGGCACTCTCTGTGTATAACAGTGGTGTGTACAGTAACAGCAGGATGCTTTACAGCCTGGCGCGTCAGGGTAATGCACCTTCATTTCTGAAAAATGTCACGCCGCGCGGCGTGCCGGTGAACTCGATTATGCTCTCAGGGCTGGTTACCTCAGCCGGGATCCTTATCAACTATCTGTTACCGAAAGAGGCATTTTCTCTGCTGATGTCGCTGGTGGTGACAACGCTGGTGATTAACTGGATTATGATCTGTATCTCCAACCTGAAATTCCGTCAGGCGAAGATAAAAGAGGGCGTGGAGCCGTTCTTCAAAGCGCTGTGGTATCCGTGGGGAAACTATATTTGCCTGGCATTCCTCGCCTTTATCCTCGTATTGATAGCGCTGATGGATAACTTGCGGATATCGGTTATTCTGCTGCCGTTCTGGATAGCCTTTCTCTGGCTGGCTTATCGCTATTACGAGCGCCGCCGGGCAAGCAAAATATAATACCCTTATTCATTCAAACTGCAGGTTTGTTGGCAGCATGAAGCCCGCCGGGTCACATACTTATGTATGCTCCCCGTCAGTCTTCCCTTGCCGCCTTCCTGCATCTTGAATGACGTTGGGTATAAGCAATAAAGAAACCGGGGAATTCCCCGGTTTCTTTATGTATGTGACAGACAGAATATACGAACTATCAGAACTGCCAGCGCGCCCACATAAACAATACGTTACCGTTATTGTATGTGCCGGGAATATAAGTGGCCTGAATGGCAAGGCGGTTATATTCAATCGATGCCAACGGCAAAGGTACCGGAATCGGGATGTAGTGATAATCATCCCGTGCAGTTACTGCCAGGGTAAAACCGGCACCGGCTTTAAATCCGCCGAGACCGTTTGGTGTCCACATCTTCTGGAAGCCGTAACCCACAATCGGCTCCCATTTATTGTGTGAATCTTTAAATGCCATGGCATATAACGCATGCCAGTCATTATCATCATCATAATAGGATTTACCAAAGCCGGCGCCCCATGGCTTTTCATTATAGCTATCTGTTTTTTCTTTGTCGTAGGTCAGTCTGTTATGCCATGTCCAGAACGGCACATACACATCATATTGATCTGAATCCCAGGTCCGGGATACGTTGCGTTTAAAGGTATCCCACAGCCCTTCAGAAGCAGGTGCTTCACTTGTGATGTTGTCACTTTTTGATGTGACCTGTTCCTGAGCCAGGGCCGGGAGGACAGGGAGCAGCAGCGAAGAGAGTGTCAGCGCGCTGATGGCAGATAAAGAAAGCTTCATGAATGACTCCTGGTGTAACAATAATCCATTCCTTTAAAACGATTATACTCGTCATACTTCAGGATGCCTGGTCGTTGACTACGCTCAGCCCGCCGGGTCACATAGTTTATCTATGCTCCCCGGCGGCCGGAGCTTGTCGCCTGCATGCATCCCGAATTATTTAGAGTAATTATTGCTGATAACAAGAAATGTTAATTTATAGACTACAAGGATAATAACATAAACGTCATATTATTTTCATACGGTCAAACCGATTTAAAGCTAAATAAAATACCAATAAGCCGATGTAACAGCCCGATTCTTAGTGTGGAAATGATGAGCCAGAGAACCTTACCTGTCTTTTGAAAAAGGCACAAAGCTGAAAAATTGTTATGTGTTAAAACACAAGAGGTTATGAATTTTGTGCAGAATATTACCGGAATCGGTTATTAATATTTCTAAATATGTGCACCAGATCTTCCCCCGGAAAAAACAACTTGATTTCCGGACTATCCTATGTGATAACTCAAATGGGTAAACGAGGTACGCTTCTGTTTTTTAAGCAGTAACGACTAGTTTGTATTCGCCATAATATTGGCAATCTGTAGGATAGGAATTTTATCAATGGCTAAACTTAAAGGCACGGTTAAGTGGTTCAACGAATCAAAAGGTTTTGGTTTCATCACTCCAGCTGATGGCAGCAAAGATGTATTCGTACATTTCTCTGCAATCATGACCGACGGATTTAAAACACTTGCTGAAGGCCAACAAGTTGAATTCGAAGTGCAGGATGGTCCTAAAGGCCCTGCTGCGGCTAACGTCACCGGCGCATAATCATCACCGGCAGAGTATCTGCCTCTGATATATGTACTGTTAACGTAATGAATGCGACAGCCTTATAGCCGTTATCATGACGAGTGTATATCACTGACGCAAATTCAGACCCCGTGCCCTTACCGGCGCGGGGTTTTTTTATCTTTCAGGTAAATCAGGTAAAGATGATATCCCCGGGCGGTAGTTTCCCGCGGTCATATGCGTATAATTCACTATACCCAACGTCATTCAAGATGCAGGCAGGCGGCAAGGGAAGATAGACGGGGAGCATAGGTAAACTATGTGACCTGGCTATCTGAGTACCGCCAACGAACCTGCAGTTTGAATGAATAAGGGTATATGCTATTTTCCGGACAGAATAAACAGGAGCACAGGTGAGAATTAATGCATTAACGATTGCCGGAACTGACCCGAGTGGCGGCGCGGGTATTCAGGCCGATTTAAAAACCTTTTCAGCATTAGGTGTTTACGGCACAACCGTGATGACCGCGCTGGTGGCGCAAAATACCTGTGGAGTGAATTCTGTTTATCCGGTTGATCCTGATTTTATTGCCGCTCAGATGGATGCGGTGTTAACAGATGTGCGTATCGACAGCAGCAAGATAGGTATGTTATCCAATGCGGCAGTGATTGAAGTTGTGGCGGATAAACTGCGGCAGTATGCATTACCCTGTGTGGTGCTGGACACCGTGATGCTGGCGAAAAGTGGCGATCCGTTGTTAAACGCCGATGCTGTTGATTCATTGATGTCAGTATTGCTTCCTCACGTATCTATTATTACGCCAAATCTGCCGGAAGCCGCAGCACTGCTGAAAACTGACCCTGCCACCAATGAAAAAATGATGCAGGAGCAGGGTGACGCCTTACTGGCGGCGGGTGCAAAGGCCGTGTTACTGAAAGGCGGGCATCTTGACAGCGCCGAAAGCCCTGACTGGCTGTTTTTACCGGAGGGCCGTTGCCGTTTTATCTCCCCGCGGATTGCAACCAAAAACAGTCACGGTACCGGATGTACATTGTCTGCGGCACTGGCGGCATTACGCCCGCAGTGTGCGGATTGGTATGACACAGTTGCAGCCGCAAAGCAGTATTTACACGGTGCGCTGGCCGCCGCAGACAGTCTGGATGTCGGGCGCGGACAGGGGCCGGTTCACCATTTTTATCAGTGGTGGTGATATAACACGGTAATTCGTGTATATTGCGCGCTTTTCAGGGGGAAGATATGGAAACTGATTCGTCTGTACGTCTTAATAAATATATCAGCGAAAGCGGCATCTGCTCCCGCCGTGATGCAGACCGTTATATTGAGCAGGGGCTGGTGATTATCAACGGTAAACGTGCGGCTATCGGCTCGCAGGTGATGCCTGGTGACGTAGTGAAAGTTAACGGACAGCTTATTGAAGCGCGGGAGCAGGATAACCTGGTCTTAATCGCGCTGAATAAACCGGTCGGCATTGTCAGTACGACAGAGGCGGGTGAGAAAAATAATATTGTCGATTTTGTTAATCACAGCGAGCGTGTTTTCCCGATTGGTCGTCTGGATAAAGACTCTCAGGGGCTGATTTTTCTGACAAACCACGGTGACCTGGTGAATAAAATCCTGCGTGCGGGTAATGATCACCAGAAAGAGTATGTGGTAACAGTCAACAAGCCGGTGACAGATGAGTTTATCAGCGGCATGAGCGCCGGTGTGCCGATTCTGGGTACAGTGACTAAAAAATGTAAGGTGAAGCAGGAAGCGCCTTTTGCTTTTCGTATCACACTGGTTCAGGGGCTTAACCGCCAGATCCGCCGGATGTGTGAACATTTTGGCTATGAAGTCACTAAACTTGAGCGCGTGCGCATCATGAATGTCAGCCTGACCGGGTTACCGGTGGGTGAATGGCGTGATTTAACGGATGACGAGTTGGTTGAGATGTTTGATGCGATTGAAAAATCATCATCAGAAGATAAAAAAAGTCAAAAAACCGGCGGCTAAACCGCAGAAGCGGGATATCAAAGTGAATGTTGCCCCGCCTGTTTATCCGGGATCTGATAAACAGAAGAAAAAAGAGAGCAGCACAGAGAATAACCGGCAGCGCTTTAATCAGGCCGGCAGAAAGAAAAAGAAACGCTGATACCGTAGCCCGGCTCCGTGGACAACGGGCAAAACGAAAAGCCGCTGTAAACACATCCGTGTGCGCTCAGGCGCGTCATCCATGACGCGCATGCTTTTCGTCCGCCTGCCCGTTACCACGAATCCTTCAGGATTTGCAGAACGGGCTGCGTTTTATTACGCAATCGTCACACTCTTATCGAGATACACATCCTGCACGGCATTGATTAATGCAACCCCGTCTTTCATCGATTTCTTAAAGGCTTTGCGCCCCAGAATCAGCCCCATTCCGCCCGCACGCTTGTTAATCACCGCAGTACGCACCGCATCAGCCATATCATTGTTTCCGGATGCACCACCGGAGTTGATAAGTCCCGCACGTCCCATATAGCAGTTTGCCAACTGGTAACGAACAAGATCAATCGGGTTATCTGTAGTTAGTTTGCTGTAGACCCGCTCATCAGTGTGGCTGAAACCGATGGCTTTAAAGCCGCCGTTATTTTCTGCCATCTTCTGTTTAACGATATCTGCCCCGATAGTGGCGGCGAGGTGGTTAGCCTGCCCGGTTAGATCAGCACTGGCATGGTAATCAACGCCGTCTTTTTTGAACTCAGGATTGCGCAGATAGGCCCATAATACTGTCACCATACCCAACTCGTGAGCGCGTTCAAAGGCAGCTGAAATCTCTTCAATCTGACGGCGGGATTCCGGTGAGCCGAAATAAATGGTTGCACCCACGGCAACGGCACCCATTTCAAACGCCTGGTCAACACTGGCATACAGTGTCTGGTCATATTGAGCCGGTAAGCTCAGGGTTTCGTTGTGGTTAATTTTAACGAGGAACGGAATGCGGTGCGCGTAGCGGCGGGCGACAGATGCCAGCACGCCGTAGGTTGACGCGACACAGTTACAGCCGGCTTCTATGGCAAGTTCCACAATATTTTTCGGATCAAAATAGAGCGGGTTTGCTGCAAATGATGCGGCAGCGGAGTGCTCAACACCCTGATCGACCGGCAAAATCGACAGATAACCGGTGCCTGCCAGACGTCCGTGATTAAACAGGGACTGCATGGAGCGCAGGACAGTATTCGGGCGGTTATTATCCATCATCACACGGGTGACGAAATCATCGCCCGGCAGATAAAGGTTTTCTTTTGCAATGGTGGTGCAGGTGTGTCCGAGAAGGGAAGATGCATCATTACCTAACAATTTAACGATATCAGTCATGGTATGTAAACTCCTGTTTCTGTAGCGTGTAATACCCTTATTCATTCAAACTGCAGGTTCAGCCCGGCTGCACCCTGAATGACATTGGTTATCAAATTGTC
Source organism: Morganella psychrotolerans (assembly GCF_001676055.1). Lineage (GTDB taxonomy): Bacteria > Pseudomonadota > Gammaproteobacteria > Enterobacterales > Enterobacteriaceae > Morganella > Morganella psychrotolerans_B. The sequence goes on along the minus strand of NZ_LZEX01000001.1, from coordinate 542,104 downwards.
ACGGATTGTCATAGATAATGTTTAAGATAACAACCCGCAGTGTGGCGGTAACCGGCACTGGATCGCTTCAGGCAGCAGCTGAAAGTTAAATTGCTGACCAGTCAGCGGCTCTCCGTCCAGGTTAAACACCATATCATGTGCCGCCGTGATCGTGATGTGTGTACTGTGCTTCATAATGACACCGTCGGCCTCGCCCTCGTTAAACAAGGTATTCCACAGTGAGCGGGGCCAGTTGCGTTCCGGCAGAATACTCAGATTCAGCAGGCCGTCATTGATACGGGCATCCGGGCAGATCCGGTGTCCGCCCCCGGCCTGACAGCCGTTTCCCACACCAATCACCAGCGCATCATCCTGCCAGTGAAAATCGTCACAGCGGACAGTGCAGTGATCGGCTTTCAACAGATCATGGCGGGTTAAGCCATGAAGGAAATAGGCAGCACCGCCGAGGGTTTTTTTCAGTGGCTCCGGGGTATCAGTGGTGATTTTCGGACCAAATCCGCCTGTTGCCATATTGATGAAATAACGCGATTCATTGACGCAACCAATATCAATGGCGGTGGCATTGCCGTTGACCGCCAGTATCAGCGCATTGGTCAGATCAGACGGAATACCGGCGGCAGTAGCGAAATCGTTGGCTGTACCAAGCGGCAGGATACCGAGAACAGGGCGTGTTTCTGCACTGAGTTGCATTAATGCATTACATACGGCATTGATTGTTCCGTCGCCGCCGGCGGCAATGACGGTGGCGGCATTGAGGGAGACTGCTTCCTGAACAAAACGGGGGATATCATCAGACTCCCAGGTTACACGCACCTGAATATTTTCACCGGCGTCCCGCAGCTGTTGTACTGCCCGGCGGATACGTTCATCTGAGGCACGTTTTCCGTTAAGAACCAAGAGATGGGGAGTGGTCATTTAGTGACTCCGTATTTATACCCTTATTCATTCAAACTGCAGGTGCGTTGGCTTCGCTCCGCCTGCATTCTGAATGACGTCGGCTATAGTTTAATTATTTAAAAATAACTAACGACACACAGATATGCCAGTGATTTATCGGAAAAAGAGGGGGAGTGCACAAAAAAGAAAAGGTTGGCTCAAGGGAGATTGAGCCAACTAAGGAGGTGGTTCCTGAATTATAATAAACGTTTTAGTTCTTCATTTTCTCGTCCGATACTACGAAATAACCGGAGTGATTGTTGTGATCGGTTTCGAAAATTCAGAACATTTACCTATTTTGTTGCAGCAGCATCAATAGCGTCAGGAACATGCGGGTTACGTGTGCTGGTTCCCGGTAAGTTACGGATAAGCAAGGCAAATTCAAGGTCAACATCATCAGGAACCGGCAGATACACAATATGTCCGTTACCCGGTGCCACATCAGTGGATTCACCTTTACGGGTGGTTATTGATTCCAGGGTGAAGCTGATATTGCCGTCCGGCGTCATCAGTTCCAGGCTGTCGCCGACAAGAAATTTATTTTTCACATCAACTTCAGCAAGACCATCCACACGTTTACCGGTAAATTCACCGACAAATTGCTGGGAATCGGAAACAGAGTAGCCGTACTCATAGGTCTGGTAAGATTCATGAGTGTGACGGCGCAGGAAACCTTCCGTGTAACCACGGTGTGCCAGACCTTCGAGCGTGGTCAGCAGGGATGCATCAAACGGTTTTCCGGCAACAGCGTCATCAATGGCGCGGCGGTAAACCTGTGCGGTGCGGGCGCAGTAATAGAAGGATTTGGTGCGCCCTTCAATTTTCAGGGAATGCACGCCCATCTGCGTCAGTTTCTCGACGTGCTCGATTGCCCGCAGATCTTTGGAATTCATAATATAGGTGCCGTGTTCATCTTCGAACGCGGTCATGTATTCACCGGGACGCTGTGCTTCTTCAATCATAAACACTTTGTCAGTCGGTGCGCCGGCACCCAGGGTCGGTTCAATATTTTTTACCCGGATAGGCTCCTGCTTGTGGACGATATTACCGACCACATCTTCTTTGCCTTCTTCCACTTTATATTCCCAGCGGCAGGCATTGGTGCAGGTGCCCTGGTTCGGGTCACGTTTATTGATATATCCGGAGAGCAGGCAGCGGCCGGAGTAAGCCATGCACAGTGCGCCGTGGACAAAAACTTCCAGCTCGATTTCCGGCACATTTTTGCGGATATCGGCTATCTCTTCAAGAGACAGCTCGCGGGAGAGGATAACCCGGGTCAGACCCATCTGATGCCAGAATTTCACTGTTGCCCAGTTAACGGCATTCGCCTGGACAGATAAATGGATGTCCATCTGCGGGAAATGCTCGCGCACCAGCATGATAAGGCCGGGATCAGACATAATCAGAGCGTCCGGCTCCATCGCAATGACCGGCTCCAGATCACGGATAAAGGTTTTCAGTTTGGCATTATGCGGGGCGATATTCACCACGACATAGAATCGTTTACCCTGTTCGTGGGCTTCTTTAATGCCTTTGGCGAGGTTTTCATGATTAAATTCGTTGTTACGCACACGCAGGCTGTAGCGGGGTTGTCCCGCATAAACGGCATCGGCACCATAAGCAAACGCATAGCGCATATTCTTCAGCGATCCCGCCGGAGAAAGTAATTCGGGTGTAAACATGTTGTATTCCGTCTGAGTTCAAGTCAGCACCCTGCCGGTAAGGGAGGGCGTAATTAAGGCTCGGGATTCTAGCGCGACCGGGGGCCGGTATCAAATAAATTACTGAAAATGGCATGAACATCCGATGCTGATTTGCTATAGTTCCGCCAAATTATATATACGTCATTAACATTCGTCGTATATATATCATTCAACATTTGCCTGTTACAGCGTGGATACATGGAAAAACGTCATATTGCAGTGTGGGTCGGCCTGGCTCTTAACCTGATTTTCTGGGGAATTATTTCCTGGATCCCGTCGGCTCTTGAGCCGTACCGCGACGAGCTGGATTATCAGATGCAACAACTGCTGGAAGTGATACCGGCGGTGAAAATGCTGATGGGTGGCGGGCTTGTGGCGCAGTTAGCCAGCCTTGCGTTTTTACGCAGCCAACCAAAACTGTCCATGATCCTGGCAATGATCGGCGGTATTATCTTTGTCCCGCTGGGATTCGTGTTTATTGCCGGCAGCTTATACGACTATAACCGTGCCGTGTATCAGTCACTGAAACCGGTACCGAAACTGGCTCAATTACCGTTTGAGGTGCTGCTGAAATTTAATAAACAGCGCCAGATGAATATGGCGCTGTTATTGAGTGCTGTCGGTGTGGGTATTTTGTTTGTCGGGATGGATATCGGCGGGCTGATGCTTGCTGTGGGTATTGTGCTGTTTATTAACGGCCGGCGCATTCAGTATTACCCGATGCTGGCTATTGTGGGTGATAACCTGCTGTTTACCCCGGGTCAGTATGCTGTCTGTTACGAAGCGCCGCTGAGTGCATTTACGCTTGTCAGTGAAAGTCGTTCGATGATTAAATTGCACATCAAAACCGCAGAGCTGGATCGCATATTCCGGATCGCGAAAGCCGATTTATTACAGGATGCCGACAATACGCTTGAGATGATTGTATCGCGTATCAAATCGCCTTCTCTGATTAACTGAATGTCAGACGGCGGGTTCTGCCCGCCGTTTGATCTATTTTGTCTGAATAAGGGTATCCATGCATTTTGTAAAAAATTGCCATCGTACCGCGCTCACCTTTGCGAACCTGTGCACCCGGAGCCTGAGCCTGTTTGCAGGACAGCCAGCGGGGATCATTAAATCTCTGCTTTGCAGCGCTGCACCACAACAACATGATATTTATTCCGCGTAGGCTGTCTCAGTCGTACAATTTGACGGAATACCGGACACTGTACCGTTGTGTTTCCACGGACACACCCACGGCTTAACGCCCGCTTCTAAGACTTCTATGATGCAGTCTGTCACTATCTGATAAATATCTGTTTTGTTTTTTTCCCGGAAAATTTCGTTCTTGTGGAGCCCGGCTGCTCCGGCGGAGATACGCTGGTCGCCGGCGCGGAATCAGGGGCGCTTGTCCGGGTATGCAGGTTCATAGTCATGGCTGTTTCTCCGTCTGTGTGAATTTCGTCTTCGTATCGCCTGACGGTTCGCTAATCCCTTCAATTCCAATCAATTCTGATGATTTTTCCTGAGATACAGACCTGCTGCTTTCCGGATTTCCTTTAATCGCTCAGGCACTATATCCTCCCTTTTTTTTGGGGAAGGCTCATCTTACAAGTCGCAGATCATTGAAATGTTGTGGCATTGAGTGATAACTAATTTTGAGTGGTTTAATGTTATTATCATTAGCGGTTCCTGATGTTGATACACCGAAATGATTGTATAAAATAACAGGGGTAAATTTATGCAGTTCAGCTATGAGTACACGCTATAAGTTCCGCCAATTTAGGACGGCGGAAAATGGGGCTTGTGCTCATTAGGTGTAATGACTCGCAATCGAAACCCCTCATGCGCGCAATCCATTTCACCGTACTCACAATAACTGAAAATGAAATTTATAATACCGACAGCCTTTCGCCATCCCGTCCTGAAAGTGCCCATTCAGGCGCAAATCCTCCAATTGCCGTATAATTTTCTATGCAGCCAGACCGGCTGCCTATCATAAACAGGAGAACATTATGAGCACATCGTTGTTCAGTAAGACCCCAACGGTCACGGTCCTTGATAACCGTGGCCTGACCGTGCGTAATATAGCGTACTACCGACATCCTGACTCACCGGACGTCACCGGAGAGCGCATCACCCGTCATCAGTACGACGCCCGCGGTTTTCTGACCCGGAGTGCTGACCCGCGCATGCACGACACCGGACTGGCGAACTTCAGCTACCAGACCGGCCTGACCGGCAACGTTCTGCGTTCAGAGGGTGTGGATAACGGCATCACTGTGACACTGAACGACGCCGCCGGCCGGCCGTTTCTGGAGGTCAGTAACATCAGTACTGCCAGTGATGGCACGGAGGACAGAAGCCGGGCGGTGACCCGCAGCTGGCAGTATGAGATGCCGGGCCGCCCGCTAAGCGTCACGGAACAGGTCACCGGTGAAGCCGCCCGAATCACGGAGCGCTTTGTTTATGCCGGACATACTGACGCAGAGAAGGCCCTGAACCTGGCGGGAGTATGCGTCAGCCACTACGATACCGCCGGCCTGACGCAGACCGACAGCGTGGCACTTACCGGCGTGCCATTTTCTGTCACGCGTCGCCTGCTGAAGGATGCGGATAATCCGGATGTGGCAGCCGACTGGCAGGGGACAGATGCCACCGCCCGGAATGACCTGCTTGATGCTGAAACATACACCACCCTGACCACGGCTGACGCCACCGGGGCTGTGCTGACCACCATTGATGCGAAGGAAAACCTGCAGCGGGTGATGTACGATGTGGCGGGCCTGCTGTCAGGAAGTTGGCTGACGCTGAAGGGCGGAAAGGAGCAGGTCATTGTGAAGTCGCTGACGTACTCCGCCGCCGGGCAGAAGCTGTGTGAAGAGCACGGTAACGGTGTAGTGACCACGTACACGTATGAAGCCGGGACACAACGCCTGACCAGCATCCGTACGGAGCGACCTGCCGGTCACGCCTCAGGTGCGAAGGTGCTGCAGGACCTGCGCTATGAGTATGACCCGGTGGGTAATGTCCTGAAAATCAGTAATGACGCTGAAGAGACCCGCTTCTGGCGCAACCAGAAAGTGGTGCCGGAGAACGCGTACGTCTACGACAGCCTGTACCAGATGGTCAGCGCTACCGGCCGCGAGATGGCAAATGCAGGAGAGCAGAGCAGCAGCTTACCGTCCGTCACCGTTCCCCTTCCCACCGACAGCTCTGCGTATACAAACTACACCCGCAATTATACCTACGATGAAGCCGGCAACCTGACGCAAATCTGCCACAGCGCACCGGCGACAAACAACAGCTACACCACAAATATCACCATAAGTGACCACAGCAACCGGGGCGTGCTGAGCACGCTGACGAAAAATCCTTCAGACGTTGACGCTCTGTTCACTGCGGGTGGTCAGCAGAAACAGCTGCTGGCGGGACAGTGTCTCGTTTGGACGGGGCGTAATGAGCTACTGAAGGTGACGCCGGTAGTGCGTGATGGCGGTACGGATGATGAAGAGAGCTACCGTTATGGGGCGGGCAGCCAGCGTATCCTGAAGGCCAGCGTGCAGAAAACCGGTAGCAGCACACAGACGCAGCGGACGCTGTATCTGCCGAATCTGGAGCTCCGAACCTCAGCGAGCGGCAGTACAGAAACAGAGAGCCTGCAGGTTGTAACCGTGGGTGAGGCAGGTCGGGCGCAGGTGCGGGTGCTGCACCGGGAGAGCGGCAGGCCGAACGGTATCACTGACGACCAGATAAGATACAGCTACGATAATCTCACTGGCAGCAGCGGCCTGGAGGTGGACAGAGACGGGAATGTCATCAGCACGGAGGAGTACTATCCATACGGTGGGACGGCGGTATGGACAGCCCGCAGTGCGGTGGAGGCGAACTACAAGACAGTTCGGTACTCGGGCAAGGAGCGTGACGCGACGGGGCTGTATTACTACGGGTACCGGTACTATCAGCCATGGGCGGGCCGGTGGCTGAGCGCGGACCCGGCGGGCACGGTGGACGGGCTGAACCTGTTCAGGATGGTTCGAAATAACCCGGTTACTTTGTATGATGAAAATGGTTTAGCCCCTTCTGACAAGATTTATGGCCGGGTATTAAACGCTGGCTTTTCAGGTAATGAAGACGAAATGTTCATGAAGATGGTTCGGCCTCAAAACCTCAGAAGACAGAGAGAAATAGCCGATAAAACTGAAAATGAAGCAAAAAACATTATGGAAGGGAAAGATCCGAATGCTCTGAAGATCGTCAGGGATTATACAACAGACAGTAGTCAAATAAATGCCAACATCAGGTCGGGAGCTGGCTTCAGTAAAGTAAAACATTTTGATGAAGCCCTTAACCTCTTATCTGATGGTCAGAGAAGGATAACCTATCGGGTAACCACATATCTTGATGGAAATTCTCCATGGGGCACAAGCGGCAACAATCACATAGCAGAGGGGGACATTGTAAAAGATATGACATATCTCTCTACCTCCGCTCACAGAGGTTTTTTAGAATATAAAAATAAGAAGGAAAATGCCGATACAAAATACGCCAAGTTTGCAATAATTTCTGATTCTTCCGTAAATGTTTCTGGATTATCTAAGTATAATAATGAAGCTGAGCGACAAATATTTGAGATGGAAAACAACCTTCCCGGGAAAAGCTTAGGGGAGAAGATAAGACGTAAGATAAAAGGTCCTGAGTCAGGCCAGGCTGAGTATTTAATGCCGAGAGGAATCAATTTTAGAATTGACAAGATAAAACATGAAAATAATAACGCCTACATTTTAATGACAGAGGTCCCTCATCCGGGGAAAGTGATAAAAAACATTTACAACGGAGCAATTGTAACCCATTAAACTAACTCTCAATATCGTAGTGGGAGACAGTGCTACGGTACGACCGCCCAATAACTGGCAGTTCATGTATCGGTATTGAGAGTGCACTTCGCCCACTTTGGGTATATTTAAAGGATCGTGGCAGTAATAATTTCCGTATTGCCACCTTCCCAGCGATATCCTAATCCATACACCGAATGAATAAAGTCCCGCCCGTTATCTAACTGTTCCAGTTTGCGGCGCAGGTTTTTGATATGGCTGTCAATGGTGCGGTCAGTGACAACGCGGTAATCATCATACAGATTATCCAGCAATTGATTACGCGTAAGCACGGTTCCCGGTTGTGACACCATAGTACGCAGCAGACGAAATTCCACCTGTGTCAGATCCAGACTGTGCTCTCCGCTGCGCACCTGATAATTAACCTCATCAATAATCAGTACATCAGACTTATCCTCTGATGGTTCCTGATTACGCTGACAGCGGCGCAGAATTGTTTTGATGCGGGCAACCACTTCACGCGGGCTATAGGGTTTGCAGACATAATCATCTGCGCCGATCTCAAGCCCGAGCAGGCGGTCTATCTCTTCTGTTTTTGCCGTTACCATCATAATGGGAACATCACTGAACCGGCGGATTTCGCGGCAGACAGTCAGACCATCTTTTTCCGGCAGCATTAAATCCAGCAGGATAAGATCAGGATGGTTTTCCTCCACCCAGGCCGTCACTTCACCGCCGCGCGCCAGCCAGTGTGTGCGGTAATGGGCGGCGTGCAGATAATCCATCAGTAACTGAGCCAGTTTAGGCTCATCTTCCACAATCAGGATACGTTCAGCATTCTCTTCCATGCAGGTTACTCCCGGGTGTCAGAACGGGGCAGCACCAGGGTGATGGTGACGCCGCCGAGGGGGGATGCAGATGCGCGGATCTGCCCGTGATGCGCTTCGGTTATTTTATCACAGATAGCAAGCCCCAGCCCGGAACCGCCGCTGGCGCGGTTGCGTGAGGATTCACTGCGGTAGAAGCGCTCGAAAATTTGTGCAAATTGTTCATCATTCAGACCTGGTGCGCTGTCTGACCAATCGACACGGATCTGTTTATCATCCTGCTGTGCGGTGACGGAAATTTCACCGCCGCTGTCGGTATAGCGCAGGCTGTTTTCCAGCAGATTATGAAATAATTGTCCGAGACGTGCATCATCGCCGAATACCATCAGAGTCTCCGGCAGCGAGACGGATACGCGGAGATTTTTTTCCTGTAAACGATGGCGGAACACACCCAGCGAGCGGCTGATCACATCGGACAGATTACACGGCTCTTTGCGGTAAGAGAGCGAACCGCGATCAGACAACGAGAGCTGATGCAGATCACTGACCAGTTTTGTCAGCGTCTGTACTTCTGCCAGCAGGGAGGCAAGCGTTTCCGGGGTGGATTGACGTATTCCGTCCTGTAAGGCTTCCAGCTCTCCCTGTAATACGGCCAGCGGGGTGCGCAGTTCGTGGGAGACATCGGCCATATAATCGCGGCGCATCAGTTCATTTTTTTCCAGCGTGGAGGCGAGCTGGTTAAAATCATCCGCCAGCCGTGCGATTTCATCATTTCCGTGAACCGGCACGCGGCTGCTGAAATTACCGGCGGCTAACTGGTGAGTGCTTTCCGCCAGTCGTTTGACCGGGCGCAGAAAGCCGCGGGCGAGCAGCCAGGTGACGATCACGGTGACCAGCAATACCAGCGCAGAGACTATCCAACTGGTGCGCGCCTGCTGGCGGGCAAAACTCTGATCGGCTGCCAGGTTGATTTTATCATCGGCAGGCATCACAACCCAGCCGACAACATTTCCTTCATATTTCACCGGTTTACGGTAAAGCTCGCCCGGCGGCACCGGACCGTGTCCGAACAAACGTTTATTGTCGGTATCCAGCAGCCAGAAACGCATACGCCAGCCGCGCTCCATATGCTGCATGTGTCTGTCAGTATCGAGTGCGCGTAATGCCTGCATAAACCCGCGCTGATTATTACGCAGAAAATACCAGCTGCCGTAATCGGCATATTGCTCCGCGACGACATCCGCAACCATTTCTGTGCGGTCTTCGGCAGAGCGTTGCAGATAGCCGATAAACCCCTGCTCAAAACTGAAGCGGATAGCCAGATGCATTGTCAGCACCACCAGCATGCAGGTGGCAAAAATCGCGAGAAATAATTTCTGACCAATACCAATTTTCATGGATTTTCCTCCGTACTCAGAACGGATCGCCCGTGTTTTTGTTCTGCTTTTTTGCGGCTCAGCCGGTCAAAGAACAGATAAATTACCGGGGTGGTGTAAAGTGTCAGGATCTGGCTGACCAGCAGCCCGCCGACCACGGCTATCCCCAGCGGCTGGCGCAGCTCTGCGCCGTCACCGCTGCCGAGTGCCAGGGGTAGAGCGCCGAACAGGGCGGCAAGTGTGGTCATCAGAATAGGGCGGAAACGCAGGAGACAGGCCTGAAAGATGGCATCACGGGCACTTTGTCCGCCACGCTGCGCTGCAATGGCGAAATCCACCATAATAATGGCATTTTTCTTCACAATACCAATCAGCAGCATGATCCCGATAAGGGCTATCAGGCTGAACGGAATATTAAATAAATGCAGTGCCAGCAGCGCGCCGACACCGGCTGACGGCAATGTGGATAAAATCGTCAGCGGGTGAATAAAACTCTCATACAACATACCGAGTACCAGATAGACAGTCACAATGGCGGCGATAATCAGTAATATCTGTGATTTCAGTGTTTCCTGAAACAGCTGCGCTGTCCCGGCAAAGGTGCCGCGAACAGATGACGGCACACTCAGCTCAACCATGGTACGCTCAACCGCCGCAACCGCATCAGACAGTGATGAGCCTTCCGCCACATTAAAGCCGATGGTGGATGACGCTGAAAGCCCCTGATGATTGACACTCAGCGGCGCATTGGCGGGCTGCCATTGCGCGAAATAACTCAGCGGAACCGGCTGCCCGTCTTTGTTTATCACAAACATTTTATCCAGCGCACTGACATCCTGTGTGAACTGCGGTGCGACTTCCATCACTACTTTGTACTGGTTCAGCGGCTCATAAATGGTGGAAATCTGCCGCTGCCCGAAGGCGTTATTAAGCAGATTGTTAGCATCATTTACGCTGATCCCGAGTTTTGCCATGACATCGCGATCATAGGTCAGCGCCATTTCCGCACCTTTATCTTCTTTATCTGAATTGACATCCGTCAGTTGCGGCAGGTCAGCCAGGGCTTTGCGGATTTTCGGCTCCCATTCGCGCAATGCGGATAAATCGTCCGCCAGCAGGGAATACTGATAACTGGAATTGGATTCACGCCCGCCGGCACGGACATCCTGTACGGGGATCAGAAACAGGTTTGCACCCGGTTCATCAGCGAGTGTCACCCGCAGGCGGTTGATAACATCCTGCGCGCTGTCTGTCCGTTCATCCAGTGAATTCAGTGAGATAAACATAAAGCCGCTGTTTACCCGCCCGCCGCCGGTAAACCCGGTCACATTGGCAACATCTTTATCACTGTTAATGCGCTGCATAAAGGTGCGCATTTTCTGCTCCATCGACTGAAACGAAATGCTTTGGTCCGCGCGGACAAACCCGAGCAGCCGCCCGGTATCCTGATCGGGGAAAAAGGTTTTCGGGATAGAGATATAGAGCCAGACCGAGAGCGCAATAGTTCCGGCGAAAATCAGCATTACCCAGCGGCTGTGCGCCAGGACAACGGTGAGGCTGCGCCCGTACCCTTGCTGAATACGGAATAAAATCCGTCCCGCGCCCCGTTTTCTCTCCCGCACAGGAGCGGCACGGCTTTTGAGAAGATAAGCGCACAGCATCGGCGTCAGGGTCAGTGAAATCAGCAGCGAGATGGCAATTGAGGTCGTCAGCGTGATGGCGAATTCGCGGAACAACCGCCCGACCAACCCGTCCATCAGCAACAGCGGGATAAATACCGCCACAAGGGAAATACTCATGGAGAGCACGGTAAACCCGACTTCACTGACGCCTTTCAGTGCTGCTTCTTTGGGTTTCAGTCCATTTTCAATATGGCGGGCGATATTTTCCAGTACAACAATCGCATCATCCACCACAAAACCGGTGGCAACGGTCAGTGCCATCAGTGAAAGGTTATTGAGACTGAATCCGCACAGATACATGGCGCTGAAGGTGCCGATAAGCGACACCGGCACGGCGAGCGCAGGGATTAAGGTTGCGCGGCCTGAGCGCAGAAAGAGAAAAACCACTAAAATAACCAGTGCGACAGCAATGGTCAGTGCACGCTCCACTTCTGTCAGGGAGGCGCGGATAGTCGGGGTGCGATCTTGTGCCACCTGCATATCCACACTGGCAGGAATAGCATCCTGTAAAATCGGCAGTTGTTCGCGGATCCGTTCGACGGTGGCAATAATATTGGCACCGGCTTCCCGGCGGATCACCAGCAGAATGGCCGGTTTGCCATTCGTCATCCCGGCGGCACGGACATTCTGCACGGAATCTTTAACGGAGGCGACATCAGACAGGCGCACCGCCGCGCCGTTATTGTAATGCACAATCAGCGGACGATAATCATCAGCGGTTTTCAGCTCGCTGTTGCTGTTAATCTGCCAGCGGCGTCCGTCATCCGCCAGTGCTCCCTGCGGGCGCAGTATGTTGGCATCCGCAATAGCTTTGCGCACGCTGTCCAGTGACACACCCTGGTTAAAGAGCTGTGACGGATTCAGCTCCACGCGCACAGCAGGCAGGGAACCGCCGCCGACAGACACTTCACTCACACCTTCAATCTGAGACAACCGCTGTGCCAGCCGGGTGGAGGCGAGATCATACAGCTTGCCGGTATCAAGGGTGTCAGATGTCAGCGTCAGGATCATGATTGGCGCATCTGACGGGTTGGATTTATAGTAGCGCGGGCGGCTCGGCATACCTGACGGCAGCAGATTTTGTGCGGCATTCAGTGCCGCCTGCACATCCCTGGCGGCACCATTAATATCGCGGTTTAAGTCAAATTCCAGTGTGATACTGGTGCTGCCCAGTGAGCTGGACGATGTCATTTCAGAGACACCGGCAATCTGCCCGAGAGAGCGCTCAAGTGGTGTGGCAATGGAGGATGCCATGGTTTCCGGCGAGGCGCCCGGCAGGGATGCCGAGACATAAATCACCGGATAATCCACCTGCGGCAATGGTGCGACCGGCAGGAACAGAAAGCTTATTGCCCCGCACAGGGTGATAGCCAGGCTTATCAGTGTGGTTGCCACCGGGCGGGCGATAAACAGGGCGAACAGTTTCATGATGATGCGCCTGCGTTATCATTACCCGGTGTGAAACGGGCGTTATCACGCCGGTGAGAAATACGGTCAAACATCAGGTAAATCACCGGTGTGGTAAACAGTGTCAGGATCTGGCTCATAATCAGCCCGCCGACCATACAGACACCCAGCGGCTGGCGCAGTTCAGCACCCACCCCGGTACTGAGCATCAGAGGGAGTGCGCCGAACAGTGCTGCCATGGTAGTCATCAGAATAGGGCGGAAACGCAGGAGACAGGCCTGATAAATAGCATCATACGGCGACATGCCCTGATCCCGCTCTGCCGCGAGAGCGAAATCAATCATCATAATCGCGTTTTTCTTCACGATGCCGATAAGCAGGATAATCCCGATTATCGCGATCATATCCAGCTCATTGCCTGCCATGATAAGCGCGACCAGTGCGCCGACACCGGCGGTCGGCAGCGTGGAAAGAATGGTTACCGGATGAATAAAGCTTTCATACAGAATACCCAGCACAATATACATGGCGACTACTGCGGCGAGGATCAGCCACAGTGTACCGGAGAGGGCATTTTCAAAGGCAAGGGTCGCGCCCTGGAATTGAGTGGTGATATCTTTCGGCAGTCCGATGCGTTGTTCTGCTGATTTAACCGCATTTATAGCCGCTTCCAGCGAACTGTCCTGCGGGACATTAAAGGAGAATGTCGCTGACGGGAACTGTGACAGATGGTTAATCGCCAGCGGTCCGAAGCGCTGTGAAACGGTGGCAAATGCAGATAACGGAATAGAGTTACCGTCTTTATTTATCATGCGGATAGTATTGAGTGCATCAGCACCGGGGTTTTGTGCCGTGTTGTTTTCCAGCACAACGCGATACTGACTCGCCTGGGTATAAATGGTGGAGATCAGGCGCTGACCAAAGGCATTATACAGGGCATTATCAATATCCGTCATGGTCAGACCCAGGCGCGATGCGGTGTCCCGGTTGATATCAATGTACGCGACCAGCCCTTTGTTCTGCCAGTCATTGCCGGTATCTTTCAGTGCCTTATCAGCCTGTAATTCCGCCATCAGGCGCGGCACCCACAGGTCCAGCTCTTCAAGGGAATTGGCCTGTAATGTAAACTGATATTGTGTCCTGGATGTCCGGGTATCAATCGTCAGATCCTGCGAGGGTTGCAGCCAGAGGGTCATACCCGGCAGACTTTCTGCCTTTTTATGTAACCTCGCAATAATTGTTTCCACGCGGTCGTCGCGCTGAGACAGCGGTTTGAGGGTGATTTGCAGGCGTCCGGTGTTCAGTGTGGCATTGCTGCCGTCGATACCGGCAAATGCGGCGACATTCTCAACCGCCGGGTCATCCAGCAGCAGACGGCTGACCGCCTGTTGTTTCTCACTCATTGCCTGAAAAGAGACAGACTGCGGCGCTTCCAGGGTTCCCTGAATCAATCCGTTATCCTGAACAGGGAAAAAGCCTTTCGGAATAAACAGCCAGAGCATAACTGTCAGCACCATGGTGCTGAATGCCACGCTGAGTGTCAGCCACTGATGGCGCAGTACCCACGTTAGCCAGCGACCGTAACCGGCAATAACCCGTTCAAAAAAACGTTCACTGGCGCGGGAAAACCGGTTGGAGCGCCGGGTGGATTCCGCTTTCAGCAGGCGGGCGCACATCATCGGTGTCAGCGTCAGGGAGACAATCCCGGAAATCAGGATAGCCACTGCCAGCGTGATGGCAAATTCACGGAACAACCGCCCGACAATATCCCCCATAAACAGCAGCGGGATCAGCACTGCGATCAGGGAGAAAGTCAGAGAAATAATGGTAAAGCCAATCTCACCGGCACCTTTGAGTGCGGCGACAATGGGTTTTTCCCCTTTCTCCAGATAGCGGGCAATGTTTTCCACCACCACGATTGCATCATCCACCACAAATCCGGTGGCAATGGTCAGCGCCATCAATGTCAGGTTATTGACAGAGAAACCGCAGAAATGCATAACAGCAAATGTCCCGATAAGTGAGAGCGGCACAGCCACGCCCGGGATAAGTGTTGCCGCGAGATTGCGCAGGAACAGATACATCACCATGATAACCAGGGCAATCGCCAGAAACAGCTCAAACTGCACATCTTTGACCGAGGCGCGGATAGCCTCTGTCCGGTCAGTCAGAATGGTGACGGTGACAGAGTCCGGCAGGGTTTCCACTAATTCAGGGATAAGATCACGGATAGTGTCCGTGGTTGAAATCACGTTTGCGCCGGGCTGGCGCTGAATATTAATCACAATCGCCTGCTGAGCATCTGCCCAGGCACCCAGTTGTGTATTTTCCGGACCTTCCTCAACGGTGGCAATATCACGCAGGCGGACTGGCGCACCATTTTTATAGCTGACAATCAGATCCAGGTAATCCTCAGGTGATTTCATCTGATCGTTTGCCGACAGTGTCACTGAGCGCGCCGGGCCATCCAGGCTCCCTTTCGCGGAGTTCACATTGGCGTTTCTGACCGCACTGCGGATGGTTTCACTGTCCAGCCCGTAAGCGGCGACCGCATTAGCATTCAGTTGGATGCGCACCGCCGGGCGTTGACCGCCCGCCAGCGTTACCAGACCGACACCGGTGACCTGCGATATTTTCTGTGCGATCCGGTTTTCCACCATATCCTGCAACCGGGTCATCGGCATGGCATCGGAGGTCACCGCGAGTGTTAATACCGGCGGATCGGCAGGGTTTACCTTGCTGTAGACCGGCGGGTAGGGCAGATCATCCGGCAACAAATTAGTTGCTGCATTGATGGATGCCTGGACTTCCTGCACCGCGACATCGGGCGACAGAGAGAGCTGAAACATTAAGGTGATAACAGATGCACCGCCGGAGCTTTGCGATGACATCTGTTTCAGTCCGGACATCTGCCCGAACTGGCGCTCCAGAGGTGCGGTAACAGCAGATGTCATCACATCCGGGCTTGCGCCCGGGTAGAGCGTGACCACCTGAATAGTCGGATAATCCACTTCCGGCAGCGAAGAGACCGGCAGCATCCGGTAGCCGATAATCCCCGCCAGCAAAATTGCCAGCATAAACAGGGTGGTGGCAACGGGGCGCAGAATAAAAATACGGGAAGGTCCGCCACCGCTGACGATGTTGTTATCACCGGACATCAAATATTATCTCCGGCAGCGGATTTTTTCGTTTTTGCTGTTTTTTCCGGCGATATCACCTCAACCTGCGCACCGTCTGTCAGACGATCGGTGCCGTCGGTTACCAGCGTATCTCCGATTGCCACACCACGGCTGATGACCACGCGTTCCGGGGTCTGCAATGCGACATCCACAATCTGTTTACGGACGGTATTATCTGCGCCGAGCAGCCAGACATAATGACCTTCTGTGCCCATTTGTAATGCCGCATCCGGGATAACCACCGCATCCTGCAATTGCCCGACCTGCAATAACACATTAACAAACTGATTCGGGAAAAGCAGATCGTCTTCGTTAGCAAAACGCGCTTTGGCTTTAATTGTGCCGGTGGCGGGGTCTATCTGGTTATCCAGCGTCAGTAATGTGCCCTGCGCCAGCTTGATGCTGTTATCCTTATTGCGGGCGACAACCGCCAACTGCGGTATATCGCGCTGAGCCATACGGATCAGCGCAATATCGTTTTCCGGTACGGTAAACAGGACATCGGCGGGGGTGGTCTGGTTGATAACCACCAGCGGCATCGCTGTACCGGCGGTGATAAAGTTTCCGGTATCGACCTGACGCAGACCCGCTTTTCCGCTGACGGGGGCGGTTATCCGGCTGTAAGTCAGTTGCAGTTTTGCATTATCAACAGCTGCCTGGTCAACCTGAATTCCGGCTTCCCCTGATTTAACCAGCGCCTGCTGGGTATCCAGTTCCTGCTGTGAAATCACATGAGTGGCCGCGAGTTTCTGATAGCGGCTCAGGTCGCGGCGGGAATTGACGAGAGTGGCTTTATCCTTGGCGAGCTGTGCCTGCGCTTGTGCGAGTTGGATCTCAAACGGGCGCGGATCGATGGTAAAGAGTAAATCGCCCGCATTCACTTTCTGACCTTCTGTAAAATGAATTTTCATCAACTGACCTTCCACGCGGCTGGTGATGGTCACTGAATTTGCTGCCTGTACGGTTCCCAGTGCGGAAAGTGTGCGCGGAATGGTTTCTGACGTGGCTTTTGCCACCTGAACCGGCGCTAACGGCGGGCGTCCCGGGCGGTTACTGGTGCCGGATGCTGTTCCCCGCTTTCCCTGCGCCGCTGGTGCGGCGGGCGGTTGTGGCTGAAAGTAGCGGTAGGTGCTGTAAATGGCGGTTCCGAGGAGAATGACCGCAATCATGATGCCAACGCGTTTCTTTCTTTTTTGTACATTATTCATTATTGAGTTACTCGTCATTCCATTTTTGTCCGGCATTCAGTCCGACAATACGCGTAAAGGCACAAAACAGCCTGAATTATGATGGGGATAGTGTACCGATAAAACTGACATTAAAAATGGAAGAAATGTGAAAATATGGTTGTTCTGAGTAAATGTATTGGCAGAAGGCGCTTATGGCTGACCAATTAATATAAAACAGCAATATTAATATTATCGCTCAGGATTAGCTTATCTTCCGGATTTACTCTTAATCTGATGCTGTGTAATATGTGGATTACCTTAAATAACTGATAATACATACTATAATTATGAAATTCTCACCTGTTTTTTTATCTGTTTTACTTATTTCAGGATGTACATCTGTCTGGATCCCTGTTCCCGGCGTTGATTTATATACTCAGGCAGAAGCGGAAACCTATTGCTTACAGGATGCACACAAACAATATCCGGAAAAAAATGAAGTTGCGCAGCGCAGTGTCATGCGGGATGTTGAGAAAAAATGCAGAAAAGATGATGACTGCGGAAAAGACAAAACCTATAAAGAACAAACACCGGTGACGGAAAGCTATGTTCTGGATGTCAATGAAGACAGCCGGAACCGCTATTTTTATACCTGTATGAAATCAAAAGGCTGGGACCGGCAGGATAAATACCTGTGGGAATAATCTTGTAATAATAAGGGCGGATGATTACCCGCCCTTATTGTTACGTATTACGGGGAATTGCTGTTTATTTCTGCGTTTTTTGTGCAAATTCCTGTTTGGCTTTCTCTAACTGAGCCTGAAATGCCGGATTGGAGTGTAATGTGGCGACTGCGGCAGAGCCGACAATCCGCGCGGCATCAACATCACTTTGCCAGTGATAACCACAGATAACACGGCTTTGCCCGAGCTGATAGCCTCTCTCCAGAATAGCATCCTGATTTTGCGGATTAATTTCAGATAATACCAACGCAGTTGCCCAGCCGATTGAGGTATGTCCGGACGGGTAAGACCCATTGGTGGAGAGTTTTTTCTGATCTTTGGTATTACAGGTTTCTGTGCCGTAAAACGCAAATGGACGGATGCGCATATAATGTTCTTTGGCTGAACGGGTGGCGAGATCGCCGGCATCTTCAATCATATTAGTCAGTAATTTATACAGTTCAGGCGACTCTTTTTCTGTTATCGGTGAGCCAAATGCCCCGGAAAATGCGGTTGACACACCACCGGCGGCTAAATCTGCATCAGCCTGCGCTTGTTTTCCCCGCTCTGTGCCGCGCAGCAGGCGACCTTTTTCATACATTGCCTGGTCATTTAAAAAGAGAATACTGCCCGCTTCCGGTGGCGGCGGTAACAATTTCAGGCTGTCTATCGCCTGCTCATTTTTTAAATAATATAAGTCAGGCTTGGTGGTAACGTCATTACCCGCCGGAACAGCAGCAAAAGCGTGAGCTGAAAATAAGGAAAACAGGCAAAGTGCGATAATATTTTTTTTTCATGGACGATCCCCGACAATAAAAATGATAAATAGTGTGATGCATATTGCGTATTGTTTTCAGTTTATTACATGAGAACATCATTCTCTGTTAACTGACTCAAAAAATGATGTATTACGTATTTGTCATAGGGTTCAGGATAACGCGCCATGAAATGGTGAATATAATTGATTATCAATATCAAAAAAACTGACCTTGATAAGGCGCTTTTGTTAAAAAATGATGAACAATAGAACAAAAAATATTTTTATTACTTGATAAGTAAATGAATATAAAAATATCTGGCACGTATGTATTGTAACAATTTTTTTGCATAAAAATTGACGGAAAGCACGCTTTAATTATCGTCTGCATTAAATCCTCTTTACTACGTTATAATACGGGTGAGTACTATTCTCATTCAACAGGGGTATGCCATGACAGGGTTAATCAACAGGTTACTATCACACGAGGATGCCGGAAAATTACTATTGCGGCTTTCCGTCGGCGGATTGATGTTATTTCACGGTATCGGTAAATTACTGACCGGTGCCGCCGGTATTAAAGGGCTGCTGGCCTCTTTCGGTTTACCGGAATTTATTGCATACGGTACATTTTTGGGTGAGATTGTCGCACCGGTATTTATTATCCTGGGTATTTTAACGCGCCCGTCAGCTCTGCTGGTGGCGTTTACCATGGTTGTGGCCTGGCTGATGATCGGGATAAATAAAACATTTGTGCTTGATGCAACAGGGGCGTGGGCGATAGAAAGTCTGGTGTATTTCTTTATCAGTGCGCTGGCTCTTGCCTTAATGGGATCAGGTAAATATTCCGTGATGAAAAACGCCTGCTGGCGGTAAAGTAATGTGCAACATATATCTGTAAAAAAGGGCCGGCAACAATTGCCGGCCCTTTTTATTCTGCGGATATTACGGTTGCTGTACTGCAACGGTATTCAGATTACGCTCTTTGCGGGCAGTCCAGCCAGAATGTGCCAGCGGTATAAAGCCGACAATAATGGCGAGTATTGATACCCCTGCAACATAATACGCCGGAGCCATGGTACTTTTTTGTAACCATGCGGCGGTCAGCATCGGAGTTAATCCGCCGAATACCGCATACGCCATGTTGTAGGCGAAAGATAACCCGGAGAAACGGATCGCCGGCGGAAATGCCCGGGTACTGATAATCGGAGTGGTGGCAATCGCCCCGACAAAAAAGCCCATAATCGCATAGTTAATCACCAGAGACGCTGCCGTGATATCCGGTGACAGCGCACTGTAAAAGTGAAATGCGCTGATGGCTAATCCGCCCCAGGAGAGCGCTAAGGTCACACGACTGCCGGTTTTATCGTCCAGCCAGCCCCAGAAAATACAGCCGAGGGTTAAGGTCAGCGTTGCCACGCAGTTAGCCTGTAATGACAGTGTGCGATCAATACCATACATCTTTTCAACCACCACAGACGGTGTCATCAGGATAATGACAACAATCGCGGTGGATAATGACCAGGTCATTGCCGCGGTTACAAAACACGCCATTTTGTGGTTTTTCAGAACCGTTTTGACCGGCATTTCTGCCGATAATGTCCGGTTGGCGGCCATTTCTTTAAAAATCGGTGTTTCTTGTAAAAAACGGCGCAGATACACGGAAATCAGACCAAACACCCCGCCTAATACAAACGGAATACGCCACGCCCAGGCGGATACTTCTTCCGCGCTGTAAGTTGCCTGAACCGCAATTGCCACCAGCGAGCCGAGCAGGATCCCGCCGGTGATGCCGGAGGTTAATGTGCCCACACCCAGTCCGTAGCGCTGCTTCGGCGTATGTTCCGCGATAAAGACCCAGGCACCGGGCATTTCACCGCCGATTGCCGCACCTTGCAAAATCCGCATCAACAGCAGTAAAACAGGCGCAGCCACTCCGATGCTTTCATATGTCGGCAGCAGACCGATGACTAATGTCGCACCGCCATCAGAAAGATACTGAGGGTAAACATGCGTTTACGCCCGATAATATCCCCGAAGTGCGCCATGATAATCCCGCCGAGCGGGCGCGCCAGGTAACCGGCGGCAAAAATACCCAATGTTTTCATCTGGGCGATAACTTCATTGTCGCCCGGGAAAAAGAGGTGGGTTAGTGTGCCGGTGAAAAACACAAATATGACAAAATCGTAGAATTCAAGCGTGCCGCCGAGAGATGATAAACCCAGTGTTTTATAATCGTTTTTATTTAACGGCCTTGCCTGAGGCTGACTCAATGGTGATGCAGTTGCTGTCATAATTATGTCCTTTAATTCATTTACTGATTCAATGACGGGGTCGTGCCATATTTTTTCTCATTGGATTGTCCCAAAAGAGATAATAGCGATAACTGTTTTCCGGGTCTCACAGGGAGATCCGGAAACAAAATGACATAGATAACATGTTACTGAAGCGCACACTTTGTTATAGCAAAAAAAACCTGCACAGTGTAAACAGCACAGGAAAAAACAATTCATAGATTCTGATTGTATCGGGTTATATGGATTTAAAATCTGAATTTGACTTTCATCACAGATGATAACGTTAATAAGAAGTAAAAGTCAGAATAATATGAAATACAAAATTAAACAGGGATTAAAATAAAGAGGAAAGATTATTGATGACATTAACAAACACATATTGCGCGGGTAATATAAATAATATTTATATTATTTTCTCGATATTTCATCAATATTCCGGGGTATATGACAAAGTCAGTAATAATAAATAACCCGGGAAAGCAGGGTAAATATCCGGTGATAAAACCGCAATTATGATCATTCTGACTCTGTATGTCTGAACCGGCATGATAATCCGCTGGCATGTATCCACATTCATTCATAGTGCAGATTCGTTGGCTGTGCTCAGTTAACCGGGCGTCGGCAGGTATCAGAACAACTGACACAACAGACTCAATTATTGCATTGTGACCACAATGGGTTCACAATAAATGCAATTCATTGGGATCTTTATGTGAGCACCTAATTATTTGCGAGGTTATTACTATGATTGCTGATTCTATTGTTAAAGCACGAATTCCTCAGGATGTGAAAGACCGCGCTGTTCAGGCACTTGAGAAGATGGGGCTGAATACTTCTGATGTGATCCGTATGGTTATGATGCGTGTCGCTGATGAGGGAAAACTTCCTTTTGAGGTGAAAACACCTAATAAAGAAACTCAAACCGCAATGTCGGAATTAGATTCAGGAAAAGGTCAGCGTTTTGAATCTGCGGATGCTCTTTTTGATGATTTGGGTATCTGATGCTTATCCCTGTACATACCAGTGCCTTTAAGTCTGACGTTAAGAGACAAAAGAAACGAGGTAAGGATATGGGTAAGTTAAAAATACTCATTAAATTACTTGTTAATGAGGACAATGTTCCGCCTGAGTATGTCGATCATCCGTTATCAGGAAATTGGCGGGGTTATCGTGATGCACATATTGAAGGGGATTGGTTGCTGATTTATAAGGTTGCCGGTGATGAGTTAAGGCTTGCCAGAACCGGAACGCATCAGGATATATTCAGTCACTATTAATATTCCCTTATCGCCACCTGTATCCTGAATGACGTTGGGTATCGTGGTAATAAAAATGGTCACGTAAAGCAGGCGCTGAGCCTCTCTTTACGTGACCATTGTTTGTTGTGACCATTGTTGTCTGAATGTTCAGACCAGAAACAGGGTGGCAAGGCCTAAGAAGATGAAAAAGCCGCCGGTATCGGTAATGGCGGTGATCATCACACTTGCACCAAGCGCAGGGTCCCGCCCGAGTTTTACCATGGTCAGCGGAATAAGCACGCCCATCATGGCAGCCATCAGCAGGTTCAGAACCATCGCCAGTGTCATTACCGCGCCCATTGCCATATCGCCGTAGAGCAGATAGGTCACGACGCCCATTATCCCGCCCCAGACGACGCCGTTGATAAAGGCGACCCCGAGTTCACGCAGCAGCAGAAAAGAAAAACTGCCTTTCTGGATCTGATGAAGTGCCAGCGCGCGGACAATCATGGTAATCGTCTGGTTGCCGGTATTACCGCCGATACCTGCGACAATCGGCATCAGGGCCGCCAGTGCGACCAACTGAGAGATAGTATCTTCAAACACGCCGATAACACGCGAGGCGACAAATGCGGTACACAGATTAATCGCCAGCCATGCCCAGCGGTTTCTGACCGCCTGACCGACAGGTGCAAACACATCCTCTTCAGGACTTAACCCCCCCATACGGCGGATATTTTCTTCACTTTCTTCGTTGAGATTATCAACGATATCCTCAACCGTCAGCCGCCCGAGCAGGCGTCCGTTGTTATCAACAACTGCCGCTGAAATTAAGTCATAACGTTCGAACGCGCCGGCGGCGTCTTCCCCTTTTTCATCGGGCAGAAAGGTCACCGGTTCAGTTTTCATTACCTCAGACACCAGTTTGTCCGGGGATTGCGTCAAAATAGTAGTGAGCGGTAATTCACCCTGCAAAATATTACTGCTGTCGATAACGAATATTTTATCCGTTGCTTCCGGAATATTACTGCGGTAGCGCAGAAAGCGCTGTACCGTTTTCAGTGAGACATTGCTGCGCACAGTGACAAATTCGAAATCCATCATCTGTCCGATACTGTCACCGGGATATTGCAGTACGGTACGGATACGGTTACGCAGACTCGGTTCAAGATAGGTCAGCAGGCGGCGCATGGTATCGCGCGGCAGATGCTCCGCAATATAGGCCTGCTCATCCACATGCAGGGAGGCAACCGCGCGCAGCAGCTCTTTGTCTGACATGTCTTTGATCAGACTGTCCCAGACAGAGACAGAGGCTTCAACCAGCACTTCACCGCGCTGATGGTTATCAATCAGATGCCAGAGTGCAAGACGTTCATCGTAAGGTAAGGCTTCCAGCATATCCGCAAGGTCAGCGGCGTGGAGGTCGGTCAGCAGTTCTTTGACCGTTTTTGTCTTTGCATGCAGCTCTGTATCACTGAGCCTGGCGTGTTCATCAGCCGTGCCCAGTATGGTTTCAACAAATTCACTGTCATTAAGAAATAAAGACAGGATCTGCTGGCGGATATGCGCCAGCCGCTGGGAATGCGGATTAATGGGTGATGAGCTGTCAATGGTGAAACTGTGTTCAGACATAATTTTCCTATACACATAAAACTTTAAATAATAAGACTGAGCCGGGGTTCTCCCTGTTATACGTCTTCTTCTTTTATATCGAGGTGCCAGCCGGGCACATCATCCCAGTACGCCTGCTCTTTTTCCAGATCAAGTTGCATCAGCGTGTTTACTGTTAAGTAATAACGCGGGAAAAAGAGTGTCCAGTGCCCGTCATTAGTTACCAGACGCAATGATGCCCGTTTGGTGGTGGACTGACGCTGGTTATTGAGCAGGGCGGACAGACGCAGGATCTGTATCAGGGGGATGACCTGTTTACGTTTAAACAGTATAAATTTCGGGATATCATCGCTTTTGATTACTTTCCGGTGGTAGCGTACCAGCGTGGAGAGCAGCAGTTGTTGTTCCTGGGTGAATCCCGGTAAGTTGGTATTTTGCAGAATGTAGGCCGAATGGCGGTGTAAACCTGACAGATTAATACTTAACCCGACCTCATGGAGCCAGACCGCCCAGACAAGAATCGCTTCCTGCTGCGGATCGACCAGGTCTGGGTTTTGTTCCGCCCACTGGCGGTAAAGATTTTTCATGGTGGTCAGGACACGCAGTACTTGTGCTTTATCCACATTATAGTGCTCCACCAGGCTTTGAGCTGTGCGCTGGCGGATATCCTGATGGCGGAACCGTCCTTCCATTTCATACAACACACCCTCGCGCAGAGCGCCGCCGGACAGACGGAGCTCTTTGATTTCAAGAGCGTCAAATAAGCCGCACAGGATAGCAAGCCCTGGTACAAATACTTTTTTGCGATCCTCAGACAGACCGGGTAATTCCAGCGAGGCGAAATTTTTGTAACGCAGAACTAATTTGACCAGCAATGCCAGGCGGACAGGGGTAATTATCCCGTCCCGTTCCCCCAGTTCCCGCAAAATTTCACACGCGGCTTTGATAGTGCCGGATGCGCCGAGACACACATCCCAACCCTGAACGCGGAAGGCGATAGCGATATTTTCCAGTTTGGATGCCGCCATGAGTCTGGCGCGGGTAAAACTGGCTTCAGTAATATTGCCATCGGGAAAAAATTGCCGGCTGAAACTGACGCAGCCCATGCTGCGGCTTTCTATCAGGATTGGTTCAAAACGCTCGCCGATGACCAGTTCAGTGGAGCCGCCGCCGATATCCAGCACCAGTTTGCGGCCTTTTTCCGGCTGTGTGTGCTCAACACCCATAAAAATCAGGCGCGCTTCTTCATGTCCGGAGATTATTTCTATCGGGTAGGGGATAACCGCTGCGGCACGCTCCACAAATTCATGTGCATTAACGGCTTCGCGCAGGCTGTGTGTGCCGACGATAGTGACCTGTGCTGCCGGAAAACCCTGGAGGCGTTCGGCAAACAGCGCCAGACAAGCCAGCCCGCGCGCAATAGCTTCTTCACTCAGTTCATTGTGCTCATTCAGCCCTTCAGCCAGATAAACCCGCTGTTTCAGGCGACCGAGAACCTGTAATGCACCGTTAACAATACGGGCAATGACCATATGAAAACTGTTAGAGCCTAAGTCGATAGCCGCAATTTCCAGCGGGCGATCTTTTTCCGTGATCAGTGATAATGGCATGAACAGAGCCCTTTAATTATCCGGTTGTTCCAGGGAACGAATATAGTCATAAACCGCCATCTGTGAGCGGATTTTTCGTTTATTACCGCGCGGCACATAGTGGTTGGTCATTTCTTTATCAATAAAACGGGCTTTTTCATTATCACTGAACTGAATATCAAGGATGTCAATGACCCGGCGGCGCAGCGCCGGATCCAGCAGACGGACCGCCACTTCTATCCGGTAATCGATATTGCGGGTCATCCAGTCTGCGGAGGAGAGGTAGACTTTCTCGTCCCCTTTGTTGGTGAAGACATAGACCCGGTCATGCTCAAGGAAACGGTCAACGATACTGGTGACCTGAATATTTTCACTGTAGGGCACCTGTCCCGGCACCAGTGAGCACATTCCCCGTACCAGCAGCCGTATTTTCACCCCGGCTTCGGAGGCATCATACAGGCGGTCAGTCAGTTGTTTATCAACCAGGTTATTAATTTTGAGGGTGATCCCGGACTCATAACCGGCAAGGGCATTGGCAATTTCGTCATCAATCAGCTGATTAAGCATCGCCCGTGAATTTTGCGGGGAGACCATCAGGTTATCAAAACTGACCGGGCGATACGGGTTTTCAATAAAGTTAAACACGCGGCGTACTTCATTGGTTATCTCTTCATTGGCGGTCAGCAGAGAGTAGTCGGTATAAAGACGCGCGGTTTTCTCATTAAAGTTACCGGTGCCGATGTGGGCATAGCGGCGGATAATATCGCCTTCTTCCAGCCGGGAGATAATAAACAGCTTGGCGTGAATTTTAAGTCCGGGGGCGGAGAAAATAACATGCACACCGGCAGCGGTCAGGTGCTTCGCCCAGTGTATATTGGCTTCTTCATCAAACCGCGCCTGTAATTCCACCACCACAGTCACTTTTTTGCCGTTGTGTGCCGCGTGGATCATGGATTCAATAATGCGTGAATCTTTGGCCACGCGGTAAATATTCATTTTTATGGAGATAACGCCCGGGTCAAAAGACGCCTGGCGCAGCAGCTCCATCACATGCTCAAAGGTGTGATAAGGGTAATAAAGCAGGACATCCTGCTCCAGGATAGCATCAAAGCCGTTACGGTGATGATCAAATAAGGCATGACGCAGACGCGGCAGTGGCTTATTTAATAAATTCTTATTACCTTCATTCGGGAAGCGGATGAAATCCTTGAAATTATGGTAGCGTCCGCCGGCGATCACGGAGTCATCATTGGTCAGCCCCAGTTTTTCCCGCAGAAGAGTAACCATTTCATCTGGCATATCCCGCTGATAAACAAAGCGTACCGGCTCCGCGGTCAGTCGCTGCTTGAGTGTGGATGACATCAGCTCCATCATCCCTGACTCCATTTCAGTTGCCAGGTCATATTCCGCATCGCGGGTCATTTTCATGGAATAGGCATTCAGGGCGTCGAAATCGAAAAAGCCTTTGAATACTTCATCCAGACAGTAACGCAGAATATTATCAATCAGGATCATTGACTGGCGGCGGCGGTTATTTTCAGTCGGCAGATACACAAACCGCGGCACTTTATCAGACGGAATTTCCAGCAGGGAATAGCGGGTCTCGCGTCCGGCTTTGACAATTTCCACCGCAAGATAGGTGTAATCGTCTTTCAGAAATTCCACCAGATCAGTGCTGGTCTGGATCATGATAGGCGTGATGTACTGGCGCAACTGCTGGCGGAAATACTGGCGCAGCCAAATTTGTTGCTTTGGTGAAATCTGGCGTTCGTTGATCAGGAAAATCTGGTTACGGGCCATTTCCAGCAGCAGGTCGTTATACAGGGCATCAAATTCCTGATCCTGCTTGGCGACTTTGGTTTCAATTTTGCGCAGCAGGTGGCGCGCACTGGCGCCGGAGCCGCGTTGCTCCTCATTAATCAGGATGCGGCGTTTGACATCCGCATAACGGACTTTATAAAACTCATCCAGATTATTGGAGTAAATGCCCAGAAAACGCATGCGTTCAATCAGCGGATTGCGGTTGTCGGCAGCCTCCTGAAGAACCCGTTCGTTGAACGACAGCCAACTGAGTTCTTTTTCCGTATAGAGTCTATCTTGGGACATTATTACTCCGCAATGAGTTGCTCAGTTTAATAATATTAAACGCGGCGTACAGTTTACTAAAAAAAAGCTACAGGTTCTGCTTTACGCGGGCCTTTTTTTCGATAAATCTTTCCGGGTCAGCGGCGTTATTTTTATAGACCAGATATTCCGGCTGAAAAATACACATACGGATAGCTGTCCGGTATTCACCGTTGACGAAAAATTCATCAATTAACTTACCTTCTGTGTGAAAACCGAGCTTTTTATAAATATGAATCGCTTTTTCGTTTTCGATATCCACAATCAGATAAAGTTTGTACAGATTCAGAACTGAGAATGCGTAATCTGTCGCCAGGCTGGCTGCGCGGGAGGCGAAACCATGACCCTGATGTGCCGGAGCAATAATAATCTGAAACTCGGCACGCCGGTGTATATGATTAATTTCAACCAGCTCGACTAATCCCACTTTAGTACCGTCACTCTCAACAATAAAGCGGCGTTCGGATTGATCGTGAATATGCTTATCGTATAAATCACTTAATTCAATGAATGCTTCGTAAGGTTCTTCAAACCAATAACGCATGATGCTGGCGTTATTATCCATCTGATGAACAAATGCTAAATCTTCACGCTCAAGCGGACGTAGTTTTACAGGCGGAACAACCCGGCCACCAGTCATATATCACCCCGGTATTGTGTTTATTTTAACGAAGAGTGTAACACATAACAGAAACGGAATTATCTGAGGATGGAAATTTAGCGTCCCGGGGACCCGGCGACGTGTTATCCGGGGGCGGTTTTCGTTATTAGTCACATTAATCACAAATTAATCACAATGAGAGTATAAATCGGTGTGCCGTCAGAAGATAAATTATGTGATAATACGCGCTATTATTAATGTATACCGGATATCCCATGAACCCGAGCAAAGCTGACCGGACAAATCTGAAGACATTTACTGATTTACCTAACGTCGGAAAAGCGGCCGCAGATGATCTGCGCCTGCTCGGATATGAAAAACCGGAAGAGATAACCGGTTCTGACCCGGTTATTATGTATGAAATGCTGTGTGCTATCACCGGCGTCCGTCAGGATCCCTGCGTGATGGATGTGTTCTGGTCAGTCACTGATTTTCTGGGCGGACAACCGGCACAGTCCTGGTGGAACTACACGGAGCGGCGCAAAGATCATCTGAAAAAAATGATGTCGCTGCGCTAGTCATGACGATTACCCGTGGTGATCTGCGAGACGAATCCCGTCCAGATACACACCGTCATTACGCAGTGTGAGTCTCTCCTGAACAAACCAGTTTATTACCTGCGGATAAATCCGGTACTCTTCCTGTTGTACCCGCGCCGTCACATTTTCCTCGGTATCGCCCGCAAATAACGGGATACGCGCTTGTAAAATAACCGGGCCGCCGTCTAATTCCTCTGTTACAAAGTGAACAGATGTACCGTGTTCGGCATCGTTATTATCCAGTGCTTTGCGGTGTGTATGCAAACCCGGATATTTTGGCAATAAAGAAGGGTGGATATTGAGCATGCGCCCGTAATAATGGCGGACAAACCCGGGGCTCAGGATCCGCATATAACCGGCAAGAATAATCAGATCAGGCTGATAGTCATCAATATGCGTTTGTAACGCGGCATCAAATGTGTCCCGCGAGCTGAACTGTGCCGGGCTGAGTGACAGCGCAGGAATTCCCGCAAGGCGCGCGCGGGTTAATCCGTAGGCATCGTCTTTATTACTGAAAACGGCCACAATAACAGCATTGATTGCGTCAGGGCGTTGCGGGTTACAGGCGTCAATTAACGCCTGCAAATTACTGCCGCTGCCGGAAACCAGAACGACAAGACGCTTTTTCATCAGCGGATAATAACCTGTGGCTCATCTTCACGGCAGACGGCAATATCACCAATCAGCCATGCGCTTTCACCGGCTTCAGTCAGCAGTGCAAGTGCAGCAGGTACAGACGCGACCGGCAGGGCGATTATCATACCGACGCCACAGTTAAAGGTGCGGTACATTTCATATTCATCCACATTGCCGGCGGTTTTCAGCCAGTTAAACACCGCAGGCCATTGCCAGGACGCACCATCAATGCGCGCTTGTGTGCATTCAGGTAAGACACGCGGAATATTTTCCCAGAAACCGCCGCCGGTCAGATGTGCAATAGCATGTACATCAGTATTCGCGATCAGTTTCAGGATGGATTTCACATAAATTTTTGTCGGGGTCAGCAGATGGTCTGCCAGTGATTTTCCGTCAAGCTCTGTTGTGGCGGGGTCTGTTTTGCTCACTTCCAGTATTTTACGGACCAGCGAATAGCCGTTAGAGTGTGGTCCGCTGGATGCCAGGGCAATCAGTGCATCACCGGCGCGGACTTTGCTGCCGTCAATAATCTCTGATTTTTCAACCACGCCGACGCAGAACCCTGCCACATCATAATCATTACCGTGATACATGCCCGGCATTTCAGCGGTTTCACCGCCGACCAGCGCACAGCCTGACTGTTTACAGCCTTCAGCGATACCGGTTACCACACGGGCGGCTGTATCCACATCCAGTTTTCCGGTTGCGTAATAATCTAAGAAGAAGAGGGGCTCTGCTCCGCAGACGATCAGGTCATTGACACACATGGCAACCAAATCGATTCCGATAGTATCGTGACATGCCAGATCCATCGCCAGACGCAGTTTGGTGCCCACACCGTCAGTGCCGGAGACCAGCACCGGTTCCCGGTATTTCTGCGGCACAGCACACAGCGCACCGAAACCACCCAGCCCGCCCATGACTTCAGGACGGCGTGTTTCTTTGACAACATGCTTAATACGGGAAACTAAGGCATTACCGGCATCAATATCAACACCGGCATCTTTGTAACTCAGAGAAGTTTTGTCAGTCACTGCGGCCCCCAACGGCGATTGCAAGTAAGTGGGTGAATCGAAAACGTGATCATTCTAGCAGTCCGCGCAAACGATTGCGAGACTATTTGCGCCGGAATTTATGATATTGCGTCATGTCACATTTATTTATGTAACGAACATGAAACGCGTGATAGTTGACTAAAATCAACAAATGCAGGGTGGCGCTGCGGGAGAAAAGCGGTATAATCTCGCGATTTTTTTGTCCGCCAGGGCTTACACAGTAGGAGATCCCATGAAAGTCACCGAGGTTAAACACCCGCTCGTTAAACACAAACTTGGCCTGATGCGAGATCATGATATAAGCACAAAACGCTTTCGTGAACTGGCCTCAGAAGTCGGCAGCCTGCTTACCTATGAAGCAACTTCAGACTTAGAAACTGAGACAGTGACCATTGAGGGCTGGTGTGGTCCGGTCGAAATCGAACAAATTAAGGGTAAAAAAATTACCGTTGTGCCAATCCTGCGCGCAGGTATTGGTATGATGAATGGTGTGTTGGAAAGTATTCCGAGCGCACGTATCAGTGTTGTCGGCGTTTATCGTGATGAAGTCACGTTAGAAGCTGTTCCGTACTTCCAGAAATTAGCCTCGAATATTGAAGAGCGCATGGCGCTGGTGGTTGACCCGATGCTGGCAACCGGCGGCTCGATGATTGCCACGATTGACCTGCTGAAAAAAGCCGGCTGTACCTCAATTAAAATTCTGGTGTTGGTTGCCGCACCTGAAGGGCTGAAAGCGCTGGAAAAAGCACACCCGGATGTTGAGCTGTACACTGCCTCTGTTGACGATCACCTTAATGAACACGGATACATTGTTCCGGGTCTGGGTGATGCCGGCGATAAGATATTTGGTACGAAATAATATAATGAGCCGACTTGATAGTCGGCTTTTTTTTGGCATATCCCTGAGTAATCAATAAGAGGTTTAAGATGACGCGCCGCGTTATTGAAGTCGATGAACGTCCGCCACTGCTGGTCACAATCCCGTTAAGCCTGCAGCACCTGTTTGCCATGTTTGGTGCCACTGTTCTGGTGCCTATCCTCTTTAAGGTGAATCCGTCCACCATTTTGTTATTTAACGGTATCGGCACATTGCTGTATCTGTTCATCTGTAAGGGCAAAATCCCGGCGTATCTGGGGTCGAGCTTTGCCTTTATCTCACCGGTACTGATTTTACTGCCTCTCGGCTATGAACTGGCACTCGGTGGCTTTATTGTTTGTGGCCTGCTGTTTATGCTGGTGGCGGGGATTATCAAAATTGCCGGACGCGGCTGGATAAACGTTCTGTTTCCGCCGGCGGCAATGGGGGCGATTGTTGCGGTTATCGGCCTTGAACTTGCCGGAACCGCAGCAGGTATGGCCGGGCTGAAAGTCGCGGATGGTGCGTCACCGGACAGCACCACGCTGATTATCTCCCTGACCACCCTGGGTGTCACTATTATGGGCTCGGTGGTCTTCCGTGGTTTCCTGGCGATTATCCCGATCCTCATCGGTGTTCTGACCGGTTATATACTCTCTTTCTTTATGGGGGTCGTGGATTTAACGCCGATCAGTAACGCACCATGGTTTGCATTACCGACATTTTACACACCGCGTTTTGAATGGTTTGCCATTTTAACGATTTTACCGGCAGCACTGGTGGTGATCGCCGAGCACGTCGGGCACCTTGTGGTAACGGCAAATATTGTCAAACGTGACCTGATGAAAGACCCCGGTTTGCACCGTTCGATGTTTGCCAATGGGTTATCCACTGTTTTATCCGGCTTTTTCGGCTCCACACCAAATACGACTTACGGCGAAAATATCGGCGTGATGGCGATAACTAAGGTATACAGCTCCTGGGTTATCGGCGGTGCGGCAGTGCTGGCAGTGCTTTTATCCTGTGTGGGTAAACTGGCGGCGGCCATTGCGGCAGTTCCTGTACCGGTGATGGGCGGCGTTTCTCTGCTGCTTTACGGGGTGATTGGCGCGTCCGGTATCCGTGTGCTGATTGATTCCAAAGTGGATTACAATAAGCCGCAAAACCTGATCCTGACCGCGGTTATCCTGATTATAGGGGTGAGCGGAGCGACCATCCACATTGGCGCGGCTGAGCTGAAAGGCATGGCGCTGGCGACGGTTGTGGGTATCGGGCTGGCTCTGGTGTTCCGCATCGTGAATATCCTGCGTCCGGAAGAGCGTGTGGTTGATGTGAATCTGGATGAAGTGAAGAAATAATTTATTCAGGCCGTTGCGAAGAAAGCTGCAACCTGTTGCAGCTTTTTGCATCACTGTACGGGGGAATTGAGTCGTTAAGGTTCATTTATGCGGTAAATTTATGGTAAACTGGCTCCGTTAGTTCACCCGTTGGCAGAGGTCATTCTGAACACGCCGTCTCAGCTTTCATTACCACTCTCTCTACCTGATGATGAAACGTTCACCAGTTTCTATGCAGGCGAAAATGCATCGCTGTTATCAGCGATCCGCACGGCGATCACTCAGCCGCACGGCAGTTATCTCTATTTCTGGTCACGGGATGGCGGGGGTAAAAGCCATTTACTGCACGCGGCCTGTGCGGAAGTCTCTTCCAAAGACAGCGCTGTCGGTTATGTCCCTTTGGATAAACGTGCCTGGTTTGTGCCTGAAGTACTGGACGGCATGGAGCATCTGTCCCTGGTCTGCATTGATAATATTCAGTGCATTGCGGGTGATGAAGAGTGGGAAATGGCGGTATTTAATCTCTATAACCGCATTCTTGAAACCGGTAAAACCTGTCTGCTGATTACCGGCGACCGCCCGCCGCGCCAGATCCCGTTGCAACTGCCTGATCTTGCCTCCCGCCTTGACTGGGGACAAATTTATAAGCTCCATCCGCTCAGTGACGATGAAAAAATTCAGGCATTACAACTGCGGGCAAAACTGCGCGGGTTTGAGTTACCGGAAGATGTCGGCCGTTTTATTTTAAAACGCCTTGATCGCCAGATGCGCACCTTGTTTGATATGCTCGACCGGCTCGATCATGCCTCGATTGTGGCGCAGCGCAAGCTGACTATTCCCTTTGTAAAAGACACTCTGCGCCTGTAGTTATATACCCTTATTCATTCAAACTGCAGGTGCGTTGGCGGCATGCAGCCAGCCGCCTGATCTCAGTTCATCAGCGTAACAACAGATACTGCCCACTGAATCACCATACACAAAGCACCTTGCTGAAACAGGCGCTTTGTGCCGGTCAGACGCTGTGCGTAGGATGTATGTTGCGCTCTGCCGGGAAACAGGGTTGTCAGTGTGTCGTCAAAGGCACTGTTTTCATCTGTTTTTGCAAGGTGGCGGAATAAATTGTGATCCAGCCACAGCCTGAAGATAAAATAGTTTGCGCACAGAAAAAACACAATTCCGGTCACCATCTGATATTCACCGGAAAACCCGGAGATATACAGCATAAACTGGAAGAGAAACGCCAGGCACGACAGCCCCGCCAGATAGCGCCAGCCCGCCGTAAAAATGACGATTACCTGATTATCATACGTTATATTATTCATGTTTATTCCCGTAACGGGCCGCCCAGCGGGTTAGTGCGGCAAGGGTGGGTTCCCGCAGTACAATCTGCGGGCGTGCCTGTCTGACTAACGCCAGCGCCTGTTGCAGGCTCTCTGCCATTCCCTGTCTCATCAGCCACGCAACCACCACGGTACTGCTGCGGGTATAACCCAGTTTACAGTGAACATACACCTGACCGGACTGCGCCAGCCGGGTCAGATGACACACTGCGGATTCAATCTCTTCTTCTGTCAGCGGAAAAAGATCCAACTGCGGCTGACAATGATAAGCAAGACTCTCTGCATAACGGCTGCGGGGGAATTCGCCGGTCATATCCAGAACAGCGGCGGCAGATAATGGCGCCTGCGGGTATCCCCCCAGCGCGATATGCTCATTTACCACACTGGTATGGCGGCACTGATGCGCATACCAATAATAGCTGATTAGCGCCAGAAGGCGATAAGGCAGTAACAGTACAGCAGCTGACGGGGAAATCTGTCCGTTTTTATCTTTCTGAAAGACCGATGTTCCGGCACCGCAATAGCCCGCTGCCACACATAAAAAGGCCAGCGCCGGCCATAACAGCCACCAGCCCTGACCGCCAATCACTGCGGCGGCAACGATAAGCAGCAGGCCGCTTACCCCGTATCGCACTGCCAACTGATAACCCCGGAGAATACGGTGAGTGCGCCATTGCCACCGGGTATCAACCGGCAGCAGATAGCTTATCAGCACCCCGACAGCACCGCCGGTAATAACATCAATAAAATGATGCTGCCAGGTGGTCAGGACAGAGATCAGGATAAGTGCAGACCACAAATGCAGAAACCACTGCCATTTTTGCGGCACATGAGCACGAAAACGCAGCCAGAGCAGCCACAGCAGAATAATGTGCAAAGACGGAGCCTGGTTAAACGGCAGGTCAAACATTTCCAGCTGATCAAACATCCAGCCTGCGGAGCCATCTGTTTGCGGGCGCGGGAAACTGAATTTCAGCGGAAACAGCAGAAAACCGGCGCAGGCCGCCAGCGACGCGACAATCAACCTCAGCCCGTGAATAAATTGCTCGCGTAGCGTGGTGCAGATAAACAGCGACAGCCCGTAAAAGAGATCAATGCTCCAGTACGGAATAATGGTCCACGGCAGGAAAGGGATATGATGCTCCCAGCCGAAAGCAAGAGAGGGCACATCCGGCAGTGTTGCCGTGTAACTGTTAACCTGCCCGTATGTCAGAAAGAAAAACGGTGCCAGAAACAGCAGCCAGAGAAAGGCAAATCCCCACCGTTTCCGGCGGGATGCAAACACCGGAGCAGGTATATCCGCTACATCAGCCATAGTATGTCTGTCCGTGAAAATAGAGTATGTCAGTTCGCGAAAAATAAGGGGGTGGCGTTGCACCCCTCAATATTATTGTTACTGTCAGCGGCGTTTTGCCACAGAGACACTGAATATTCCCCAGTTATCAATAAGCTGATCCAGTTTTTCAAATCCGGCGTTATCAACCAGTTCGTCCATCTCACCCTGGCTGCGACAGCGCATTACCCATGCTTTACCGCCCTGATGGCTCGGCAGTACGCGGGCAATCATTTCAACCTGCGGATGCCACGGCTGGCAGGTATAAACCAGATAGCCGCCGCTCTCAATTGCCTGTGCCAGCCCGGCAAGAGAATCCCGTAATAAATTGTTATCAGAGAATAATTCATACAATCCGCTCACCACACCGAGTGTCGGTTTTGGTGTGACAGAGGCAAGATCGGCGGTATCAAAGGCATTGCCTTCCTCAAAACGAATTTTATCTTCCAGGAAGCGCTCTTTAATCTGAAGCCGTCCCTGTTCGACATTCACTGTGCTGTAATCACGCAGCAGAACAGACTCTATATTGCTGTAATCATTGATAGCATCAAAAATGTAGCGGCCCTGGCCTGCGGCAATATCCATTATCCGCACCGGTGTTCCGCTTTCCTGTAATGTGCGGATAGTACGGCGCAGAATTTTTTCAATATTCACTTTGCGCTGACGGATCCCCTGCCAGCCGATACTGTTCAGATACTGGCGGTCAACAATGCGTCCGAAAATACCTTTTCCCTGCGCTTGGTTGCGATAGACATAATCCAGTGTTGAGCCGGAATCAAAGCCTTTGTCATAACCGATGCTTACGCCTTCCGAGGCTTTACCTAGTGTGGACATCGCTTTGCTCAGTAATTTATAGCCCAGATTTTTCGGGCAATAATCCGGCAGTGGTACCTGTAATTCACGGTATGCATCCGCACCGGCACTGCAGACATCTTCATGTGAATAATCATGCTGATAACGCGGCTCTTCAAACAGTGTTGTGATAAAACGGCGGATCTCCGCAATCGGGATATGGCGATCTTTTTCACCCAGGGTATCGTGATAAAACCCCGGCAGAATATGTTTTTCTTTGATTGGCGTATTGAGCCGCTCATAAAACTGATATTGCGGTTTGTGATGCACCACATGGTCACTGCCGGAGATAAACAGCTGGGTTGGTACTGTAATTGTGGCGGCATCAGCCACCAGGCGGTCGGCGGTTTTATACAGCTCCAGCAGAATATTGACGGCAATAGGGCGGGTGATCAGCGGGTCGCGCTCAAAAGAGGCTATGCGCTGCGGGTCATGAGTCAGAAATTTGGCTTTTACATAGGAATTAACATAAAACAGCCCGCGTATTTTTTGCATCAATGCCAGCCCGCTGCGGGCAAACGGCACATACAGTTTCACTTTAAATGCCGGGGACGCCAGTACCAGCCCGCGGATTTTCGGTGCAAAATCATGCACCCAGCCGGTCAGGGTAACGGCGCCGACGCTTTGTCCGAGCACAATCATATTTTCGACGGGAATAGCATACTCCGCTGAAATAAATTTAATGAATTCATTGATGTCATTTATGGAGGTGCCCATTGACGGACTGTAGCCTCTCGGACCGTCATTACGTCCGTGCCCGCGGGCGTCCCAGGCGAATACGGCAAAATCCGGTAAATCCAGTTCATCAGCCAGATGCGCGACACGCCCGGAATGCTCATGCCCGCGGTGAAACAGCACAATCGCTTTATTTTCACCGGTGGCAGACGGCCAGTAACGAAAAAATAAACGTTGTTGATCACTGGTGCTGAATTGAGATTCAATGCTTTCGCGCTGAG
The DNA here is from genome assembly GCF_001676055.1 of Morganella psychrotolerans. Classification (GTDB taxonomy): domain Bacteria; phylum Pseudomonadota; class Gammaproteobacteria; order Enterobacterales; family Enterobacteriaceae; genus Morganella; species Morganella psychrotolerans_B. The sequence continues at coordinate 505,105 of NZ_LZEX01000001.1, read as the reverse complement.
TCGGATAATCAGAAGATAAACTCATAATCAGTCCTTTTGAGATGCGTCTTGTTGCTGACATTCCTGCAACGCACGCCGGATTCGGTTATAACAGGTATAAAACAACAGAGCGGACAGTATGGCAAACAGTACCGGAAATACTGCCGATAAGAGAGATAACGGAAAAACAGCTGCCCACAGCCCGAGTGCACCAAACACAAATGCGCGGTCACTTTTACCGGCGGGGCCGTCATAGCGGCGGGATGCGCCGATAGTTTGTGCCAGCACGCCAATAAATTCTGTCAGCAGGGATAAAAAGAGGATAAGCAATATCCAGCCTGAACAGGCCGGAAACAGCAGTACAAACGGGAAATACAGCGCGGTATCTGAAATTACATCACCAAGCTCATTCAGTATTGCCCCGAAACGGCTTTTTTGATTATGTTCACGCGCCAGCATGCCGTCGATGGCATTGAGCGCCATACGGATAAACAAAACAACCGGCAGCAGCAGAAAAAGCAGGGGGACGGGAAAGAGAAACAGGACAATGCCGGTCAGCACGGAAAGACATAATGCCGCAAGCGTAATCTGATTTGCCGTTACCCCGGCATTATAAAGCCGGACAACAAGAGGACGTAACAGACTCTGAAACTTCGGCTTTAAGTCATAGATGGTCATTCTTTATCCCTGATGACACTGAAAATTTTAAATTCATTATTTGTTCTATCAATACGTGATTCCGGCCTCGTCACAATAAGAGCTTTCTTAAGTTTATTGCACTGTGGCGTAATCATCAGTTCATCGTGATGATAAATAATATGACAGTATGATGAAGGGAAAGTTTCCGGCGGAAAATAATGCGGTGGTGAGATTATCAGGAAAATGATAAACCGCTGCGATTTATACCGCAGCGGAGCCGTTTTTATTTTTGTACAGAAAATGAAATATTACGGCTGATATCTGTGAGTCTGTCTGATGCTTTTGCCTGTGTCACACCACGGAATATTGTCTTCTTATTCAGTGAATTGACCAGAACAGGCAGTGTTTTTCGGTGAGTGAAAATTGTGGTACCGGTTGAGCTGCAACCGCGGCAGTTTACGCCATTAGGATTGACAATCACCAGGCTGGCTTTCCCTCCGGCAATATGGGTATTTCCCCATAAATTGGTGACTTTATCGCCAACTACTTCATTGATAATGGTGGTGGCATTTTCATTATTATTGATGGTTAGCCCTTTACGGCCAACATTATATTCTTCAAATATATTATGAGATATGCCGCGGTTGTTTGGTGAATTAATTTCTAATACGGGTTTTCCGGACGTATTTTCAAACAGTGAAGTCTGTGCTTCCGGGCTTACCACGCGGATTTTTTCGCCATTCCGGTAGGTATATTCCATTTCTCCGGGACCGGCTACAGAGTGAGCAGAAAATGCAGCAACTGAGATGAATGATAATGCAGTTAATGTTTTTTTCATGATTGATTCCTTTAATCATTTTGTTTGGCAGGTATGAACCGAATAAAATGTATCATCAGAAATAAATAACGATTTCATAAAAAGAACATTACTGATTTTGTAAGAATTAAGTGCATAAAAATCATCCCCGGTATGATCGCCGGGGATGATTTTATTGATTCAGCTAATAATTTCCAGCACCTGCTCCGGCGGGCGACCCAGACGGGCCTGTTTCCCGTTAATGACAACAGGGCGCTCAATGAGTTTTGGGTTGTCATGCATTGCCTGAATTAATGCATCCTGATCTGTGACGTCTGCCAGACCCAATTCACTGTAAAGCGCTTCTTTGGTGCGCATCAGTTTGCGGGCATCGTCAAATGCCAGTTTTTTGAGCAGTGTTTTGATTTCTGCCACCGACGGCGGAGTATCCAGATAGAGCATCACCGCCGCAGACACGCCGTTTTCTTCCAGCAGCGCCAGGGTTTCACGGCTCTTGGAGCAGCGCGGGTTGTGCCAGATGGTGACTGTGTCTGTCATGGTTTTCCTCATTAATTATTTAAATTGTTTAAATTGCATCTGTAACTGGCGGATCTGGTCAATCCGCGCATCATAACGCGCCTGATCATAACTGCCGAGTTTCGTCTGGCGGCTGGCTTCGGTCAGGCTGCGAACCGAGCCGTCAAAATCACCCATTAAGTTCTGGTATTCCGCGCGGGCAGCGAGTTCATCAGCGCGATGTCCCGATTTACCGCCGGCCTCTGCCAGTAAATCCCAGCCACTCGGGTCAGATGGGTAATCAAAGGTGTAATTACGCAGGATTTTTGTTGCCTTATCATACTGTTTATTCTGAATATAGGCATTGCCGAGGTTAATCCGGTAAACCGGATTTCCCGGATCCCGCTTTATGGCACTTTCCAGCCGGGCCACGGCAGATTGTGTTTTATTCAGTCCGATATCGACATCCGTCATAACATCAATAAACCAGACATTATTTGGCTCTGCCGCCAGCAGTTTTGTCAGAATTTGCGAAGCCGCATCATATTTATTGTCGCGGTACAATAAAATTGCCCGCGCGTAATCCGCGGCCATCTGCTCCTTATTGTTACCTTTACTGTAATTATCGATCATCTGATCGGTGGCATTGCGCAGCGGCTGTCCGCCGTACATGCTCATTGCGCGGGCGCGGGCGAGCAGAAAATCAAAAGATTGCGGCGGATTTTTACGCGCCATCTGGTTGGCGCGGTTGCGTGCATCAGCAAGACGACTGTCCGGCAGGGGGTGCGTCAGCAGCATTTCCGGTGGTTTGGAACTGTAGCGGGACATATCCACCATAATGGTCATGAAATCCGGCATGCCCTGCGGATCAAACCCTGAACGGCTCAGCGTTCCCATGCCGATACGGTCAGCTTCCTGCTCATTTGACTGAGTAAAACTGATCATATTTTGCTGAATTCCGGCCATTGTTGATGTCATCGCGGCTGCCCCGACGGGGGTTCCGGTCATCAGCAACAAAATTGAACCAAGTGTTGCCGCCCAGGCCAGCGGTGCTTTGTTTTTCTGATCTTCCATCATGCGGGCCAGGTGGCGCTGGGTTACGTGAGCAATTTCGTGCGCCATTACTGAGGCCAGTTCACTTTCTGTCAGACTGTAGCGGAACAGTGAAGTGTGCAGCACCACATTGCCGCCGAAGAAGGCAAAGGCGTTGATATTCGGATTGGCTATCAGAAAGAAATTAAACGGGGTTTTTACCGCATCTGCGTTGGCGACTAATTTTTGCCCGAGAGTGTTAACATATTGCAGTAAAACAGGATCATAGACCATTGGTGAGCTGCTGCGGATCATCCGCAGATAGAAATCGCCCATCAGGTTTTCCTGCCCGATACTGAGCGTGCCTCCGGCGGTTGTGCCGATTTCCGGTAATGCATCCTCAATGGCGGCATGCGCAACAGGCAGCGCCGGTAACGTCAGGATGACAGCCAATAAGGCTGCTAACGGTTTTTTCAGAAACGAATTCATAGGATGACGTCTTCCCCGTTAATTATCACTGGTAATAATTCGTGTATCATAGCAAACACTCAAGTAAAATCCTCACACAGACTGCCCGGGTGGCAGGAATTGTCAGATTTACGCCACTAAGCCAAGGAGCAGTACAGTGCTGGATTTAATCATACAATGGTACCGACGGCGGTTTGCCGATCCCCAGGCAGTAGCTTTGACCGTCATTTTGCTGGCAGGTTTCGGAATTATTTATTTTTTCAGCGGTATCTTAGCGCCATTGCTGATAGCCATTGTACTTGCCTATCTGCTGGAGTGGCCGATTCATCAGCTGGAAAAACGGGGATGCCCGCGAAAAGTCGGGATTGGCCTGATCCTGAGCCTGTTTATCGGGATAAGTGTGCTGGTTATCTTTATCCTTGCGCCAACTGTCTGGAGTCAGGGACGGGATCTGTTGCTGGATATGCCGAATATGTTCAGCCGGTTCAATGAATTTGCCCGCGAATTGCCGGACCGCTTCCCTGCATTAATGGACGTGGGGCTGATGGATATGATCCTCGACAATGCGCGCAGTAAATTGCTCTCGGTCGGGGACTCGGTGGTGAAAATGTCGCTGGCATCGCTGGTGGGATTACTGGCACTGACAATTTATCTGATTTTAGTGCCACTGATGATTTTCTTTTTACTGAAGGACAAAGAGCAGATGCTGCGCGGGTTCCAGCGTATTCTGCCGCGCAACCGCTCTCTTGCCGGTCAGGTCTGGCAGGAGATGAACCAGCAGATTTCCAATTATATCCGCGGTAAAGTGACAGAGATGATTATTGTCGGTGTCTGTACTTATATCGTGTTTGCGGTGGTTGGACTGAATTATGCGCTGTTATTGGGCGTATTGGTGGGTGTATCTGTACTTATCCCGTATGTCGGAGCCGTCATTGTCACGGTTCCGGTGGTTCTTGTCGGATTATTTCAGTGGGGAATTACCCCGGATTTTTGGACAATGTTTATTGCTTACCTTGTGGTTCAGGGGCTGGACAGTAATATTCTGGTGCCGATTTTATTCTCAGAGGCAGTTAATCTGCATCCGCTGGTGATCATTCTCTCAATTATTATTTTTGGCGGCTTGTGGGGATTCTGGGGAATATTCTTTGCTATCCCGCTGGCAACATTAATTAAAGCTGTTATTCATGCCTGGCCTGAAGAAGTGATACCTGAGACAACACAGGCTATACCGGCTAAGTCAGATAAATAACGCCCGGATTATCCGGTAAACATTCGTCAGACAGCCTTTTATAAAAACAGTCGTACGTAATAAAAAAAACACTATCAAATGATAGTGTTTTTTTCATTCAGCTCAATAAATTAACTGTGTGATTTCAGGTAATCGAGTACAACCTGGTCGTGATCACTGGTTTTAAATTTATCAAACACATGTTCTATTTTCCCGTCAGCATCAATTAAGAAGCTGATACGGTGGATGCCGTCATAGGTTTTCCCCATAAACTGCTTCTCGCCCCAGACGCCGAACGCTTGTGCAACTTCGTGATTTTCATCTGACAGCAAAGTGAAGTTCAGCAGTTCTTTTTCAGCAAACCGGGATAATTTTTCAGGTTTGTCTGTGCTGATCCCCAGTACTTCAACGTTGAACTGTTTCAGGTCATCCATATTATCGCGCAGACCACATGCCTGGACGGTACAGCCCGGAGTCATGGCTTTCGGATAAAAATAAACCAGTACACGCTGACCGTGATAATCAGCAAGACTGATTGACTCACCATCTTGGTCAGGAAGGCTGAATTGCGGCGCCTTATCACCGGCGTTCAATGGGCTCATTACACACTCTCCGTAAACGTAATTATAAATATAAGAATTAATGACTTATCAGGGTAACATTGCCTTCGGCCTGTAACTCAGCACAAAGACAGGTAAATTGCTGTTGCAATATATCCGTATTTTCACCCGTAGGGTGATGGGCAGTAATCTGGATTTCCAGCAGGGCAGACGTGCTGTCATCATCCGGCCGGGTTTTTGACACCAGTTCGGCCAGGGTGTAATCCAGTTTCATAAATAAATTGGTAAACCGTTCGACCAGTCCTGCCGCGTCCGCCACTGTTACCCGGGCACTGACACCGGTGGTTGCTGTCGGCTGGTGCCCGCGCTGAGTCCGCTTCATCACTGTCAGCAGATCTAACTCTGCTGCCAGCACAGGAAGGGTGGACTCCAGCATGGCCACGGCATTCCAGCTGCCGGACAACATCATGATAAAGGTAAATTCCTCACCAAAAATGGCCAGGCGGCTGTCTTCGATATTACAGTCACACTGTCCGGCATGGCGGGTGATTGCATTAACAATTCCCGCGCGATCCCGTCCCAGCGCTGTGATAACCAGATATTGCTGATCGCGTTGCGGCAAACCCACATTCCTCTTCTGACATCATGAATGTGTTAAACATAAAGAAAGATAAGGCCGATGGCAATAACCTGTTTGGTGCTCTGTGGTAATAATCAAATGATTGCGTCATATCAAGCATACCGGATACAGACACGCTATCATGTGTTCCGCTGATTTACCGGTGAAAAAAGCGGTCATTATTACTTCTTTTTAAGGTCTGGTGCCGGGTATTAACAAAATTCATTAAAAACGTACAGTTAGGGAGTTTTTTTCTGTGCAACTAAGAAGTACCATTAAATTGATGTCAACTATTTATCCGATTGATGAGGGTTTCGTACATGTCACACGTAAATGACGTTTTAAAAGGCAGTATTGTTGCGATGGTTACACCACTGGATACACAGGGTCGTGTTGACAAGGCGGGTCTCAAAAAGTTAGTGGATTATCATGTTGCAGCAGGAACCTCTGCGATTGTGGCAGTCGGAACCACCGGCGAATCCGCCACGCTGTCCCATCAGGAGCACGTTGATGTGGTGATGGCGACGCTTGAGTTTGCGGCAGGACGCATTCCGGTGATTGCAGGAACAGGGGCAAATGCCACAAATGAAGCCGTCTGGTTTACGGAACAATTTGAAAATACGGGAATTGCTGCTTGTCTGACGGTCACACCTTATTATAATAGACCTTCTCAGGAAGGGCTGTACCAGCACTTTAAAATGATTGCGGAGAATACCGCATTACCGCAAATTCTGTATAATGTGCCAACGCGTACCGGCTGTGATATGTTACCTGCAACTGTTGCCCGCCTGGCAAAACTGGACAATATTGTTGCAATTAAAGAAGCAACCGGGAACTTAAGCCGTGTCAGTGAAATCAAAACCCTGGTGAATGATGATAATTTCATTCTGCTTAGTGGTGATGATGCTTCTGCGCTGGATTTCACGTTACTGGGCGGAAGAGGTGTGATTTCTGTGACAGCCAATGTGGCGGCAGCAGAAATGGCAAAAATGTTTGATCTCGCTCTGCGCGGTGAATTCAGCCAGGCGCGTGTGATTAACAATCAACTGATGGATCTGCATCACAATTTATTTTGTGAACCAAGTCCGTCACCGGTTAAATGGGCCTGTCATCAGCTGGGTCTGATCGCGGAGCAGACATTGCGTCTGCCGCTGTTACCTCTCACGGAAGCGGGGCAGAAGACGATCGGGCAGGCTATGAAGACGGCCGGCATACGATAATACTTTAGGGAATCTGAATGGCAACACTACTGCAAAAATCAAAGGTTATGAAGGTCGCTGGCCTCTCCGTGGTTTTTTTACTGGCAGCCTGCTCCGGCGATCAGCGCTATAAGCGCCAGGTCAGCGGTGATACCTCGTATCTGGATGCGCCGCAGTTGCAGACGCTGAATGTCCCTCAGGGGATGATCCTGCCGTTACAAAGCGGGCAGTATGATATTCCTCAGGTTAAGCATGAAGGTGCGACCGGTCTGGCGCTGGATATTCGTCCGCCGGTACAGACCGTCAGCCTGTTAGCAGGTTCCCGTACTGAAACCGCGGCAGATTCCAGCCGCCTTCTGCTGGAAAACTCGGCGGAAAATAAAACATTGTGGGCGCAGATTAACAGCGTTCTGGCAGATCGCTCCGTACCGGTCAGTCAGCGCAATGAAGCCACCGGTGAAATTGTGACCGACTGGATTGTCTGGCAGCGCGCGGATGAAGATCTGCCGTTACAGTCCCGCCAGCGTATCAAAATCGAACCGGCAGGCTCACAACTGGCGGTTGTGGTGACCAGTGAAGGCCTGAAGCAGGGTGAAAACACGGTAACGGATAAAGTAGAAATTACCCGTTATAACAATCTGACACTCAATGAAGTGGTCGATGGTCTGGATCGCCTGCGCAATGCTGCCCGTCAGGACAGTAATGCCGGTCAGTTTGCTGTTCTGGAAGTTCAGAGCGGCAGCGATAAAACAGGTCTGCCGCAGATTGTTGTGCGCGCACCGTTTGATGTGGTCTGGTCACGCCTTCCGACCGCACTGGAAAGTATCGGGATGAAAGTAGGCGACCGTACCCGCTCCACGGGTAAAGTTGAAGTTACTTATAAAGGACTCAGCTCTGCGGAATGGAGCAGCATGGGAATGGACGATCCTTCTGTTACAGAAGGGGATTACACCCTGCAGGTCGGTGACCTGAATAACCGCAGCAGCCTGCAATTCATCAGTGCCAAAGGTAAACCTCTGACACAGAAAGAAAATGATGAAATGGTTAAAGCGCTGGACGCTGCATTCAGTAAAGCGGCGCTGAAGTAATTAATCACCGGTATATACCGTGTGAATATAATTAAAAATACCGGTCATTATGATTAATGACCGGTATTTTTTTGCGCGTAAATTATTTTATGGCAAATCAGTACAATTTATGACTCCTCCCGGGTGTGATATTCCGGCTTATCATAATCTTATGGCATCATTAGCTACATTTATAAATGGCACAGCCGTTATAGTGATAAATCATAATTACGTTATCACTATTTAAGCTGAATCAGTTTCAGCATGAATCCGCAATTGACGGGACTGATATGCATTTATCTGTGGCTCCATCACAACCCTTACTGAGCATTGTTGCCGCTGTTTATAACGGGGAAAAATTTCTCCCTCAATTTTTTGATTGTCTGAAAAAACAGAGCCTGCCGGCCTGGGAATTGATTCTGGTTGATGACGGCTCCAAAGATAACACCGCCGCAGTTCTGGATGAATGGAAGGACAAGTTTCCGGCAGTCACGATTATCCGTCAGGAAAATCAGGGTGTTTCTGTTGCCCGCAATACCGGGTTTGCTGCCGCAAAAGGGGTTTATGTCACATTTCCGGATATTGATGATGTGATCCATCCGCCGATGTACGGGCGGTTACTGGATATTGCATTGCAGGGGCAGCTTGATGTGGCGACCTGTAACGGCACTTATGTCTATGAGGACGGACAGGAGCCTAATGCTATTTTTCCGTCAGACCGTCTGCGCTCAACAGGGGTAATTTCAGGCCCGCAATGGCTGAAGCGGGCGCTGGATTCCCGTAAATTTTTGCATGTGACCTGGCTTAACCTGTATCGCAGCGCATTTCTGCGCGGGCATAACTACCGTTTTGAACCGGGACTGCATCACCAGGACATTCCCTGGACCACTGAGCTTCTGCTGACGGCTGAGCGGGTCGAATATATTGATGAACGTTATTACGATTATCTGATCCATTCCGAATCCGTCTCTCATACGCCGCAGGATGACAAAATACGGGTGCGGACCATTCATAACTACATGAAAATACTTGAAATGCTGAATGCTATCAATCATCGTTATGCTGATGTTGTAAAGCAGGTACCGGCATGTCACTGGCAGATATCCAAAGAGGGGCTGGGGATCCTGCATACCATCAATGACATTGAATCACAGGTGATACAACAGGCGATGATACAGGAACTGTTCGATCGTGGGATCTGGACACTTATCTGGGATAATGCCAATGATTTACGCCTGCGCTGGCGGCTTGCCCGGCGCTATCCGCGCCTGAAGGCGATACTCAAGGCCGCCATTGCAGAAGATACCAAAACACCGGCGTGATAACCGGTGTGTGAAATTGTCTCACCGCATACTGACTTTGCGTGACAGCAGTGCCACCACCAGCAATAAACCGACCACAACCATCAGAGCAGCGGGCAGTGTAAACCGGTATGCGATAAGCCCGACAGACGCGGGGCCCGCCAGAATACCCAGATAGCCGAGAGTTGTGACCGCAGGAACAGCAACCGCCGGGGGCATACTGGTCTGCCGCCCGATAGCAGAAAACATCACCGGCACCACGTTGGCACAACCCAGCCCGATTAACCCGTAACCGGTGAGTGCCATCAGCCAGTTATCTGTCAGAATACTCAGAAGCAGACCACCGGCTGCAAGTAGTGCTCCCCACAGGACAACCCGGGGACGTCCGAGCACGGCGACAATTTTATCACCGGTCAGACGCCCGAGAGACATCAGCACGGCAAAGCTGGCAAAACCAAGCCCGCCAAGGCTGTCCGGCACATGGTGATACTCAGTCAGAAATACCGCACTCCAGTCCAGCACGCTCCCTTCTGCCAGAAAAGTGGCAAAACAGACAATCCCGATAAGCAGCACAGCACCACGCGGCACGGCAAAGGCCGGACCTTCAGCGGGATAGGCATAATCCAGAATACCTTTATAACCGGCAGTCAGCAGCAGCAGGCAGATTATCATCACAACAGATGCCGCCTGAACCGCTCCTAATCCTGCCAGCATAAAACCACTCATTGCCCCGGCACCGGCTATTCCGCCGACACTGTAAAACCCGTGAAACCCTGACATCATTGGCTTGGGTGCGGCTTTTTCGACAATAATTGCCTGAATATTCATGGCGCAATCGGTAATTCCGATCCCCATACCAAAAACAACCAGCGCCAGTGCCAGTAACCCGGTATGGTTAATCATCGCGAGTAACGGCAGGGTCAGACTGAGCAGGATAACGGAGGTTGTCATCACCCGGCGGCAGCCGAAGCGGGTGGTCAGAATTCCGGTGAGCGGCATTGCGACCAGCGCACCGCCACCCAGACACAATAATAACAGCCCGAGAACACCATCATTGACCCCGGTATTCAGTTTGGCAAACGGCACCAGTGCGGCCCAGGCGGCAGAGGCAAAACCGGCGACAAAAAAGAGTGCGCGGGTTGCCATTTGTTCCCGCCGTGCCGGAGCCGGGGAAGGGACCACAGAAAGAATATCACTCATAACTCAAAACCTTATCAGTACAAATTATATAAATCAGATAATCATATTAAGGCTAATCATTACCATTCAGAATAGCAAGCGCCTGCTGATGAAGACGGGGACAACCGCTGGCAAGAATCGCGCCGCCTTTTTCAGGACGTCCGCCGTCAAGAGTGGTCACACAGCCGCCCGCCTGCTCGATTATCGGGATAAAGGCAGCTATATCATAAGGCTGCAATGCATAATCAAAGCATAAATCAATACGTCCGGCGGCAACCATCGCCATCGCGTAGCACTCTCCGCCGAAACGGGTCATCAGAACCCGGTCCATCAGCGCAGTCAGTTTTACCGAAGGAAAGCGGGATATAGGTTCCGGTGAATTAGTATGCAGAATAGCGTTTTCCAACGTAATGTTTTTACGGGTTTTCATCACAAATGTACCGTGAGGGCTGCTGTGCCAGCTGCGCTCACCATCAGCCCAGAATCGTTCACCGGTATAAGGCTGACTCATCATGCCCATAATGGCCTGTTCACGGTAAGTTAACCCCATAAGCGTACCCCAGACCGGTAAACCGAGCAGGAAAGGGCGGGTTCCGTCGACCGGGTCGAGGATCCACTGATAATCACTTTCCCCGTTTTTACCACTTTCGTCACTGAGACCAAACTCCTCACCCAGCACACTGTGAGAGGGATACACCGTATTTATCAGCGCCCGCATAGCGATTTCAGCCTGACGGTCAGCCTCTGTCACCGGGTCAAAGCTGACGCCCTCTTTGACTTTAGTATCGATATTAAGATGGTGTGACGACAAAAAGCGGGGCAATGTTTCCTGTGCCGCGCGGTTAGCCAGTTGGTGAAAAAATGCAATATCAGGATGGCGTATGTTCATCAGTTATCTCTTGAATAACGTCGGGTATAAAGGGTTAGTTGACATTTTAAGGTGCTCGGTTATGATTCTTTTTGCAACTTAAAGGAGATTAACGTGCTCGATTATGCAGCTTTTCCGGAACAACGGCAATCCCTGATCCGACAATTATTACAGACAGAAGGACGGGTTCAGTGCAGTGCACTGGTCACACAGCTTGGTGTGTCAGAGCACACAATACGGCGTGATTTACAGGTTTTGGCGGAAGAAGGGCTCTGCAAACGGGTCTATGGCGGCGCGGTCAGTGTGCTTGGTGAGGTTGCGGATTTTCAGCAACGGATCGGGCAGAATAGTGCAGAAAAAGAAAATATCGCGCTCGGTTGTGCAGGGTTAATTAAAAACAATACAACGGTTTTTCTGGATTCCGGCAGCCTGAATTTACTGTTGGCACAGCAGATGCCCGCTGATTTTTCATTGACAGTTGTAACGCATACGCCGCTTACCGCTGCACAGCTTACTAAATACCCGCAGTTTGAACTGATTGTACTGGGCGGAAAGCTGCATCAGCCGTCAGGTGCCTGTCTGGGTATTGAGGCACTGCAACAATTGTCAAACCTGTATATTGATCTCTGTTTTCTCGGCGGTTGCGCAATGGATGCGGACGGTGGCGTCACCGTTTCCGGGTTTGAAGAGGCGGCATTTAAACGTGCGCTGGTGCAGCAGAGTAACCAGGTTGTCACCGGGATAACCGCCGGTAAACTGGGACGGATAGCCCGTCACCGTGTGGCGGGGTGTCAGGATTTGAGTTATATCGTGCTTGGCAGGAGTACTCCGCAATCAGCCCGTGACCTGCTTATACAGCAGGGGTTATCCCTTGTTATGGTATAAATTAAGCCGGGTTGGCGGTTTGCCGTATCTGCCGCACACTCTTACCTGCGCTGTTGTTTTTCTCACGCAAACGATTGCTTCTCTGTGCGTTCTGAGGGAGAATAAACACATCAGGCGATATGCCTATTATTAATCCTGTCTGGAGAGTGCAAGATGCAAAAGAAAGCTGAACTGTATCGTGGTAAAGCCAAAACCGTCTATACCACGGATAATCCTGATTTGCTGATTCTGGAATTTCGCAATGATACATCAGCACTGGATGGTGAGCGCATCGAGCAATTTGATCGTAAGGGCATGGTTAATAACAAATTTAATCACTTTATCATGAGTAAGCTGGAAGCGGCGGGGATCCCTACCCAGATGGAGCAACTGCTGTCTGATACCGATGTCCTGGTGAAAAAGCTGGATATGGTGCCGGTCGAGTGTGTGATCCGCAACCGTGCTGCGGGCTCTCTGGTTAAACGTCTCGGAACTGAAGAGGGGCTGGTGCTGAATCCGCCAATCTTTGACCTTTTCCTGAAAAATGATGCCAAACACGACCCGATGATCAACGAATCTTACTGTGAAACATTCGGCTGGGTCAGTCAGGAAAACCTCGCTGAAATGAAGCGTCTGAGTTATCTCGCTAATGACGTGTTATCCCGCCTGTTTGATGATGCCGGTCTTATCCTCGTGGATTTCAAACTGGAATTCGGTCTGTATAAAGGACAGGTTGTGCTGGGGGATGAATTTTCGCCGGACGGCAGCCGTTTATGGGATAAAGAAACCCTCAATAAAATGGATAAAGACCGTTTCCGTCAGAGTCTGGGCGGCCTTATTGAAGCCTATGAAGAAGTGGCGCGCCGCCTGGGTGTTGAGCTGGACTAACGATTATTATATACCCGGCGGGCTTCGTTTCGCCAACGAACCTGCAATTTGAATGAATAAGGTTAAAAAGCAGCTCAGGCTGCTTTTTAACAGCATACTGAAAGAAAGAAGCGTTTTTCCTCACCAGGTTTTCTCTGTACTATATACTTAATACTTATCCTATACCCAACGTCATTCAGGATGCAGGCAGGCGGCAATCGGAGCATGGCCAACTGAATGAATAAGGGTACATCTATCAGAGCAGAGAGCTATCATGCGTTGGCAAGGGCGTCGTCAGAGCGACAATATAGAAGACCGCCGGGGTTCCGGCAGCAGAATGCCGGGGGGATCATCCGGCGGACCGCGTATTCCGTTACCGCGCGGTAAAGCTGGTCTGGTGGTGATAGTGATTGTTGTCGTTGCCGGGTTTTACGGCGTTGACCTGACGGGCTTTATTTCCGGCGATCCGATGGGAGCCGGGCAAACGTCCGCGCAACAACGTCCGGCACAGAGTAATGCTCAGGAACAGAAACAGGCTGAATTTACCGGTGTGATGCTGGCAGAAACAGAAGCTGTCTGGGCACAGAGATTTTCACAGATGAACCGTCAGTACCGCGAGCCGAAACTGGTACTGTATCGTGGTGCCACGCCTACCGGGTGTGGTACGGGACAGGCGGTAATGGGGCCGTTTTATTGTCCGGCTGACCAGAAAGTGTATATCGATCTCTCTTTTTATGATGATATGCGCACCAAACTGGCGGCGGGTGGTGATTTCGCGCAGGGTTATGTGGTTGCCCATGAAGTGGGCCACCATGTTCAGCATCTGCTGGGAATTGACAGTCAGGTGCGTGAGCGTCAGCAGCGCAGCAGTCAGAAAGAAGCAAACCGGTTATCCGTTAAAATGGAATTACAAGCGGATTGCTTTGCCGGTATCTGGGGGCATGAAATGAAAAATACCGGGCTCCTCGAGCAGGGTGATTTACAGAATGCACTGGATGCGGCGCAGGCTATCGGCGACGACCGTCTGCAAAAACAGAGTCAGGGACGGGTTATCCCGGACAGCTTTACGCACGGTACATCCGCGCAGCGCCATGAATGGTTTAAACGCGGTTTTGACACCGGCGACATTGCGCAATGTGATACATTCTCCGCACTGAAATAATGGTTTCTGCCCGGTGGTTTCCTGCATCAACCGGGCAGAAGTTTGATTATCCGTTTACAAGCGCATACTATCGGTGTTTTTCATCCCCCTGATGCAGGATCTCACATGAGCAATATTGACCCGACCCTGATTATTCTGTTGGTTTTAGCCGGACTCGGGCTTATCAGTAACAATATGACGGTAACTCTCGCCCTTCTTTTTTTGCTGGCAGTGCGCATTACGCCACTGAACAGCTATTTTCCGTTTGTTGAAAAATACGGACTGAAATTCGGGATACTCATCCTGACTATCGGGGTGATGGCGCCTATTGCCAGCGGAAAAATCAGCGCCGGTGATGTACTCAGCTCCTTTCTGAACTGGAAATCCCTGCTGGCGATAGCTATCGGAATTCTGGTTTCATGGCTCGGCAGCCGCGGGGTTACACTGATGAGTAACCAACCTTCTACAGTGGCCGGTTTACTGGTCGGAACCATTATCGGTGTGGCAATGTTTAAAGGTGTTCCGGTCGGGCCGCTGATTGCGGCGGGGATCCTCTCAATGCTGATCGGCAAAGCGTAGCGGATAGATGATGTTGCCTGAGACACTCCCGCTTTGCACAGAACAACTCAGTAAACAAGGTGCCCGCCGGTTGTGGGTACTGAGCGGAAGCGATGCCTGGTGTGAGGAAACGCTGCGCGCTGTTATGGCAGCGGTTTCCGGTGACTGGCCGGTAATTTCTTCTTGCCTGCCCGGGGCTGTTGCCGCTGCGCAGGCGCGGTTACTCTTGGGCCGGGAATTTCGTCACGGCGTATTTGATGCCCGCCACGGCCTTCACACTGAAGCGCTGGCAATGCTGACCGGCACCTTACAGGCAGGCAGCTGGTTGATTTTGTTGTTACCCGCTGAATCAGAATGGCTGACGCGCCCCGATGAAGACAGCCTGCGCTGGAACGATCGCGGGCAGTTAATCGCGGCTCCCCGTTTTATGCGCCATCTGGCACAGACCCTGGATGATGAAGCGGTTGTCTGCTGGCATGAAGGACAATCCTGTCAATTATCTCTTTTACCTCAGCGGGCGCGCTGGCGGCTGCCGGATGGCTCTCCCACACCTGATCAGCAATCGGTACTGTCACAACTGCGTCAGGCGGATACCGGTATTTTTGGCCTTCCTGCTGCCCGCGGCCGGGGAAAATCGGCTCTCGCCGGTCTGTTTCTGGCACAGACACCGGGTCATCATCTGTTATGTGCACCGGCAAAAGTATCGGTTTCTGTTATTCAGCACTACCTCAGTCAGTCTGATAATGTGGAATTTATTCCGCCGGACAATCTGCTGGTTTTAAGTGAAACCGCCGATCTCAGTAAATATGGCTGGCTGGTTATCGATGAAGCCGCGATGATCCCGTTACCGCAGCTCTCACGAATTGTGGCCGCTTTCCCCCGCGTTCTGCTTCTGTCCACTGTTCAGGGTTATGAAGGCACCGGGCGCGGCTTTTTACTCAAATTCTGTTATACCTTGCCGGGTTTTACGCTGCTTTCGCTGACCCATCCGGTTCGCTGGGCGGATAATGATCCGCTGGAAAACTGGCTGGATAAGGCGCTGTTACTGCAAGAACCGGCAGAAATACCGGTATTACCGGGGTCATGTGAGTATCAATCGTTACCGCAGCAGGCATTGTGTGATGATCCTGCCCTGCTTGCCGGATTCTATGGCTTGCTCACTGCCGCACATTACCGGACATCCCCCCTTGATTTACGGCGGCTGGCAGATGCAGGCGGACAGCATTTTTCGCTGTTCCGCCAATGTGGGCAAGTGGCTGCCGCTCTCTGGACTGTTGATGAGGGCGGATTGTCCGCTGCGCTGTCACAGGCGGTCTGGGCGGGATTTCGGCGGCCGCCCGGTAATCTGCTGGCACAGTCACTGGCGGCACACAGTTATTTTCCGCAGGCGGCACAGCTTGTTTCGCGACGCGTCAGCCGGATTGCCGTTCACGGTGCATACCGGCGCAACGCGCTGGGGCGGAAATTGTTACGGCGGGCGGCGGAAGATGCAAAAGCCTGCGGGCTGGATTATTTATCCGTCAGCTTTGGCTATACCCCGGAACTGGCAGCATTCTGGACAGCCTGCGGATTTCGTTTTGCCAGAATGGGCACACATCCTGAAGCGGGAAGTGGTTGCTATACCGCCATGCTGCTGTTGCCGCTTTCACCGGCAGGTGAAACACTGGCTGAAGCCGCACAACAGCAGTTTGCCCGTGATTGCAGCGTGCTTTCCCGCACATGGGGATCCTCACCGGTAACGTCAGTCAGGGCAACGGTACTGAATGATACCGAGTGGATGATGCTTGCCGGTTTTGCGTTTGCCGCCAAACCGCAGGCAGTTGCAGATCCTGCACTGACATTATTACAGACCTGCTACCCGGCACAAACCGCGCGGTTATCCGCTCTGTTACCAGGAAATACAACGGATGACAGCACACGGAAACAGCCGCAGATAATCGGGAAGAAAGCATTACTCAGCGCATTACGGCAGGAAACAGCGGAGGTACTGCACTCGCTGCGCCCGGAGTGGGCACAGCAGACAGCATCAATGATTATGGCTTTTTAGATGAATTATCCGGGCGGTCGTCGTCTTCATCATCCCATTGGGCATTATTATCACGATGTGGTGGCAACTCGGGGCGGTTCAGCAGGTATTTTTTGTGATCCACCCGCTTTAAATCCTTAATTGCATTTAAAATAATACCAAAAAACAGCACCAGGATGATCCACCAGTAGTCTGCTAACCATTGTTGCATGTGATTACCTTTTTTTTATCTGTCCGGTACCATTTGACCGTGTCGCAAAGACAGATTACCACATTTGAGATGTTACTGAGCATCTGTTTACCGGGGACACTAAAAACCGATACCTGTCCCGATCCCGACAGATGCGCCCTCTGAGCCACCTGATGCCCCGACGCCAACCCCGGCACACCCGGACAGCATAATAACGGCAATCAAACTGATTATCTTCAACATATATACCCTTATTTCGTCAAACTGCAGCTTCGTTGGCTGCGCTCAGTAAGCTGTACATATAAAAAAGGATATACCGGAATTAAAAAAAAAAGCTCTCTGCATCCGCGGAGAGCTTAAAAAAAAAGAAAATAACCAATTGGTACCACGCGGAAAACAATAACAGGACTAAGTTAAACAGTGATGTAACGAATTAAGTGACCGGCAATATTTTATCGCTTTTTTCACTCTGAATAAGACTCTGCAGGTGTATTTTGCTGACCTTTTTCGGGTAAAGTATGTGGTCTTACCTCTATCGTTTTGCTTTACATCACAAATAAATTTTATTCATTTTTTTATCCCGCAATATTCAGGTTCTTTTCACAATCCCGGCTGTTTGATCTTTATTTTATCCTGTAATACATTCAGGAATATCCGGTTTTTCTCATACCAGCGATTTTATTTCTTATCTGTTTGTTCTTGTTTTTCAATAAAAAAAGTCTTCAGGAATATAAATTAACATTTGTTTTTTTAATTATCCGGCAATACAGCGTTAAATAACATACTGACTTTTATAGCGTAATAATGATGATTATACGGGAGCATCAAGATGGACAAAACAATCCGGCAAGTGACGTTTGAATTGCTGCGACAACTGAATATAACCACGGTATTCGGTAATCCTGGGTCAACGGAAGAAACATTTCTGAAAGATTTCCCGGAGGATTTCCGTTATATCCAGACATTACATGAATCCTCCGCGGTGGCGGCAGCAGATGGTTATGCACAATCCACACGCAATGTGGCGCTGGTGAATGTACATACCTCTGCCGGGCTGAGTAATGCGATGAGTAATATTCTGACGGCGTCCATGAACCGCACGCCACTGATTATTACTGCCGGCAACCAGACCCGCGACATGTTGCTGATGGAGCCGTGGCTGACCAATATCGAGCCGGAAACACTGCCGAAACCCTGGGTAAAATGGAGTTATCAGCCGGTCAGGGCAGAAGATGTTCCGGCGGCATTTATGCGCGCATATGCCATGGCGCTGCAACCACCGGCAGGCCCGGTCTTTTTATCCATCCCGCTGGATGACTGGGATCAACCGGCAGGTGCAGCACCGGCTGTTGTCCGTTCGGTGACTCAGCGTATCGGGCCGGATCCTGTGCGGATCAACGAATTTGCGCAGGCACTGTCTGCAGCGAAAAATCCGGTACTTATTTATGGCTCTGCGATTGCGCGGGGAGAGGGCTGGGATGCGGGGATCCGGCTGGCAGAAAAACTGAATATCCCTGTATATGCAGCACCGGCTTCAGAGCGCCCGCCATTTCCGGAATCTCACCCGCTGTATGCCGGTGGTCTGCCGTTTGCAATCAAGCCTTTGTCAGACAAACTCGCCGGGCATGATGTGGCTATAGTGATTGGTGCGCCGGTATTCCGTTATTATCCGTATGTTGCCGGTGAATATATCCCGCAGGGATTGCGGCTGCTGCATGTAACAGACGACCCTTCTGAAGCCGGTCGTGCGCCGGTGGGTGACAGTCTGCTGTGTGATGCTGTACTGGCGGTTGAGCAGTTAACCGGACTGGTTGCCGCGCGTCCGGCACGGACCGCCGCTATCAGTAAACAGCCGCATGGCATGGCAGCGCACCCTGCGGCGCCGGAGCCTGCGGCAGATAGTGTACTGAGTGCCGCACAATTATTCCGCGCAGTGAGAAGTGTGGTGCCTGAAAATGCCATTCTGGTGGAAGAATCGCCATCTAACCTCGGCGAACTGCATACCGCCTGGCCTGTTAATAAGCCGGACTCTTTCTATACCTTTGCCAGCGGATCGCTGGGCTGGAACCTGCCTGCAAGTGCCGGGATCGCGCTCGGTGAACGGGACAGCGGACGAAACCGTCCGGTGGTGGCGATAATCGGTGACGGCTCAATGCAATACTCAATTCAGGGATTATGGACAGCGGCGCAGCATCAGTTGCCGGTGCTGTTTATTATTCCGGAAAACCGTCAGTACGGTATTCTGAAATCGTTTGCCATACTGGAAGAGACACCGGGTGTGCCGGGGCTGGACATTCCGGGGCTGGATATTGTCGCACTGGCAACGGGTTACGGCTGTACGGCAGTCAGGGCAGAGACAGAAGATGAGGTAACCGCTGCCTGTAAAGCGGCACTGGAACGAAAAGGGCCGACGGTGCTGGTTGTGCCGATCCAGCCGTCGATACCGCCGCTGATATAGAGCAAGTGATTGAAACTAAGTTATCAATCATTTGATTTTAAAGTTTATTTTTTATTTTAATTAACAAAGCCGCGTCCCGGACAAAACGGGATGCGGCTTTGTTGTTTGATCTGCCGTTATTATAAGACGTCAATTGAACAAAAGCCGGTTGAATATCGTGTTACACAACGATAACATCGTGCAGGACTATCACTGCCGGAGAGAAACAAAAGGATGCCATTTACACGCCTGCTGCTGTTGTTATCCGGCTGGATTGCTGTTGTTCTGGCAACACTGGGTGTTGTTTTACCTTTGTTGCCGACAACGCCGTTTCTGCTGCTGGCGGCATGGTGTTTCTCCCGCTCATCCCCGCGTTTTCATCACTGGCTGCTGTACCGTTCCTGGTTCGGCGGTTATATCCGCCACTGGCAGGAACATAAAGGTCTGCCGCGCAAAGCAAAGCGCCGTGCGGTGATCGTCATTTTAGTGACCTTTGCTGTGTCTCTCTGGCTGGTAAAATTAATTTATATCCGGCTGTTATTACTGGTGATTTTAGCCTGTCTGCTGATTTTTATGCTGCGTTTGCCGGAGACAGAAGAGATGCCGCCACAGAACCCGGCAGCATCAGAGGGAAAACCGGAAGATTAATGACTTTCCGGCAGACGGACATAGTGCTGATAAATACTGTCCAGGTTTGCCAGAAGCCAGGTTTTCCCGGCAATTTCCTGTGTGTTCAGCACCTGTTCAAGTGTCTCCACAGTGTAAAGCTGCTCCGCTTCATACGAGAGCGGCCAATAGCTGATGTGCCAGGGCTCATACGCCACACCACCTGTTTTTTTCTGTGTGAACGGCAGATAAAAATCAAACTGTGCCATATTCTCTGTCAGCCAGGCAGACAGTGCTGCAAAATAACCGCCTTCTTCGTATTCCCAAGGCTCAAGTTGCAGTGAGGCATCAGACGGCAGGCGGAACGGATCGTAATAATCCACCTCTGTCCCCCAGTGATGACGGCTGGCGCCCGGCAGGGCAGACCAGCGCAAAATTGCCTGACAACGCTGCGCTTCTGACAGCACAGTCACATCCAGCGGGCGGTTATCCGCATCATTTACAGTGCGGATCCCGGCAAATTTTTCATTCCAGATACTCTGCTGGCGGGCAAAATCACGGAATGAACTGGCGGGCATCAGTTTAAATCCTGCGCCGGCGGCGGCTTTCTGCATTGCGAGAAAGGCTTTGGTGGCATTAAATTGCAGGTGATGATTCCCGGCAAAATTAATCACATGGTCGCGTGTCTGCCCGGTCAGCATCTCAAAGGTCATCATAGTAAAATCTGCTCCATAATGCGCTGATAGATACGGCTGAGTTGCTGCAAATCAGCGGCGCTCACACATTCATCTACTTTATGGATTGTGGCATTCAGCGGACCCAGCTCAACAACCTGTGTGCCCATCTGTGCGATAAAGCGACCGTCAGAGGTTCCGCCGCTGGTCGACAATTCAGGTGTCAGGTGACAATACTGTCCGACCGCGTGGCAAACCGCCTCAGTCAGTGGCCCTTCAGGTGTCAGGAAAGGATGTCCGGAGAGAGACCAGCTGATACTGTGCGGTAACTGATGCTTCTCCAGCAGCGTGGCAACACGCTCTTCCAGTTGCGTGCTGGTGGATTCACTACTGAAGCGGAAATTAAACTGCACAAATAAATCACCGGGGATAATATTATTACTGCCGGTCCCGGCGTGAATATTGGCTATCTGCATACTGGTCGGCGGGAAGAATGTGTTGCCGCTGTCCCAGTGGGTGTTTATCAGCTCTTGTATAAACGGAACTGCGCGGTGAACCGGGTTATCCGCCAGATGCGGATACGCAACGTGCCCCTGAATACCGTGAATGGTCAGATTAGCGGTAATTGAGCCGCGGCGGCCATTTTTTATCATATCCCCCAGTTGTGTCTGGCTTGATGGCTCGCCGACCAGGCAATATTCCACCTTTTCATGGCGCTTTATTAGTGTTTCCACGACTTTTACGGTGCCGTCGGTTGCGGCAGCCTCTTCATCAGAGGTAATCAGAAACGCCAGACGGCCCGGATATTGCGGATAGCGCGAGACAAAGCGCTCGGCGGCAACAATCATG
This sequence comes from Morganella psychrotolerans, assembly GCF_001676055.1. Lineage (GTDB taxonomy): Bacteria > Pseudomonadota > Gammaproteobacteria > Enterobacterales > Enterobacteriaceae > Morganella > Morganella psychrotolerans_B. The sequence continues at coordinate 483,442 of NZ_LZEX01000001.1, read as the reverse complement.
GCGGCCAGAGAGCCTTTCATATCCGCAGCACCGCGTCCGTACAGCATGCCGTCAATCAGTGCGGGTTCAAAAGGCGGGGTGCGCCAGCGGGTGGTGTCTCCGGGCGGCACAACATCTGTGTGTCCGGCAAACGCGAGCGTTTTTCCGTTACCGCCCCGGTGCGCCCAGAAATTTTGTGTATCACCGGAAGGCATCTGTTCAACGGTAAAGCCGATTGCCGCCAGGCGCTCAGTCATCAGTACCTGACAGCCGTTATCGTCCGGGCTGACCGATGCCCGGCTGATGAGTTGTTTTGCCAGTTCAATTACAGGACAATGCATTGTGCTTCCTTACTTAATTTATATACCCAGCGTCATTCAAGATGCAGGCAGGCGGCTAGCTGAGTACCACCAACGAACCTGCAGTTTGAATGAATAAGGGTATAGCGATATTCAGCGGCAGAACTGCTGATAGTCATCAGCGTTAAAACCAAGATGGTAGCGGCCGTCCGGGGAAACCAGTACCGGACGTTTAATTAAGGCTGGTTTTTCCGTCATCAGACGGATAGCCGCAATGGTATCCGTCGCGGCATCCTGCTCTGTTTTATCCAACTGACGCCAGGTCGTGCCGCGTTTATTAAGTAGTAGTGTCAGGTCAATATGGCTGATAAATTCGGCCAGCAGCGCGGCATCAACACCGTCCTGCCGGTAGTCGTGAAATTCATATGCGATCCCGTTTGCATCCAGCCATGCGCGGGCTTTTTTCATCGTGTCGCAATTTTTGATACCAAAAATTTGGTAGACGGAGGTTTTATTTTTCATCTTTAATCCTTTGTCGTGAACACGAAAAATAGCATAATGCGGTAATTTGGCGTAGTTATCCAGAGCGTTACGCGCAGAGAATATTCGATAAATGGAAAAAAGTGGGTTAGCATTACACCAAAACCGGATAAAAACATCCGGAAGATGTTGAGACGGGATAGATGAGAGAGTTCTTAGCCATAAGCACGCTGTTGTTTGCCGGATTTACCTTTGCGGGACAAACAGATTTTTATCTGACTGAACTCCAGCACAAATTTGTGGAAAACAGTGAACTGTGCCTTGATGAGCACAAATGGCCGCAATTGAGTTCAAGCCAGTCCGAACCCTGGATGATTTCGCGCCTCAATGCCCTCGCAACGGTCGGGTTGATCACCGCAACCATTAAACCTGAAGGTGTGGAGTATACACTGACAGAGAAAGGGCGTGATGCCTGGCAGGCTCGTGAAGATTTTTGTTATGGTGCCCTGCGCATCAGTAAAGTCACTGCCATTGAATTTCAGGAAAACGGCATTAATACCGTTTATTTTTACTATGGCGTGACGGATATGCCTGACTGGGCGCGGGATAAAAGCATCCGCTACGCATACAGTGAGGTGGATACCGTTATCCGCGGAATGAACAAAGAAGTTATCCAGGTGGATGTCCGTGAAAATCCGGACGGTACACTGGAGCTGCTTAATTATCCGACGCCTGCCAGTATTGACAGTGAAAACGAATAATCCCCAAGACGTGCCCGGGGATATCCGCTCAGCGGGGGAGCCGGTGCCTGAGATACAACAGGCTGGCTGCCAGCCGCGTGGACACATTCAGTTTCTTCAGGATATTACGGATGTGCACTTTTACCGTTTCTTCTGAGATATACAGTGCTCTTGCTATCTCTTTATTTTTCATCCCGCAGGCCAGTTCTTTCAGAACATCGGACTCCCGCCGGGTCAGATAGGTTATCGGGTCATGAAAATGCTCCCGCTCCTGTAATATTTTATATACAGATTCACTGAATATTTTTTTCCCCTGAAAGGCATCCTTTATCTGATCTGCTAAATAATCAATGTCGCAATTTTTTAATATATAACCATCAGCGCCTGCATCAATAGCTGCATATATATCATTGCGTTCCTGTGATTGTGAAAATACCAGAATGTAACTGGTCACTCTTTTATGACGAAGTTTCTTGATGAAATCAATTCCTGAGAAAGCGTGAATATTAATATCTAATATAATCATGCGGGGAACATGCTGATGAATATAGCTAAAAAGCCCTGCGTTATCCGTTGGTTCAGGCATGATGGTCAGCGCGTAATCAGGCTGTAAAAGCATTTGAAAGCCATAGCGTAACAGCGGGTGGTCATCAATAACCATAATAGTGTGATGAGGCATAGAATTCTCCCTTGCCGGGTGTACGGTATGAAGCCATATTAATTATGGCGATTTAATTGATATGCTTATTATTAAAAATATAAAAATATCATTATCACGGCTGACAATTAATTTTTACGCAAAACAGTTATATGTGCAAATAACAAAGCATTTAAAAATAATAACAGATCTAATAACACAAAGTAGATTGTGCGGATAAGACAACCGGTTTTTGATACGGGGAAATAATACGCGGAATAAAGGTATTCGGTCAGATATATCAGGCAGACACATAATAAAATGTCGTTTTTTTCAACAGTATGTAAACATTAAACACATGAATATTACAGTCTTTTCACTATTCTGTTATTTATTAGTATACTGTTATTGTATCCCTGAATAACCTGCCGGCAGCATATTGATGTTGCGACGGCCGGTTCAGACTCTGTCATCTTACCCCGGTAAAGGATGTGTAATGGACGAACAATTAAAACAAAGCGCCCTTGATTTTCATCAGTTCCCGTCACCCGGCAAAATTACCGTTACGCCGACAAAACCACTGTCCACACAGCGTGATCTTGCTCTGGCGTATTCACCCGGTGTTGCGGCTCCGTGCCTGGAAATAGCAAAGGATCCGCTGGCGGCCTATAAATATACCGCAAAGGGAAATCTTGTAGCGGTTATCTCTAACGGCAGTGCGGTTCTTGGTCTGGGAAATATCGGTGCATTAGCCGGAAAACCGGTGATGGAAGGTAAAGGCGTCTTATTTAAAAAATTCTCCGGCGTGGATGTCTTTGATATCGAAGTCGATGAAACTGATCCGGATAAATTAATCGATATCATCGCGTCGCTGGAACCGACATTCGGCGGTATTAACCTGGAAGATATCAAAGCGCCTGAATGTTTTTATATCGAGCAAAAACTGCGTGAGCGCATGAATATCCCGGTATTCCATGATGATCAGCACGGTACCGCGATTATCAGTACTGCCGCCGTATTGAACGGACTGCGGATTGTGGATAAAAACATCAGTGATGTGCGCCTGGTCGTCTCCGGTGCGGGTGCGGCGTCTATTGCCTGTATGAACCTGCTGGTGCAACTGGGGCTGAAACGGGAAAATATCACTGTTTGTGACTCCAAAGGGGTGATTTACAAGGGTCGTGAAGCCAATATGGCACAGACCAAAGCCGCCTATGCAATTGAAGATAATGGTATGCGTTCACTGGCAGATGCTATGCCCGGTGCTGATATTTTCCTCGGTTGCTCAGGGCCGGGTGTACTGACACAGGCAATGGTTAAAGATATGGCGCGGGACCCTTTGATCCTCGCGCTGGCAAATCCGGAGCCGGAAATTCTGCCGCCGCTGGCGCTGGAAGTGCGTCCGGATGCCATTATTTGTACCGGACGTTCGGATTATCCGAATCAGGTTAACAATGTGCTTTGCTTCCCGTTTATCTTCCGTGGTGCGCTGGATGTTGGCGCGACTGCCATTAATGAAGAGATGAAACTGGCGTGTGTGAAAGCCATTGCGGACCTGGCGCTGGCAGAGCAGAGCGAGCAGGTTGCCTCTGCCTACGGCGGGCAGGAACTCTCTTTCGGGCGTGAATATATTATTCCAAAACCATTTGATCCGCGTCTTATCCTGAAAATTGCACCGGCAGTGGCAAAAGCGGCGATGGAAACGGGGGTTGCCACCCGCCCGATTGCTGATTTCAGTGTGTATCTTGAGCACCTGAATGAATTTGTCTATAAAACCACCCTGTTTATGAAGCCGATTTTTTCTATGGCGCGCAAGGATCGCAAACGGATTGTGCTGGCAGAAGGGGAAGAGCCGCGCATGCTACATGCGACTCAGGAACTGGTCAGCATGGGGCTGGCATTCCCTGTTCTGATTGGTCGCCCGGATGTGATTGAGATGCGGATCAAAAAACTGGGATTACAGATTGTCCCGGGGACTGATTTTGAAATCGTCAATAATGAAAGTGACCCGCGCTTTGCCGAATATTGGCAGGAATATTATCAGCTGATGAAACGCAAAGGCGTGACACAGGAACAGGCGCGTCGCGCCATTATTACCAATCCGACCAGCATTGGTGCGATCATGGTTCACCGTGGTGAGGCTGACGGCATGATCTGCGGAATTGTCGGGGATTATCATGAGCATTACAATATTGTGGAAAATGTGTTTGGTTTCCATGAGGGCGTCCACACTGCCGGGGCGATGAATGCGCTGATCCTGCCGACAGGAAATACCTTTATTACCGATACTTATGTGCATGATGACCCGACAGCAGAGCAGCTTGCGGAGATCACACTGATGGCGGCAAATGCCGTACGCCGGTTCGGGATCGAGCCAAAAGTGGCTCTGTTATCCCGTTCCAGTTTCGGCTCCTGTCAGTCGCCGTCTGCCGATAAAATGCGTGATACTCTGGCACTGGTCCGGGCGCAGGATCCTTCACTGGAAATTGACGGCGAAATGCACGGTGATGCGGCGCTGGTGGAAGCCATCCGCCGTGATCTGATGCCGGACAGCCCGTTGAAAGGTGCGGCGAACCTGCTGATCATGCCAAACGGTGAAGCTGCCCGTATCAGTTACAACCTGCTGCGTGTCACCAGTTCAGAAGGGGTGACAGTAGGTCCGGTACTGATGGGGATTAATAAACCGGTACACATTCTGACGTCGATTTCCTCGGTACGCCGGATTGTGAATATGGTCGCGCTGGCTGCGGTGGAAGCACAGACTCAGCCACTGTAATCTGACGCCCCGCAAATGGGGCGTCATAAAGGAATATACCCAACGTCATTCAAGTTGCAGGAAGGCGGCAAGGGAAAATAGACGGGGAGCATAGATAAACTATGTGACCCGGCTGGTTGAGTGCAGCCAACGAACCTGCAGTTTGAATGAATAAGGGTATAGTATGCTGAAGATTGAAAGAATTGATCATATTGCTGTGATTGCATCTGACAAAGCGGCCAGCCTGGCGTTTTATTGTGATGTGCTTGGTTTTACGGTGATCAGTGAGCATTATCGTGATGCGCGGAATTCGTGGAAAATCGACCTGGCGCTGAACGGAGAGTATTTACTTGAGCTGTTTACTTTCCCTGCAAGTCCGGCGCGTCTCAGCCAGCCGGAAGCCTGTGGTTTGCGCCATCTGGCGTTTGCTGTGAAAGACCTCTCAGCGTGGAAAGCCTTTCTGGACACACAGGCAATTCACTGCGACGGGATCAGGACGGATGAGTTTACCGGAAAACAGTTTTTATTCTGTTTTGACCCGGATAATCTTCCGGTTGAATTGTATGAGCGCTGACAGTAAACGCAGGATAAAAAAAAGCCAGCGCGAAGGCTGGCTGAGAAACTTCTAAATTACTGGAAGCAATGTGAGCAATGTCGTTTGCCAATACCTTAGTAATTTACTCAGGTACCGACAACGAGAATGATAATTTTTCCCATTTAAAAAGTAAAGTGTTTTTTACTAAAAAGCGGTGATTATTTCTGCAACCGGATATTGCGCACAGGGCATATACCCAACGTCATTCAAGATGCAGGCAGGCGGCAAGGGAAAACAGACGGGGAGCATACACAAGTATGTGACCCGGCTGGTTGAGCGTAGCCAACGAACCTGCGGTTTGAATGAATAAGGGTATAAGTGTAAAGTTGTTTAATAATTAACATTATCAGGTAAAAAGGCCTTGAAATTTAGCAGAATGACGCCATTTTTGAGACAACTGACGGGCAATATATTTAAAGGATCCTACTGATATGATGCGAATTGCATTGTTTTTACTCACTAACCTGGCCGTAATGGCTGTATTCGGCATTATTCTGAGTCTGACCGGTATTCAGGGGCAGAGTGTGACCGGGCTTATGATCATGGCGGGGCTGTTTGGCTTCGGCGGTGCATTTGTTTCACTGCTGATGTCAAAATGGATGGCACTGCGCTCTGTGGGCGGGCAGGTGATCACCAATCCGTCAAACCAGACAGAGCGCTGGCTGCTCGATACAGTGAGCCGCCAGGCACAACAAGCGGGCATTGGTATGCCGCAGGTCGCTGTTTATCATGCACCGGACATTAATGCGTTTGCAACCGGCGCACGTCGTGATGCGTCACTGGTGGCGGTCAGTACCGGTTTGCTGGAAAGTATGAGCCGTGATGAAGCAGAAGCGGTTATTGCTCATGAAATCAGTCATATCGCGAACGGCGACATGGTAACGATGACACTGCTTCAGGGCGTGGTGAATACCTTTGTTATCTTTATTTCCCGTATCCTGGCGCAGCTGGCTGCGGGCTTTATGTCTAATAATAACAGTGACAATAATTCCGGCAGTCAGGGTAACCCGATGATTTATTTTGCGGTATCAATGGTTCTGGAAATTGTATTCGGTATTCTTGCCAGCATCATTACCATGTGGTTCTCCCGCCACCGTGAATTTCATGCAGATGCGGGATCAGCAAAACTGGTAGGGCGTGAGAAGATGATTGCTGCGCTGCAACGTCTGAAAACCAGTTACGAGCCGCAGGAAGCGGGCAGTATGATGGCGTTTTGCATCAACGGGCGTAATAAAGCATTCAGTGAACTGTTTTTATCACACCCGCCGCTGGATAAGCGGATTGCCGCATTGCGTAGCGGTGAGTATCTGAAATAATTATCTTCACCAACTGATATATCAAAGAAAACCGGCTCATTCGTGAGCCGGTTTTTTTCATTTTCTGATTTACATCTGCTGATTTACATCGGTTGAGTGCGCAACGAATTATCCCTGCTGCAAATCATCATCTTTATCATTATTGAACACAGTCTTGTCAGTCAGTCCCAGAACCTGGCTGGTGACGGTTCCGGCGGTCATTGAACCGCTGACATTCAGTGCGGTACGTCCCATGTCAATTAATGGCTCAACAGAGATAAGCAGCGCAACCAGGGTTACCGGCAGGCCCATTGCAGGCAGCACAATCAGTGCGGCAAAGGTCGCACCGCCACCCACACCGGCAACACCGGCAGAACTGATGGTCACGATACCTATCAGTGTGGCAATCCACAGCGGATCAAGCGGGTTAATTCCGACTGTCGGCGCAACCATGACGGCGAGCATCGCAGGGTAAATACCGGCACAACCATTCTGACCGATAGTGGTACCAAAGGAGGCGGCAAACCCGGCGATAGAATCCGGAATACCGAGGCGGCGGGTTTGTGCTTCCACACTCAGCGGAATACTGGCCGCACTTGAACGGCTGGTGAACGCAAACGTCAGTACCGGGGCAATTTTACGGAAGAAGCGCAGCGGATTAATCCCGGCAACCCCGACAATCAGCCCGTGAACCACAAACATCAGCAAAATGGCAATATAAGAGGCAACCACAAACGTGCCTAATTTAATGATGTCCTGAATGTTTGAACCGGCAACCACTTTGGTCATCAATGCAAATACACCATAAGGCGTAAAACGCATCACCAGACGAACCAGCTTCATTACCCATGCCTGAAGAATATCAATTGCACTCAGCACTTTCGCGCCGCGCTCTTCATTATCTTTAATCAGCTGGAGGGCAGCAACACCCATAAAGGCGGCAAAAATCACCACACTGATAATCGAGGTCGGGTTCGCGCCGGTCAGGTCAGCAAACGGATTTTTGGGGATGAAGGAGAGGATCAGCTGCGGCAGCGTGAGGTCAGACACTTTGCCCGCGTACTGTGATTCCAGCTGCGCGATGCGTGCGGTCTCTTTGACACCCTGAACCAGACCGTCTGCGGTTAAACCGAAGGCGAGGGTGACCAGGATTGCAATTAAGGCGGCGATCGCGGTGGTAATCAACAGTGTACCGATTGTCAGCACACTGATTTTACCCAGAGAAGAAGCCTGATGCAGGCGGGCAACCGCACTGAGGATCGAGGCGAAGACCAGAGGCATAATGACCATCTGCAACAGTTTCACATAGCCGTTACCGACGATATCAAACCACGGCAATGCCTGCTGAACCGATGCGGCACCCGCGCCATAGAATGCATTCAGCCCGAGGCCGAACAGCACACCGATAACCAGACCGGTAAGTACTTTTTTGGAGAGGCTCCAGCCCTTATTGCTGCACAGCTTCATAAGCACCAGCAGAAGGACAACGAATATAACAAGATTGCTGATTAGTGGAAAATTCATCCCGGACTCCGATACCTGAGGGTATGTTGTTATAGTTTATTTGTTAGCTGAATCGGATACAGTTATGCAAATGCTAAAACTGTAAATGATGCGTTATAGATTAACAGGTGTTTTTCAGTCGTACTTATAATTAAATCGAATTAGCTATACTTTATTCATTCAAACAGCCGATTCGTTGGCTGTACCCGATCCTGCTGCATCCTTAATGATGTTGGCTACAGAATATATATTGTAGGACAAGGGAACCTGCTTAGCCTGAATAGTTAGTAAATAAGGTCTTTTCTATAACCATGGGTTATAAAAAATAATTTATTTACATCTGAATTGATAATTGCGACTGAATCAGCGTCCATAACTGCCCCCACCAACTCTCCCAGTGAGCCGGAAGGTAAAACGCCGCCAGCAATACAAAAAAGGCGACACTGCGCTCAGCCCGCTTGTTGCCTTTGCTGCCCAGAATCGGAATACAAAAACGCCAGCGGATAGGCCATAACAGCGGAATGCCTGCGGTTGTCAGCATGTCCGCCACCAGGTGGCTGAGATAACCGACAATCACCGCCTGGTAAAAATCAGCAGGTACTGCCCAGCCGGCAGGAAGCCGGGTGTGAAATAAAAAAACACCGGTCAGGATAGCCAGCAGGCTGTGTGTAAAACCACGGTGACCACATAAGCGGGACACGGGAACGGAGATAAACCGCACCCATTGACCAAGCATCGATTTCGGGTGGTCGATATCCGGCAGTAATGCACCGGCAAGCGCGCCGGGGATCAGATGCAGCCAGTCCCCCTGAGTAATTTCAGGCGAAATCTGGAGCTGATGAACCATCACTATAGAGGCGACAGAAAAAAACAGGTGACCTTCAGCCGTCATGACGCAATCAATACCGGGTAAATACTCAGGTGTTTATTTATACAGTGGCGCAGTATAAAGTTTTTTGATGCGTTCGACCAGAGGATAAAAAAGAAAATGCTTATTTATTAATGGATAACTATGGAATATTCGACTATACCCTTATTCATTCAAGCTGCAGGTTCGTTGGCTGCACTACGCCCGCCAGGTCACATAGTTATCTATGCTCCCCGGCGGTCGGAGCTTGCCGCCTGCCTGCATCTTGAATGACGTTGGGTATATACCCTTATTCATTCAAACGGCAGGAGATCCCTGCCGCCGGGAGGCTTAACGGATCATGTCCGCTGTCAGTTCATTTAATGAGGCCAGCTTATAATCTGCCAGCGACCAGCGCGGATCGTCCGCATTCTCTTTTGCCGGTATGACAATAGACCGCATACGCGCGGCTTTGCAGGAAATCATGCCATTGACGGAATCTTCCAGTGAAACACATTGCACCGGTTTTACACCGAGTGCCTGAGCGGCATTCAGGTAAACCTGCGGGTGTGGCTTGCTGTAAGGCAAATCACCGGCAGAGACGACTGCATCAAAATAGTCACGGATGTTAAACATATTCAGGACAGATTCCAGCATATAGAGCGGGGAAGCAGACGCCAGCGCAATTTTCAGACCGGCATCCCGGCACAGTGTCAATGCATGCTCTACACCCGGCAGTAACGGACGCTCTTTTTCCACCATCGCAATCGTGGTATCAATAATCCGCTGTGTGACTTCCTGTTTGTCCGGGCCCTGCCACGGGGACGCGTGATACCATAATTCAACGACCTGATCGATACGCAGCCCCAGTAAGTCGGGTAATTTATCCCGCAGGGACATATCCAGACCCAGACTGCTGAAAACCTGTTCCTCTCCTTGTAACCAAAAGGGTTCAGAATCAATCAGTAAGCCATCCATATCAAAAATAGCGGCCTGAATAGGTAGTGTGTAGGACATAGCGTATGCTCCTGATAATTATCAATGAATTAAAACGCACAGCGATTGTAACAAGGGGACTGGCAGAATTCATTAAATGCGTCAATAATTTACGCGGCTATAAAAGGTCAGAATATTGCTAATGATTTTCACCTGTTTTCTGCGTTATCATTAGCGTTAAAAGATAAAATGAGGAAAACGAATGACGTTGCAACAGGCTCGCTGGCTCGCTGTATTTAAACGTGTGGCAGGGTGGGTGGTATTTATTCCTGCGCTGATTTCAACCATAGTCTCTTTACTGAAACTGGCACATCAGCAAAGCACTGCCAGTGACAAAATTAATGCCGTTATCGGGGATTTTATTAATGTTGTTACGGAAATGATCCGGGTGAACACACCGTTCCTGAATGTATTCTGGCGTAACTCACCTACACCGGACAAATTACTGGGAACGGAGAGTTATAATCTAAGTTTTCTGCTGATTTATATTCTGATGTTTGTTGGTCTGGCGCTGAGTGCATCCGGGATCCGCATGTCAAGACAGGTGAAATTTATCCGGGAAAATATTGAAGATCAGAGCATTATTGAAAATGCCAGAGAGAGCGGAAAAACACTTGAGGACTTAAAAGCCAAAATTCGGATTCCTAACCATACTATTTTTCGTCAGATTTTTGTGTTGTATGTACTCCCTGTGTTTATAGGCGTGATTGCATGGTTTTTAATTAAATTTCTTAACTGGTAATTACGGCGGATAGTCTGAAGAAAAACGCCCCGGCATTAACATGTACGGGGCGTTTTTCTGTCTACTGCAATAAGCTCTGTAATATCCGTAATGTAACGGGTATACCCTTATTCATTCAAACTGCAGATTCGTTGGCTGCACTCAGAAGTCGGGTTACATAGTTAACCTATGCTCCCCGTCTATCTTCCTTTGCCGCCTGCCTGCATCTTGAATGACGTTGGGTATAGATAATGTTTCAGCGGGTCAGAATATCATCAACAATACTCTGTGCACTCTGATAATAACGGTCACCGAATAAGTGACTGCGGTGAAGCTGGTAATAGAGCTGGTAAAGGGGCTGCCGGTCTAAAAAACCACTGTCGAGCGGCCATATCTGCTGATAGCCGTCGAGGATTTGCATTGGCAGTTCAGGGAAAAAAGTGAGCATTGCCAAATCACATTCACGATCACCCCAGTAACAGGCAGGATCAAAGGCAACTGTTCTTCCGTCAGTGACAGCGGCACAGTTTGCCGGCCATAAATCACCGTGAAGCAGAGAGGGTTGTGGCTGATGGTTATTCAGGCGCTCTTGTACACGTTCGACAATCGTATCAATATCGCCATACACAATGCCTTTTTCCTTGGCGAGCTGTAACTGCCAGCCGATACGCTTTTCAGCAAAGAAAGAGGCCCATTTTTTATCCCAGGCATTCGGCTGCGGGTTAGTCCCGAGCAGATTGTCTTCATCAAAACCGTAGCGGGGTTGTTCATGCCACTGATGCAGACGCGCCAGTTGTTGTCCGAATACATAAGCGGTATGTGAATCAAAAGGCTTCAGCGGCAGGTATTCCATAATCAGGAAACTGTGCTCTTTTGTTGAGCCGACACCATAAACGGCAGGTGTGGTCAGTGTGCTGCTGCGACTCAGCGCATCCAGTTGTTCTGCTTCTGTTTTAAAGACCTGCAGCATATCGCGCCGGTTGTATTTGATAAAGACCGGGTGATCGCCATAACAGGCATACCAGGAACGATGGATTTCACCACCATCAAGCTGCTTTTTATCAGAGAACGAATGTTCACCGAAGTGTTCACTGAGTATACGTCCCACTGCTTGCCACATGAGCCACCTCACTAAGCCGTTAATCAGTTCATTTATTCTACAGTCGGAATATAAAAGAAAAAAGCGGATGTCTCACACAAATTGCACACTAGTGGCAGGGAAATAGCAAAAAAGGGGATATGCAGAGTATTTCAGGATATCTTCACCTGAAACGCAGTGATTATTCCGTTCGCAGAATAATCACTGCACAGCGTTATCAGGCAATTTGTCTGTGACGTTTGAGTGCGGATAACCGGAGCTGGTTGTAAATCAGGGCAATGACAAAATAGAGCGCCTGAACCAGAACGATACAGGCACCGGTTGCACCATCGATATGGAAGCTGACAACTGTCCCGATATAACTTGAGCTGACTGATACGGCAACAGCAACTATGATCATTTTGCCGAAACTGCGGCACAACAGGAAAGCAATGATGCCGGGCGAGATAAGCATGGCGATCACAAGGATTATCCCGACAGCCTGCAGTGCCGCAACAATGGTCAGTGCCAGCAGTGACAGCAGCCCGTAATGCAGCAGGCGGACAGGCAAACCGATAACGCGCGCTTGGTTCGGATCGAAACAGTAGAGCATGAAATCTTTGTATTTTATCATCAGCACAACCATGGTCAGCCCCGCAATCACCATGGTCTGATACAGTTCTGCCCGGGTGATCCCGAGTATATTGCCGAACAGGATGTGCGTCAGATGCTGATCGGTATCTATCCGGGTAAACAGAACCAGGCCGAGAGCAAACATGCCGGAAAAAACAATCCCCATAACCGTATCTTCTTTGATCCGGCTGTGTTCTTTCAGGTATCCGGTGGCAAAAGCACAGAACAAGCCTGAAACAAAGGCACCGATAATAATCGGGATGCCCATAACAAAGGCGAGAACAATTCCCGGTAACACGGCATGAGAGATAGCATCCCCCATCAGTGACCAGCCTTTGAGCACCAGAAAGCAGGAGAGCACGGCACAGACAGCGCCTGTGATGATCGCCGCAAACATTGCCCGTTGCATAAACGGAAATGCAAAAGGGTCAATAAACAGTGAGGTCAGAAAATCACTCATAATTTTGCCTCTTGACGTAACGCTGCGGATTCACGGCGCGCACGGCGGCGGGTCGATAACATGCCGTGTTTTGGTGCGAAGAAAAAGGCAAACAGAAATACGACAGTTTGTAAGGTAACTATCATGCCGCCGGTGGCACCATTGAGAAAATAACTCAGGTAAGCGCCGACGCTGCTGGTCACCGCGCCTAAAATGACCGCGGTTATCAGTAATTTTTTAAACTGATCAGTTAACAGGTATGCGGTTGCACCCGGCGTGATAACCATGGCGATAACCAGTATTGCACCGACAGTTTGCAGGGCCGCAACCGTACAGGCACTGAGCAGGGTAAAAAAGATGATTTTCAGTGCCGGCGGGTTCAGTCCGATAGAGCGGGCATGGGTTTCATCAAAAAAGACCACCAGTAAATCTTTCCAGATAAACATCAGTACCAGGAATGAAACGGCAATAATAATCTCCACCTGCAACATATCGGTATCAGCGATCCCGAGGATGTTCCCCATGATAATCGTCTGCACATTTACGGACGTCGGGTTCAGCGAGACAATCAGCAGACCGGCGGCAAAGAAGGTGGAAAAGATAAACCCGATCACCGCATCTTCCCGCAACCGGGTCAGATGACGGACAAATGTCATGGAAAGTGCCGCCAGCATACCGGTAAAAAAAGCACCGACTGAGTACGGAAAGCCGAGCGCATAAGCGCCCGCAACGCCGGGAACCACAGAGTGGGAGAGCGCATCCCCCATCAGTGACCAGCCTTTCAGCATCAGGTAAGCAGAGAGAAACGCACAGACGGCTCCCACAATTGCGCTGACCCAGATAGCTTTTACCATATAGTTGTATTCAAACGGCTGAAGCAACAGCTCAATCATGGCCGTTCATCCTTAGTGCCGGTTTGCACAGTCAGATTATCCTGATGGCCGTAGAAAACAGCAGCCCGTTCATCATCGGTGATAACCGTGAGTGAGCGCGGATCATCATCGTCATGAAGATCTGATCCGGAAAGGTTGATATGACGCAGAACACCGCCAAAGGTTTTTTCCAGGTTTTTTTGTGTAAAGGTGGTGGCAGTAGGACCGCTGTCCAGCACGGTTCGGTTAATCAGGATCACATGATCGCAGAACTCCGGCACACTGCCGAGGTTATGGGTGGATACCAGCACCAGATGACCCTCTTCACGTAGTGCGCGCAGCAGGTCGACAATGGCATTTTCTGTTTTTACATCCACCCCGGTAAAGGGTTCATCCAGAAGGAGAACTTTCCCTTCCTGCGCAAGTGCGCGGGCGAGGAATACCCGTTTTTTTTGTCCGCCGGACAGCTCACCAATCTGGCGGTGACTTAAACCGGTTAAACCAACGCGTTCAATAGCATCGGCAACCGCTTTTTTATCTGCTTTGCCGGGAATGCGCAGAAAGCCCATTTTGCCGTAACGTCCCATCATAACCACATCTGACACCAGCACCGGAAAATTCCAGTCCACTTCTTCGGTCTGCGGAACGTAGGCGATAATATTTTTTTTCAGAGCCGTGCGTACCGGCTCATCATTGAGTGTTACCCGGCCTTGTGTCGGCGTAACCAGACCCATAATCGTTTTGAACAGCGTGGATTTACCACTGCCGTTGATGCCGACAAGCGCGCAGATAGATCCTCCGTCGATAGTAAAGCTGGCATCATAAATAGCCGTGTGGCCATTGTTATAAGTCACGGTTGCATTATCGACAACCAATCGCGGTTTACCGGCAAGTTCACTCATTGGTTAAATCCTTTGGCAATCGTATCTACGGTCACATTAAGTAAATCTATATAAGTCGGGACAGGGCCTTCTGCGGTTGACAGTGAATCCACATACAGCACGCCGCCATATTTTGCCCCCGTCTCTTTGGCAACCTGTTTTGCCGGTTTATCAGAAATAGTGCTTTCGCTGAAAACAACCGGAATTGAATATTTTCTTATAGTATCAATGATATGGCGAACCTGCTGTGGTGTGCCTTGTTCTTCGGCATTAATCGGCCACAAATACACTTCCTGAAATCCGTAATCATTGGCGAGGTAACTGAAGGCACCTTCACTGGTTGCCAGCCAGCGCTGATTTTCAGGGATTTTTGCCAGCCGGGCGCGCAGAGGCGCATCCATCGCTTTGATTTTTTCTGAATAAGCGGCTGCATTTTTATTATAGGTATCTGCATTTGCAGGATCGTGTTTCACCAGAGCGGCACGGATATTATCGACATAAACAAGGGCATTAGCAGGGGACATCCAGGCATGCGGGTTCGGGTTACCGTTATAGGTGCCGCCACGAATCGAATTAGGTTTAATGCCCTCAGTGATTACAACAGCCGGAACATCTTGTAAATTCTCAAAAAAACGCTCGAACCAGCGCTCCAGGTTCAACCCGTTCCACAGAATCAAATCTGCATCCTGTGCACGCATAATATCTTTCGGGGTCGGCTGATAATCATGGATCTCAGCACCCGGTTTTGTGATGGACTCCACAATAGCTGCATCACCGGCAACATTTTGTGCCATATCCTGAATAATAGTAAAGGTGGTGACGACTTTAAACTTTTTATCAGCCGCAGTGGCATACCAACTGACAGCACTTAGTGTGAGCAGCAGGACGCAATGGCGCAATATGCGCGACAGGGAAGCGGGAAAGAGGGTCTTTTGTTTTTTGTTCATAGTATCAGCCTGCCTGGTTAAAGTGTGACAAAAACTAAGGATATCCTTACTGATAATGATTATCAATATCATTTGATGCTGTCAAGCACTTTTGTAATATCTTTATAACATTCAAGGGTATTGGTTCACACTATGCTATGAATTACGGGGAAAGTAAAAGTTAAGTAAACTTCTTTTTGTTTCTGTACATTTTCAGTATTCTTGACGCCAGAAGAACGCCGGATAAAGGGTAGCACAGTGAAAAAAACCGTTAGTGTGATTGCAATAGCATTATTAATAGCGGGTTGCTCAGGAAGCAATAAACAGACCCGTACCGGCGGCTGGATAAATAAGACGCCATCCGCTGATTATGACGCTTCGCTGTTTCCTGCGCAGGGAAACGCAAGTGGTATTTATCCGGCGACACCGTTTGATCAGTTTATCCGCCAGGCATCCAACAGTTATAAAATCGATGAAACATTGATCCGCGCTATTATTGAAGTGGAATCCTCTTACCGGCCTGATGTTATCAGTAAATCGAATGCTGTCGGGCTGATGCAGATTAAAGCCTCTACGGCCGGGCGCGATGCTTACCGCATGAAAGGGCGCAACGGCGAGCCATCAACCCGTGACCTGCTTGATCCGCAAACCAATATTGATATCGGCACAACCTATATCCGGATTATCCGTGATCAGCACCTTGCCGGTATTACCAATCCGCAAACACTTAATTACGCAACGATTGTGTCCTATGTAAACGGAGCCGGTGCATTATTGCGTACCTTTGATAATGACCGCGCACTGGCGATTACAAAAATCAATGCATTATCACCGGATGAATTTTATGAGCATGTCCGGAGCAAACATCCGGCACCGCAGGCTCCGCGATACCTGTGGAAAGTCAAAAACGCATACAGTGCTCTGGCAATGACAGACTGACAATCTGTCATAACCGATATAGGTATATTGAGGAAAATGCAGAGTGTGTCTGAAATTGCATTGTAAGTGGTAAACAGAACAATAAAAAAAGCCCTGATTCAGGATCAGGGCAAGAGTAATACCAAAAGTTCACTTATCTCTACTACGGGCTGAATCATAGCGGAAAGTGTTTTACAGGTGGTGAATGAATAATGATAAATTGTATCAATTCTTAACGTAATAATTCGGTTATACCCTGATGAGATACAGGGATGTGATGAGAAACATTCATTGCTGGTGGCAAAAGCTGTCGTATCCTGTTATCAGTCCCGCTATAATGCTGACCTCATTTTTAGTTACGAATATGAATTATTTCAAATGACAATAAAAAGCACGCTAAAAAACCTGATTGCAACGGCTGGGTTATTTCTCTTTTTCTCTCTTCTTCATCTGTGCTTCGGCTATGAATATAAATTTATTTATGTTTTAAGTGCGGCTGCATTATTTGTCTTTTGTTTATCCTTAAGTAAAACATTATACATAGCGCTGATTGTAATTTATTGGCTGGCCGGGCTTATCTACGGGGCGGTTGGTCTTAATTACGGTTATCCTGATGTGAATGCCATCGGTTCACTGATGTATACGGATAATAATGAATCCCTTGAATATATTGCCGGGCTTCCGGTAAAAACCTATTTATATCTGGGAGTAATGACTGTTTCTGCAGTTATGGCGTGCTTACTGAGTACCCCGAAAAAACGCAGTTGGCGATTGACACTGTTTATTATCTTTTTTATCAGTGCCTTCTGGTCTTCATCAAAAGATTATATTCAGGGAAAATCAGAAGGTATTACCTCTGTTTTTAAATCAGGCCTGCCGGAAATCCGTTTTTTTCGTGACAGCTATAATAGCTATGCTCAAATCCGTAAAGACAATTTGCGTTACGCCAAAGTAATTGAAACCAGTGACCACTGGGATCCCGTTGTGCACGATACCGGCTATGATACCTATATTCTGGTTATTGGTGAAAGTGTCCGTAAAGATTTCATGCAGGGATTCGGTTTTACTCATTACCCCAATACTCCGTGGATGAGCAACCGGAACGGTATATTTTTTGATAATTATATTTCAGCTGCCGGTTCTACAACACTGTCACTGACCAATGCTCTGGCTGTCCGTGAAGGAAATATCATTAACCTGAATGATAATGTAGTGGCGTTGGCAAATAAAGCCGGCTTTCATACTTACTGGATTTCGAATCAGCATTTGAAAGGTATTTATGATTCACCGGTGGGGATCATGGGTAAAAAAGCGGGATTTGCGCACTTTGTTGCACCGAACCGTTCTGATAAAGGCGGCCCTGATGAGATGCTGCTGCCGTTTGTCCGGGATGCGCTGGCCGAAAATTCCGGAAAGCAGCTGATAGTCGTGCATCTGAATGGTTCACACCCGCAGCCGTGCAGCCGCCTGACTGAGAATTTTGATAAATTTATCGGCTCACGTAATATTTCATGTTATGTGAAAAGTATTGAAAATACAGACAAATTACTCTCAGATATTGCACAGATGGCGGATAAAGACAACCGCCGCTGGACGATGGCATACTTTTCCGATCACGGGCTGATGTTTGTGGATAAAGGAACAGAAAATACCAATGTGACACATGGTGACAGTGTAAAACCTAATTTTCAGGTACCGTTTTTTATCACAGCGTATGATGCTCAGTCACAAACCCGTATAAACCATTTCCGCAGCGGATTATCTATGCTGCCGTTACTGAGTCAGTGGCTGGGCATTGAGGATAAAAAACTGGATAAAACCTGTGACTGGCTGAAAGATACACAATGTGCAGGGCAGGATAAAGTCGTCAATTTTAAAAATGAACTTCAGGATTTCAGTAAATTGCCGGATGACGACCTGGTTCTTCCGGCCACAAAGTAACTGATGCATTTTCTGTATGATGAAAACCCGTCCCTGCGGGTTTTGTCGTTTATCCCTCAGACCCGGCTTTCGGGATAAAAAATCACAGTTTTTCTGTGAATCTGTTAGCCGATTATTGATTATTCTGTGGTCTGCCGGTTGTTTCGCCATGAAATGTTTACAAATACAGCTCAGTTTGTGACGCCATCCACCTTTTCAGTGACATAGCCAGATAAATCTATTAATCCGTAATTGCTGTGCTAGTATGGATTTTGAGTTCCGGCAAGGGCGCCCGGTAAATGGATATTTACCGATGTGACCCAGCTTGCAATGTACGCAAGAAATTTCCGGCAACGTACTGAAAGTTAATCAAATAAATGAGATTTCTATATGTGATCTTACGTATGGGTCACCACTGTAGATAAGGATTTAAAATGCCTGTAATTACTCTTCCTGACGGCAGTCAGCGCCAATTTAATCACTCTGTTTCTGTCCTTGATGTTGCTAACGATATCGGTGCCGGTCTGGCGAAAGCCTGTATCGCGGGTCGTGTTAACGGCACATTGGTTGATGCCTGTGACCTGATTGAACACGATGCCAGTTTAGCCATTATTACCGCCAAAGATGATGACGGTCTGGACATTATCCGACATTCCTGCGCGCACCTGTTAGGTCACGCCATCAAACAATTGTGGCCGGATACCCGGATGGCAATTGGTCCGGTAATCGACAACGGTTTCTATTACGACGTTGATCTCGAACACTCCCTGACTCAGGAAGATTTAGAGAAACTCGAACAACGGATGGCTGAACTCGCCAAAAAAGAGTATGACGTTATCAAAAAACGCGTCAGCTGGCGTGAAGCCCGCGATATATTTGTATCCCGCGGCGAAGATTATAAAGTTGAAATCCTGGATGAAAATATTCCTCAGGATCAGCAGCCTGCATTATATCATCATGAAGAATATATCGATATGTGCCGTGGTCCGCACGTACCGAACATGCGCTTTTGCCATCACTTCAAATTACAGAAAGTGGCGGGTGCCTACTGGCGCGGCGACAGCGACAACAAAATGTTGCAACGTATTTACGGGACAGCATGGGGCGATAAAAAACAGTTAGCGGCCTATCTGCAACGCCTGGAAGAAGCGGCAAAACGCGACCACCGTAAAATCGGTAAACAGCTTGACCTGTATCACATGCAGGAAGAAGCGCCGGGTATGGCGTTCTGGCATAACGACGGCTGGACGATTTTCCGTGAGCTGGAAGTGTTTGTCCGTGTGAAACTGAAAGAATACGATTACCAGGAAGTTAAAGGTCCGTTTATGATGGATCGCGTTCTGTGGGAAAAAACAGGACACTGGGAAAACTATAAAGAGCACATGTTCACCACGTCTTCTGAAAACCGTGAATATTGCATTAAGCCAATGAACTGCCCGGGCCATATCCAGATCTTTAATCAGGGTCTGCGTTCATACCGTGATCTGCCGCTGCGTATGGCAGAGTTCGGCAGCTGTCACCGTAATGAATCATCCGGTGCGTTACATGGCCTGATGCGTGTCCGCGGCTTTACTCAGGATGATGCACATATTTTCTGTACTGAAGAGCAGGTAATGGATGAAGTCCGCTCCTGTATCCGTATGGTGTATGACATATACTCCACTTTCGGCTTCAAAAAGATTGTGGTGAAACTGTCCACACGCCCTGAAAAACGTATTGGTACAGATGTTCAGTGGGATAAAGCTGAGGCTGATCTGGCCAGCGCGCTGGAGAAAAATGGTATTGAATTCGAATACCTGCCGGGCGAAGGTGCGTTTTACGGTCCGAAAATTGAATTTACTTTGTATGATTGTTTGGATCGTGCATGGCAATGTGGTACAGTGCAGCTCGATTTTTCACTACCGGCTCGTTTAGGTGCAACGTATGTTGCTGAAAATAATGAACGCCTTACCCCGGTAATGATTCACCGCGCAATTTTAGGTTCAATGGAACGTTTCATTGGTATCCTGACTGAAGAAACAGCGGGTTTCTTCCCGACATGGTTAGCGCCGAATCAGGTTGTAGTGATGAATATCACTGATTCACAAGCGGATTATGTTCAAAAATTACTCAAAGAGTTGCAAGATGCCGGTATCCGTGCAAAAGCAGACTTGAGAAATGAGAAGATTGGCTTTAAAATTCGTGAACACACATTACGTCGTGTTCCTTACATGCTGGTCTGCGGTGATAAAGAAGTTGAATCAGGCAAAGTGTCTGTTCGTACACGCCGCGGTAATGACCTTGGCAGCTTCGATGTAAAAGAATTTAAAGAAAAACTGCTTGAAGAAATTCGCAGTCGCAGTCTTGATCAACTGGAGGAATAAAGTATTAAAGGCGGAAAAAGAATCCAAACGGCACGTCCAAACCGTATCAATTCGGAGATTCGTGTCACTGAATTACGTTTGACTGGCTTGGAAGGCGAACAACTTGGTATTGTCAGCCTTAAAGAAGCTCTTGAGAAAGCCGAGGAAGCAGGGGTTGATTTAGTTGAAATCAGTCCTAATGCCGAGCCGCCGGTTTGTCGGATTATGGATTACGGCAAATTCCTCTACGAAAAGAGCAAATCGACAAAAGAACAGAAAAAGAAACAAAAAGTTATTCAGGTCAAGGAAATTAAATTCCGTCCTGGTACAGATGAAGGCGACTATCAGGTCAAACTACGCAACCTGATTCGTTTTCTTGAAGATGGTGACAAAGCCAAAATCACACTGCGGTTCCGTGGTCGTGAAATGGCGCACCAGCAGATCGGTCTTGAAGTACTTAACCGTGTTAAAGACGATCTGAGTGAAATCGCGTCCGTCGAATCGTTTCCATCCCGAATCGAAGGCCGTCAGATGATCATGGTGCTTGCGCCGAAGAAGAAATAGTCGGGCAATAACAAGTAATAAACGCCGGGGGCAACCCCGGCATTTATTCGCCAGGCTAATTCGTTTTTTAACAATGCGAAGTGGATATTAAAATGCCAAAGATTAAAACTGTACGTGGTGCAGCGAAGCGCTTCAAAAAAACCGCCAAAGGTGGTTTTAAGCGTAAGCATGCTAACCTTCGTCATATTCTGACTAAAAAATCAACTAAGCGTAAACGCCATTTACGTGCAAAAGGTATGGTCTCCAAAGGGGATCTGGGTTTAGTTGTTGCTTGCCTGCCATACGCATAAGCAAGTTTTTAGCATAGTTTAAGACTTAGGAGATTAGTATGGCTCGCGTAAAACGTGGTGTTGTTGCCCGTGCACGGCACAAAAAAATTCTGAAACAAGCGAAAGGTTACTACGGTGCCCGTTCGCGCGTTTATCGTGTTGCATTCCAGGCTGTAATCAAAGCCGGACAGTATGCTTACCGTGACCGTCGTCAGCGTAAGCGTCAGTTCCGTCAGCTGTGGATCGCACGTATCAACGCAGCAGCTCGTCAGAATGGTCTGTCTTACAGCCGTTTCATTAACGGTCTGAAAAAGGCATCCATCGAAATCGATCGTAAGATTTTAGCCGATATCGCTGTATTCGATAAAGTGGCATTCGCTGCACTGGTCGAAAAAGCAAAAGGCGCTCTGGCGTAATTGTTCAGACAAAAGAGGGAGCTTGCTCCCTCTTTTGCTGTCTGACAAAAAAATCTTCCAAATGAATAATTTGTCGTTGTATCTCTGCTGAATTTTCGCGTAGTATTACAGGACATAACTCAATTAACCAGAATGGTTGAAAAAATGAACACATTCGTTTCTTTCCGCTTCTTTTTTTACTTTAGCGCCTGAATTCAGGGGGTTTTACGCGTAAAAAAGAAACGAAAAGTAACGCCGTAAGCCTCCAGTTTGGAGGCTTTTTTGTTTTATGGTCCTGCCAATGTGAAATGTTATAAAAATACCGGCAGCGACTATCGTCACAATTGAAGACCACAGGGTCAGAGGAATAGGAAAACATGCCACATCTCGCTGAACTGGTTGCTCAGGCAAAAGCAGCCGTCGAAGAGGCAAAAGATGTTGCAGCGCTGGAATCGGTGCGTGTTGAATACCTGGGTAAGAAAGGGCATTTAACACTACAGATGCAATCGCTGCGGGATCTGCCGCCGGAAGATCGTCCTGCTGCGGGCGCGGTGATTAACGAGGCTAAACTGGAAGTCCAGACAGCCTTGAACACCCGTAAAGATTCTCTGGAATCTGCTGCACTGAATGCACGTCTTTCTGCTGAACGGATTGATGTCTCTTTGCCGGGACGTCGTATGGAAAATGGCGGATTACATCCGGTAACCCGCACCATCGAACGTATTGAAGCCTTTTTCGGCGAACTGGGTTTTTCTGTGGAGTCCGGCCCTGAGATTGAAGATGATTATCATAACTTCGATGCACTGAATATTCCGGCGCACCATCCGGCGCGTGCTGATCACGATACCTTCTGGTTTGATGCCAAACGTCTGTTACGTACCCAGACCTCCGGTGTGCAAATCCGTACCATGAAAGATAAACAGCCGCCAATCCGCATTATTGCGCCGGGCCGCGTTTACCGTAATGATTACGATCAGACACACACACCGATGTTCCATCAGACCGAAGGCCTGATTATTGATACCAATATCAGCTTCACCAATCTGAAAGGCACGCTGCATGATTTCCTGAATCATTTCTTCGAAGAAGAAGTGCAGGTTCGTTTCCGTCCGTCTTACTTCCCGTTCACCGAGCCATCGGCGGAAGTGGATGTTATGGGTAAAAACGGCAAATGGCTGGAAGTGCTGGGCTGCGGAATGGTGCATCCTAACGTGTTACGCAATGTCGGTATTGACCCGGATATTTACTCCGGTTTCGCCTTTGGTATGGGAATGGAGCGCTTAACCATGCTGCGCTACGGCGTGAGTGATTTACGTGCGTTCTTCGAAAATGACCTTCGTTTCCTCAAGCAATTCAAATAAGGCGGGACTTTCTCATGAAATTCAGTGAACTCTGGTTACGCGAATGGGTAAATCCGGCGATCAGCAGTGATGCATTATCCGATCAGATTACCATGGCAGGCCTGGAAGTTGACGGTGTTGAAACCGTAGCCGGTCAGTTTCACGGCGTTGTCGTCGGTGAAGTGGTTGAATGTGGTCAGCATCCGAATGCGGACAAACTGCGTGTCACAAAAGTGAATACCGGGGGCGACCGCCTGCTGGATATCGTTTGTGGTGCGCCAAATTGCCGCAAAGGACTGCGTGTGGCGGTAGCAACCGTCGGTGCGGTGTTACCGGGTGACTTTAAAATTAAAGCCGCCAAACTGCGTGGTGAGCCGTCAGAAGGTATGCTCTGCTCATTTTCTGAGCTGGGAATAAGTACAGATCACGACGGTATTATTGAGTTACCGGCAGATGCCCTTGTGGGAACTGATCTGCGTGCGTATATGAAACTCGATGATACGGCGATTGACATCAGCATTACGCCAAACCGTGCAGATTGCCTGAGTATCCGTGGTGTGGCGCGTGATGTTGCGGTCATTAATAAAATGGATTATCAGGCGCCGGACATGACACCGGTTGCGGCTGTCCATCAGGATACTTTCCCGATCCGTGTTGATGTACCAAAAGCGTGCCCGCGTTTCCTGGGCCGTGTTATCAAAAACGTGGATGTCACAGCAAAAACACCGTTGTGGATGGTGGAAAAATTACGCCGTGGCGGCGTACGCTCTATTGATCCGGTCGTGGATATCACCAACTATGTTCTGCTGGAACTCGGTCAGCCGCAACATGCGTACGACCTGGACACACTTGATGGCGAAATGGTCGTCCGTATGGCAGAGCAGGGTGAAAAACTGACTCTGCTGGACGGCAACGAAATTACACTGACAGACAATGTCCTGGTCATTGCGGACAACCGCGGTGCATTAGGCATGGCAGGTATTTTTGGTGGTGAGCACTCAGGTGTGTCTGCACAGACAAAAAATATTCTGCTGGAAACGGCATTTTTCAATCCGCTGGCGATCACCGGCCGTGCCCGTCAGTATGGTCTGCACACGGATGCATCACACCGCTTTGAACGTGGCGTTGACCCGCAATTGCAACATATGGCGGCAGAGCGTGCCACCCGCTTAATCCTTGATATTTGCGGTGGTGAGCCCGGTGATATTATTGAAGCCGTATCAAAAGCAGATTTACCGGAAGCGGCAACTATCACGCTGACCCGTCATAAACTCGATCGGCTGATTGGTCATCATGTGGATGATGCACAGGTCACAGACATTCTGACGCGCTTAGGGTGTGATGTGAATGCCGGACAGGATCAGTGGCAGGTGGTTGCACCGGGCTGGCGTTTCGATATGGAAATCGAAGAAGATCTGGTTGAAGAAATTGCCCGTATTTACGGTTATAACAATATTCCGGATGTTCCGTTACGTGCCGATCTCATCATGACATCACGTCATGAAGCACATCTTCCGCTGAAACGGGTAAAAACACTGTTAGTTGACCGGGGTTTTCAGGAAGCGATTACGTATAGTTTCGTGGATCCTAAAATTCAGGCACTGCTGCACCCGGGTCAGGACGCCATTATTCTGCCTAATCCGATTTCTGTGGATATGTCAGCGATGCGTCTGTCACTATTACCGGGTCTGCTGAGCACCGTTGTTTATAATCAAAACCGCCAGCAAAGCCGTGTACGCCTTTTCGAATCAGGGTTGCGCTTCGTTCCTGATGCGCAGGCAGACCTCGGGATCCGTCAGGAAACCATGCTGGGCGGGGTTGTTGCGGGTAACCGGAATGATGAACACTGGTCATTGGAAAAACAGGTCGTTGATTTTTATGATTTAAAAGGTGATCTGGAAACCATTTTAGAATTGACTGGCAAATTAGATCGTGTATCGTTTAAAGCAACGACGAATCCGGCCCTCCATCCGGGACAAGGTGCTGAGATTTATCTGGAAGGTGAGCATATCGGTTACATTGGTGTGGTTCATCCTGAACTGGAGAAAAAATTGGATCTCAATGGCCGTACGGTTGTCTTTGAAATCCGCTGGGACGCACTGTCAGACCGTATTATTCCTGAGGCTGAAGCAATTTCACGCTTCCCTGCAAACCGCCGGGATATCGCCATCGTTGTGCCGGAAAATGTCGCCGCAGAAGACATTCTGAATGAATGTAAAAAAGTTGGCGTAAATCAGTTAGTTGGCATAAACTTATTTGACGTGTACTACGGTAAGGGCGTTGCTGAAGGCTACAAGAGCCTGGCGATAAGCCTGACCTTACAGGATACTGAACGTACACTTGAAGAAGATGAAATTGCAGCAACCGTAAACAAATGTGTTGCCGCGTTGCAACAGCGATTTAAAGCATCCTTGAGGGACTAAACCTATGGCGCTTACTAAAGCTGAAATGTCAGAAAATTTGTCGGAAACACTGGATCTCAGCAAACGCGATGCGAAAGATTTGGTAGAACTGTTTTTTGAAGAAGTGCGTCGTTCTCTCGAGAATGGCGAGCAGGTAAAATTATCCGGTTTCGGAAACTTTGATCTGCGGGACAAAAATCAGCGTCCGGGCCGTAACCCTAAGACGGGTGAAGATATTCCTATCACGGCGCGCAGGGTTGTCACTTTCCGTCCGGGGCAGAAATTGAAAGCCAAGGTCGAAAAATCGACACCGAAAGAGTAAGACCTGAAACGACCTCTCATGAGGTCGTTTTCTTTTCTGTGGTTTGTCAGACAGTAACGTTCCGTCAGTACAGGTATACTGTTTCCCGTCTTACATAATGACAGGGATCTCATGAGTACTCACAACCCCATCACACAACTGGTGCAATCCGGGCAGAAGCGGGATATGCACCGTATTATTTTTCTCTCCGTTGCATTACTTATCATAACTGCCGTTTCATTATGCGCAGGTGAAATGTGGATCCTGCCGGACGAGTGGCTGACAGAAACCGCTAAGCTGTTTGTCTGGGAACTGCGTTTTCCCCGGGTACTGGCTGTGATTGCCGTGGGTGCAAGCCTGGCGATGGCGGGAGCTGTTATGCAGGCGATTTTTGAAAACCCGCTGGCGGAACCGGGTCTGTTGGGTGTCAGTAATGGTGCCGGCGTCTTTGTTGTTTTTATAGTATTATTTTTCAAAGGAATGCCACCGTTGTGGGTACTGGGTACCGGCGCAGTCATCGGTGCAACACTGCTGACACTGATTTTATTGTATTTCGCCCATTTCCGCCGGTTGAGTAACAGTCAGCTGCTGCTGGTGGGGGTGGCGCTCGGGGTTATCTGCGGGGCATTTATGACCTGGATGGTCTATTTCAGTACCAGCCTGGATTTACGTCAGTTGATGTACTGGATGATGGGCAGCTTTTCCGGGGCTGACTGGCGGCTCAGTCCGCTGCTGGCAGCGCTTGCGGTTGTGGCACTCTGGCTGTTGTGGCAGACGCCGGTTCTTAATTATCTGGCACTTGGTGAGGTCAGCGCGCAGCAACTCGGGGTGTCAGCTCATCGCTGGCGCAATGTGTTTATTATTGCGGTCGGGTTATTAATCGGGCTGAGTGTGGCGATAGCCGGCGCGATAAGCTTTATCGGGCTGATTATTCCGCATATGTTGCGTCTGACCGGCATTACGGATCACCGGACACTGCTTCCTGCCTGCGGGCTGTTTGGTGCGGTCAGTATGTTGCTGGCCGATTTGTGCTCGCGCCTGATTTTAGCTAACGCAGAAATTCCCATCGGTGTGGTGACGGCAACTATCGGCGCACCCGCCTTTATTTATCTGCTTACGCGGCATCACGGAGGGAGACGCTGATGGACGCACCTTTATTATCAGTCAGTCAGTTGCAGATAGGGCAGCGCCTTTCTTGTGATCATCTGGATTTCTCAGCCGGGCAGCAGGTGCATCTGCTGGGACCTAACGGCTCCGGAAAAAGTACCTTACTGGCAGCGCTTTCCGGTATAGCCCGCTATCAGGGCGAGGTTTGTTATTACGGCAGAAATTTGCAGACTATCCCCAAGCGGCAGCAGGCCGGTTTTCGCGGGTATCTGACTCAACTGACGGACAGCATCCCGGTAATGACAGTGTTTCAGTATTTACAGCTTTATATGCCGGCGCAGCCGGAAAATACCACTATTATTTATCCGCTCTGTGATGACTTTCAGTTAGCGCCATTATTGTCCCGGGTATTAACCAGGTTATCCGGCGGTGAATGGCAGCGGGTTAAAATTGCCGCCTCATTCCTGCAATTATGGACCGGTGATAATCTGAGCGGTAAATATCTGTTATTAGATGAACCCCGCAATCACCTGGATATTACTCAGCAGGCGATACTCGATAAATGGGTTGCCCGGTTTTGTCAGCTTGAGGGAACTATTATTACCAGCGGCCATGATTTAAACCATAGTTATATCAATGCAGATGCGGTGGTATTACTGAAAGCAGGGCGGTTACTGGCGGCAGGTGAAACGAAAAAGGTGATGACTGAAGATATTTTGAGCGACCTTTTTCAATCTGACATAAAAAGTATCAGACCTGTACAAGAAACCCATTGGCAAATAACGGATTGGCATCAACATTAGCGCAATTTTTTGTTATGCTATCCACCTTATTTGCTATTCTTAATTTGCCATAAAGATTAAGGATTGTTTAAACACAGAGTTGATATTGAACGTCAATTGAATCAATTCAGGATATAATCACCAATTCTGTTTCTTATTAGGGCGCACTTATGCTTGAATTTCTTCCGTTTTCCCGGCCTGCTATCGGGGAGTCAGAAATAGCTGCTGTTGAAAAGGTGCTGCGCTCCGGCTGGATAACCACCGGCCCGCAAAATCATCAGCTGGAAACCGATTTTTGTCAGCGCTTTGGGTGTAAACACGCCATTGCACTGGCGTCGGCAACGGCGGGTATGCATGTTGCACTGATGGCGCTGGGTGTGGGACCGGGTGATGAAGTGATTACGCCTTCACAGACCTGGGTGTCCACTATTAACATGATTGAGCTGCTGGGTGCAGTGCCGGTCATGATTGATGTTGACCGTGACACACTGATGATTCAGCCGGATGCCGTCCGTGAAGCAATCACGCCGAAAACCAAAGTGATTATTCCTGTCCATTATGCCGGTGCCCCGTGTGACCTGGACGCGCTGCGCGCGATAGCCTCAGAACACAATATCTTCCTGCTGGAAGATGCGGCACATGCTGTCGGCACCCGTTATAAAGATGAGTGGATTGGTGAAAAAGGCACGGCGATTTTCTCCTTTCACGCTATCAAAAACGTCACTTGTGCAGAAGGCGGATTAATTGCCACAGATAACGATGAACTTGCACAGCGTATCCGTTGTCTTAAATTCCACGGCTTAGGTGTGGATGCTTTTGACCGTCAGATGCAGGGGCGTAAACCGCAGGCAGAAGTTGTTGAGCCGGGGTTCAAATATAATCTGTCCGATATTCATGCGGCCATCGCGGTGGTACAGCTGAGCCGGATGGATGAATTGAACGCGCGCCGTGCACAGTTAGCAAAACTGTACCGTGAAGCCCTCAAAGGCCTGCCGGTTGAATTGCTGGCTGTACCGGATTACCCGCATCTGCATGCGAATCATCTTCTGATGATCCGTGTGGATAAAGCGGTATGCGGCATCGACCGTGATACCTTTATGGAGCAGTTAAAGGTGGTTAATATCGGGACAGGGCTGCATTTTCGTGCCGCTCATACCCAGAAATATTACCGGGAACGGTATCCGTCATTATCGTTGCCCCATTCGGAGTGGAATACAGCGACATTATGTTCGCTGCCGTTCTTCCCGGATATGCAGGACAGTGATGTTACCCGTGTGACAGACGCAATCAGAGATATTCTTGCGGAGCAGAAATAAGTGTCTTTTAACGAAATTAAAAAAGTGTCAGTGGTCATTCCGGTTTATAACGAGGAAGAAAGCCTGCCTCAGTTACTGGAGCGCACCATCAAAGCGTGTCAGTCACTGACACAGCCGTATGAAATTGTGCTGGTGGATGACGGTAGTCGTGACCGTTCAGCCGAAATGCTGACGCAGGCGGCTGAAATTCCTGAAAATCATGTGGTTGCGGTATTACTGAACCGTAACTACGGGCAGCACTCCGCGATTATGGCGGGGTTTAATCAGGCAGATGGTGATTTGGTTATCACCATGGATGCAGATTTACAGAACCCGCCGGAAGAGATCCCACGCCTGGTAAAAACGGCGGAAGAGGGCTATGACGTGGTCGGTACACGCCGCGCTAACCGTCAGGACTCCTGGTTTCGCAAAACAGCATCCAAAATGATCAATAAAATGATTATTTCTGCGACCGGCAGTTCTATGGGCGACTACGGCTGTATGCTGCGTGCGTACCGCCGCCATATTATTGATGCTATGTTGCAGTGCCATGAGCGCAGCACCTTTATCCCGATTCTTGCAAACACCTTTGCCCGCAAAACGATTGAAATTGATGTCACTCACGCCGAGCGCGAATTTGGTGATTCAAAATACAGTTTTCTGAAACTGATCAATCTGATGTACGACCTGCTGACCTGTCTGACCACCGCACCGCTGCGCTTATTAAGTATTGCGGGCAGTATTATTGCCGCCTCCGGTTTTCTGCTGGCGCTGTTACTGATTATCCTGCGGGTGGCTTTCGGCTCATTGTGGGCGGCAGAAGGGGTCTTTACCCTGTTTGCTATCTTATTTATGTTTATCGGCGCGCAGTTTGTCGCGATGGGAATGCTCGGTGAATACATCGGGCGGATCTATAACGATGTTCGTGCACGTCCCCGGTATTTTATTCAAAAAGTGGTCGGCGCTGCGGCGAAAGAGACCCGTGAAACTGAAACTCAGGAAAAAAACTAATGAAAGCAATCGTATTTGCCTACCATGATATTGGTTGTGCCGGATTGAAAGCCCTGAAAAAAGCAGGCTTTGATATTCAGGCTGTCTTCACTCATACCGACGATCCGGGTGAAAACCATTTCTTTTCATCGGTTGCCCGCGTCAGTGCAGACATGGAATTGCCGGTTTATGCTCCTGAAAATGTTAATCACCCGCTGTGGGTTGACCGTATCCGCGAACTGAAACCGGATGTGATTTTTTCTTTCTATTACCGTGACATGCTGAGTGAAGATATTCTGAACCTGGCACCGAAAGGCGCATTTAACCTGCATGGTTCACTGTTACCGAAATATCGCGGTCGCGCGCCTATCAACTGGGCGGTACTGAACGGCGAAACCGAAACGGGCGTGACGCTGCATAAAATGGTCACAAAAGCCGATGCCGGTGATATCGTGGCGCAGGAAAAAGTCACTATCGGTGAAAATGATACTTCTCTGATTGTTCACGGCAAAGTCCGTGAAGCTGCAGAAGTTCTGCTGAATAAAACATTACCGCTGATTGAAGCCGGTTCTTATAAAGCAACCGCTCAGGATGAATCTCAGGCAAGCTATTTCGGACGTCGTTGCGCGGACGATGGTCTGATTGAATGGGAAAAACCGGCTGTACAAATTCATAACCTGGTTCGTGCCGTCACTGAGCCGTACCCGGGCGCATTCACCTTCCTGGGTGAGCGCAAAATGGTCATCTGGCGCAGCCGTGTGCTGGTGGATAATAAAGGTAAACGTCCGGGAACCGTTATTTCAACTGAACCACTGATTATCGCCTGTGGCGAAGGTGCGCTGGAAATTGTCAGCGGACAGGGTGAGTCCGGTCTGTATGTTCAGGGCTCCCGTCTGGCGCTTGAAATGGGTATCGTGACCGATGTCCGCGTTGGCCCGAAAGCCACTGCACAGGTTTCCCGCCGTAAACGTGTTCTGATCCTGGGTGTTAACGGATTTATCGGTAACCACCTGACTGAGCGTCTGCTGGAAGACGGTAACTATGATATCTATGGTATGGATATCAGCGCCTCTGCGATTGACCGTTTTATCGGCGATCCGCGTTTCCACTTTATTGAAGGTGATGTCAGCATCCACACTGAGTGGATTGAGTATCACATCAAAAAATGTGACGTGATCCTGCCGCTGGTGGCGATTGCCACACCAATCGAATATACCCGCAACCCGCTGCGTGTATTCGAACTGGATTTCGAAGAAAATCTGAAAGTTGTCCGTTACTGTGCAAAATACAACAAACGGATCATTTTCCCGTCCACATCTGAAGTGTACGGCATGTGTGACGACAAAGAGTTTGATGAAGATAACTCCCGCCTGATCGTCGGTCCTATCAACAAACAGCGCTGGATTTATTCTGTTTCCAAACAGTTGCTTGACCGTGTTATCTGGGCATACGGCGCAAAAGAAGGGCTGAAATTTACTCTGTTCCGCCCGTTTAACTGGATGGGTCCGCGTCTTGACAGCCTGAACTCTGCGCGTATCGGCAGCTCGCGTGCGATTACCCAGCTTATCCTGAACCTGGTTGAAGGTTCGCCGATCAAACTGGTTGACGGTGGTGAACAGAAACGTTGCTTTACCGATATCCACGACGGTATTGAAGCACTGTTCCGCATTATCGAAAACCGTGACGGCAAGTGTGATGGCCAGATTATCAATATCGGTAACCCGGTTAACGAAGCGAGTATCCGTGAATTAGCTGAAATGCTGCTGGATTGCTTCGAAAAACATCCGCTGCGCGGCAACTTCCCGCCGTTTGCCGGCTTCAAAAAAATCGAGAGCAGCACTTACTACGGTAAAGGCTACCAGGATGTTGAGCACCGTAAACCAAGCATTAAAAACGCAGAACGTTTACTGAACTGGACACCGACTATCGATACCCGCCAGACAGTGGAAGAGACGCTTGATTTCTTCCTGCGCGGAGCATTTGAAGAACTGGAGAACGACGAGTAATGAAGAACACCGGCCTGCGGGTTGATGTTGATACTTACCGCGGCACACTGGAAGGCGTGCCGCAGTTACTGAAAGTATTTGCACAGCACGATATTAAAGCCAGTTTTTTCTTCAGCGTCGGGCCGGATAACATGGGGCGCCACTTGTGGCGCCTTTTGCGTCCCAAATTTCTGTGGAAAATGCTGCGATCCAATGCCGCTTCACTTTACGGTCTTGATATTTTACTGGCAGGCACTGCGTGGCCGGGTAAAAAAATAGCCCGTGATCTCGGCTATCTGATGAAACAAACACTGGAGGCCGGACATGAAGTCGGGCTGCACGCCTGGGATCATCAGGGCTGGCAGGCGAAAATCGGCCGCTGGTCACCGGAGCAGATAACAGAGCAAATCCGCCTCGGAACCGATGCATTGTCGCAGGCGACCGGGCAACCGGTACTGTGCTCGGCAGTGGCGGGCTGGCGTGCGGATGAGCGGGTTATTGAAGCCAAACAAGCGTTCGGATTTGCATATAACAGTGATTGCCGCGGAACACACCCGTTTCGTCCGCTTCTCGCAGACGGGACTACCGGAACAGTGCAAATTCCTGTTACACTGCCCACCTATGATGAAGTCGTCGGCACACAGGTTGCAGATGCTGATTTTAATGACTTTATTCTGAATGCTATCAGACAGGATCAGGGTGTTCCGGTTTATACCATCCATACAGAAGTGGAAGGAATGTCCAAAGCCGCGCAGTTTGAAGCGCTGCTGACACGGATAACAGCGGAAAATATCCGGTTTTGTCCGCTGAGTGAACTACTGCCGTCTGATTTATCAACATTACCGACAGGTAAAGTGGTGCGGGGCAATTTCCCCGGCCGCGAAGGCTGGCTGGGCTGCCAACAAGAGGGATAGCATTACATGCTGAATAACCGGGCGAGTAAAATCGGAGCCTTTTTACTGGCTCTTTTTTTCGTGTTGACCTACCTTCTGCCGATCAATGATCGTCTGCTCTGGCATCCGGATGAGACCCGCTATGCGGAAATCAGCCGTGAAATGCTGGTTCAGGGTGACTGGGTCGTCCCTAATTTACTCGATCTGCGTTATTTTGAAAAACCGGTGGCGGGTTACTGGGTCAACAACATCAGCCAGATGATTTTTGGTCATACCAATTTTGCTGTCCGTGCCGGTTCCGTATTCAGCATTCTTATCAGCACTCTGCTGGTGTATCTGATGACTCTGCGGATGTGGCGCAACCGTCATACTGCATTTGTCGCTTCGCTTGTCTTTATCTCCATGTTCCTTGTCTTCAGCGTCGGCACCTACAGTGTGCTGGACCCGATGTTTGCCATGTGGGTAATAGCCTCGATGGCGTTCAGTTTCCGTGCGCTGAAAGCCGAAAGTCTGAGGATGCAGATAACCTCCTGGCTTTTGGTGGGGGTGGCCTGTGGCATGGGTTTCATGACCAAAGGCTTTCTTGCACTGGCGATACCTGTAGTTGCCATGTTGCCGGTGATGTTATATCAGCGGCGCTTTCTTGAATTACTGAAATTCGGACCACTGGCCATTATTGCGGCGGTGCTGATAAGCCTGCCGTGGGCGTTAGCCATTCATCAGCAGGAACCGGATTACTGGCGCTATTTTATTATTGTTGAGCATTTCCAGCGCTTCTCCGGGGAAGATGCCCAGCATGCATCGCCTGTCTGGTACTATCTGCCGGTGATCCTCGCCGGTTGCCTGCCGTGGCTGGCTTTGCTGCCCGGCGCATTATCCAAGGGCTGGACAGAGCGGCGTAATAATCCGCCGATGTTTTTCCTGTTCTGCTGGTTTGTCGCGCCTTTTCTGTTGTTCAGTATTGCAAAAGGCAAATTGCCGACGTACATGCTGCCGCTGATGGCGCCGCTGGCTGTGATGATCGCAAAATACGGTGTGGATTGCGTACGCAAACACCGGATGAAAGCCCTGCAGGCAAACGGGTTACTTAACATTGCCTTTGGCGCGGTAGCTGTTATCGGGCTGATTATTGCCAGTTATATGGTAAAAAAACCGCTTTATCAGCCGGAAGAGTGGTCAAAAGTGGTTCTCGGCATTGTGGCGTTCACCATCTGGGGCATTATCGGCTATCTCTGTTATCTGCTCAAAGCAAAACACTGGCTGTGGGCGGCATCCTGCTCTCTGGTGATCAGCCTGACGTTCGGCAGTGCAATTCCGAATCATTCGGTTGAATCGAAACTGCCGCAATCTTTTATCCGCCAGCACATGACTGAGCTGGAACAAAGTCCGTTTATTGTGAGTAACAGTGTCGGCATTGGTGCCGGTCTTGCCTGGGAACTGAAGCGAGGTGATATTTACCTGCTGAATAACTCAGGTGAACTGACCTATGGTCTGCAATATCCGGATAGTCAGTACCGTCTGCTGAACAGTGATACCTTTGCGCAATGGCTTGCAGAAACACGCAAAAAAGGGCAGGTCGCACTGCTGGTGACGGATAAAAACAATACCTATGATGCCAAACTGCCGCCTGCCGACAAGCGGGTGGAGAACAGTCGCCTGACACTCTATATCTATGATAAACAGAAATAAGGTGTGTCAGTGACCGAGCAAATCATCTTGTTAATCATTGTCAGTTTCCTGACCTGCGGCGGGCAGATTTGCCAGAAGCAGGCGGTGGATATCTGGCAGTCTGCGCAGGAAAATGCAAAGCGTAAAGGCCTGTACTGGCTGATATTTGCTGTTTTCCTGCTCGGGCTGGGTATGTTGCTGTGGCTGAAACTGTTACAGGTAATGCCGCTGAATATTGCCTATCCGATGCTGAGTATTAACTTTGTGGTGGTCACACTGGTTGCACAATTTTTGTATGGTGAGCGCGTTACCCGTAAGCACTGGTGCGGTGTGGCAGCGATTGTCACCGGCGTTATTCTTATGGGTGCGGGGCACTGATGCGGGGCTATCTCTGGGTTATCGGCAGTGTGCTGTTTGTCACGGCGGCGCAACTGCTGCTCAAACTGGGTGTGATGCAACTGCCTGATATTGCGCTCAGCACACAGTGGCTGGAGTTCCGCTGGTTGTTATCACAATGGCAGCCGTTTGCCATTGTATTTGCCGGGTTGACGGGGTACGTGCTGTCGATGGCCTGCTGGCTGTTTGCCCTGCGGGATCTTCCCCTGAATAAAGCGTATCCGCTCATCAGCCTGAGTTATGTTTTTGTCTATCTTCTGGCGGCATTTCTTCCCTGGTTCAATGAAGGTATTTCCCTGATAAAAAGTACCGGAATTATTTTTATCCTTTCCGGTGTCTGGCTTATCCATAGTAAAGATAAAGTAGTGAAAGATAAGTCTATGTAATAAATAGATATATAACCGTAATCTCCTTGTGTTGTCAGGTTAACGGCCAGTTCCGCGGCTTTATCAGGTGTGCCGTAAAACCTCGGCCTTCAGGCCGGGGATATAAGGCACGGTTTTCTACCTAACTGGGTGTTTGCTGTTGCTCAATGTATTGCCGGATGATGGATATTGGCGCTCCGCCGCAACTACTGGCAAAGTAACCTGGAGTCCACAGGACGCCTTTGTAGTAATAACGTGCCGCAATGTCTGGGCGATCACGACGAAGCAATCGACTAGACACTCCTTTGAGGCTGTTAACCAAACTGGATACCGCTAATTTTGGTGGGTAGTTGACTAGCAAATGAACATGGTCACCTTCACCGTCCATCTCGACCAGTTCAACATCAAAATCGGCGCATACGCTGTTGAAGTAGCTCCGTAGCTTCTCAATAGCATCCTGATCAAATATTTTGCGTCGATACTTGGCAACAAACACCAAGTGAGCATGCATCAGGAAAGTACAGTGTCTTCCTCGACGAATATCGGTTTCTTTTGTCATAGGCCAAAAATATAATCTTCCATATGAAACGACTACAAGCCT
Source organism: Morganella psychrotolerans (assembly GCF_001676055.1). Lineage (GTDB taxonomy): Bacteria > Pseudomonadota > Gammaproteobacteria > Enterobacterales > Enterobacteriaceae > Morganella > Morganella psychrotolerans_B. The sequence continues at coordinate 447,233 of NZ_LZEX01000001.1, read as the reverse complement.
TCAAATTCCAGTTAAGACCCAATGGTCAGCAAGAGCGTGATATGCGGCGCTTCGCCGGGGCTTGTCGTTTTGTATTCAACAAATCACTGGCCTTGCAGAACGAAAACCATGAGGCGGGTAAAAAATACCTTCCCTATGTAAAAATGGCTGCATGGTTGGTTGAGTGGAAAAAAACACCTGAATCCCAATGGTTGAAAGAAGCGCCATCTCAGCCTTTGCAGCAAGTGCTAAAAGATCTTGAACGCGCCTATAAAAACTTTTTCCAGAAACGAGCCTCATTCCCACGCTTTAAAAAACGCGGTCAGAATGATGCGTTCCGCTATCCGCAGGGCGTAAAACTCGATCAGGACAATAGCCGAATTTCCTTGCCAAAACTGGGCTGGATTAGCTACCGCAACAGCCGTCAGGTTGTGGGTGAGGTGAAGAATGTCACTGTCAGCCAGTCATGCGGCAAGTGGTATATCAGCGTCCAGACAGAATATGAAGTCACTGAACCGGTTCACGCCTCCACGTCGATGGTGGGACTGGATGCGGGGATAACAAAGCTCGCCACGCTGTCCGACGGCACTATCTACCCGCCTGTAAACAGCTTTAAAGCCAATCAGAAGAAACTCGCCAGACTCCAGCGTGAAATGAGCCGTAAGGTGAAGTTCAGCAACAACTGGAAGAAGGCCAAACGCAAAGTACAAAACCTGCACTCTCATATCGCAAACATCCGGCGCGACTACCTTCACAAAGTCAGCACGACAATCAGCAAAAACCACGCAATGATCGTCATTGAAGACTTGAAGGTAGCCAACATGTCAAAGTCGGCTGCGGGTACGGTAAGCCAGCATGGGCGCAACGTCCGTGCAAAATCAGGCTTAAACCGTTCGATATTAGATCAGGGTTGGTACGAACTGCGCCGCCAGCTTGAGTACAAGCAGCTCTGGCGAGGTGGTCAGGTGCTGGAAATTAATCCAGCCTACACCAGTCAGAAATGCGCCTGCTGTGGTCATACAGCGAAAGAAAACCGCCAGTCACAAAGTAAATTTGAGTGTCTGGAATGTGGATACAGGGAGAACGCCGATATAAACGGCGCTCGTAATATTTTAGCGGCAGGGCATGCTGCGTTAGCCTGTGGAGAGATGGCAGCTTTAGGCCGCTCGGTGAAGCAGGAACCCGCCGAAGTGAGTCAGACTTCGGTCTGAACACTGTAGGAATCCTCGCCCTTTAGGGCGGGGAGGATGTCAATAAGATATCGTTACCGTTAAGTCCGTATTAATTTTCCTCCAACCTTTTTCCGTTATAACAAAAATACTTTACGGCACTGTGAATTATTATTCCCGGTGTCGGTCTTATTTGTGCGTTGCCGGAACGTTATGCATGTGTAACGCCATTAATTAGTTTGTCTGCCGGAGGTTGTTGTGGATGTGAATTACCCTAAGTCAGTGCCGTCAGTCGGTTATCCTTCAGCCGTAATGTGGACCGGGCTATTCTTACTCTTTGTTGTTATTACCTATTTTCTGCCTTTGGAATTCCGGTTTCTGTGGCAGCCGGATGAAACCCGTTATGCGGAAGTCAGCCGGGAGATGCTGAGCAGCGGTAACTGGGTTGTGCCGCATTTGCTGGATGTCCGCTATTTCGAAAAACCGGTTGCCGGTTATTGGGTTAATAACCTCAGCCAGATGCTGTTTGGTCATACTCAGTTTGCGGTGCGTTTCGGTGTCCTGTTCTCAACTATGGTCAGCACACTGCTGGTTTACCGGCTGGCGGTAAAAATGTGGGGTGATAAGGCTATCGCCCGTACCGGTGCACTGCTTTATGTCAGTATGCTGCTGGTATTTTCGCTGGGAACATACAGTACGCTGGATCCTATCCTGACGATGTGGGTAACACTGGTTATTTACCTGAGTTACGGTCTGATTGTTGCACAATCACGCAGGGCGCTGTCAGGCTACTGGATAGCGTTCGGGCTGGCATGTGGTATGGCACTGATGACCAAGGGTTTTCTGGCGCTGGTGCTGCCGGTGATAGCCCTGGTACCTATCCATATTTTTTACCGGCGCTTCAAAACAATGCTCTGCTATTGCTGGATGGGTATTGTTGCTGCCGGCCTTATTGTATTGCCGTGGGCGTTGGCTGTGTACCGGGCTGAGCCGGATTTCTGGCGCTATTTTGTCGTTGTTGAGCATATTCAGCGCTTTATGAGTGAGAATGCACAAAATCTGTCACCATTCTGGTTTTTTGTGCCGATTTTATTTGCCGGCGTTTTACCCTGGAGCGGATTTTTATTCGGGGCATTAAAGCAGGGCTGGCAACAACGCCATGAAAATAAACCCTTGTTTTTTCTGCTTTGCTGGACAGTATTGCCGTTTTTATTTTTCAGTATCGCGAAAGGCAAATTACTAACCTATATTTTGCCGGTGATAGCTCCGCTGACATTGCTGATGGCGGCCTATATTCATACACTGATAAAAAAACAGTCGGTAGCTATATTTAAAATTAATGCGTGGGTAAATATTATTTTTGGCTGCTGCGCCATAATCAGTTTGTTGGTGATTAATAACCTGGAAAATACCCTGGTTTACTCAGCAGAAGAGCGCGGGAAATTTATTATCGCGATTGGTGTTTTTATTTTCTGGATAGCCGTTTCTGTTCTGACACTGATAAAAGGATGTCGTTACTGGATGCTGGCAGCATTTTGTACCCTTGCCATCAGTTTATGCGCGGGTTCAATATTACCAAACCGGACAGAGCGGGCGAATCTGCCGCAGATATTTATTCAGAATAATATGGATATACTGAAATCATCCCGTTATATCCTGGTTAACAGCGTCGGTGTCGGAACGGCTGTGGCCTGGGAATTAAAACGCAGCGATATTTATCAGTTTGATCGGACCGGTGAACTGAAATACGGGTTGAGTGAGCGTTATCCGGATGCAAAATCAAAATTTATTTCTCATAATGATTTCGAATCCTGGCTGGAAAATGCCCGTAAAACAGGCGACGTCTCGCTGATATTACGCGATCGCCACGGCATTGATGAAAACGATGTTGTGCCCGCGGATAAAGTTATTACAGACGACAATCTGATGTTACTTTATTACCGTAAAATGCCTTAACTTCCTGTCGTATGACGGATATATGCTCTGAATATTGACTTTCACCCGCAGATATCAATACAGTATGCGGGTTGAAAGTCAGTTTACATACGGGAATGAGAATATGAAAATGCTGTGCCGTTGTCTGCTTTTTGTTTGTATATTAGTAGTCGTCGGCTGCTCATCATCCCCGCGTAAATATCACGCACCGCCGGTTAAAACTGAATTATCCGACCCGATAATGGTGATTGCCCAATTACGTGAGCAATTATCACAGTGGCATGGCACTCCTTATCATTATGGCGGAATGGATTTAAACGGCATCGATTGCTCTGGTTTCGTTTACCGGACTTTCTTTGATCGCTTCGCTATTTCATTACCCCGGACAACGAAAGCACAGACAACATACGGCACCCGTATTGATGTTGATGATCTTCAGCCCGGCGACCTGGTTTTTTTTAAGACCGGCAGCGGGGAAAATGGACTGCATGTGGGTATTTACGATTCAGACCGTGCATTTATTCATGCATCCACCGGTAAAGGTGTTATGCGTTCGAGCCTTGATAATATTTACTGGCAAAAAGTATTCTGGCAGGCGCGCAGGTTGTAATTTATCTCACGGTATACTCCACGTAATGCCAAAATCACCGGGGTAAATATGCTATCGTAATGGCAGCTTATTTTTCCGGGAGACAACATGACATCGCTCCGTCTTTTTATTTCTGATTCTTATGATCCGTGGTTTAACCTTGCTGTTGAAGAGTGTATTTTCCGGCAAATGCCTGCGGATCAGCGCGTTCTTTTTTTTATGGCGCAATAACGACACGGTGGTTATCGGGCGGGCACAAAACCCGTGGAAAGAGTGTAACACCCGCAAAATGGATGCTGATAATATTAAATTAGCCCGGCGCAGCAGTGGCGGTGGTGCTGTATTTCATGATCTCGGTAATACCAATTTTACCTTTATGGCAGGAAAACCGGAATATGATAAAACGGTTTCCACCAATATTATTCTGGACGGGTTGTCCCGGCTGGGTATTTCCGTTTCTGCATCCGGGCGTAACGATTTAGTGGTTGAAACCGCTGACGGGGAACGGAAAATTTCCGGTTCAGCGTATCGCGAGACAAAAGATCGCGGTTTTCATCATGGCACGGTATTAATTAATGCCGATCTGAACCGACTGGCTGATTATCTGAATCCGGATCCGAAAAAATTACAGGCAAAAGGTATTACATCCGTTCGTTCGCGGGTGACTAATCTGGCTGAAATACTGCCGGGTATTGACCATGACCAGGTATGCGATGCAATTAAAGCGGCATTTTTTGATTATTACGGTGAAAATGCTGAGGCTGAGCTCATTTCTCCGCAATCTCTGCCGGACTTACCCGGTTTCGCGGAAACATTTGCAAAACAAAGCAGTTGGGAATGGAATTTCGGTAATGCGCCGGCATTCAGTCATTTACTGGATTCCCGCTTTAAGTGGGGCGGCATTGAGCTGCACTTTGATGTGGAGCGCGGCATCATTACCCGCGCACAGCTTTTTACGGACAGTCTTGACCCCGCACCGTTAGAGGAATTCGCGACATTATTGACCGGGGAACGGTACAGTTCAGACGCCGTAAGTAACATTTTGTCCGATCTTGAAAACCGTTATCCGGACAGGGCAGAGGAATTGCAGCAGCTAAAAGATTGGCTGAAAACAGAACTGCAATAAAAATATCCCCGTTTGTCGCTCAGTGGCGGACGGGGATAATTTCACGCTTTCAGAATGCTTTGCAATCCATAAAACGTTTTGTTTCCGGTAACTGACCATTATCCCGGAATTTTGCCGGGGTGGTATTGAAGTGTTTTTTAAAGATTCGGGTAAAAGTTGCCTGTGAGCTGAAGCCATATTGTAACGCGATGTCCAGAATTGACATATTATTGTCACGCAGGGACTTAGCGGCTTCCAGCAAGCGGCGTTTACGGACGTACTCACCTAACGTGCATCCCTTGATATCTTTAAAAATGCGCTGAAGATGCCATTTTGAATAACCACTTTTATCCGCAATAGTATCGATTTTAATCCCTTCATTACGCTGTAATTGGGTTTCCAGCCATTTGATGATGTCGTTCACTACACTTTCTGACATGTTTGCCTCCCGAAGCGGGCTTACAAAATAAATAAATTTTGAGTATCGATATATCTTATTAACCCTATTTTATGAATTTTCCAAGAAATGTGTAGGCAAATCGTGCCTTTCATGACTGATTCTCATTATCAGAACAATAGGCAAAACCAATCGCTGAATCTTCAGCATATAGCACCATATGTTACCAAAATTAATTTTCAAATCGATAGAATCTGCCGATTACAAATAAAATTCAGGATAGTTATGTCACAGCAATTTCGTTTCCTTTTTGGCGCGATGGGGCGCTTTTTTTTTATTGGCACTGATCATGGCAGCCAGTACCAGCTTACTCTTTATTGATATTCTTGTTCTTAAGAATGACTTAGGGGAAGACTCAGCAACGGAGATAGTTGCTGAAATAATGTTACTGGTGGTTGTCGTCTTGTTTACCCGCAAGGGTATTCGTGAGCCGGAGTATCGCGCCGGTTTTTTTCTGGTAGCAGGATTCTTTGCCTGTATGCTGATCAGAGAGTTGGATCAGTTGTTTGATTACATTGCTCACGGCGCATGGTTCTGGTTTGCGGCACCGCTGGCCGCAGCGGCAGTATTGTATGCGTTGCTGCATCCCCGCACAGCAACCGGCGGGTTGTACCAATTTGTTTCTCACCGCAGTTACGGCATGATGGTTACCGGTTTACTGATCGTTCTGGTTTTTTCCCGGTTGTTTGGCATGGGGATATTATGGCGCGGTATGATGGGGGATGATTTTAACCGGCTGGCAAAAAATCTGGCAGAGGAAGGGTGTGAACTGCTCGGATATACTCTGTGTCTGCTTTCTGCAGTCATTTTTTACCGTACAGCGACCGTCCCGGTAAAAAATGACTGTACGGAATAATATCTAAGGATTCAGATAGATGCGCGGTTTGCCGGTAACAGGATGTATATCCGTCATCAGTGCCGCTTTATAAACCCCGGTCAGCCGCGGCGTATCCAGTACCTGTTTCGGTTTACCTTGTGCGGCAATAGTGCCGTTATGCAGCAAAATAATGTGGTCTGCATAGAGCGATGCCAGGTTCAGATCATGCAGAATACAGCAGACAGCCAGCGGGCTGTTTGTTGTCTGCTGTTTCAACATCCGCAGCAGGGATTGCTGGTGATAGAGATCCAGTGCAGCGGTGGGTTCATCCAGAAAAAGCAGACAGGGTTTGTGTGATGTATCACCCAATTGCATCAGTGCCCGCGCCAGATGAACCCGTTGTTGTTCTCCGCCGGAAAGTGCATGCCAGCGCCGGGCCAGTAAAGGCTCACAGGCGGTCAGGTTGATTATGTTCTGTAATACATGCGGTTTCTGCGGTAAACAGCCCAGGGTAATTATATCCCTTACCGGATAGGGAACGGAAATCCGCGTATGCTGTGTCATGACAGCGCGGATGTGTGACAGAGCATCAGCTGACCATGACTGTAATGGTCTGTTCAGAATAGTAATCTGCCCGCAATCTGCGGCATGATAGCCGCTGAGTAACCGCAGCAATGTCGATTTTCCGGCACCATTCGGCCCGATAATCGCGGTTATTTCTCCGCAGTTCAGTGTTAACGAAACATCCCTGATGATGTTTCGTTTCCCGCTGGTAAAGCTGACATTACGTGCAGTAAGTAGCGGGGCAGGAAGGGCACCCATATTTTTACACATATTATTCTTTCACCGAAAAAATCAGCCACAGGAAGTAAGGTGCGCCCAGTAATCCGGTTAGCAGCCCGACAGGTATTTCAGCCGGCATCGCCAGTGTCCGCGCAAGTGTGTCTGACAGCAAAAGCAGCAGAGCACCGCCAACTGCCGAGGTGAACAGCAGCAAATAATGATGATATCCGAATATCATCCGCATCAGGTGAGGTATAACCAATCCGATAAAACCGATTACACCACACAGGGCTACCGCGATACCTGCCAGAAAAGCACTGAGCAGTAATACCCGCAGTTGTGTTTGCCGGATATTAATACCGGCGTAATGTGCTTCTTCTTCACCAAGCTGGATAAGATCGAGTGAACGCGATAACCGCAGAGCGATATAAAAGGCCGGTATTGATATTATCAGTGCGGGCAGCAGCAATGACCAGCTGATATGCCCGGTGGCTCCTGTCATCCAGAGAGAAAATTGCCGCAGTTGCTGGTCGTCACTTACATAGTTAAGCATCCCGACAAATGACATACCGATAGCGTTGATGGCAATGCCGCACAGCAACAGGCGGAGCAACGGCTGGCGTTGCCTGTTGAGCATAAAGATAAATCCGGTAATGCAGAGTGCGCCGGTGAAAGCCATAAAAACAGGCAGATACATAGCGGTATAACCGGACAGATGTGGCGCAATAAAAACAATGCCCAGCGCTACCATTACGGCCGCTCCGCTGCTTATGCCTAACAAACCCGGGTCGGCCAGCGGGTTACGGAACAGCCCTTGCAGCAGCACTCCGGCGGTTGCAAGGGCTGCACCGGTTAATATTGCCAGCACAACGCGCGGCAGACGGACAGAAAACCAGATTTGCCAGAGCTGCGGGGTTATCTCTCCCCGCAGAAAAGCACCTAATGAAACCGGTAATCCGCCGGTATTCATGGCAGTAAAGGTCATGGACAGCAGCAAAAATAACAGAAAAGCGCTGTGTAGCCGGTGGCGGGATTGCCGGTTCATCGTGAGGCTGTCTCCTCCATTGCACGGCGAAGCTGATGCAATGTTGCCGGCGTCTGTAATCCGAAACCGAGAAACCCCATATCATCAACAATCAGTACTCTTTTTTTCTGTCCGGCAGGGGTCTGAGCCAGTCCGGGAAGTTGCCACAATGCCTCTGCGTTACCCCGTGAAAGCAGCCCGCTGCGGGTGATCACAATAAGATCCGGTTGTGCGGCGATCATACCTTCCGCAGATAACGGGCGGTAGCGCTGAAATGTGGTGATTGCATTTTGCCCGCCGACACTGCGGATAATGTTGTCTGCGGCGGTATTCTGACCGGCGGCTAATGGCGCGGTACCGCTGTGGCTGAGCAGAAACAGTACTTTTACCGGTAATGGTGTCCGCGTTACGGTGTCCAGCTTATTACGGATGTCTGCAATGAGTGGTTCTGCTTCAGTTTGCAGCGTCAGTGCATCGGCAATCTGTCCGATTTTTGTGGTAATTGCATTCAGGTCAGGTGTGGCACTGATAGTGATAACCGGTATGCCGGCAGAATTTACCTGTTTCAGAACGGCAGAGGGGTAAGCCAGTTCGCTGGCGAGGATCAATGATGGCTGCAATGAAAGCAGTCCTTCAGCATTCAGCAGGCGAAAATAGCCGACATCCGGCAATTGTTTCACTTCCGGCGGGTGTTCGCTGGTGGTGTCGCGGGCGATAACCCGGTCTCCGGCACCAAGTGCGAACACAATCTCTGTCACATCACCGCCGAGCGTTATTATGCGGGGATGTTCGCTTAACGCGGAAGAACAGGTAAATAACAGAATAAGCAGAAGGAGCGATCTCATGCGGCGGCCTCATCACCCGGGGTGTCTGACAACTCAGTCAACAGTGAGTGTATCTGTGTCCGCCACACGTCCTGTTCAGGTTCACCTTCAGTACGCTGTCCGAATAACTGAGCAATCTGCTGCCCCTCTGCATCAAACAGTTCCAGGCTGGTGACAATACCGTCTTTTGTGGGTTTACGGGTTATCCAGGATTCTGCAATGGCAGATTCGACCAGATGAAGGGTAAATTCAGGATTGAAAATATTGATCCAGCGTTGTTCATTTTGCGGGCTGATATAAGGCTCAGTGCGGGCAACGGTACCGGTAAAAATCTGCACACAGCCCCGGTTGGCGACAAACACCATTATGTCATTCTGCTGTGCCGTACAAAGAGCCAGTATGCGGGATAATGCATTGTTATCCACGCGCTGGGCCAGAGTGCTATCCACATACCGGAATGCCTGTAACCGGCTGATATTGAACTTTTTTAACAAAATAAAAAACTGATGGACATCGGACATTTGCTGCCAGGCACGGGTAAATTCGGCCTGTTGTTCCGGGGTCAGTGTCGTGTGAGCCGGAACCGGCAGTGGTTCCGGAGAGATTGCCGGATTATCTGTAGCGCGGAACTGTTCTGTTATCTGCTGCCAGATATCTGTATTCGTGGCAGGAGTGGTATAAATTTTATGAACCGCATCACCGTGGCTGTCAAAAAACTGAATGCTATGGCGCAGACCACGGGCTGTTTTTTCCTCAAAAGCAAACACGGTTTTCCACTGCGACAGGAAAAAGCGCAGATCCAGCCCGTAAGGTTTGAGCAGCAGGCAGGCGTGTTGACCAAATTGGGCATTATCATAGGTGCCGAGGTGTTCATGAACAGCATAGTTGTTGCGCGTCAGCCCTTTTAATTCTCCGGCGGTGGCAAGTGCACGGAAGATGTCCGGGATATCCGGTGTCAGCCGGTGTGTGTCAAAACCGGTGCGGCAATGTGCCAGTTCCGCTTCTGATATTCCCATGAGTGCGGCAATGTCACGGGCATGGATAACGGTTTTCTGTTCTTTCAGGGTGAGATAGCGGGTGAGCTGTTCACTGTGCATGGCAGATCCTTACTGTTTATACCAATGCGGCTTTATATCCGGACTGATATGGATATTGTTCAGGAGTGAGCATCATGGTGCGCAAAGCGACAGCAGCAGATGCAAACTCTGTGTATGAGTGTCACACAATAAAGTCAGCTGGCTGCCCGGAAGGAGTGGGTGGCTTGCAGGTGGTATTACTTTGTCAGGATCAGTTTTCCGTTTTTTGTCTGACGGAGATGATATTCCTCGTTCTGATGCTGAATAATAAATCGTAATCATGGTTAGTCATTGCTCGTCACGAATTATTTAAAATATCATCGTATCTTAATGAATTTAATAAAGTATATTTCACTCTCATAATCACGGGTAGTCATTGGTTGTCACCACTAATCACTCAGCAACATTAAAAATGTGTACATGATTGTGTACATGAAATATCATTATTCTATGTTTTTTAGTGGAGTAAAGGTAATGGCTTTAACCGATTCATGGTTGCGTTCAGCCTCTGGAAAGTCTGCGGAAAAAGCGGTAACAAAAGCAGATCGTGATGGGCTATCTGCGCGGGTAACCCCAAAGGGAAAAGTAATATTTCAGTTCAGATATCGCTGGAATGGAAAAGCCGAGCGGATGGACATCGGAACCTATCCGGCAACGAGCCTGAAAGAAGCCAGAGAGTCAGCGCTTATTTGTCGTGGCGAACTGGAGCAGTTGCGTAACCCAAAGGTAGTCAGGCAGATGAAAGTTCAACTGGCTGTCACTGCGAGAACGACAGAGGCTGTTATCCGTGAGTGGTGGGAAAAATCACTGAAAAATAAACAGGTGAATGCAAAGCAGATCCTGAGAACATTCGAGATACACGTATTCCCAAAAATTGGCAGTATTCCGCACAATGAGACTGATTTATATCTGTGGCTGTCATTGGTTGAAAATGTAGTAAAAGTATACCCTGCCATCGGTGGGAAGATATTGCAGTATGCTAAATTGGCACACAGTTGGGGGATACGTAGGGGCATTATAAAAAATAGCCCATTATCTGATGTAACAACTGCTGATGTAGGGGTTATCGCAAATCAGGGCGACAGGGCGCTATCAGAGGGAGAATTAAAAGTATTATTCTCACTTATTGACGCTCCGGGTTACAGTCTGAGAAATAGATACCTGGTTAAATTATGTTTGCTGTTCGGGTGTCGCGTGGGTGAGTTGATAAAGTCCAAAGTCAGTGATTTCGATTTTGATACTGGTGTATGGGTTATCCCACCTGAAAATCACAAAACCGGCAAAAAAAGTAAAAAGCCAATAGTGCGCCCGATAACTAAGGTAGCTGAAGAATTCATCCGTGGACTGATCTCACTTAACGGTGGTAGCAACTATATTTTACCGTCTCCTAGTGGCGGGCACATGAAGCCGGGCGGGCATATATATATCAGTACGCTTCTAAATAGAAAAATGGCATCACATTTTGAAAACTATCAAACATGGTCGATTCATGATCTGCGGAAAACAATGCGCACCGGAGTGTCTGATTTAACGATGCCGCATGTGGCTGAAATTATGTTGGGTCACAAGCTGCCCGGAGTGTGGCAGGTGTACGATAAGCACACCTACCTTGATGCACAGCGTGAAGCGTATGAGAAGTGGTGGGATAAGGTCACTCGAATTGTTTACCATTCTCCCAATCAAGAATGTCCTGCTTCATAAAAACGAGCTCTTTTGATTTATAGCGCGGGCGGGGGAACCCCTCGCGCCGCTGCTTCCCATTACCAGCCCACAGACGGATCGTGTGTGGTTTAACCTCATATCTGGATGCCAAATCACTGGTTTTAAACCAGGGTGATTCTTTTTCGAGTAACTCCGTCATTTCTCTGTCTCCTTGCTATACCCGTTCACCAATACTTCTTTTGCCACCACATCAGGTGTGCCTTCCCACTTTGCCTCAAAAATAATACCGTTCAGGTGGTATTGACTGAGGTCATCCAGCGTTTTCGGCAGTGTGTCAACAGGCAAGCCATTAAGTACAGTGTCGCCTGTCTGAGCAACCGCCATTTCTATAATTTGCTCAGTGGTAAAATCCGTCTTCCGGTAACCGGCATTCCAGACAGCATCCGTGATATCAGACGGGTCGTGACCGGCGGTTGTGACAATTTTCACCAGGTGCAGATCAGTCGTCTCCATTTATCACCTTCCTGTTTTTCTGAACTTTCTTTTTCTTCTTCATTGCCGGCGTTAATTTCGGTGCAACGACCTGTGGTGCTGGTGGGCGGGGAAGATATATTCCCGCTCTGATGTAATACCGCTGGCGCATGTTGTAGATAAGCTGCTGTGTATAATCACGGCCGTCATCCACATGATGGATAGCTTTAATCAGCGGGTCGTCGTATATGCCTACATCGTAGTCTTCTTCCTGCTGGCTCATAGTGACGCCTCCCGGCTGATAATTTTGTAAGCGCGGCGGACGTGATTTTGTTTGCCGTAAATCACCGTTGTCCTGAAAAACACACCTGCAGATGTTTCGTGTACCGGTGCATGGAGCAGGGCGGTATCAACCAGGCGGATCAGCTTCCGGCGTTCGGTGATGAAAGAATGGATCACCACCTTGGCTATGTTGCCGTTTGAGATAAATTCAATATTCATTCATCCCCCATATCTTCATCACAGGCGGCGCGGCATAAGTCGAAATACTCCGGCATAACCGCCATAGCAACCAGTTGTGGATCACCGAATATTTCATTAGTCAGTGGACCCATATTGAACAGGACGGTTCTCCCATCTTCAGTACACATGGCATCCACAACACCAGCACCGAACATGAGATAAGGTAATGCCAGGTATTTAGCGCTAACCGGCGGCATAGTGGTTTTTACAAACTCACTTTTCAGAAAAAAATTCAGGTCAGGGAATTGTGCCGAAACAGGCGTTAATACGGATTTTGCAATCGGTATAAACTCTTCCGGTTGCGCTTCACGGTAATGCACAGCGACACAGAGACCATCATCAAGCACCTTGATATCAGTAAATTCAGCGTCATCAGGGACGGGATCGTTAAACTGCACAGTGATATCGTGGTAAAAATGCGCATTGTGCTTCATGCGAACCAGGGTGTGTCCGTTGGTTGACTCGATAAATTCACCGTTAATATGAACGGCTTTAGTTACCGGTCGCGCGTCGTCGTTTGCAGCGATCAGCGTAAGCGCAGCGCGCAGTAATCCGGCATCAATGAATGGTAATTTGGTTTTCATGCTTTTTCTCCCGTTTCACGCTGATTCCACACGCGCACTACAGTTTCCAATGAGTCTTCCGGCTGGCTGGAGCCGCAGCAATCACAGCGAACAGCAAACAGGTGCTCACCATCCCAGCCGGTGCTGGTCAGTTCGAGATTGTTATTGCCGCAGAAGGGGCAAGGTTGCAGTTCAATCTCACTGCGTGGTGGACACATATCGATTTCAGCCATTGCACTGGTACCGAACCCGACCGGAACCACAGCATAAAGCGCGTGATTGGTTGAGGTGAATTGTTCCTCTTCCAGATCTGCCTGTACTCTCTCTATGGCCGAACCTGCATCCTGAGCCGTCACTGTTATTGTCAGCGCGTGACGGTGTCCGCACGGATAATCACCCAGGTAAGTTACTGCGTATTTTGTCATTTCCATTTTCATCACCTCACTTCACACCAAAGAGTTTTTTCAGATCTACGCCATGTACTTCAAGCCATGCCTCAGCAGGCCATGCTTTCACCTGTCCGAAGCGCGGATCATGGGCGATGTCCGGAACGATCCCGCGTTCTTTGCACCACTTACGCATCGGATATGGGCTGTATTCCTTACCCGTCAAATTCTGAACAGCGGCAACGGTAGCCTGTCTTGTGCTTTCACCCAGTCGTTCTGCCAATTCCCGATTTTTGCGAGTGGCGGCACTTAATTTTCCGAGTGCTGATGCTTCACGGCTACGGCTTATTTGTGATTTGGTGCGCTTAGCTTCCTTCAGCTCAACAGACAGATGGTTACTTTCTTTTTTTGCCTCTGCCCACGCTAGCGCGGAGGAAACAGGGTCTAAAAAGTTTGGCAATCCCATTGCGGTCGGGTCTGCCTGTACAATCTGAACCGGGCGGAAGTAGGCGTTTTCCATTTTTTCAAAGAATGACCAGGCTTCGTCGCTATCAACGATTTTTGACATGCGGGCTGCGCCTTTTTCAGTCCATAAAATCTGCTGGCTTGTGTGCTTATTAACCAAGTGAACATCTTTCACTAGGTTCCGATATTCTTTGAGTTCGTCGCCCTTTAGGGTGTGGATATGCACTCCCTCAATAAACCGGTCGCGATTGTTTGAGAGGTTTTTCCGGATGTTGTTATCATCGACACCATACCCGGCTGCCAGTGTTTCGGTTGTTACAACGCGGACACCTTTCCATTCGATAACGGGTAGGGCGGCTGCATCGATCGTGGCTAATTTATTTTTCATAGGTTCCCCTTAATGAATGGTCTGGTTTGCTCTGGCAGCGGTCAGCCGGTGGGCTGCGTCGATGAGCACAGAGTCGATAAAGTCACGCATCCACGTGCTGCCTTCTTCTTTTTCCTTTAATTCATTCCCGGTATAGAGCCGCCATAGTGCAAAAACACCGTCTTCGGATTCATCCAAAATCACCTGCTCGATCTCATTAATGAGAATCCGTTCAATAACCCGTTCGCTTAGGTCCATGACGATATCTTTATGGCGGAATGCAAAGGTTTCATTTATTCCTGGGCCGAATCGTTCCATGCACGAAGTTAAATATCTGTTGGCAATAATGTTTCTTTTATTACCGACCATATATTCAGCAAACTCTGTAATTTCCTCCTGTGTCAGAGGCATGTTGGCTTCAATCCCTTCCTTATTTAATAAAAACTCAGGAACATTTTTGTCTTTCAGAAATTCAATTATTTCATCAATGGTCATTTCTTTATCTTTATCGTTCATTACATACCTCCGAGATTTTAATTTTTGATTTAACCAAGAAACTATTTATTACCGGCCCCCTGCGGTGAATTTGTTCAGAAATTAATTCTGTTATGAAGCTGATAAACATCTCCCCGTCCGGTGTGATGTTTCCATTTTTATTGTAATAGTCAGCGTAAGAGTTAATTATTTGCTGCTCTGTATAACCGGCATCCTTACATGCTTTATTTTCATAAAGTGTTATCAGCGCCTGTGTGAAGATTTCATTGTCTAAATCAATCTGATATTTCACACCATCAACAGAGCGTTTAAACGATGCTGACTTTCCTTTCTTTTTTAAATGGTCAAAGAAAGCGTTAACGAAAGACTTCCGGCGGTTATATAAAAGGCTGTTATTTTCCATAGCGTGATCCCTGAAATTCAGATGTGGAATTCCCCAGCGCAGGCGCTGTAATTTAAATTAATTTAATTGTTTGTTATTTATTTTGTGCGGTAATAAGTTCTTTTAATAATGATTGTGATTTTGCATTTGCTGATTGATATTCTTTTTCCAGCTTGGCAATTTCTTTTTCTGCTTTTAATTTTTCAAGCAGAGATGAAAGCACGTCTTCCTTTAGATTCATGAAAGGAAAGGTTGGCTTGCCGCGTCGTTTTGCTTCAGTGCCATCTTCCAAGGTAACAAGGTTATCTGGTTCATTAGTTGGGACACCGGTTCTTCTGAACTCACGTTCGGTTAAGATGCAAGCCAGCTTGTTCAGCGCTGCCCGTTCGGTCAGGCGGGCGCATGGTGCACCATTAATGATATACACAGGGCGCATTTCGATAGTGATCTCACCCTTTGATGCCTTTTCGATTGCTTCAAATTTATTAGCCATGGTTTATTTTCCTAAGTTAAAAAATGCAGATATACGATTTCCAATTTCAGGGCGTAAATACATAATTATTTTCGCTTCCCCGGATGCTTTATGGTGATCTGAAAACGAATCAACTAATTCATAATCATCGTCAACCAGCTTATACAGATTGCAAGTCCAGCGAGGCGTTCTGGTCTGTATGAAATCAGCAATGAATTTAGCCATTGGCATTTTTTTTTATTTTACTGATAACTCGTTCATTATATTTAATACAGTTCATAATCTTTACCTGCTAGGTTATATGGTAAGATCTGTTTTGAGTTGGATTAGTTCATCTGACTGTGATATTACAATCCTCTGTACTGCCCTGAGCATCAAATGGGTATCGGTTTCAGCTTCGTTTTCTACAGCGGTCAATAATGGGATTAATAAAGCCTGTAATTCCTCGTTTATTTCCATTGTATTGTCAAGGTGCTGGCGGTGTCCCGGTAAAAGGTTATATTTAGCCATTGTTCACAACCTTATTTACATTAGCTCGCTCTATATATGCAGGGCGATGTAATTGTTCAAGCCATGTTTGAACCAAAAATAAAATCTCACTGTCTGGGATTAAATGTGGCATCACATCCCATCTGATATGTGTTAGTAATGCATCGAACTCTAACAGGTGGCGCTGAGAATCATTTTGCGCGGCAGATGTATCGGTACTTCTAATAACGTCTGATGCCTGTTCACAGATATGGCTGTGCGATTCAATCTCTGTGCTAATACTATTTAATACCTTTTCTTCCTGTGACATGTCACACCGCCTTTACTGGAATTTGTGTCGCCAGTGATAAAATATAATCACGGACAAGCTGTAATTTTGCGGACTGTAAATCTGCCGCCCGTACCTCTTTGCATTCAGGCTTTGCGTTTTGGTCTATACGTTTGATAGCAAAGAACCGAAAAATGAACATCTCATTAACTGCTGTATAGTTGTCAGGTTTCGGCACATCATAATTTGACATACAATGTATAGTCGGCATTTTTTAAACCTCACCGCTTTGAGGTGAAGAGACTGAAATGGTTAATGCTGAAGTGCCGGCTATCTTTGTGGGGATCTTCCTGACAAGGTCGTCTGCTTTAAGTAATGTTGATCTGGTTGCCCGGATGGCGCAAGAAACTATGTCTGACAATTTCTCGTCATCACACTCTGAATAAATAATCTCAAGCAGGGTAACGGATTCACGGATTTCGGCAGTTAGCGTCTCTATGTTGTTGCGTATATCAAGATGAGTAAGCTGCATAGTTAATTACCTTTAGGTTTGCTCTGTGACTTAAAGGTAATCGATAATATAACTTATAGCAATAACTAAAGTTAATAAAAGCAAGACTATTTTGCAGTTCATTGATATTTAAAGCAAAAAAAACCAGCATATTTGCTGGTTTTTTTATACACGAATTTATCATGCCATTACTGAATACCAAAATACTCGTCCAATTATTTCCACGTCTGACATTGCTGCGGTTTCATCTGGGTATTCGTCAGTATTGAAGCTTCTTATCGTAATGGTATCGGGACCAGATCTGTACAGTATTTTCAATCGCTTCCAGCCGCCTTGGTTTATGGCGTACATTTTCCCATCAATTACTCTTTTATCACTGATAACAACACCTACTGTTGATCCGTCAGGAATCACAGGCTCCATGCTATTACCACGAGCAGGGAAACAAATCACATCAGAACCGTCTGTATTAGCTCCAATCTTACGCAATGTAGATTTAGAGAAGCGCAACTTAAACCCATTGTAATCATCCTCATTGTAAGAGCCGTTACCACAGGCGAACTCAATATCTCTCAAGAAAGGAACCTCAACCTCATCGTCTTCAAGTGGGGTGCTTGAATCCCATGTAGTTACAGGAATTGGATCACCTGCATTACTAATCGACGCTCTCTCTTGGTTCCCAAACGGCTCACCCACACCGGTGGTCAGCCATACTGGATTTACACCAAGAAATGCAGCTATCTCCATGGACTTCCTGCTGGTTTGAGATTTTCCAGCAGTCAGTTTCCATATTGTTGGCTGGGCCACACCAACGGCAAGGGCTAAATCGGCCTGCGATACGCCAGCCTGTTGCATTGCAAAATTGAGTCTGTCAGAGAAAGTTTTCATGCTTGGATTATATACCTTTTGTTATTTACCACAAATGAACTATAAGTTATTGCTCAAAGTAATTCCAGATGTTATTCTCGTGACATTCAATAACTAATGGAATTCATCCTATGAATGAGCACATCAAGAAAGCTATTGATATCTTGGGTAGCCAAGCAGCACTGGCGCGCTCATGTGGCGTCACACAGCCTGCTGTGTTTCGCTGGCTAAATGGTCGACGCGTTAAAGCTGACCACGTTATGTCTATCGTCAATGCTACAAAGGGTCAAGTCAAGCCACATCAAATTCGTCCCGACCTGCCTGATCTTTTCCCTCATCCGGCGGGCTGCTCCCATGTATCCGAACCAAAACGCACTGAAGTCTGATCTCCCCGAGCTTTATCATCCGGGAGATGCGGTGTGGATACAGGAAGTTCTGGGGCAGATGCCTTTTCGGATGCGGGAATACGCGAAGTTTAAGTATTCGGAAGTGTTTCAAATCCGCAGCAAAGAAGAACCGGTGTCATTCAGGAAAGCGAACGCAGGAGCGCATGCGGCAAACCGGTGGTTGAGATTATTTTTCAGGAAGAATCACCGGTCGATGCAGGGCTATACAGCAGAGCCACTGTCAGTATCACAGGCCATGCCAAGGACAAATCCCAATTCAGGTGCTGTTTCAGGGTAAGTGTCTGAGGACCACACAAAATGGATCTGTCCCTTGGCAGGGCAAAATATCAATTACAGCAATGAGTTAAACAATAAAAAACAAGGTCAAGGGCAACACAAGATCGAGTCTTCGAGTACATAGGCTAATAGATAATAAAAGGGCGACTTGTAAAATCCAATAAAATCAATTAGTTAAGTGCCCCAAAAATCCCACCATGCGGGACGTTTAGTGTCATAGCTGGGAATGTTATTAAAAACAATGAGTTACGGGGCGGTTAAGGAATGGCTAAAACTGAGGTTGGAAAACGTATTGAATCATTAAAACTCCCCAAAGGCAAAGGGTTGAGTTTTATTCAGGCCTACGACTCTGGTTTGGATTTGATATCGAAGCTCGCAGAGGAAGGCAATGTGAGTGCAATCAGGCTTTATATCCACTTAATCAAAATCATGGATCGCAGCTCGGGTGCAGCCATGACTGATATCAAATCCATTATCGCCGATACCGGGCTTTCACGCAGCGCAGTGTATCGCGCAGTCGCTGCACTGAAAGATGCAGGCCATTTGCGTTGTCGGGTAAAGCAGGTCTATGAGATTAACCCTGGTGGATTCTGGGGCGGCTACGCAGACGGAAAGAAAAATGCGCTATTTATGGCTGAAAACAGCACGGTAACGAAGGGGGTGAGATTCAGACTAAACGCCGGAGCATCAGATAAAAAGGGCGCTTTCACGTTGCCAGCAACATTTGAGCCGGTAGAGGAAAACAAAAGGCCGAACAGCACAACTTTCGACGGGAATGCTGGTTCGGCCTCAGAGGGTGACGATTATGAATAATCAAACCACCGTTGACCATTATGGCACCAATTTGCTGCCAGAGGAATGGGTACCGGTCACTATTGCTAATTTCGGGGAAAGCTACGAAGTCAGTAATTTAGGGCGGATTCGTAGCGTGGATCGCTATACGACCGGCAACGTCAAAAAAATGAAGATTAAAGGCAAATTATTAAAACCACGGGTGCGCAGAGACGGTTATCTGACGGTGAATTTCAGTTTCAACAGCCACGGGTCACAGTTTGCGGTGCATCGCTTGATTGCTATGGCATTCATCCGCAACGCCGCTGACCTGCCTTGCGTTAACCACAAAAACGGTATTAAAACTGACAATCGTGTCGTTAATCTCGAATGGGTTACTCCTAAAGACAACATCAGACACGCAATAAGCATCGGACTAATGCGAGTTTCCAGAGGCGCTGATAATACTCAATTCAAAGGTGTTATCCGCGCTACTGATAAAAAGACACGCACCACTATGGAGTTTAAGGGAAAAAAATCCCTGATTGAGTTTGGATTTGACCATTCGGCTGTTTATGCCTGCGTGTCCGGAAAAATCAAAAGTCACCGTGGTTTTACCTTCCATCGCATCAATACGGCGGAGGTAATGGCATGTTAACTATCACACCAAATTTTGCACAGGAACGGGCGCTGAACTTATTGCGCAGCGGGTGGAAATCTCACCGCACGTTTATGATCAGCAGTCCGACCGGCAGCGGTAAAACAGCACTGGCGGCTTTTATCACTCATGGCTGTATCAGCCGTGATATGCGGGTGATGTTTGTTGTGCCATATACCATCCTGATCGAACAGACAGCGACCCGGTTTCAGGACTACGGCATTCCGATGGAGGATATCGGCTTTGTCTGGCGGGATCACCCGAACTACGACCCTACGAAACTGATCCAGATTGCCTCAGCTGACACGCTGATCCGCCGTGAGTTTCCGGACAACATCGATTTGCTGTTTATCGACGAGGCCCATCTGCGCCGTAAAAAATTACTGGAAGTTATCCGGGACAGTGAATTCAGGGTGATCGGGTTATCCGGGACTCCGTTCTCTCCGTTTCTGGGCACCTACTACGAAACACTGATCAAGCCCACCACGATGAAAGAGCTGATTGACCGCGGGGATCTGAGTCCGTATGAGTTTTACGCCCCGACGAAGCCTGACCTGTCCTCGGTTAAATCCACCAGCAGTGCGGAGTATGGCAGTGATTACAAAGAGGCTGAGATAGCGGCAATCATGTCCGGCTCTGACCTGGTCGGTGATGTGGTTGATAACTGGCTGGTCAATGGCGAAAACCTGCCGACGATTTGTTTCTGTGTGACGGTCAGTCATGCCAATTACGTCACGATAGCGTTTAACCGCGCCGGAGTGAATGCCGAGATCATTACAGCAGAAACACCCCACGAAGAGCGCCAGCTTATCATTCACCGGTTTGAACAGGGTGCCACAAAAATTATCGTGAACGTCGGCACCCTGGTTGCCGGGTTCGACAGTGATGTCCGGTGCATCATCTACGCCAGACCGACTAAATCAGAAATCCGCTGGGTTCAGTGCCTGGGGCGGGGTCTGCGTAAAGCCGCCGGTAAAGATAAATGCCTTATTTTCGATCACTCCGGATCCGTACACCGCCTGGGCTTTCCTGATGATATCGAATATGACGAGCTGCCGGGTCAAAGTGACGGTCTGGAAGAATCATCCTCTGTCCGCGAACAGGAAAAGCGGGAGAAGAAGCCGAAAGAATGCACATCCTGCCATTACATGAAACCGGCGGGCGTCTATGTCTGCCCGAAATGTGGCTTTAAACCGCTGGCAGGTGAAGACGTCGATGTTGATACCTCCCGCAATATCAAAAAGATGGGTAAGTCTGAAAAAGTACACACCCTGAAAGATAAACAGCGTTTTTTCTCTCAACTCAAATATTACCAGAACATCCGCGCCACCGAGGGCAAACCGGTCAGTGACGGATGGGTCGCGAATACCTTCAGAGATAAGTTCGGTGAATGGCCGGGTGGTCTGCACAGCACACCGCTGGAAATCACACCGGAAGTCACCAGCTTTATCAGACACAAACGCATCAAATGGGCGAAGGGTCAGCAAAAAGCCAAAGAGGTCATGACTGCACGAATCGCAGATTTAAAACAGAAACTGAATAAAAACACACAGCAGGGAGAATTATTGTGAATACAGCAGACGCCGCACAGGGGCAGTGGGAAAAGATTTTTGCTTATTACGGACTTCCGTCGATCACCGGCAGAAAACACTTCAAAGGCAAATGCCCGTTGTGTGAGCGGAAAGGGAAGTTCCGCATTGACGATAAAGACGGGCGCGGTACATGGATTTGTACCTGCGGATCCGGTACCGGGTTTCAGTTGCTGGAACGCACTCAGGGTAAAAGTTTTAAAGACCTGGCTGATGAAGTGGATCAGCTGCTCGGAAATGCCCGTGAAAAAGAAGCACCGAAATTGGCAAACAGCAGCATACGCGCAGAGCGGGAGAAATTTATCAGTTGCTATGCGCAGATGCCTGACCTGAAAAATACCTCAGCGGCGGGCTACCTGCAAAATCGCGGCATATTCACGCTGCCGGCAGAGTGCATCCGGTTCTGTGAGAAACAGCCCACCCGCAAGGGAATGGAGGTTATTAATTTTCAGGCAATGTGGGCGCTGGCCACCGACTCAAAAGGTCAGCTGTGCTATCTGCACCGGACCTATTTAGACGGAAACAGTAAAGCCGACATCCTCATCACTAAGCGGATGACTAAATTGCAGGAAGATAACTATCTGGACTACGCGGACTCTGTGGCGATCCGGATGTTTCCTGTGGCATCCACTTTAGGCGTGGCGGAGGGAATAGAGACCGCATTGTCCTGTAAACAGATCTACGGCGTGAATACCTGGGCGACCATTAATGCCGGATTTATGGATAAATTCGTGGCACCCCTGGGTGTTACCCATCTGGTTGTTTTTGCAGATACCGACACCAGCAGTGCCACGGGACACGCGGCTGCATTTGCCTGTGCGAGGCGTAACCTTGTGGCAAATAACGATGTGGAAAAAGTGAGTGTCCGCTGGCCGGATAAAGGCGATTTTAATGACCTGATCCGCGAGGGAAGCGAAGTTCGTGAACTGGTATTTTACCGGGAAAAACACCGTGAGGCGGCATAAATGAAACTTGAAAGCGCATTAAAACAATTTCATCCGAAGTCACCGACATTCAGTGACAGCTCAAACTCCACGGCACCTGACAGGCTGAAGGGTATGGACTCAGCAGCGGCTATGGGTATGGCATCACAAAAGGCGGCGTTCGGTATGCATGCGTTCTTTGGTAAAAATGACGTCAGCATTGAGGATAAAATTACCACGGTTAAAGCCCTGACGCAGTACGCAATGAAAACAGTCCCGAAGCTGGTGGCTAAAGCCGCCGGAAACCGGATTGCTCAGTGTATGACTATTCTGGCCACAATGGCATTTGAGGATTACGCCCGCTCAGCAGGTTCGGTCTGCCTGTGTCAGGACTGCGGCGGGAAAGGGCTGATTTATCGCCGGAAAGATGTGGTGAAGCATCCTGGCATCACTAATATGGAAGGTGCTGTGATTGTTGCGCCAATAGTCCGTAATGAGCTGGTGGACGAACTGTGTGTGACCTGCAACGGGAAGGGTGAACTAACCCACCGGTGCCGCTGCAAAGGACGGGGCAAGGTGTTTGATGAAGAACGGAGCGAATTACAAGGCGCACCGGTATTCAGAGACTGCCCGAAATGCTCAGGGCGAGGATATAAGCGGGTGCCGTCGTCAGTTGCTTATCAGGCGATAAAATATTTGGTTCCTGATTTAAATGAGAGAACTTGGCGCAGAAACTGGAAGCCGTTCTATGATGGCTTGGCTGCTAAGTGCTATGTTGAGGAGAGTCAGGCCGAATCGTTGTTTGGACGGATAACTTCGTGATACTGGACTGACTGTGTATTACGGGCAGTGTTGTTGACAGTCTGCCCGTTTGGTTGACAAATTACTGATGGCTGTTTTTTGATCTTTTATACCACAGAACAAAATGGATAAGCCCAAATCCACCATGTCCATAGATATAAATTTCTATTAGCACTGTTAATGATTTATGGATGCTTCTGGCCTCTAATGCTGATGGTGAATGTTGTAACCACAAAAAAAACCAAACCATTCCGGATATAATGACTATCGATAACGCACCAAGCCCCAATCCCTGAACTACGGCTGCAAGCCCTTTCGGAGTGCTGTCTGGTAGCTTTAGCTTCATCAGTTGTTTTATATCATTTTTCAATGGGACAACATCCCCCCAAAGATAGGGATAAAAATACCGCATTCCCCTTTCATGGAAGCATACAACAATTAAGATTAATGTAATGAAAAATAAGCAAAAACCAATAGTGACATGAGCCCATGTGAAAAAATAAGTCCAATCCACCGGAGGTATAGCGGAGGATTTTGTGCCTTTCATCCAGTTACTGATAATGATTTGCGCCAGAACAAAAATCAGGACTGCACAATGTAACAGTCGTACTTTACGTGATTGATACAGGCCGAAAAAATGCCATATTTTTCTTATCAGATTCATACATGTCCCAAAATCGAATAATAAACATATGTAATATACCATTCCTGTCAGATAAATGAGGTAATGTTGTACACACTTGCATTTTGTCCGAAAGTGCCTTATTATCTATCAATAGTGGGATTTCTATACATATCCGCACTACAAAAATTCTAAACCTCGCATTTGCGGGGTTTTTTATCGCCAGAATATTGGCAATAATTACTACTAAGACGGATAGGTCCACATGTGTGATTACACACAACAGATAAAATATATTAAATAATAAAGATTGCTATCTAAATCATTCTGTGGCTTAATGGTGTCACTGGTTTGGAAGTACAGGCCTATTTATGCTAGTCAGTTTAAAGTTGTTCACCGTTTAGTGCTATCACTGATACCCCTTCATTGCGAATTTCTTCTAATTAATTCCCATAAGTAAAAATAAAAACAAACCTCATATGCCTTATGGCAATCAAAAAAATTAAAGGAAATTCTATGTCTAATACAATGACTGGTTCAGTAAAATGGTTTAACGATGATAAAGGTTTTGGTTTTATCACCCCTAAAGATGGCAGCAAAGATGTGTTTGTTCATTTCTCTGCAATTCAGAGCGATAACTTCAAGTCTTTAATCGAAGGTCAGGAAGTATCATTTACCATTGAAGATGGGATGAAGGGTCCTGCCGCTGGTAATGTGGTGGCGCTCTAAATACACTATGATGATTAACTTCTGTTTTAAGTGTCCTTGTTGCAGCGGCTCACAATACCGAACATCGCAATTTGATATCTCATTGAGTAACCCGCGTGGAGCGAAGTGTATTTTTTGCAAAACTGCGATGAAAGTTGAAGCAAATTAGATATTAAGCAGCCAATTATTTTAAACCTCGCAATGCCGGGGTTTTTTGTTATCTGGTAAATTAGTTAAGCTAATTTTTCGGCAGAATACTATAAAGCCTGGACCATCTTACCTCATTGCTATTAACAGTAAATCTTGCAACCGCGAGTTTTTATATAATAAATAAATGTGGTATCCAAGGGGAATATATTCCTAAGGAAATACCTATAAACAGAACGGCTATTTTTCGTCATACTCTTATGTTTACTAAAAACCTTTTTATTGTTGCGCTGCTACTTTCAGCGGCATTTGCAATGGTGACTTGGTTTAAGTGATTTTCTTGTAGTATTGGTTTCAGAATAATAGCCTCACTTCGGTGGGGCTATTTTGTATGTAACATATTAATATTGTTCCGATGTAGGAATTCCGATAACGAGGGATTTATGCTTGATGAGTTTTTTGGGGTTTTAGTTGCCTTAAATATCAGGCATTGACAAAAAAGCCAGCGTAATTAGCGCTGGCAAAGAGATGATAAGTATTATTTTAATCACCCATGAGGTTGCTGTGTGTCTTATGGGCAAGGCTGATATGTTACGCGAATATTTTTCTCAGGTAACATGTTTTTGCCTATTGATGGCATCGATTCAATCTATTATTGCAAATCTCGGTACTACTTAGTCCAAAGGTCGCCGTGCGTGGTCTTTTTCATTCTCTGTAACCTGTAACGATGGCTTACAGGTTCAATTCTCCGGAATTTCCGGATAGTTCAGATGGTCGGTTATTCCGAACAACTGAATACCAGTAGCAATCGCTTTGTTAGCGCAGAGCAGTCCGGCTGAACTAAATCAGCCACTCACTTCAGACACAAAAAAAAGCCGGTTGGGAATAACCGGCATAAAGAATAAACGACATATAAATTCAGGTTTTTGTTACCTCTCGATTATAACCTGAAAACGCGTATTTATCCGTGATAAGTTTGAAAAACGATTAAATATGCGAATGTGTCTTTTATCGACTTATCAATCAGATATTTATTGTGTGAATTAAGGATAATACGTATCACCAGAGGTCGCCATGTGCGGCCTTTTTCCATATATGCCGCCACAGAATCCTGAACAAACAAACGTAATCATTGCAGAGATACTGTGAGCGGCACCCTATTAACTAAATTCCTCCGTCAGGGGGTGAGCCATGAAAAAGATGCCGAATGACCCTAACAACTACGGCTGGTTCAGTAGTCTGCTGATAGTCATCATGACTTTACTCGGCACCGCTGCCAGTTGTGCCTATAAAGCCCTGAATGGTGAAGTTATCAGTTGGGGAATTTTCTTTCTTCAGATGGTTGTCTCTGTTTTTGCCGGTGCGCTGGTCTTCCTTGCTGCGAGTTATTACGCGTGGGTTCCGGAGTTGTCCGGCGGCATTGCAGGTCTGGCGGGATGGTCGGGTGCTGAGTTCATTAAGGCGCTTGAGAAACGGATAAAAAGGAAAATTGATAATGAGTAAACCAGCGCGCGGCGAACGCAACAACAATCCCGGCAATATCGACTACAGCCCACGTAACCCGTGGCAAGGGCAACTGCCGCATAACCCGGTTGAGGAATCGCGTTTCTGTCGGTTCCAGTCTCCTGAGTATGGCATCCGGGCAATCTATAAATTGCTTCAGACATATCAGACGAAATATGGTCTGAATTCCGTTGCAGCCATTATCAATAAATATGCACCGCCAAACGAGAACCCTACGGGCAATTACATTAAACGTGCTGCTGCTGATATCGGTATCGGTATCAATGACCGACTGAACACCAAAGACAAAAAGACCGGCATTGCGCTGGCGACTGCGATTGTCGGCGTTGAGTTAGGTTATCAGCCGTATTCTCCGGATGTGTTTGAAAAGGCGTGGGGACTGCTGTGAGTACCGCGGCAAAAATAACTGCCACGCTATTTAATGGCTGGCTGTGGGCTGTAGTGTTCTTCGGGTTATGGATGTTCAGCCTGCTGTCAGCCGAGCAATCGGAAGGACAGCACAAAGACAGCGTGATCACTGACCAGCAAAAGGTGATTGATAACGCCTACACCAGCTTTGATATCTTTGATCGCGCCGCTGCCGCGAACGCCAGCCGAAACATTCAGGCAGAAGCTAAATCACAGGAGAAACAGATTGAATACCGAACCATCATCCGCAAAGAGTCTAACTGTAATCTGTATGTTCCTCAGTCTGTTGCTGACGGGCTGCTCAGTCACACCTACGCCATCCGTGAATCAGCAATGCGTTCCGCTCCCGGCATCACTGACACAACCGGTGTTGGTCCCTCTACCACCCGCCGACTGACATATTGCCAGGCAGTTGAGTGGATTGAGCCGTTATTGAAAGTACTGGATATAGCAAACGGGCAGTTGATGGATATCAGGAAAGCTGATGCGGAGCGAAACGGAAAACTGCAACCACGATAAGCGATCTTTTTATGCGATAATATCAATCAGCACCACAATGAAAATAAGTTAAACGAGGCTGTCATGGTTGAGCGTGTAACGGATATTAGAGAAGATACTTTTGTGGTTGAGTACATGTGCGATAAGTGCTTTAAGGGTAGCATGGCTTACACGCATAAGGCATCAGCTTTAGGGTTTGAGCATAAATGCATCTTATGCAATGAAGAACAGGTGTTTAGTGGTACGTACCCATTCATAAGACAACATAAACCAGAGTAGCAAGCCAGCATTCAAAACCAACCCGCCAAGTGCGGGTTTTTTATTGGAGCCAACCATGCCACCACGCATACCCCGCGCCTGCCGCAAACGTGGCTGCGCAAAGACAACAATTGATCGCAGTGGTTACTGTGATGATCACATCAATACAGGGTGGGAGAATCACCAGCAGGGTAAGAGCCGCCATGAGCGCGGGTATGGTACCAAGTGGGACAGGCTGCGTGCGGTGATACTGAGCAGAGATAAACATCTGTGTCAGGAGTGCCTGCGTAACGGTCGTGCAACTGAAGCCAAGACAGTGGACCACATCACCCCGAAAGCGCATGGGGGAACCGATGCAGAGAGCAACCTGCAAAGCCTGTGCTGGCCTTGTCACTACCGCAAGACAGCAACGGAGAGAACATGATGAAAGAGAAACAGGTTAAGTTATCCAGACTGTTTAAGGGCGGGCGATTTGTTGGGTATTGCCTCAGTGTCGATGGTGAGATGTTATCCCATCAGACCAATGTGAAGATAGAGACATCTGGCCCACCATCATCCTCTATCGCTGTCAATTTTGTCTGGCATCCGTCTGTGGTTGATGATGCGCCTGATATCCACTTGAATCACACAGGGGAGGGGCGGGTCTAATCCCTGCCACTCTCGCTATAGAGTACCGCCGCCTTAGTCATATTTTTATACCCGCGAAAAATGAAATTAAAACAGGCTGATATATAAGCACTACTTACGTTTCCGTTATGGAGGGATTTTTATGGCTGGCACTCCGGGCAAATCTGGTCGCCGCCCGAAGCCAACAGCCAGAAAAGAGCTGGCCGGCAATCCCGGCAAACGGGCGCTGAATAAAGATGAGCCTGTTTTTACTCCGCTGAAAGGTGTGGCTCCGCCGGACTGGTTTGTGGAAAACGATATGTCTCTCGCGATAGTGATGTGGGAGATGACCGTTAAAGAATTATGCGGGCAGGGAATTATCTGCCTCACCGACCTGGCTGTTCTTGAGCGCTGGTGTGTTGCTTATCAACTTTGGCGTAACTTAGTGATCGCCATTATTAAGGACGGAACCAGGCTGATTGGTGCTACAGGTGGCCCGATAAAAAACCCTGACCTTACTGCGAAAAAAGAGCAGGAAAGCGAAATGGATCGCACTGGTGCCATGTTGGGACTTGATCCCGGAAGCCGTCAGCGGCTGATTGGTATGGCGGGTCAGAAAAAACAGGAAAACCCGTTTCTGAGGATAATTACATCATGAGTCGCAAAGCTTACCCGAACGTCAATGCGGCCAATCAGTATGCCCGTGAAGTTGTTCGCGGAAAGATTGTGGCCTGCCAGTATGTAAAAGATGCCTGCCAGCGTCATATTGACGATCTTGGCGAAGAGAAGGGGCGTAAATTCCGGTACCGGTTTGATAAAGATTCAGCCGAAAAGGCAGCACGGTTCATTCAGTTGCTGCCGCACACCAAAGGAGAGTGGGCGTTTAAACGAATGCCGATCACCCTGGAGCCGTGGCAATTATTTATTGTCTGCTCTGCGTTTGGATGGGTGCATAAAGGCAGTAAATTACGCCGGTTTCGTGAGGTATACACCGAGATCCCCCGCAAAAATGGTAAATCAGCCATCTCTGCCGGAGTCGCTCTTTACTGTTTTACCTGTGATAACGAGTTTGGCGCTGAAGTGTATTCCGGTGCAACCACAGAAAAACAGGCGTGGGAGGTTTTCCGCCCGGCAAAACTGATGTGCAAGCGCACTCCGTTGCTGATTGATGCATTTGGCATTGAAGTTAACGCAAAAAATATGAACCGCCCTGACGACGGTGCGCGGTTTGAACCCCTGATCGGTGATCCCGGTGACGGACAATCGCCACACTGCGCTATTGTTGATGAGTATCACGAACACGATACGGATTCGCTGTATACAACCATGATTACCGGGATGGGGGCTCGCCGCCAGCCACTGATGTGGGCTATCACGACCGCCGGATATAATATTGAAGGTCCGTGTTATGACAAGCGGCGCGAAGTGATTGAAATGCTCAACGGTACGGTACCGAATCCGGAGTTATTCGGCATTATTTATACCGTCGATGAAGGTGACGACTGGACAGATCCGGCGACATTGCGCAAAGCAAACCCGAATATGGGGGTTTCTGTCTACAGTGATTTCCTGATCAGCCAGCAGAACAGAGCAAAAAACAACCCCAGAATGACGGGGATATTCAAAACCAAGCACCTGAATATCTGGGTTTCAGCTAAATCTGCATTCTTTAACATGGTGTCATGGCGAGAATGCGAGGATAAATCGCTTACTTTGAGCGCATTTGAGGGACAATCCTGCACTCAGTCACTTGACCTGGCACGAAAACTGGACATGAACTCACGGGTTAAACTGTTTAACCGGGTTATTGACGGGAAACGACACTATTACTGCATTTCCCCTGATTTTTATGTCCCTTATGACTCCGTATTCAGCGTAGACGTCGAAAACAAACGTACCGCCGAACGATTCATGAAATGGGTTGAAACCGGTCACCTGAAACTGACCGATGGCGCAGAGATTGATTACCGCGTCATTCTGGAAGATGCAAAAGCTGATAACCTGAATAACCCCATTGATGCAACCGCGATTGACCCCCACGGAGCCACAAATATTTCACACGAACTGGCTGACGAGGGAATGAACCCGATCACCATCGTTCAAAACTACACAAATATGTCTGACCCGATGAAAGAGCTTGAAGCCGCTATTGCTTCCGGACGCTTTCACCATGACGGCAACCCGATTATGAGCTGGTGTATTGGTAACGTGGTCGGGAAATATCTGCCGGGTAACGATGATGTTGTCCGTCCGATAAAAGAGCAGAACGAAAATAAAATTGATGGTGCGGTGGCGCTGATAATGGCAATCGGCCGGGCAATGCTGAATGACGAAGGCGACTTCCTTTCCTCACTGGACTCAGACGAAGAAATCCTATTCCTATGAAAAATATACTTCTTGATATCACTGCCCTGATGGGATTCAGCGCGGTCATGGCGGGCTGTTACCTGAAATACGGTTTGCACAACGCCCTGATTATCGGCGGTTCCGTGATGGTTATCTACGCACTGGCGGCAGCCATGAGGGGGAAACGTGCTTCTTGATGCATTGTTCCGCGACGAAACAACAAATATCGAAAATCCGGCGGTACCGATTACGGCTGACTCTGTTGATATGGACGGATTATTTAAAGCTGATATCTATGTCAGTCCTGAAACATCAATGAAACTGGCGGCGGTATACGCCTGTATTTACGTTCTTTCATCCTCAATCGCACAGATGCCGCTTCATGTCATGCGGAAAACCGGCAATAAGGTTGAAACTGCGCGTGATCACCCCGCGTTTTATCTTGTTCACGACGAGCCAAATGACTGGCAAACCAGTTACAAATGGCGTGAAACCAAAGAGCGTCACATTCTCGGATGGGGTAACGGGTACACGCATGTTGTCCGTAACCGTAAAGGGGAAGTGATAAATCTGGAAGCCTGTATGCCGTGGGAAACCACGCTGCTGAACACCGGCGGGCGGTATACATACGGTGTTTATAACGAATTAGGCAATTTTGCGATAAGTCCTGACGATATGATCCACATCCGCGCTCTCGGTAATAATCAGCGGATGGGCATCAGTCCGATAGTCCAGCATGCTGAAACCATCGGTATGGGGATGTCCGGTCAGAAATATACCACGTCATTTTTTGGCGGGAACGCCAGACCGGCAGGGATTGTGTCGGTGAAGGGCGAACTGCAAAAAGAGGGCTGGGCCAGACTGAAAGACATGTGGCAAAAGGCATCGGCAGCACTCCGCAGTCAGGAAAATAAAACCATGCTGCTCCCTGCTGATCTTGATTATAAAGCGCTCACTGTTTCCCCGGTGGATGCTCAGCTGATTGATATGCTGAAACTAAACCGCTCAATGATTGCCGGTATTTTTAATGTACCGGCCCACATGATCAATGACCTGGAAAAAGCCACATTCTCTAATATCTCAGAGCAGGCAATTCAGTTTGTCCGTCATACGATCATGCCGTGGGTAGTGAACTGGGAGCAGGAGCTTAATCGCCGGTTATTCACAAAACAGGAGCGTCTCGCCGGTTTTTATGTCCGGTTTAATCTTGCCGGATTACTGCGCGGTACACCGAAAGAAAGGGGTGAATTCTACCATTTCGCCATCACTGACGGCTGGATGAGCAGAAACGAAGCCAGGGCATTCGAGGATATGAACCCTGTGAATGGTCTGGATGAAATGCTGGTAAGCGTTAATGCGGCACAGTCTGTAAGTGATAAGTCAAAAGGTGGTGACAACGATGAGTAGTAATGAAAGAGAAACCCGGAGCTATGTCGGCGAAGTTCGCGCAGCTCCGGGAGAGGAAAACAAACCAACCCACATTATCGGGCTTGCCTCGGTGTTCAATTCCCTGTCTGAACCGATGTGGGGCTTCCGTGAAATTATTAAGCCCGGGGCGTTTGATGATGTGCTGAATGACGATGTGCGTGGTTTGTTTAATCACGACCGTAACTATATTCTCGGGCGATCATCATCAGGAACCCTGTCCCTGAGTGTGAATGAGCAGGGTCTGGTTTATGACATCACGGCACCGGACACGCAAACTATCCGTGATCTGGTTATCGCCCCCATGTTGCGCGGTGATGTTAATCAGAGTTCATTTGCTTTCAGTGTCGCGCCGAATGGTGATGACTGGTACCAGGACGACGACGGTATGGTTGTCCGTGAAATCCACAAAATCTCCCGTCTTTATGACGTCAGCCCGGTGACTTATCCGGCGTATCAGGCTGCAAATTCCACAGTACGGTCAATGGAAGCGTGGAAAGAAGCACGCGAAAGCGGCGGTTTAACCAAAGCTGTCAATGAAAAACTGGCGCGCGAGCGTCTTCTTACTTTAATAAGTGCATAAGGTAACAATATGAAATTTCATGAATTAAAACAAAAACGTAATACCATCGCTACTGAAATGCGTGCTATCCACGAAAAAGTTGGCGACGGCGTTATGACCGAAGAGCAGCGCGGTAAATGGAATGAAGCCAAAACCGAATTTGATCGTCTTAATGAACAGATTGAGCGCGAAGAAGAAATGCGCTCTCTGGATCAGAAATTTGTTGATGATAAAGAGCTAGAGCAACGTGCACAGTTACCGGGCAACCCTGAGGCAGAAGCCATCGAACGCCGTGCAGCAGCATTCGATCGCTTTCTCCGCTGCGGCTTTGGTGAACTGACGGCGGAAGAGCGTCAGGCGGTTAAAGAGCTGCGCGCGCAGGGCACCTCACCGGATGAAAAAGGGGGTTACACCGTACCAACCCAGATGCTGAATAAGGTCGTTGACCAGATGAAAGCGTATGGCGGCATCGCCGGTATTTCTCAGATCCTGCCAACCTCAAACGGGCAGGATATCACCTGGTCAACCGCTGATGGTACGGCGGAAGAGGGGGAGTTACTGGGTGAAAACACCGCTGCCAGTGAACAGGATGTTGAATTCGGTACCGCTATTCTGGGTGCAAAAAAACTGTCATCCAAAATCATCCGTGTATCGAATGAATTGTTGCAGGACAGCGGAATTGATATCGAATCCTATCTCGCTGCCCGTATCGCTCAGCGTATTGGTCGCGGTGAGGCTAAATATCTGGTGAAAGGTACCGGTGCGGGTGCACCCGTTCAGCCGAAAGGGCTCGATGCATCTGTTACCGGCACGGTTGAGTCAGCAGCAGCGATCTCCTGGACGGATATTAATGCCTTGAAACATGCCATCGACCCGGCATACCGTAACAGCCCTAAATTCCGCCTGGCATTTAATGACAGCACCCTGAAGTCACTCACTGAAATGGTGGATGGTAATAAGCGTCCGTTATGGTTGCCGGAAATTACCGGTGTCGCACCGGCTACTATTCTCGGTATGCAGTACGCCATTGACCAGGCTATCGACAGTGCGGAAGTAGGTAAAAAATTCATCTTCTGTGGTGACTTTGACCGCTTTATTATCCGCCGCGTTACCTATATGACGCTGAAACGGCTGGTGGAGCGTTACGCCGAATTTGACCAGACTGCATTCCTCGCGTTCCACCGCTTTGATTGCTGCCTGGAAGATACCTCTGCAATTAAGGCGCTGGTAGCTAAAGGCGCCGGGGAATAACCTGGGCTTAACCGAACCCGCCGCTTAATTGCGGTTTTTTTGTGCCTGTGGTCCGGTGTGGCCACAGGTAATGGTGGGAATATGCCGTTACCGACACTTGAAAAACTGAGAGCGCAGTGCCGTATCGATGAAGACAATGATCTTGAGGATACCTTGCTTCAGACATATCTCGGTGCTGCAAGAGTCCGGGCAGAAAACTATACCAACCGGACGCTGTATGACAGTGATATTCCGGATACAGATCCTGATGGCTTGCTGATTTCAGATGATATTGAAGTGGCGCTGATGCTGGCGGTCACTCATTTTTATGAAAATCGCGACCCGGCAGCGATGCCGAACGGCTTTAAAGCCATTCTTGACCCGTACCGGCATATCAATCTGTAGGTGACCAATGAAAACCGGCGAACTCAACAAACGCATCACCCTCTTCAAACCTGAACTCCAATCTGGGAACCTCGGCGATCCCCATACTGAACTGATTAAAATCACCACGGTATGGGCGAAAGCCGAGGCGATGTCCAACCGTAAAATTCGCACCGGTGACCAGGAGCAGGTCATTGAAACCATGCAATTTACCGCGCGGCCACGACCGGATATTCAGATTGACTGGGTAATTGGATATCAGCGCCGGTACTTTACTGTCCGCGCCTGTGACCGCAACGACCCGGTAGAACTCATTATTACCACGGAGGCAGATACACGACATGATCGAAAGTGACATTCTTGAGTCTCTTTCCGGTATTACCCATCTCCCCGCTTACCCCCTGTTGCTGCCAAAAGAGGTGCAGGAAGGTGTTACCTTTCAGCGAATCAGCGACCCGCGCTATGGCTCCGGCATGGTAACCACCCGTCTGGTGGAGGCGCGTTTTCAGATAGGCATTCATATCCTGAATAACTATGAAAAAGTCCTGCAGCTGGACAGGGCTATCTGTGAGGCGTGGGAGTCGGTCGTGCACGGTTATATCGGTAATTATCCGGTACAGACGGTGCAGCGCGGCGGAATGCAGCAGAACCGGGAAGAACTGACAAAAAACAGCGTCCGCTGGTCTGTTATGCGGGATTTTATCATTACCTACCCGGAGGATGCGCAGTGATAACCCGGATTGAAATCTCCGGTCTGGAGGAGCTCGGGCGCCGGTTGCAACAGATTGATGTTGGACTGAAAACAAAAATTCTGCGTGAAGCCGGGCGCGAAGCAATGGAAGTGGTAAAAGACGATATGGAGCGACATGCCGGATTCGACCCGAAAGGGAAAGGTCAGCATATGCGTGAAAATATCACCCTGAGAAGCACGGAAATCAAAGGCACCAACGGCGGCGTTATGGTCACTGTCGGTCCGAAGAAAACCCACTACATGAAAGCCCGTGCACAGGAATTCGGCACCATTAAACAGGTGGCAAAACCCTTTATCCGTCCGGCACTCGACTACAACAAACGCGCGGTTCTGAACAAATTATCACAGCAGATCCGCCACGCACTTTCTATGTATTAACAGGAGCAAGATATGGCTGATAAAAAGACCTCACCGGAATATGCAAAATTACCGGCGGGCACGATTGTTAAATACGGTAAGGCGGGTGATGCCGTTGCAGTAATGAAACCGTTGATTAACTGTAAGGCTCTGGGTGCCACGGGGCAGTCAGGTAGCTTTGTTGATGTGACCACGCTTATCGACATGTCAAAACAGTTTATTTCTGACTTACCGGAAGGACCGGAGAAATCCCTCGGCTTTATTGATGACCCGGAAAACGAAGATTTTGCAGCTTTCCTTAATGCGGCAGAAAAGCGTGAAACGGTGCAGTTTTATTTTGAACTGCCGAATAAGCGCACGGCAAACATGCTGTTATCGCTGTCCGGGTGGGAACTGAATGATGTCAGCGCACCGGCGAACGAAGCCATTCAGATCACGGTGAAAGGCAAACAAAACAATCTGGAATGGGGTGTCGCGGGTGTTACCGGCGACCAGGCAAAAGGGGGAACAAAATAAATGAACGCTCTGAAAGCATCACTATTGACAGCAAAGCCGGAGATCCGCGAAGTTGATATTCTCTGCGGCGTAAAAGTGAACATCCGCCGCATGACAGCCAGTGAACTGATGGCGCTGGAACAGAATGTTTCCGATCTGAATATCGAAGGGAAAGTGCGCGAAGCATCACTGCTGAACGTTGATATGCTGCTCAATTGCATTGTGGACGATGCAGGCAAACCCGTCACCAAGTCCCTGCTGCCGACAGCGGATGAAATGGTTGATGTCCATGATAACGCCATCCTGATCGACGCGATTAATATCGTCAAACGTCACTCAATCGGCACCCTCGAAGAAGCAAAAAAAAAACTAACTGACAGCCCGTTACTTTTCTTTGCCTATCAACTCGCGGAAGAACTCGGGGAAATTGATCCCTACCGCGTACTCAGCCTGCCGGCATCAACACTGCTTGGCTGGCAGGCTTATTTTTCCATCAAATCAGGTCAGGCTGATTCGGCCGGCAAGCCGGAAAAACCGGATATACCGCACGGCAATGCACCGGAATTACCGGCGCTGGTCGATCAGCAATGTGCAGATATAATGAAAATTATCGGGGGATAAAATGGCGAATCTTGCAGATCTGCGCGTTGGCCTGTTACTTAATGACGCCACTTTCCGGTCAAATATCACCAATGCGATGAATCATGCCGGACGTGAAACAAAACGCTTTTCTGATAAGGCAAAGCGGGACGCAAAAGGTGTTGAAGACAGCTTTAACGGCATCAGTAAAAGTGTCACCAATGTTGCCGGTAAGCTGGCATTACTTGCCGGGGGCGGGTTATCTATCGGCAGTATTTTATCGGTATCACGCCAGTATGGTCAGGCGCTGGCTGACCTCAGTGCCATTACCGGCGCATCCGCAGAGCAAATGAAGCGGTATGACGAAGCCGCCATGAAAATGGGGCGGACAACAGAATTCGGTGCGACGAAAGTTGCCGATGCAATGAAATTACTGGCATCAGCAAAACCGGCATTGCTTAAAACAGCCGGGGCGCTCGAAGAAGTAACCGCAAAATCAATTACATTGGCACAGGCATCCGGTATCGATCTTGCTGAGGCGGCAAAATCACTGTCACTCAGTCTGAATCAGTATGGTGCATCGGCTATCTCTGCGGAGCGCTATATTAATGTGCTGGCAGCGGGTGCCAAATACGGTGCATCTGAAATCAATGAAACCGCTCAGGCGATTAAAACGAGCGGTACTGTCGCAGCGCAGGCGGGCATCAGCTTTGAAGAGCTGAATGCGGCCGTTCAGGTTCTGGCGGATAAAGGCATTAAAGGTGCCGAGGCCGGACGAATGATGCGTAACGTTATTCTGACACTGGAGCGATCAGCGGATAAATCCCTGCGTCCGTCCGTTGTCGGTCTTGCTGCCGCGCTGGATAACCTGGATAAAAAGAACTACTCAACCACGGCATCCGTTAAATTATTCGGTCGCGCCAATGTCAGCGCAGCGGTAAATCTGCGTGAAAATACCGATAAACTGAAAGAGCTTACAGTTGCACTGACCGGGACTGACACCGCATATGATCAGGCCAGTATCCGGGCGAATAATCTCAATGGTGATCTGGAATTACTCGGTACCGCATTTGAGGGTGTGGCGCTTGCTGTCGGTCACAGCGCAGACGGACCCATGAGGTCAGGTATTCAGGGTGTCACTGCCGCAGTAAACGGACTGACCGATAATTTTTCCACCCTGGCTAATATCGTGACCTATGCAGTTTTGCCGGTGATGGCTTCCAGAATGACGATGGGGTTGCAGGGGCAGGTAAAAGCGTGGTACCAGACTGGGCAAGCCGCCAGAGAAACAGCAAGGCAAACACGCGACTCGGCACAGGCAACAATTGAGGCAGCAAAAGCCAGCCGGTTACAGGCGCAGCAGGAATCACGACGACTGGCGCAGCAGTCTGTTATAAATCGGCAGCATGGCATGAATGTCAGCTATCAGAGTGAATATGCAGCGATCAGCCGCAGAATTCGTGAGGCTAATATTGCGGAGACGGCTGCAAAAGCCAATCTCAATGCAGCGAATAACAGATTAGCCATTTCAACCAGAGCCCTGTCCGCAGCAAGTGCGGGCGCAAGAGGGGCTTTAAATTTATTGGGTGGACCAGTTGGCGCTGCGTTGCTGGCGGGATCTGCACTATACGGATTATACAACAGCAGCGTCCAGGCGCGGAAAGGCTTGCGTAATCTGAAAAATGAAACCATAGAGACGGTCGCTGAATTACAGCGATTATCTCAGGTTAAAGTTCAGTTAAAGCTTGATGATTGGGAAGATGATCTAAGCAAGCTGCAAGCTGAAAAAAAACAAATAGAAAGCCAGTTGGGGCGTTACTCTGATACAGCTATAAATATAGCCAAATCCCGTGAACAAGGTACATTCGGAAGTTTGTTCTGGGACTCAAAGGAGATGACTAGGGAAAAAAATACTTTGCTCGGTCAATTAGAAGATGCAAATGCTTCAATTGAACAGCGGAAAGAGAACATCCGTAACGGACAAAAAACGGTCTCAATCGGAAAATTTGAAGTAAAACCCAGCGAAGAAGCCCCGAAAGAAGAGCCGGTTGCCTCAACCGGTACCAATGAACTCCCTAAAACAAAAGGGAACGGTAAAAAAGAGCTTAATCAATATAAGCAACTCCGGCATCAAATTGAATCCGAACACGCGACCAGCCTTGAAAAAATCTCACTCAGTGAATCTGAAACACTGGAAAAATTGAAAGAACTGCATAAATCAGGCGGTATGTCTCAGTCTGAAATGAACCGCCTGTCTCTTATCAGTGCAGAGAACTATCAGCTTCAGCGTGTGGTTCTGGCAGAAAAACACTCACCGACAGCGGCAATGCTGCGTCAGGAGCATGAAGCCAGCAAAGAAATGAAATCGCTTCTTGATGCCAGATTATTGACGGAAGAAGAATACCAGCGCGCCCGCCTGCAACTGACACAAACAAGCCAGCGTGACCGGCTTTCTCAGCAGGCAAAAGACATTGCGTTACCCAATATCTCACTGGCTGGCGACGTCGATCCTGTCGTGCAGTTGCGTAACCAATTGGAAGAACAGAAAGCACTCTATCAGGCATATTACAACGATGGGGTGATCAGTAAAGAGCGTTATGAGGCCCTTGTTAAGCAGGCGTCTGAAAAATCAAAAGAGGCGCAAATTCAGGCGGGTAAAGAGCTGTATGCCGCGCAGGGCGACTGGCAGAAAATGCAAATCAACCTGATTGATACAGTAGAGCAGAAAACGGCCGGTTCACTGGCCGGCATGCTGACGGGAACGAAGACTTTCTCGGAAGGGTTGCGGGATCTGTCGGCGTCACTCGCTGAGTCGATTATTCAGGATCTGATTAAAATTATGATTCAGGGGCAGATTACCAATGCGATTACCGGGTTATTTGGTGGTTTTGGTGGTGCTTCGGCATCAGCAGGCAGCAGTGTTCCTGTCACCGCAAACGCCAAAGGTGGCACATATAACTCACCTGGTCTGAGTCAGTACAGTAATCAGGTCGTCAGCAGTCCGACAGTATTTGCGTTCGCCAAAGGTGGTGCGCCGAATGTTGGGTTAATGGGCGAGGCTGGTGACGAGGCTATCATGCCACTGAAACGCGGACCTGACGGTAATCTCGGCATTCGCGCATATGGCGGTGGTTCTCAGTCATCGGCGCCGGTGGTTTATATCACTATAGATGGTGACGGTAACCAGAAAACGCAGGGATCCGCAGGCTATGAGCAATTTGGCAGAGAGGTCGGTGAGTTTGTTGACGGGCGTTTCCGCATACTGATGGCAAAAGAAACCCGTCCCGGTGGTGGTGTCTGGAATATAGCTAAGGGAAGCCGATGATCGAAACATTCACCTGGAGCCCGCGCCTTAATCCGCAGGGCGATATTTTATTCAAAACCCGTAAAGCGAAATTCGGTGACGGGTATGAGCAGGTCAGCGGTGACGGCATCAATGCCCGAAGCCAGAAATGGTCGCTGAACTTTACCGGTACGGAAGATTACATCCTGCCTATCCGTGACTTTATCGACAATCACGGCGGGATCCGCGCGTTTCAGTGGCGACCACCACTGGAGCAACTCGGTTTATACCGCTGCGAAGACCCGAAGCTGACCCCGCTGGGCGGCAATAATTACTCTCTTTCCCTCACCTTTACCCAGGCATTCAAACCATGATCACATCAGATTATCAAAAGCTGGAGCCGGGCAGTGCTGTCCGGTTGTTTGAGGTTGACGGCTCAGCGTTCGGTGCGCCGGATATTCTGCGCTTTCATGCCTATAACTTACCGCACACCGAAGCTGAAATTGTGGCGGCTGGTGGTGATGCTGAAAAGCTGCCGGCTAAATCTGTATGGTGGCAGGATGAAGAATACCGGGCGTGGCCGGTGCATATTGAAGGGCTGGAAGCATCAACAACCGGCTCCGGCGCGCAGCCGAAATTATCCGTTGCCAATCTGGACGGGTCGATCACGGCGCTGTGTCTTGCCTATGACGATATGCTGAAAGCGAAAGTTACGATACACAACACGCTGGTGCATTATCTCGATGCCGCCAATTTCCCGAAAGGTAACCCAACAGCGGATCCGACACAGGAGCGGGTATCTGTTTTCTATATTGACAGTAAACCCTCGGAAACCGGTGAAATCGTTGAGTTTGAATTAGCCAGCCCGATGAATTTACAGGGTGTTCTGATCCCGACCCGCCAGTTACATTCCATGTGTACCTGGTGCATTCGCGGAAAATATAAATCCGGTGACGGTTGTGATTACGCCGGGCAGAACGGCTGGTTTGATAAACATGGAAACCCGGTTGATGACCCCGCAAAGGATCAGTGCAGCGGTATGCTGAACACCGGCTGCTTCCTGCGCTTTGGTAAAAACAACCCGATCCCGTTCGGTGGCTTTCCGGGAACATCGTTACTGCGCAAGTAAATTCATTCTGATAATGTTCACCTTAAATCTATTATTGAGGTGAGATCATGAAGCAATATATAACGTTATTATTACCATTTTTATTTCTATCAAGCGCAGTAGCAGATGAAAATAGATACTGGTATGAAGACTGCCGTGTATATAGCCTGGATGAAGTTACAGAACTCAGCAAAAAAGCCAAAAATGAACCAGTTTTAACTGTCGATGAACTTAGAGTGAAAGGAAAGAAATTCACAGAAGGATATGTGAAAAAACGCGGAGTGTGATCTTAAAAATCTTTCAGAATTTAAAAAATATTTAGAAAATAAGTTGTCAATCATTGATGGTGAGTTAGATAAAAAATAAGGATAAATAATAATGCGTGATGTTTTAATAAAAAAAAATATTAAGCCACGCCGAACAGGAATACCCCCGTGAATGCTGCGGGGTGATCGTCCAAAAATCTCGCGTTATAAAATATTTCCCGTGCCGCAATATCGCCGGTGAGCCGGAAAATCACTTTATCTTATCGCCGGAAGACTACGCCGCCGCCGAAGACTGGGGAACGGTGACTGGTATTGTTCACAGTCATCCGGATGCCACCACTCAGCCCTCTGAACTGGATAAATCACAGTGTGATGCGCTCGGGGTTCCGTGGTATATCGTCAGTTGGCCGGAAGGTGATATCCGGACCATTCAGCCACGCGGAGACCTTCCGCTGGTGGGGCGACCGTTCGTTCTCGGTTTTACTGACTGCTACGGGCTGGTGATGGATTATTACCGGCAGGAGCATAGCATTCAGTTACCGGATTACCGTGCAGATTACTGCTGGTGGGAGCAGGGCGAAAACCGCTATGCCGATAACTGGCAGACAGCGGGCTTTATTCAGGTTGAAGATCCACAGCCCGGCGATGTTATCGTGATGCAGGTACAGGCAACAGTCGCTAATCATGCAGGCATCCTCCTCGCGGATAATATGCTCCTGCATCATTTATACGGACACCTCAGTCAGCGTGTTCCCTATGGCGGGTACTGGCGCGACCGCACAGTTATGATACTGAGACATAAAATATTCATGACAAACTGACTTGCCGTGGTTACCCTTATCTTTA
This sequence comes from Morganella psychrotolerans, assembly GCF_001676055.1. Classification (GTDB taxonomy): domain Bacteria; phylum Pseudomonadota; class Gammaproteobacteria; order Enterobacterales; family Enterobacteriaceae; genus Morganella; species Morganella psychrotolerans_B. The sequence goes on along the minus strand of NZ_LZEX01000001.1, from coordinate 405,727 downwards.
TTTTTTAATGGGTTCCCGGAATGAAAAAATTACTACTTATTACTGTGTTTACTCTGGCTGGGTGTGCCACCTCAGCGGTGAATCCTGACTTAGCCAGGGTCGCCCCTAAAGACAGAGTTTTTACCTCTGATGCAAAAAGTGAAAATACAGGCTCTGTAACTGTCATTCGTGATTCAGGCATGGTCGGTGGCGGGTGTTTTGCCACGGTATTCATTGATGGTGAGCGTGCGGCAAAATTAGATCCGTCAGAAAAAACCACTTTTAATGTAAAAGAAGGTGAGCATATTCTCGGCGCTTCACTGGAAGGACGCGGACTTTGTTCATCGGGAGCGGCGCGTCAGGAGCGTGAATTTAATATAAATTCAGGTGATAATAAATATTATCGGATATTCACGGATCAAAATGGAAACATGGATATCAAGCCGACCACACTTTCCCGTTAAATTAATTTTAATATAAAAACCAAACCCGCTCCGGCGGGTTTTTTAATGGAGTAAGTATGACTGAAGTCATGACAAAAATAGAGCTCGGTGCTGTGCTTGGTAAAACGTTTGGCAAAGTACATCAAAGACTGATCAGTACAACATCAGAATCTATCCGCGCACTATGTTGCACAATCCCGGGATTTGAGCAATTTTTAAATACAAGTAAGGCGCGGGGGCTGACTTACGCGGTATTTCGCGGAAAGAAAAATATTGGCGTTGATGATCTTGGGCTACCGGTAACCGATGAGGTTGTTCGTATCGTACCTGTCATTATTGGCAGTAAAAAGGCTGGTGTACTTCAAACTATATTCGGTGCGGTTCTTGTGGCGGTCGGAGCCGTTGTTACCTATTTCGGAGGAGGGGCAATAGGTGTCCCAATGATGCAAATGGGTGCAGCAATGGCACTCGGTGGCGTAATCCAAATGCTATCCCCGCAGCCCGGCGGACTCGCCATGAAAGACCAGGGCGAAAACAAACCCTCATACGCATTCGGATCCCCGACTAACACCGTTTCACAGGGCTACCCTGTACCCATCGGCTACGGCAAACGCCGCATCGGTGGTGCTATTATTTCAGCCGGTATCTACGTCGAAGATCAGCAGTAAACCCTCTCTCAGCTTTTATCAGGAAATCTCATGATGAACTCAATCACCGGTCGCAAAGGTGGCGACAGCAGCCCGCGCACGCCTGTAGAACAGCCGGACGACTTACAATCCACAGCAAAAGCAAAGTTACTTCTGGCGCTCGGTGAGGGAGAATTTGCCGGTGATCTGACCGGGAAAAATATCTTTCTTGATGGTACGCCGCTGCTGAACGATGACGGCTCGGAGAACTTCAGCGGCGTGGTATGGGAATACCGCCCCGGCACTCAGGCGCAAACCTACATCCCCGGCATGCCGTCTGCTGAGAATGAAATTAATGTCGGTACCGTTATTCAGAGTAACACCCCGTGGATCCGCGCATTCACCAATCCGCAGTTATCCGCTATCCGCGTCCGTCTGAAATGGCCGTCACTGTTCCGTCAGGAAGATAACGGCGACATGACCGGCAACGAAGTAAAATACGCTATTGATCTGCAAACAGACGGCGGGAGCTGGAAAACGGCGGTGGACGGCAGCGCCAAAGGTAAAACTACCTCAGGCTATGAGCGCACCCACCGTATTGAATTGCCTCAGTCCGCCACATCATGGACGCTGCGTGTCCGTAAAATCACCCCGGATGCGAACAGTGCCAAAATCGGTGACGCGATAGTGCTGCAAAGCTACACCGAAGTGATTGACGCCAAACTGACTTATCCTCATACCGCATTGCTCTACATCGAGTTTGACTCAAAACAGTTTAACGGCAGCATTCCGCAGATCACCTGTGAACCGAAGATGCGCGTTATCCGGGTGCCATCGAATTACGATCCGGAGCACCGTACCTACGCCGGAACGTGGGACGGCTCGTTTAAATGGGCGTGGACCAATAACCCCGCCTGGATATTTTACGACATCGTCGTTTCTGATCGCTTTGGTCTTGGCGACCGCATCAAAATGCAGAATATCGACAAATGGGAGCTGTACCGCGTTGCACAATACTGCGACCAGCTGGTGCCGGACGGCAGGGGCGGCAGCGGTACCGAGCCGCGCTATGTGTGTGATGTCTACGTGCAGGACAGAAACGAGGCATACACCGTACTGCGGGACTTTGCCGCTATCTTCCGGGGCATGACCTACTGGGGCGGTAATCAGATTGTCACCCTGGCGGATATGCCGCGCGATATCGACTACAGCTATACAAAAGCTAATGTCATTGACGGTAATTTCGGATACTCCGGGAGCAGCAGCAAAGCCCGTTATTCCTCTGCGCTGGTATCGTATTCCGACCCGCTCAATGGTTATTCGGATGCCATGGAGCCGGTATTTGAAACAGAGCTGGTATCCCGGTTCGGCTTTAATCAGCTGGAAATGACCGCCATTGGTTGCAGCCGGCAATCAGAAGCCAACCGTAAGGGCCGATGGGGTATTCTGACCAATAATAAAGATCGCATGGTGACCTTCAGTGTCGGCATGGACGGCAATATCCCGCAGCCGGGGTACATCATTGCAGTTGCTGATGAACGGGTGTCCGGAAAAGTAACCGGCGGACGCGTCAGTGCCGCAGACGGGCGGAGTATCACCCTCGACCGCAAAGCAGATGCTGCAGCGGGGGATCGGCTGATGCTCAACCTGCCGTCCGGTAAGTCTCAGGCCCGCACTATTCAGATGGTCACTGATAACGTTATTACGGTGACCACCGCGTACAGTGAAGTGCCTGAGGCGGAATGCGTGTGGGTGGTTGAATCTGACGAGCTGTACGCTCAGCAATACCGCGTTATCAGCGTGACAGAGAATGACGACGGCACATTTACTATCTCGGCCACCGCGCACGATCCTGATAAATACGACCGGATTGATACCGGCGCGGTACTCGACGAGCGCCCGATAAGCGTGATCCCTCCCGGCAACCAGTTCCCGCCGAAAGACATCATTATTGATTCTTACTCTGTCATCCGGCAGGGGATCAGCGTGGAAACCATGCGGGCAACCTGGCAACCGGCAGATAACGCCATCGCCTATGAAGCGCAGTGGCGGCGTGACGATGGCAACTGGATAAACGTATTACGTAACTCAACGACATCATTTGAAGTGCAGGGCGTGTATTCAGGGCGCTATCTGGTGCGCGTCCGGGCAATTAATGCGGCTGAGATATCCAGCGGATGGGGGTATTCAGAGGAAACCCGGCTGACCGGCAAAGTCGGGGATCCGCCGGTGCCACTTAATTTCCGTGCATCCACACTGGTTTTTGGCATCAAACTGAACTGGGAATTCGGGCAGTTCACAGAGGACACCCTGAAAACCGAAATTCAGTACAGCAAAACCAATGACGGCGAAAATCTGTTACTGCTGGCAGACGTGCCGTACCCGTCCCGCTCTCACGAACTCGCAGGGCTTGCCGCCGGTACCGCATTTTATTTCCGCGCGCGGCTGGTGGACAAAACCGGTAATCAGTCACCATGGACCGAGTTTGTGCGCGGCGTGGCGGAGTTTGACGCCTCAACCATTATTGATGAAGTTGCCGCCGGGCTGGGTGATTCAGCCATCATCAAAGACCTGCAGTCTCAGGCAGATGACAATTTCGAAGCCATCATCAACAACGCCAACAACGCTTACGGACAATGGAATTACTGGCAGCGCGAAAGTGGCGTGATGAAAGCAGAAATCATTGAAGTCCGCAACTACACAGTAACTGAGACAACGGCACTTGCTGAGAAAATCGACGCGGTTAAAGTTACTGCCGACGGCAGCTTTGCCATGGCTGAAAATTCCATCCGCGCTAAGTGGGATATGGAATCCAATCAGGCATCCGTCATTCACGATATGAAAGTAAGGATCAACTATCAGGGCACCGATTATTCCGCAGGCATGGTAATTGGCGCAGAGCTGAAAAACGGACAGGTGACAACGCTTATCGGCTTCAGCGCACAGCAGTTTGCGTTTTATAACCCGGTCAATAAGTCGATGGACCTGTTTATGTATATGAAAGACGGGAAGCTTTTTGTTAAAGAGGCGTTCATTAGTGAAGCCTGGATAAAGAGCCTTATCGTTATGGACAAAATTCAGTCTGAGAATTATGTACCGGGTAAGCAAGGATTTATTCTTGATGCGAAAAAAAATAAATTTGAAATGAACTCGAATGAAACCGGCGGGGGGCTTACATTTGATGGAACCGGCCTTTATTTACGGGATGAGCGTGGGAATCTCAAAATTGAAATAGCATTAAAATAGTGAAATTACAGGAAATTATATGGCTAAAAATCCGGTTTTTAATGTCTATCATGATACTGGTGAAATAGATAATATTATAGATTCTCTTGCGTTTGTCATTCACTCTGAACAAGTTGATTTTTCAAAAACAAGCATGACATTCGACAGCCGGTATCTGAAAGGGGGCGAGAAAATAATAGCTGTCCCAATAGTTACCCATAGATCAGAAATGCAGGGCAACTACCCGACAGTAACAAATATAAATATTTCCGGTAATAAGGTGACATGGAAATATGAACACGACAGCGGAATGGCAAGTGCCACAATCCCTATTATTCATATATTTAAGCTGATGGGGAAGTAGCGATGAAACCTGTTATATCAGTAAATGGAGCTGAATTAGGAATTTTGTCCTCAATTACCTATGTTTTAGAAAAAATACTGGACATGAGTAAAGACGGAATAAAAGAACCCGGGATGTATGACTTTGTTCGTGGAGATTATGCCGTTTTATATCCATCCATGTGGGATAAATATATTGTTTTTCACCGTGATGCAAGGATGGACGGAATTGGTTCAAATATGCTTCGCCATGGGTGGAATAATAAAAGTTTGCGGTTTTTAACTACGAATACCGTGAATATTTATATTTATAGACCGATTGTAGCGTCAGACATAGATACAAAAATAAAGGTTAATATGTTTAATGATGATAATAAACTATTCTATTCATCAGGTAAGTTCCCATTAAGAATAAAAACAATTATATCAGACTTAACTTATGGCGGAACGATATTGGATATACAGAAACCATTAGATTACCGGAGCGGGTATGCGGGCTGCATGGTGTTAAGTTATATTTCCACATCATTCGAAATGAGCTTTGGTGGTTTTGTTTTCGGGTTTGGTGTAACAAAAGATGGTTATGTGACGCGGGCATCGAATCTTGTCGGGTTGGGTGGCGGAGGTGCGTATGTGAATGATATCGGATGCATTGTTGCTTATGCCCCGGATGCTTATCCGCGCTGGAAGTAAATAACTCAACCGCTCCGGCGGTTTTTTTTCGTCCAAAATTCAGGGGAACCCCATGATTTACACAGACGGCACAATTGCCATAAAAGCCGGATCACCGATTGTCACCGGCACCGGAACACAGTGGAAAAAGAACATTCACGGCGTGGCGCCGGGGCAAATGGTAAGCATTGAAAACGGCACTAACCCGATAAATATGATGATCCGCGCAGTGAACAGCGACACAGAGCTAGCGTTGTCATTCAATGCCCCGGTGGCGCGCAGCGGCGCTAAGTATTCTATTGCCACCACAGTGCCGGATACCATTTCTGACGCCGCCCGCACCATGTCAGCGAATCAGGGCTATATCGTGTATTTCCTCCAGGCAATGCAGCAATGGATGACAGACACCGGTAAAGTAGAAGTTGAGCTACCAAACGGGCAGAAAGTGACGCTGGATAGTGTTAAGGCGATGAATGAGGCTTTAAGTGGTGTACTAAAATACTCACCTCATGTGAATACCGGTGCAACAGATTCATCCGGAAACGGGTCGGTCAACTTTGCGGGTAACATGGGGCGCGTGTACAGGACGAAGGCCGGAGTCATCACAATTTATTCGCGACCAAATGAAGCCGGCTCAGGGTATACAACTTCGTACCAATTGCCGGAAACGGCAGGTACAGTTATAGGTGCCGACAGAACGTGGGTCGGAGACAATTTTTTCTTCGCTCAGCGTGAAGTATATGCAGCCCCTCCGGGAACGACTGTGCGCGGGTCATGGTCTGGCACACAAGCTATATCCTATGCTAAAGGGATTAATTTCGGGTATCCGGGAAGTAATAACAGTGACACGGGGCAGATGTACATAGGGTATAACGGAAAAGGTTACCTGTATTTCTTAAATTCAGGGTCTAATGGAGGGAAATTTGGTGGGGAGATAGCACTAATAGGCTCCAGTGTAGCATTTGACGGTAGTGGTTTTCTGAAAAAATCATCACCAATTATCCGGGTCCACCCGAACGGCAGTTTTGAAACCAACGACGAATCTGAAGGTGCAGAAGTTAATCGCACTGACACTGGCCAGTACCATATTACCGGCATCCTCGGCTATAACTCAGATGGCGCATGGGGTGTAAACGGCGGTATTTCAGTACCGAAAGACAATAACGGTCTTGAGCTGGTCTATGTCGCTGACCGCGTACTGGAAGACGGCGGGATCATCATTGAAACCTGCCACCGGCAACACACCCACCTCCCGGACAAATTCCAGAACTGGCGCCTGAAAGAAATCACTGCTGACGGCGACCGTGTTTTCTATCAGGACGGCGAACCCTGCGACCTGCCGGAATACACCCGCCTGGACGTTCGCGTAGAAATGCCACAAGGCTCAGTGTGGAATGTGAAGCAGCGTGAGCTGGCGGAGCATATGGAACGTGAGCAGGCAGAGCGTGAAGTGCAAGAGGCTGCGGAGAAGGCGGTGGAAGCAGAGGAATAAAATAAGCCGCACTGGTGGAAGATCCGGCGCGGCTGTCAGTTACTTATCAAAATACTCTACATCATCAGAAGCACCTTCTACTTCCGGCATCCAGCGTCATCCTCCATAATCTCCTGCAGTATTTCCTTCACTTTTTTATTGTCCTTATCATTTTTCCCGCCGGTTGCCGACATCGAGGCATTGGTTCCCCACGCAATGCGAACGTTCATATCCTGATACTGAGCCCGCAACTTTCGGTCAATTTCCTTTTCCAGAGCCTCGAATATGCCTAGCGGCATCATCTCTTTTTGGTTACTGCTGAAAATAATATCAATACGGAGCATGCGATCACCTCTTAATGCACTGTTTAAATATACAGTGCAATGTAAATCTACGGACTAGCATTGTCAAGGGTCGTCACTTTGTATCATTATCTATGTGTACATGCTCATGTACATAATGATAATTTAATGACGGTATATTTGATTTATTTAATTGATATTAAAGAAGTATATTTGATTTGTATTTATTCTGATGCTGAATAATAATGCGTTTTTGCGGACCCAGGAGTACCCGGCTGCTGATCACCGCAATACTGGATTTTCGTGGTGCCGGATGGCCGGGCCCGGTAACGCTTAAGCCCTTAACGTCAGAAACGTCAGAATTACTTTCTGTCATAATTATTCTATTTGATATCGGTTATCATTCGCAAATAGTATTAACAGGGAAGAGGATGAGTTCAAGGGATTTTTATTTGTCGTGCGGAGTTTGGCAAAAAAAGTGAGCGGGATCTCAACTTTATTACTGCCGAATGATAACTACGGGTGATGAATAAAAAAAGGATGCCGTGGCATCCTGTTTTTATTTTGTATCAGACGGGAAAGGCTCAGGAAAAACGGGCATCGGCCGCATCCGCCAGGATATCCAGCAGTGTCACGGTATCTGCCCAGCTCAGGCACGGATCCGTGATAGATTGTCCGTAAACTGGGGCCTTGTTGTTGACAAGTTTCTGTGTGCCTTCCTGAATAAAACTCTCTGCCATCACGCCGGCAATCGCGCGGGAGCCATCTTTAATCTGCTGTGAGACATCACGGGCGACATCTAACTGACGACGGTGAATTTTCTGGCAGTTGCCATGGCTGAAATCAATGATCAGGTGTTCCGGCAAATCAAACTGGCGGAGCTGGTCACAGGCATGTGCTATATCGCCTGCGGCATAGTTCGGTGTTTTACCGCCGCGCATAATAATGTGACCGAACGGGTTACCCTGCGTCTGGTAAATTGTCATCTGTCCTTCTTTATCCGGCGATAAAAACATGTGTCCGGCCTGTGCGGCGCGGATCGCATCAATAGCAATTTTAATATTGCCGTCGGTGCCGTTTTTAAAGCGACCGGGCAGGAGAGTGCGGAAGCCATTTCCCGGTGGATCTGGCTTTCTGTCGTGCGTGCGCCGATAGCGCCCCAGCTGATAAGGTCTGCGATATATTGCCCGGTGACCATGTCGAGAAACTCGGTGGCGGTCGGGACATTCAGTGCATTAACATCAATCAGCAGCTTGCGGGCAAGGCGGATCCCGTCATTGACCCGGCAGGAGTTATCCAGGTGCGGATCAGAGATTAAACCTTTCCAGCCGACAACGGTGCGGGGCTTTTCAAAATAGGTGCGCATGACAATTTCCAGCCGGGACTGGTATTTTGGCAGCAATTCACTCAGGCGCTGTGCATAATCCAGCGCGGCGATGGTGTCATGAACGGAGCAGGGGCCGATAATAACCAGTAAACGCGGATCATCGCCGGTTAGAATGCGTTCAATTCGCGTGCGTGACGTTGTCACATTTTTATTTATTGTCTCGGTGACCGGGAACTCTCCGGCCAGCGCTGACGGGGTGATGAGTTTATCTACCGCCCGTGTGCGCAATTCATCCGTTTTTTCCATAAGTAAATACTGTCTCTGAAATCGGTCTGTTGCTGTGTGTAATCACAGTGATACCGATCACAATAAACGAAATCAGGATGATTACAAGACAGAATTTAATAAAGTGGATCACACTGTGTGCTGATCCACTTAACCGTTTCCGCCAGCCTGTTTTTCTGACCCGCGGTATCTGAAACAACGACATTAAAACATGCGGCGGTTTAAGCCTAATGAGTCAATGATTTTGGTGGAAATTTCCTCAACAGAGTAATTGGTGGTATTGAGGTAGCTGATTTTATGTTTACGGTACAGGGCTTCCACTTCGGCAAGTTCCATACGGCACTGGCGGATAGACGCATAGCGGCTGTTTTCGCGGCGCTCTTCACGGATAGCCGAGAGACGTTCAGGATCGATAGTTAATCCGAATAATTTGTGGTTATGCGGCTTGAGGGCTGCCGGTAACTGAAGATTATCCATATCATCGGCGGTAAACGGATAGTTTGCCGCCTGAATACCAAACTGCATCGCAAGATAGAGGCTGGTCGGTGTTTTACCGCAGCGGGAAACGCCGAGCAAAATCACCTGCGCCTGGTCCATATTACGCAGAGAGACGCCGTCATCATGCGCCAGCGCAAAATCAATGGCGGCGATACGGGCATCGTACTGGCTCAGATTGCGTTTGGATAACCCGTGTGTCCGGTTAAAAATCGGCTGCGGATCCATCTGAATCTCTTGTTGTATCGGCGCGACCAGTGTTTGTACTATATCCTGGCAACAGCCTTTACTGGCGGTGATCGCCTCCCGGACATCCTGACAAATAATGGAGTAGAACACCAGCGGGCGTAACCCGGTGGTGTCATAAATGGTATCAATCTTTTGTTTGATTTCCAGTGCACGATCAACAGTTGCCACAAAAGGCAGGGTATACGCGATGATATCAATCGGAAACTGTGACAATACGGCATGACCTAATACTTCCGCCGTAATAGCTGTTCCGTCAGAAATAAAGAAAACACTCCGTGTCTCTTTATTTTTTGTATCAGAAGATGAGCCGGTTGTGATAGACATGTTATTTATTTTCCTATGTTTTTTGCTGAATCGATAATCCGGAGCAACGGCACAAATAAATTCAAACCTGATTATAAAGGATAAAAAAAATATTGTAATCGGGTTGATCGATTCACCTGTCTATATTCACCTGAACATTGTGATAATCTGTTTGTGATGCTCAACAGAGCGCTGTATTTCCGACTTTACCTTCTTTTGAATGTTAAAAGGATTGCTTGCAATGTCCAACAATGGCCAGACTCCGTGTAATGTACTTTGGTATAACCAGTTAGGTATGAATGACGTACCCCGTGTTGGTGGTAAAAATGCGTCTTTAGGGGAAATGATAACCAATCTTTCCGGGTTAGGTGTGTCTGTTCCCAATGGTTTTGCCACCACGCACAGGCCTTTAATGACTTTCTTGAGCAAAGTGGCGTTAACCAGCGTATCTATGAATTGCTGGATAAAACGGATGTTGATGATGTGAATCAACTGGCGAAAGCGGGTGCTCAAATCCGCGGATGGGTGATTGATACCCCGTTCTCCGCTGAGTTTGAAAATGACATTCGTCAGGCTTATGAGCAACTGTCTGAAGGGGAAAAAGGGGCGACATTTGCGGTGCGTTCATCTGCCACCGCCGAAGATATGCCGGATGCCTCATTTGCCGGACAGCAGGAAACCTTTTTAAACGTGCAGGGTATGGATGCCATTATGGTAGCCATCAAGCACGTTTTTGCCTCACTGTTTAATGACCGCGCGATTTCATATCGTGTTCACCAGGGCTATGACCACCGCGGTGTTGCACTGTCTGCGGGTATTCAGCGCATGGTGCGTTCAGACCTCGCGTCATCGGGTGTGATGTTTACTATCGATACCGAGTCCGGTTTTGATCAGGTTGTCTTTATTACCTCCGCTTACGGCCTGGGTGAAATGGTGGTTCAGGGCGCGGTTAACCCGGATGAGTTTTATGTCCATAAACCAACCCTGGAAAAAGGCCGTCCCGCTATTGTGCGCCGCACAATGGGATCGAAAAAGATTCAGATGGTGTATGCCGATGATAAGAGCCACGGCAAACAGGTCCGTATCGAAGATGTTGCGGCTGAAAAATGTGGGCGCTTCTCACTGACAGACAGTGAAACCGAAGAGCTGGCAAGACAAGCGGTAACCATCGAGAAGCACTACGGCCGTCCGATGGATATCGAATGGGCGAAAGACGGGCACAACGGCAAGCTGTATATCGTTCAGGCGCGTCCGGAAACTGTGCGCTCCAACCAGCAGGTTATGGAACGTTACCAGCTGAACGGACAGAGTAATGTGCTGGTGGAAGGCCGCGCTATCGGTCATCGTATTGGTGCCGGTAAGGTTAAAGTTATTCATGACCTCAGCCAGATGGACCGAATTCAGCCCGGTGATGTGTTAGTTACTGACATGACGGATCCTGACTGGGAACCTATCATGAAAAAAGCGGCGGCGATTGTGACCAACCGCGGCGGACGTACCTGTCATGCGGCGATTATTGCGCGTGAACTGGGTATTCCGGCTGTTGTCGGCTGTGGTGATGCCACTGAATTGCTGAAAGAAGGTCAGGCGGTTACTGTCTCCTGTGCTGAAGGGGACACCGGTTATGTCTACAGCGGAGAGCTGGAGTTTGCTATCCACGCATCTGAAATAGATAAAATGCCGGAAGTGGGCACAAAAATCATGATGAACGTCGGTAACCCTGATCGTGCATTTGATTTTGCCTGCCTGCCGAATGAAGGTGTGGGTCTTGCCCGCCTGGAGTTTATTATCAACCGTATGATTGGCGTGCATCCGCGTGCATTGCTGGAGTTTGATAAGCAAACCCCTGAGTTACAGGCAGAAATCCGCAGTATGATGGCGGGATATGATGATCCGGTTGAGTTTTATATCGGTCGTCTGACTGAAGGGATCGCGACACTTGCGGCGGCATTCTATCCGAAGAAAGTGATTGTGCGTCTGTCTGATTTTAAATCAAATGAATATGCAAACCTGGTCGGCGGGGATATCTACGAACCGGATGAAGAGAACCCGATGCTGGGCTTCCGCGGAGCCGGTCGTTATGTTCATGACAGCTTCCGTGACTGTTTTGCGCTTGAGTGTGAAGCGGTAAAACGTGTGCGTAATGAGATGGATCTGACTAACGTGGAAGTCATGATCCCGTTTGTCCGTACTGTTGCTCAGGCAGAAGCGGTTGTGAATGAACTGGAAGCACGTGGTCTGAAACGCGGCGAAAATGGCCTGCGCCTGATTATGATGTGCGAAATTCCGTCGAATGCTCTGTTGGCTGACCAGTTCCTTGAGTTCTTTGACGGCTTCTCTATCGGTTCAAACGACATGACTCAGCTGACGCTGGGGCTGGATCGCGACTCCGGTGTGGTGTCAGAACTCTTTGATGAGCGCAACGATGCCGTGAAAGCACTGTTATCTATGGCTATCAGAGCGGCAAAATCACATAACAAATATGTGGGAATTTGTGGGCAGGGCCCGTCAGATCATGAGGATTTTGCACAATGGCTGCTGGAAGAGGGAATCGACAGTGTTTCTCTTAATCCGGATACTGTTGTGAAAACCTGGGTCGCATTAGCAGAAAATAATTAACAGCATCATTTAAAATGCTCAGAAAAAAGCCCGGATTAGTCCGGGCTTTTTTTATAATCAAATATCACAATAAATGTATTTATATATAATCAAATGCTATGACTAATGTGTGTTTTTACATAAATCAAACTGAAATCAAACTAAAACCAAATAAGAATACCTGAATAACAGGCAAAAAAAAAGCCTATCATGGGCTGACAGGCAAAGACTACACACAGCAATATTTTGTATTCTGAAGATACCGTTTTTAATGAATAACGGAACCTTTTAATTCGTTACTTGATGACGGATATATTAAAATAATTAAGATATCCCTGCATTAAGAATTGTCTCAATATATAATTTACTGATTGTAAGATAAGTGAAATATATTCAGAACGTCTGTATGTATTTAGAATAAGTACTGACCCTGTATCTCAATGTATATTAATATTTCAAATTATTAATGTTAGTTATGAAATTTAATTGAATAATTAATTAAATATAGCAAAGGTGCATTTCTGCACCTTTGATTAAAAACTTATTTTTTTTTCTGAGAGTTGTTCTTCCATATACGCTCTGACCTCGGTCAAATCATCGGACGGACGTGGTACATCATTCATCCAGGCCTTCAGTAAGGTATAGGAAACGGCCAGCACCACAGGGCCGATAAAGAGTCCGATCATCCCAAGGGATAACATCCCGCCGATAACACCGGTCAGTATCAGTACCATCGGCAGGTCAGCGCCCATTTTTATCAGGAACGGGCGCAGCACGCCATCCATGGTGGCAACCGCGGCGGCCCAGACAATCATAATAATTGCCCAGGTGGTATCACCGGTCCAGAACAGGAAGATAATGGACGGGATCATTATCAGCAGCGGGCCGAGTTGTGCCACGCAGCAGATAAAAATCAGCACTGTCAGGATAGCGGCAAACGGCACACCGGCAAGTCCCAGCCCGATACCGCCGATAATAGCCTGAGTTAGTGCGGTAACCACAACGCCGAGTGCGACTGCGCGCACAGACATTGCTGCCAGCAGTACTGCCGCATCACCGCGCATTCCGGCAAGACGGATAGCAAAATGGCGGAATCCGCGCATAGCCTCTTCCCCCTGCAGATACAGCAGGCCGCTGAACATCAGCATAATCGCCAGATGGAACAGAAATTTACCGGCACTCAGCAACTGTGTCAGGAACCAGGCGGCACTCTGCCCGAGGTAAGGTTGTACTTTTGCCATCATGGCATTGCCGCCGCTGGCAACAAGCGATGTCCAGTTGGCAAACAGCTTAGGTCCGATAACCGGGATAGAGTCCAGCCAGTACAGTTCCGGCAGGGTCAGTTGTCCGGGGGATTTTACCCAGCGCATCAGTGGCTCACTGTTTTCAACAATGCTGTTAATCAGTAACGCCAGCGGGAAGACAAATAAAAGAATAATCAGGATAACCATAATGCAGGCCGCTATCCAGCGGCTGTTGCGGACGCGGCGCTGGATACGCTTAAAGACCGGCCAGGTTGCAATGACAATCATACCTGCCCAGACGAAGCCTAAAATAAACGGGCTTAATACCCAGAAACTAATAATAATGAGAATTGATATCGCGCCAATGGCGAATATTAATTTAGGTAAGTCATAACCAGGCTGCGATTTTTCCACAGATAAGTTTCCCTTTGTAAATGAAAAAACTGTATGTTCCTAATAAAGTAGCGCGAATATTGCGTTATTTCAGGGAGCGCACAAAATGAATACATTGTATGTTAAGGTGAATATTCCCGCCTGAATTATGCATCAGAATGGCGTGTTAACAACATAATTATACTGTCGAATTCGCAATGTGACCATTTATGATAAAGAGCCGCAGATAATGATCCCACGATTAACGCAATCTCCGCAGGTAAGCCCGGAAACCGGACGGTATATCATCGCCCTGAACGAAAGCGGATTTACCGGTGATACCACAACCCGCTATGGTGAGCGCCTGACGCTCGCCACGGACAACAGTATTTATCAGCTTCTGCCGCAGGCGATTGTGTTTCCGCGCTCGGTGGCGGATGTGATTTTAATCATGCGTATTGCCTCAGGGGATGAATTCCGCTCGGTTCAGTTTACCCCGCGCGGCGGCGGAACCGGCACCAATGGTCAGTCGCTGAACAGCGGTGTGGTGATTGATTTATCCCGCTATATGAACCGTATCCTTGAAATTAACCCGGAGCAGGGTTGGGTGCGCGTCGAAGCCGGGGTGATTAAAGATCAGCTGAATGCGTATCTGAAGCCGTACGGTTACTTTTTTGCCCCGGAGCTTTCCACATCAAACCGCGCCACACTCGGCGGCATGATTAATACAGATGCGTCCGGGCAGGGCTCGCTGGTGTACGGGAAAACATCCAATCATGTGCTGGGGCTGCGTTCGGTACTGATCAACGGCGAATTGCTGGATACGCAACCGATCCCGGTCAGTGTGGCGCGGGCGTATGCAGAAGAGGACAGTGTGACCGGGCAGTTGTACCGCACCACACTGGACAGTTGTGAAGCAAACCGGCAGTTAATTCTGGATAACTTCCCGAAACTGAACCGTTTTCTTACCGGGTATGATCTGCGCCATGTCTTCAGTGATGATTTACAGACCTTTGATTTAACCCGCATCCTGACCGGCTCGGAAGGAACACTGGCGGTTATCGCGGAAGCAAAACTGAATATCACGCCATTGCCTGCGGTGCGCCGCCTGGTGAATGTTAAATATGATGCTTTTGACTCTGCACTGCGCAATGCCCCGTTTATGGTGGCGGCGCAGGCACTCTCTGTGGAAACTGTTGACTCAAAAGTGCTGAACCTGGCGCGGGAAGATATTATCTGGCATTCCGTCAGTGAACTGGTCACGGATGTTCCGGATAAAATCATGCTCGGGCTGAACATCGTTGAATTTTGCGGCGATGACCAGGCGCTTATTGACGGTCAGGTTGCCGACCTTTGTGAGCGCCTTGACCGGTTGATGGCAAATAATGAAGCGGGTGTGATTGGCTATCAGGTCTGTCAGGATCTGACCGGCATAGAGCGTATTTATGCAATGCGTAAAAAAGCGGTGGGATTACTGGGTAACAGTAAAGGGGCAGCAAAACCGATCCCGTTTGCGGAAGACACCTGTGTGCCGCCGGAGCATCTGGCTGACTATATTACTGAATTTCGCGCCTTGCTGGACAGTCATCATCTTGAATACGGTATGTTCGGGCATGTGGATGCCGGTGTGTTGCATGTCCGCCCGGCACTGGATATGTGCTCGCCGGAGCAGGAAGTGCTGATGAAACAGATTTCCGATGAGATTGTGGGACTGACAGCAAAATATGGCGGATTGCTGTGGGGAGAGCACGGCAGAGGATTTCGCGCACAATATGGTGAGGCGTTTTTCGGCGACACACTTTATCGCGAGCTACGCCGGATAAAAGGCGCATTTGACCCGGAAAACCGGCTCAATCCCGGCAAAATTTGTACGCCATCAGACAGTGATGCACCGTTGGTGCAGGTGGATGCGGTAAAACGCGGCACTTATGACAGAGCCATACCAATAAATGTGCGAAATGCATTTGCCGGGGCACTAAATTGCAACGGCAACGGACTATGTTTTAATTTTGATGTAAAAAGCCCGATGTGTCCGTCCATGAAAATAACGCAGTCCCGTTTTCACTCCCCGAAAGGCAGAGCGGCACTGGTGAGAGAGTGGCTGCGCCTGTTGGCAGAGCAGGGAACGGACCCGGCACTGTTAGCTGAATCTGTCCCGCACAGCCGTGTCTCTCTGCGCGGGCTGATCGGAAAAACCCGGCATACCTGGCGGGCATCGCGGGGAGAATATGATTTTTCTCATGAAGTGAAAGAGTCCATGTCCGGTTGTCTGGCCTGCAAAGCCTGTTCAACACAATGCCCGATCAAAATTGATGTGCCGGAATTCCGTGCCCGCTTCCTGGCGCTGTATCACGGGCGCTATCTGCGTCCGCTGCGCGACCATCTGGTCGCCAATGTTGAAAGTGGTGCGCCGCTGATGGCGAAAGCACCCCGCGTATTTAATTTTTTCCTGAAACAAGCCTGGGTGCAGACACTCAGTGAAAAAACAGTCGGTATGACAGACCTGCCGCTGCTGTCTGCGCCGTCACTGAAGCAGCAGCTTGCGGGCAGCAAAGCCACATCCGTCACTCTCGAAATGCTGGAAGGCATGAGTGAAAGTGAGCGGCAGGCGGGGCGTTATCTCTTTATTGTACAAGATCCTTTTACCAGTTATTTTGATGCCAAAGTGGTGGCTGACTTTGCCGCACTGACAGAAAAACTCGGTTTTCATCCGGTACTGCTGCCGTTCAGCCCGAACGGTAAAGCGCAACATATTAAAGGTTTTCTTGCCCGTTTTGCCCGTACCGCAACCCGGACCGCTGATTTTCTCAATCGCGTGGCGCGCCTCGGCTGCCCGATGGTGGGCGTTGATCCTGCGCTGGTGCTGTGCTACCGCGATGAATATAAAACGGTATTGTCCCCTGATAAGCAGTTGTTCCGCGTGATGCTGGTGCATGAGTGGCTGACTGAATATGCAGATCTGCTCCCTGAAATAGCGGCACCAACAGATAACCGTCCCTGGTATTTATTCAGTCATTGTACTGAATCGACCGCATTGCCGGACAGCGTCAATGCGTGGAAGGCCATTTTCAGCCGTTTCGGCGCATCGCTGCAACCGGTCAGTGTCGGCTGTTGCGGTATGGCGGGAACTTACGGACATGAAATGCCGAACCTGGAACGCTCAAAAGGGATTTATCAGCTCTCCTGGGCGCAGCCGTATCAGACATTGGTATCAGAGCGCTGCCTGACCACCGGGTACTCCTGTCGCAGTCAGGTTAAGCGGATGGAAGGTAAAGTAATGCTGCACCCGTTGCAGGCGCTGCTGACACTGGTGCCCTGAAACTGATATCCTGAAACCGGACAAACACGATAACCCGGGAGAGTTCTATGATATGGAAACGCGCCACCACACTGGCAGAGCTGAATCAGATTGCGCAGGGAAATATGCTCAGTCATCTGGGGATTGAATTTACCGCGCTGGAGCCGGAACAGCTGATCGGCACAATGCCGGTTGACGAACGGACAAAGCAGCCGCACGGATTATTGCACGGCGGTGCATCTGTGGTGCTGGCAGAAAGTCTCGGCTCAGTGGCCGGTTATCTGTGCAGTGAAGGAGATGAAACCGTGGTAGGCGTGGAAATTAACGCCAATCATGTGCGGGCGGTTCGCGGAGGGCGGGTTACCGGTCACTGTAAAGCGATACACCTGGGGCGTAACCAGCAGGTCTGGTCGATAGAAATCTATGATGAACAGCAAAAGCTGTGCTGTATATCTCGCCTGACCACGGCTATCCTGCATGGATCAAAAAAATAACATTACCCTTATTCATTCAAACCGCAGGTTCGTTGGCTACAGCTTGAATGACGTTGGGTATACATCCGATATTCAGCCGGTATTTCTTATTTTTTTCAGAAATGATGAAATACCGGTTCCCGTCTTTAAAGCTGCATTTATAATGATCCTTTTGTGCGATAGATACTGTACTATTCGGTACTATAAAATACACGTGCAATAAAAATAGTTTTAATCTTTATAACAACAGCTTAATTCACTTCCCACACGAAAATGATACGCGCATTCACGCTGTTTTGTCTATTATTTATACTGATATCGGAATGCCCTTTCAAAGCAAGTGGTTGAAGTGGGAAACATTATCGTTAACATAGTGTTTACGGAGAGCTACCGTCGGCGAAAGCCGTAAATTTTATGAGGTCAATGATGACAACAAATACTGCAAACCCGGTGGAAACATTTTCACTGAATGACAATGACTGGACAGGCGTCACACTGACGGCGGCCGCCGCAAAACAGATTGTGACACTGATGAATAACACGCCGGACAGCATCGGGCTTTGCCTGGGTGTCAAACAATCCGGGTGTGCCGGGTTTGGTTATGTTTTTGACATGATTAATCAGGCGGATGCGGGGGATATGCTGTTTGAACGCGATGGCGCCCGCCTGTATGTTCCGCGCAAAGCGATGCCGTTTATTGACGGCACAGAAGTGGATTTTGTCCGCGAAGGACTGAATCAGATATTTAAATTTAATAATCCGAAAGCACAACATGCCTGCGGGTGTGGTGAGAGCTTCGGGGTTTAAGAGCGAAGCCATATTATGTCTCAGAGCAATCCGGAAATGGGTGAAGAAGTTCAGACCTGGCTGAATGACGGGCGCTATAAAGAGGGCTTCTTTACCAACGTCGCCACCGATGAATTGGCGAAAGGAATAAACGAAAACGTTATCCGTGCTATTTCTGCCAAACGAAATGAACCGGAGTGGATGCTGAATTTCCGCCTGGAAGCCTTTGAGCACTGGCTGGGCATGGAAGAGCCGCACTGGCTGAAAGCCAATTATCCTTACCTTGATTATCAGGATTACAGCTATTACTCCGCGCCATCCTGTGGTGCCTGTGATGATAACTGCGGCTCTCAGCCGGGAGCAACCCAAAGCCCGGCGGGCAGTTTCCTGACCAGTGAAGTGGAAGATGCCTTTGAAAAACTGGGGGTTCCGGTTCGTGAGGGACAGGCGGTTGCGGTAGATGCTATTTTTGATTCCGTTTCAGTATCAACAACCTATCGTGATGAACTGAAACAGCACGGGGTTATCTTCTGCTCATTCGGGGAAGCGATTCATGATTATCCGGAGCTGGTACAGAAATACCTCGGCAGTGTGGTATCAAGCCATGATAATTTTTTTGCCGCACTGAATGCCGCAGTTGCCTCTGACGGTACTTTTGTCTATATCCCGAAAGGCGTGCGCTGCCCGATGGAACTGTCCACCTATTTTCGCATTAACGCGGCGAAAACCGGTCAGTTTGAGCGGACGATCCTGATTGCCGATGAAGGCAGTTACGTCAGTTATATCGAAGGTTGTTCAGCACCGGTACGGGATACTTATCAACTGCATGCGGCAGTTGTTGAAGTGATTATCCTCAAAGATGCGGAAGTGAAATACTCCACTGTCCAGAACTGGTTTGCCGGTGGCGAGACACAGGGCGGGATCCTCAATTTTGTGACCAAACGGGCACTGTGTGAGGGTGAAAACTCACGGATGTCCTGGACACAATCAGAAACCGGCTCGGCCATCACCTGGAAATACCCGAGTGTTATTCTCAAAGGGGACAATTCTGTCGGTGAATTTTTCTCTGTTGCCCTGACCAATGGTTCGCAGCAGGCCGATACCGGGACGAAAATGATCCATATCGGGCGAAATACCAAATCCACCATCATTTCAAAAGGGATTTCTGCCGGGAAAAGCCAGAACAGCTATCGCGGGCTGGTAAAAATACTGCCGGGTGCGGAAAACGCCCGTAACTTTACCCAGTGTGATTCCATGCTGATCGGCACAGAATGCGGCGCTCATACCTTCCCGTATGTGGAAGTGATGAATAACAGTGCGCATCTGGAGCATGAAGCGACCACCTCGCGTATTGGTGAAGATCAGCTGTTTTATTGCCTGCAGCGCGGGATCAGCGAAGATGATGCGATCTCTATGATTGTGAATGGTTTTTGTAAAGACGTGTTCTCTGAATTACCACTGGAATTTGCCGTGGAAGCACAGAAGCTGCTGGCGATAAGCCTTGAGCACAGCGTGGGTTAATTACATCAGAATCAGCGCCCGCGGACTAACCGGCGGGACGGAGTAGTACATTATGTTAAGTGTAAAAGATTTGCATGTCAGCGTGGAAGGTAACGAGATCCTCAAAGGCTTATCCCTTGAGGTGAAACCGGGTGAAATTCACGCCATTATGGGACCGAACGGCTCCGGAAAAAGTACCTTATCCGCAACTCTGGCGGGACGGGAAGATTACGAAATCGATGGTGGCACCGTCAGTTTTAAAGGTAAAGACCTGCTGGAGCTGGCACCGGAAGATCGCGCCGGTGAGGGGATTTTCCTGGCGTTTCAGTATCCGGTGGAAATTCCCGGTGTCAGCAATCAGTTCTTCCTGCAAACCGCAGTGAATGCGGTGCGCAAGTACCGTAGCCAACCTGAGTTAGATCGGTTTGATTTTGCTGATTTTATTGAAGATAAAATTGAGCTGCTCAATATGCCGCAGGATCTGCTGACGCGCGCGGTGAATGTCGGGTTCTCCGGCGGTGAGAAAAAGCGTAATGATATCCTGCAAATGGCAGCGCTTGAGCCGTCACTGTGCATCCTGGATGAAACCGATTCCGGGCTGGATATTGATGCCCTGAAAACCGTGGCAAATGGTGTGAACCAACTGCGCAGCCCGGAGCGCGCTTTTATTATTGTCACGCACTATCAGCGCATCCTCGATTATGTGAAACCGGATTTTGTTCATGTGCTGTATCAGGGCAAAATTATCAAATCCGGTGATTTCTCACTGGCTAAAAAACTGGAGGAACAGGGATATGGCTGGCTTATTGACCAACAGTGAACGCGCGCTGAAACGCAGTCAGGTCAGTGAGCGCAATGCAGCGGCAATGGCACAGATTGACGCGCTGATTGCACAACGCCAAAGCCCGCTCTCTGACAATGCCCGGCATCACTGGCAACTGGCACAAAAAACCGGCTTTCCGGCGTTTCGTCAGGAAGACTGGCATTATACATCACTGGATAATCTGCTTGCGGCTGAGTATCAGCAACGGACCGGTACAATTGATGCACTGCCTGCGGGCGTGATGACAACACTCGATGCTTACCGCGTGGTGCTGGTGGACGGTGTGTTTGCGCCACAGTGGAGTGATACCGATTTTGGTGCTTATGAACTGCGCATTGCTGATGACAGACGTGAGTTTCCGGCGGCAGTGAACGGCGAGATCTTCCTGCACCTGACGGAAAGCCTCGCGCAAAGCCCGTTGATTATCCGTGTGAAACCGGGTGTACAGGCAGAAAAACCACTGTATATCGTGAATATTTCAATTGCCGGTAATGATGCGCTGAATATGAATCACAGCCGTTATCATCTTGAGATAGGGGCAAATGCAGCCGCCTCGGTGATTGAACATTTTATCAGTTCTGACAGCACATCCGCACATTTTACCGGTACACGACTGACCGCAGCGATTGGTGAAAACAGTGATTTTCGCCATCTGAAACTGGGTTTTGAAAATGCACAGGCTTATCATTTCGCTCACAATGATTTAGTGATTGATGCCAATGCCCGGGTGGAAAGCACCAGTTTTCTGCTCGGCGGCAAACTGACCCGCCATCACACCAGCACACAGCTTAACGGTGAAGGCGTGATGCTTTCCATGAACAGCCTGGTACTGCCGAAAAATGGTGAGGTTGCCGATACGCGGACATATCTGGAGCATAACAAAGGTTATTGTGAAAGCCGTCAGCGCCATAAAGTTATTGTGATGGATAACAGCAAAGCCGTATTCAACGGCATGATTAAAGTTGCCCCGCACGCGCTGAAGACAGACGGACAGATGACCAACAACAATCTGTTACTGGGCAAAAAAGCGGAAGTGGATACCAAGCCACAGCTGGAAATCTATGCTGATGATGTGAAGTGCAGCCATGGCGCGACCATCGGGCGGATTGATGAAGAGCAGCTTTTTTATCTGCGCGCGCGCGGGATCCCGGAAAAAGAAGCGAAGCAGATGATTATCCTCGCGTTTGCCGCAGAACTGACGGACAGCATCAGTGACAGCGTTCTTAATGATGTGGTGATGACGCGCATTCGCGGAGCACTTGATCAGGGTGATAAGGAGCGGGCATGAGTTATCCGGTACAGCAGTTGCGGGCAGATTTTCCGGTTCTGTCCGCTATTGTGAATGATAAACCGCTGGTCTATCTCGACAGCGCTGCCAGCGCACAAAAACCGCAGCAGGTTATTGATGCGGTCAGTGATTTTACAGCTCACCATTATGCCGCGGTTCACCGCGGTATTCACACATTGAGTGCGCAGGCGACCGCTGCCACAGAAGCGGTGCGGAAAAAAGCAGCTGACTTTATTAATGCGCCGCAGACTGAAGAAATCATTTTCGTTAAGGGCACGACGGAGGCAATCAATCTGGTTGCAGACAGTTTCGGGCGGGCGTTTTGTAACGATGGTGACAATATCATTATTACTGAAATGGAGCATCACGCTAATATTGTTCCCTGGTATATGCTGGCAGAGAGCGCCGGAATTGAGATCCGCGTTATCCCGATGGCGGATGACGGCACGCTGATCCTCAGTAAATTACCGGAACTTATTGATAACCGGACGCGTTTGCTGAGTTTTACGCATCTGTCTAATGTGCTCGGCACAGTGAACCCGGTGCGGGAAATTATCGCACAGGCGCGTGAACTGAGCCGTAACGCGGGCGGAGAACTTGCAGTGCTGGTAGACGGCGCACAGGGTGCAATGCACCTGCCGGTCGATGTACAGGCGCTGGATTGCGATTTTTACGCCTTTTCCGGTCATAAACTATATGGCCCGACAGGAACAGGTGTGTTATGGGGACGAAAATCCCTGCTGGACGATATGCCGCCGCGTGAAGGCGGTGGTGCGATGATTGCTGAAGTCAGTTTAACCAACGGCATTACCTATGCGGGAGTTCCCTGGCGTTTTGAAGCCGGAACCCCGAATATTCAGGGGATTATCGGGCTGGGTGCCGCGCTTGATTATCTGAACCGTATTGGTATGAACGCGATTGCCGCACATGAGCATGCACTGATGCAATATGCGGTTGCGCGTATGAATGACGTTCCGGGTATTATTCTGTACGGTAATTCGCAGCGCGAAGGCGTGATTGCGTTTAACCTCGGTGTTCATCATGCGTTTGATGTTGGTGCTTTTCTTGACCGCTACGGCGTGGCAGTCCGTACCGGGCATCACTGCGCACAGCCGCTGCTGGCGCACTATGGTGTCAGCGCTATGTGCCGCGCCTCATTTGCGCTCTACACCACAGAGGCGGACATTGATATACTGATAAGCGCACTGCAACGAACTGCAAAACTGCTGGGTTAAGTAAGGATGGACATGAAGATTAATCTGCCGGATCAGGCAAAATTACTGCGCAATTTTGCCCGCTGCCATGACTGGGAAGAGCGTTATCTGTATCTGATTGAGCTGGGTGAAAAATTACCGGCACTGACAGAAACTCAACGGATAGCACAGCATAAAATATCGGGCTGTCAGAGTCAGGTATGGATAGCCATGCAACAGGATGATGAAGGGCGGGTCTGGTTCGCCGGAGACAGTGATGCAGCTATCGTGAAAGGGCTGGTGGCGCTGGTTATCGCCTTATATCAGGGCAAATTGCCGGACGAAATCCGGGCGCTGGATATCGCGGATATTTTTAATCAGCTGGCCCTGTCTGTTCATCTGACACCCTCCCGTACTCAGGGTTTGAATGCAATGGTCAGAACAATCTTACAAAACACGCAGCAAATGAGATAAAACATCGTTCCCTTTTTCTTACTCTGCTAATAATATAAATACTTGTTGTCGTGGCGGCTTAAAGCCGCCACGTATTTTATAACGTCAGCTGAGGATCTGGTATGAAACGAATGCTCTCGTTGATGGGCGGGCTTTTATTAACCATTACTGCGTTAACCGCTCAGGCAACAGAATATGAACTCCCTGCGAATAAGGGACGGGTCATCGGTGAGAACACAACCTATATCGTGCCGGATGACGGACGTTCACTGGAAGCGATTGCCGCAGAGTATGGCATCGGGTTATTAGCGATGCTGGAAGCCAACCCGGGGACCGATCCGTATCTGCCGCAAGCCGGCAGTGAGCTTATTATCCCGTCACAGCTTATCCTGCCGGACACACCACATCAGGGAATTGTAATTAATCTGGCAGAACTGCGTCTGTATTATTATCCGCAGGGAACAAATACAGTGAAGGTCTATCCGATAGGGATTGGTCAGTTAGGGCGTGATACGCCGGTTATGACCACATCCGTATCGCAATTGATTAAAGACCCGACCTGGACCCCGACGGTCAATATCCGCAAAGCCTATGCTGCTCAGGGAATTACCTTACCCGGTGTTGTACCTGCCGGACCGGAAAACCCGATGGGGCTGTTTGCACTGCGTCTGGCACACGGACGGGGTGAATATCTTATCCACGGAACCAATGCGGATTTCGGGATAGGCATGCGGGTCAGCTCCGGCTGTATCCGTTTGCGGCCTGATGATATCAAAGCACTGTTTAACACCATTCCGAAAGGAACCCGTGTGCAGATCCTCAATGAGCCGGTAAAATATGCCATTGAACCGGATGGTAAGCGCTATGTGGAAGTTCACCAGCCGTTATCGAAAAATAAAAATGACGATCCGCAGACTATGCCGATTGCCCGCTCAGCGGGGCTGATAAGCTTTATACAGTCACCGGATACCAACAGCGACATTGTTGAACAGGCGATTATCCGTCGTTCAGGAATGCCGGTGGATGTGAGCCGTGACGCACAATATCAGCAGGAAGAGGCCGCATCGGGCAGTAATACTAATTTTGCCCCGGTAGAAATGGATGAAGAAGCTGAAGTGAAAGCATTGAATCTGAAACCGGCAGATTTTGCTCCCGGACAGTTAACTCAGCCGGGTCCGATTATCAGTGAGAACAGCGGCGAAGAGTAATAAGAAAAGTAATAAGAAAAGTAATAACCCGGGCTGTTAAGATAATATAAAAGCCACATCGCTATTTACCGGATGTGGCTTTTTTGTCGCTATGATGACGGATTGCAGACATAAAAAATGGCGTAACATATTTCATGTTACGCCATCTGTTCTTAAGCTCGTGGTTACAAATTATTTTTTGTAAGAACGAACCTGGTTATCTAAGCGTTGGTTAGCGCGTGCTGCTTCATCTTTAGCCTGCTGAACATCAGAGCGGATTGCGTTAACGTCATTGCTCAGCTGATCAACTTTGGCATTCAGCGTTTTAACGTCGTTGTCCAGTTGGTCAAATTTAGCGTTAGAAGAACAACCTGCTAATAAGGCAGAAGCTAAAATTACAGCACCTAAAACAATTTTAGAACGACTCATTTTTATACCCTCTAGATTAAAGTTAATCGCCAAGTAGCACTTATGATATTACACATTTCAATACAGAAAGAGAATAGAAATTCAGCGTTTACAACGATAATCTTATCAAAACCGCAAAGAAAATCAAAAAAAACCATAATCGACACGATTTTCAATCAAATATCCCGATGGTGAAATAAACAGGACAGTTTTCTGTCATTTTATATTCGGAAAGTGATGATTATCCTGAGCTGATACGGATTTCTGTTATGTTCTTTTACAGTTTAGAATAAAAAACGCACCCGTAAAGCGGGTGCGCTGATTATTCAGATAATAGCAGAAAAACTACAGTAACTGGACAGACGAGGTATTAGTGGTGCCACTCGGAACTAATGCACCGGAAACCATTACCACAATTTCGCCGTTTACAGCCAGACCACTTTCTAATGCGGTTTCACGTCCGATGCGGTAGAAATCATCCGTTGATGATATTTCACTGACCAGTTTTGTGGTCACACCTTTTACCAGCAGAAGCTGACGGGCAGTGGTCGGATTGGTGGTCAGCGCCAGAATAGGGGCTTTCGGGAAGTATTTGCGGACAGATTTTGCTGATTTTCCGCCGACGGTTGCAACAACAATCAGTGGTGCATCCAGGTTTTCTGACATTTCAACTGCGCCACGGCAGACTGCTTCTGTTACACGCAGTTTATGACCCGCGCGTAACTCACCCAGACGGCTGTGCATCACGCGATCAGTACGCTCACAGATGGTCGCCATAATCGTTACGGCTTCAACCGGGTATTTCCCTTTTGCACTTTCACCGGACAGCATCACGGCATCTGTACCGTCGAGGATGGCGTTCGCAACGTCACCGGCTTCTGCACGGGTAGGGCGCGGGTTTTTGATCATGGAATCAAGCATTTGTGTGGCAGTAATAACGACTTTACGTGCGGTATTACATTTTTCGATCATCAGTTTTTGTGCAAAAATGACTTCTTCAACCGGAATTTCAACACCGAGGTCACCACGGGCAACCATGATCCCGTCGGATGCTTCGAGGATTTCATCGAAGTTGTTCATCCCTTCCTGATTTTCGATTTTAGAAATAATCTGGATGTGCGCGCCACCGTTGGCCTGCAGATGAGCGCGGATTTCATCAACGTCTGAACGTTTACGGATGAAAGAGGCGGCAACGAAGTCAACATTCTGCTGACAGCCGAAAATAAGATCCTGTTTGTCTTTCTCAGCCAGTGCAGGCAGACCAATTGACACATTCGGCAGGTTTACACCTTTGTTTTCACCGAGGTCACCGCTGTTGAGCACATCACAAATGACTTCTGTTGCGGTGGTTTCTTTAACACGCATGCCGATAAGACCATCATCGACCAGTACAATATTGCCCGGTTTCAGATCTTTGGCGAAGCCCGGATAGGTGACAGCAACACGTTCGCTGTTACCGATGACAGATTTATCAGTGGTAAAGGTAAAGGTCTGACCCGCAACCAGGGCGAAATCATTACCGCCTTCCAGTTTGATGGTCCGGATTTCAGGACCTTTGGTATCAAGTAAAATGGCTGCTTTCTTACCGGTACGTTCACAGACAGCACGCAGGTTTTTGATGCGCTGGCCGTGTTCTTCATAATCGCCGTGGGAGAAGTTCAGTCGCATCACGTTCATGCCGGCATCTAACAGTGCTTCCAGTTTCTCTTCTGATTCGGTTTTAGGTCCGATAGTACAAACAATTTTCGTCTTTTTCATGACAGCCCATCTACAGTTATGAGAGTAAATAGTGAACAACCGCTGGTATCTGACATGAGCGTTAACAAACGTCTCACATCATATCTTTAAGGATAGGCGATTGTCAGGGTTCCCGGGTTATTAAAATAAGTCGTTTTTGTAAAAGAACAGATTCAGTATACAGAGATCCGCTAAGGTTCACTCTGTTTCATTGCCGATAAATCAATAAGCTGAATCCATTCAACAACTGTGCGGGCATTATAGAGGGTTATTAGTGTGATTTGAATCATAAAATCAAAAATAAATTAACATCATTGAGTTAACGCAAGGAAAGGGGTTTAGTTTCAGACGAAAACACGTAATCCGACGGTCAGAATAAAAGTAACCAAATGAATTAATATTAAAGAGGGGATGAAACCGGATACTGCAAGAAATGGTGCGTCCAAGTGGACTCGAACCACCGACCCCCACCATGTCAAGGTGGTGCTCTAACCAACTGAGCTATGGACGCATTATTTATAATTCCGCTGACAACGGAGACGAATATTAACGATCAGAACCGACTCTTGCAAGGGGAAAAACACATTTTCGTGTCCGACTGCTCGTATTTAACGCTATCGGATTGAAATATGTGCATTCCCCTGTGTTACCCGGCGGGAAAAAGGATTAACGCCCCGCGCGTTGCAGAATAAAACTGTCCGGCTGTTTCTGTAACCACAGGATCCGGCAGGCCATTCCGATTGCCGCAGAGGTTAAGCCGATGATAAAACCAACCCAGAAACCTTGTGGTCCCATCGCCGGTACTATCCAATCCGTTAATCCTAAGATATAGCCGATTGGCAGCCCCAGAACCCAGTAAGCAACAAAGGTAATAAAGAAGATGGCGCGGGTATCTTTATATCCGCGCAGGACACCTGCACCAATCACCTGAACAGAGTCAGACAGCTGATAGACGCCCGCCAGCAGCATCAGACCGGATGCCATCAGTACCACTTCCGGGTTATCGTTATACAGCAGGGCGATAGGTTCACGCAGCAGCACGGTAAAGAGTGCCGTCATTGCCGCGATCATCAGACCGACGCCAAGCCCGGTATAGGAGGATACCTTCGCTTTCTCCGGGGAATCTTTCCCGAGATTAAAGCCAATCCGGATAGTGGTGGCGATACCGAGTGAAATCGGGAACATAAACATCATAGAGCTGAAATTCAGCGCTATCTGATGCCCGGCGACTGCCGTGACGCCCAAAGGTGCGACCAGCAGAGCAACAACCGCGAACAGCGTCACTTCAAAGAATAAGGCTAACGCGATAGGCAGGCCCAGCAAGGTTATCCGCTTCATGATTGCCCAGTCGGGTGCTGCAAAACGCTGTTTCGGACGCACATCCCGCTGAGAGCGGGCGCGTTTGACATACCAGCGCATAAACAAGAACATTGCCCAGAACACGGAGGCGGTTGCCACACCGCAACCCACGCCACCGAGTGCGGGCATGCCGAATTTCCCGTAAATAAAGATATAGTTAATCGGGATATTTACCAGCAGCCCCAGAAAACCAATGACCATTCCGGGCTTGGTTTTGGACAATCCCTCACACTGACTACGCAGCACCTGATAATAAAGGTAGCCGGGTGCGCCCCACATAATGGCATGGGTGAATCCGACGGCTTTTTCAGCCAGCAAAGGGTCAATATGCGGCATGTTTTCAATAACAAACCGGCTGTTATAGAGCACGGCAATGACCAGAACGGATAAAAATGTTGCCAGCCACATTCCCTGCTGTATCTGATTTGCTATCAGGGGACGGCGGCCGGAGCCGTTCATTTGTGCCACAATCGGGGTCAGCGCCATTAACAGTCCATGACCGAATAATATTGCGGGCAGCCAGATAGAGGTGCCGACGGCAACGGCGGACATATCTGTCGCGCTGACTCTGCCGGCCATCACGGTATCAACCACACCCATCGCGGTCTGGGAAAACTGAGCGATAATAACGGGAATACCAAGAGCGAGCAAAGTACGCGCTTCTTTTAAATACTTCTGCACGTAAAACACCTTTTATACAGAGAGAAGAGTAAGGAAAGAGATTCCGGAATACGTTGATAATTTACCGGAGCATACGATTGGTTATTCTAACGACTAAGCCAACACAAACCAATACAATTAAATGTGCGGGATGACGGGAGGAGGGCTGTTTAATTCTGTATTGTAGGATAAACTCAATAAATCTACTTATTTACTGACTGGAGATCCGCATGTTTACCGGGATTGTACAAGGCAAAGGCCCCGTCGTCGCCATTGAAGAAAAAGAGAACTTTCGTGTTCATACTGTAAAATTTCCGCCGGAATTACTGGGCGGAATCGAAACGGGCGCCTCGGTTGCACACAACGGTTGCTGTCTGACGGTCACAAAAATTGACGGCGATTTAGTCAGCTTTGATCTGGTTAAGGAAACGTTAAGACTGACAAACCTCGGCAGCCTGAAAACCGGTGATAATGTTAATCTGGAAAGAGCTGCAAAATATGGTGATGAAATCGGCGGGCATATTATGTCAGGCCATATTGTTACCACGGCAGAAATTGCCAAAATTTTTGTATCGGAAAATAATTACCAGATCTGGCTGCGTATTGAAGATAAATTGCTGATGAAATATATCCTGCATAAAGGATTTGTCGGTATTGACGGCATCAGCCTGACTATCGGTGATGTGGTCAATAATCGCTTTTGCGTGCATCTGATCCCGGAGACCTGCACCCGCACAACGCTGGGTAAAAAACGGTTGGGGGATAAAGTGAATATTGAGCTTGATCCACAGACACAGGCGATTGTTGATACGGTTGAGCGCGTACTGATGCAAAAAGAACAGCAGTCACAGGGATCACAGACACCGCCTGCGACAACAGAGCCGGCATAGTCCTGATTGATCAATAGTCCTGATTGATCAATAGTCCTGATTGATCAATAGTCCTGATTGATCAATAGTCCTGATTGATCAATAGTCCTGATTGATCAATAGTCCTGACTACAGATATAAAAAAAATCCGGCACTGGTTTGGTATCAGTCCGGATTTTTTTATGTCTGACGCGTTCA
Source organism: Morganella psychrotolerans (assembly GCF_001676055.1). Classification (GTDB taxonomy): domain Bacteria; phylum Pseudomonadota; class Gammaproteobacteria; order Enterobacterales; family Enterobacteriaceae; genus Morganella; species Morganella psychrotolerans_B. The sequence continues at coordinate 375,562 of NZ_LZEX01000001.1, read as the reverse complement.
GCGGGCAACGCGCAAACCACCTTCACAGCCCTGCGGACTCCATAATATCTGCCATAACTGAATATCACGGGCACGGAAAGCTCCGGCACAGGCATTCAGATAGTAGGTAAACATCCGTTTGAAGCGGGGAGTGTAATTCTGCTCCAGCTCAGGCCATGCATCCAGAAAACGGGCATGCCACGCCATCAGTGTCCGGTCATAATCCGCACCGAAATTATGCCAGTCTTCCATGACTAATTTATTTTCACTGCTGTCACCGATATTTTGTACAGAGGGCAGACAGCCATTCGGGAAAATATACTTCCCTATCCAGGCATCAACATTCACTTTATTCCGGTTTGAGCCGATAGTGTGTAATAAGAAAAGACCATCCGGCTTCAGATTGCGTTTTACCACATCAAAATACGTCGCGTAATTTTTCGGCCCGACATGCTCAAACATCCCGACCGACACTATCCGGTCAAATTGTTCATTTAAATCGCGGTAATCTTCCAGGATAATATTGACATCAAGATCAGCACAGCGTGTTTGTGCATATTTTTGTTGTTCGGCTGAAATAGTTACCCCGGTAACAGATACGGAAAAATGTTTTGCCGCATAAGCCGCCAGTCCACCCCATCCGCAACCGATATCCAGAAGCCGCATACCGGGTTTGAGCTGTAATTTTTCACAGATAAGATGCAGCTTTTGTTCCTGCGCCAGAGGCAGGTTTTCCGGGGTATTGCTCAGGTCTTTCCAGTAGCCGCAGGAGTATTGCATATATGGGTCGAGCATGCGCTCAAACAGATCATTGCCCAGATCATAATGCTCTTCACCCACAATCCTCGCCCGCTTACGGGTCTGAAGATTACGCAGGCGCGCCATAGCAATTTTAACCACATCATTGATATTTTTCGGAAGTTTGTCTTCCAGCCCGGCACGCAGCACACGTTGGAAAAAAAGATCCAAACGCTCACAGTCCCACCAACCGTCCATGTAACTCTCACCCAGTCCCATCGATCCCTGCTGCAATACCCGTTTAAAAAAATGGTTATTGTGCACCTGTATATCAAAAGGGCGGGTGCCGTTAATTTCAATACCGGCTTCATTTAAAAGGTCGGAGGCAATCCGCTGCCAGGCATCAGCCGGCGTTTTTTGATTTTCGATACAATCAGAACTCATGTTATCTCCAATTTTTATCAAAACGGGATTTTGAGGACTTTATTAATATCAGTTATGTTGTGCAGGAATAACAGAACAAGGCATGAAATCCGTCACCTGGTGACAGTTGTCATATTAATGTTATCTTTAAGACAAAAATAAAGTTCAAAATCCGGATTTAAGACTAATTGTCTGAAAAGTATAGGAGGCTGAGAGTAAATTTCAATGACAAAAAAAGCCGTAACAGAGTACGGCTTATAATTAGGAATATTCTTAATATGGTTGCAATCTATTGATTTTGTTCCGCAATAGTCACGGTTGTCCGGGATGAGCGGTGCTGCATAATATAGCCGCCGGCCGCCAGGATCACCGTTGCTGCCATGACTGCGGTTGTTGAGAGCAGCGGATTATCCATCAGGGCAGAGACAAGGAAACTGATGGCAGAACATAATCCCAACTGGATTGCATTTTGTAACGCCGCCGCTTTACCACTGTGTGCCGGATAAACGGCCAGGGCATTTGATACCGCGATCGGATATGATGCGCCGTTCATTGCCGCCATAAAGCAGAACGGGATCAGGATCTCAAGCAGCGACGGATTACCGAATTTGGCCATCGCATACAGGCTTATCATGCTGACGGCATAGCCTGCCAGCAGGAACGGCAGCAGCGTTTTTCCTTTCACATGGGACAATAGGGCACGGCAGCCGTATCCGCCGACCATAAAGGCAATGGTCTGAGGAATATAGCTCAATCCGATATCATTCGGATTATATCCCATATCACGCAGGATAAACGGTGAGCCGGTCAGCCAGGCAAAGAACCCGGCACTGCACGCGGCATAAATCAGCACATTACCGCTGTATACCGGTGATTTCAGCAGGCGGAAGAACGAGATCGCCTGTTTTTTGGGTTTGATACTGTCCGGTGCGGCAAGAGCGTGTTTTTCTTTCAGAACTAACGTCGGAATAAGGATCAGAACCGTAATGCCGCCGAGTAACAGGAAAATCTCATGCCAGCCGCCATGGTTGAGCAGCCAGGCACCGAGCAGAGGGGCAAGCGCCGGAGAGAGGGCAACCAGCGGCATAATCGCTGCGAAAACACGCTGTGCGCGGTGGCTGTCATAGCGGTCAATTACCAGAGCCTGCCAGGTAACCGCAGCAGAACAGACACTGACCGCCTGTACAAAGCGCAGTAATAAAAGTTGTGCAGGGGTGGATACCCAGACCATCGCCAGACAGCTCAGGGCAAACAGCCCTAATCCCATCAGCAGAACCGGCTTGCGCCCGATTTTATCGGAAAGCGGGCCCCATAACAGCTGACCAATAGCAAAACCGACCAGGAAGATACTCAGGCTGGCGCTGATGGCACTGGCACTTGAGTTTAAAGATGCCTGCATCATACCGAAAGCAGGGAGATACATATCAATCGCGAGATAACCCAGCATGCTGAGTCCGGCGAGATAAAAAAGGAAGCCGCGGGAAGGCGATTTTTGGACAGTCACAAATGAATACCTGAATGTTAAATAAATGTTGTGCGAAAGTATAATTCGTAAGTGGTTATTTTAACCATTCGAAATTTTCTTTGTAAAACGTTATTATTTGCACATTGCTGTGAAAAAATTTGAAAGGAGGGGTTATGTGGTCAGAATATACGCTGGATGTGGTTGATGCAGTAGCACGGACAGGCAGCTTCAGTGCGGCGGCAGAAGAACTTCACCGCGTGCCCTCTGCGATAAGCTACAGTGTCCGCCAACTGGAAGAGTGGCTGGCAGTACCGCTGTTTGAACGACGCCACAGAGATGTGGAACTGACCCCTGCAGGTGTATTGTTCGTCAGGGAAGCACGGACTGTTATCAAAAAAATGAAATCCACACGGCATCAATGTCAGATGATAGCCAACGGATGGCGTGGCGAATTCAGTATTGCGGTTGACTGTATCGTGAAACCGGCACGAATAACGCGACTTCTGTTGGATTTTTACCATCATTTCCCGGATATTGAGCTGTTTATTTATCCGGAAGTGTTTAACGGGGTATGGGATGCACTGGTGGACAGGCGGGTGGATGTGGCAATTGGCGCAACCCGGGCATCGCCCATCGGTGAGCGCTATAATTTCCGTGATATGGGATTTATGCCGTGGCGGGCGGTGGTCAGTACAACACACCCGCTGGCATCGTCGGGCAGTCTTCTGAGCAATGAAGAAATAGTGCTGTACCCGAGTTTGTGTCTGGAAGATACGTCCCGTTCGCTGCCCAAACGCGACACCTGGGCGCTGGATAACCAGCGCCGCCTGATAGTCCCTGACTGGGACAGCGGAATTGCGTGTGTGGAGGCGGGGCTGTGTGTGGCCATGATGCCGGCGCACCGTGCTGACCCGCTGATTGCGGCGGGCAGGTTGGCGGCACTGAAGATTGAACAACCGTTACCGGACAGCCCGTGCTGCATCACCTGGGTGGATAAAAACACCTCACCGGCCCTGAGCTGGCTGCTTGATTACCTCGGTGACAGCGAAACCCTCAATGCCGAGTGGTTGCGCTGATATCAGCGACGGTAATCGATAAACGGACCATCTGCCACGGAACGGCGTTCAACCAGACGCGGATGCACTTCAATTGTCTGTGCATCTTCGCGTTTATTGACAATGCGATCGAGTAACATGGTCAGAGCCATCTGTCCCAGTCGCTCTTTCGGCTGATGAACGGTTGTCAGCGCCGGGGTGAAATAGCGGGCATTGCGGATATTATCGTACCCGATCACCGAAATATCCTGCGGCACGCGCAGACCCATTTCGTCAGCGGCACAAATCGCACCCATCGCCATTGAATCACCGCCACAGAAAACAGCCGTCGGACGTTGTTTTCCGTTAAGAATTTGAGTCATCGCCTGATAACCGGAGTCCGGTTCAAAATCACCCTGGACAATCCATTCATCACGCACGGTGATCCCGGCTTCTTTCATCGCTTTCTGAAAACCTTCCAGACGGTTGCCACCGGTGTTGCGCTCCAGTGGTCCCGGGATTACCGCAATATCACGGTGTCCGCGTTCAATCAGGTAGCGCCCGGCGAGATAGCCGCCGTGCAGGGCATTATCAATAATAGCATCGGTAAAATCACCGCGGGCTTTGCCCCAGTCCATAACCACCATCGGAATGTTGCGGTAGCCTTCCAGCATGGAAATCAGCTGATCGGGATACTCAGAACACATCACCAGCAGACCATCGACCCTTTTCTGTGCCAGCATCGCCAGATAGGCTTTCTGTTTATCAGGGTTATTATGCGAGTTACACAGTATTAAGGTGTATCCTTTGCTGTAACAGCTGTTTTCAACAGCTTCAATCACTTCAGCAAAATAGGGTGCTTCACTGGAAGTTGCCAGTAATCCGATAGATTTTGTATTATTCACCTTCAGACTGCGCGCCACAGCGCTGGGTGAATAATGTAATTCTTTGATGGCAGCCCAGACAGCCGCTTTCGTTTCTTCTGCAACGAAACGGGTATTATTAATGACATGGGAGACGGTTGTGGTGGAGACGCCCGAGCGCTTAGCCACATCTTTAATCGTTGCCATGATGAAAACAACTCCTGACCTGCTGGTCTGTATTTTATTATTAGGTTAATCGATTGCTATTATAGTGCCATTATGCGGTAACAATAGAAAAATTTCTGTAAAAACAGTCTTTATTGTCTGATCCGGGTCAAAAGTAAAAGATATAACCTGTGTTATGGTTATTGATATGGTCGGTTATTTTTCTTTTTTAGTCAGACCATCAGTTTTATTTATTTTGATGACCAGGGTGTTCTGCCGGTTATCACTTCCTGATTAGCCGCTATTTTGGAGATAAGAATGGATACAGATCTGAAATATAGTTTGTCAATGACGTTTGCAGCACTGGCAATGATCGTTGCATTTTCCTTTATGCTTTTCTGATGTATTGTCCTGTTGTAGGAAAGGGCGGAAAATCCGCCCTTTTTTAATATAAAACATCTGTTATCTGAGTGATTTACGCCAGATTTTCTTCCGCAAATTTCCAGTTCACTAATGCCCAGAAATTCTCCAGATATTTAGGTCGTGCATTACGATAATCAATGTAATACGCGTGCTCCCAGATATCGACGGTTAACAGTGGTTTGTCATTACCGCTGATTGGTGTGCCCGCATTTGAGGTATTGACGATAGCCAGGCTGCCGTCTGCTTTTTTCACCAGCCACGTCCAGCCGGCACCGAAGTTTTTGATTGCTGAATCAGTAAACTGCTGTTTGAACTCAGCAAATGAACCGAATGCTTTATTGATTGCTTCAGCAATTTTCCCGGTTGGTTCCCCGCCTGCGTTTGGTGCCAGGCAGTGCCAGTAAAACGTATGGTTCCAGACCTGAGCCGCATTATTAAAGATCCCGGCGTCAGAGGTTTTGATTATCTCTTCCAGCGATTTCCCTTCAAAAGCAGTACCTTTAATCAGGTTATTCAGATTAACCACATAGGTGTTATGGTGCTTACCATAGTGGTATTCCAGTGTTTCTTCAGAAATATATGGCGCTAATGCATTTTTTGCATAAGGCAGTGCAGGTAATTCAAACGACATTGCATTCTCCTTTTTTAAGGTTAAATCAGTAACCTCATCACTGATGGGTTACTGTTATTATTCTGCGAATTATCTTAACAAGTTTTGCCACAAAAAACAGTGACAGATGAGGAAAGGAGAGTGGTATTGGTATATTATTGCGGAACCTCTTAACATCATAAATACGTAACTATGCTGGCCCGGTACCTTTCTGCAGTGATAAACAACAGTGCGCAGTGCATTATGATTTCTGATAATAACGGCCATGACCCTTTATCAGAGGTGATCACCCGCACAAGAACATGGCAGTTTCGTGATGGTGTCATTCTGATGTGCACCGAAGAAATTGAAACCGCCGTTTATGATGGTGACAGCCAGTGTCCGGAACAATGGATAGTCTGGGAATTAATTGAATTTAGTAATGAAAGCATATCACCGCAGCGGAAGGAATTTTTCAGTATCTGTCAGCAAAATTTCTGGCTGAAAATGCAGGCGGGATGTGAATGATTATTACCGTTTTGTAACGGAAAGTGGTATTCTGCATGAAAGTTAACACCGGTACTGACCGGGCAGATGTAAAGGATATTTTAAATGACGACTATTGAAAAAATTGAACGCCAGATCAAAGAAAACCCGATTCTGCTGTATATGAAAGGCTCTCCGAAACTGCCGAGCTGCGGTTTTTCAGCCCAGGCTGTTCAGGCACTGGCATCTTGTGAAGAGCGTTTTGCCTATGTTGATATCCTGCAAAACCCGGATATTCGTGCCGAATTACCAAAATACGCAAACTGGCCGACATTTCCGCAGCTCTGGGTTGGCGGGGAATTAGTCGGTGGTTGTGACATTATTATGGAAATGATGCGCAGCGGCGAATTGCAAACGCTGATTAAAGAAACAGCCGCTAAAAACCCGGCTGAAAACGAAGAATAATTATACAGTCAGAATGAACAGAAAAGCCCTGCCGGTGTTCCCGGCGGGGCTTTTGTTTTTCTGATGGTGGTGAAATGAAAGTTGTTATGTGTGTTATTTTTTAAAGTGAATGCGTCAATAACTCAAAAGGGAAAATGATGTCATTAAACATAGCAACGCAAAATATTGTATTCACCTCACATATCAAAATAGCAAATGAGATTACGGGGAATACCCCTGAGAATGCATTACCAAGATATTCCGGATTGTCTGAGAGACTCAGTGGTATTAAAAATAGTATGGCTGAGTTTTTCATATCAGCTAAAGATAAGATTAATAACACGTTTCACCAGTTGACCGGGCGGATAAATACGCTTTCTGTCAGACAGGATCAATCTGAAACAATGGTGCTTCTGCTCGCGCAGGGAACGTTCGAATCAACACAAAAATGCCTGCCGGAACATTTGAATATATTAAAAAACATATTGAACAAAGGCGAACCGTTGACGGCGAATTCTCTGGTCAGTTTATCATCGGGACCGCTGAGAAGTACCATTACCCAACTTAGTGCAATCGAGCATAAAATAGCAGGCCCCGGTACTCGGGATATCCGTCTGAAAGCAGCAGAATTACTCTCTGCACCGGTCGGTTTTGGTGAGAAAGCGTCTGATAGTGTTACACAACTGGGATCGATAAGTTCAGTGGATCAGGCCAAACCGTATCTGGCACAAAAAGATTTTGAATCATGCTTTAAAGCCCGGATTGAACAACTGATTAAAGACACAGAACAAACAATCCTGCCGAAACTGATGAAACTTCAGTCTGCGGATATTATCAGTCCGTCTGTAATGACAGGAGCCGGAACCGGAAGTTGGCAGTATCTACCGGATAAATAATATAAAAGCGCCACCTTAAAGGTGGCGTTTATTCAGGCATCAGCGGGCAGCGGCCAACCACCCAATTTCTTCCAGCGATTGACAATTTCACAGAACAGCAGGGATGTGCGGTCTGTATCATACGCCGCGCCATGGGCTTTTTTGCTGTCGAATGGAATACCGGCGGTAATACAGGCTTTTGCCAGGATAGTCTGCCCCAGAGACAAGCCACTTAATGCGGCGGTATCAAAGGTGGCAAACGGATGAAACGGATTACGTTTCAGGCCGCAGCGCTCTGCGGCTGTCATCACAAAATTGTGATCAAAGTTCGCATTGTGTGCCACGATAATGGCGCGCTTGCAGTCAGCATTTTTCATGCCTTTACGTACCATTTTGAAAATTTCATGTAAGGCGTCATACTCGCGGACGGCTTTGCGTTCCGGGTCAGCAGGATTGATTCCGGTAAAGGCGAGTGCGGCAGGATCCAGATTTGCACCCTCGAAAGGTTGCACGTTGAATTCAATCCGCTGATCCGGCATCAGCCAGCCATTATCATCCATTTTAACGGTGATGGCGGCAATTTCCAGCATCGCATCGGTTTTTGCATTAAATCCGCCTGTTTCAACATCAATAACAACAGGATAGTATCCGCGGAAACGAGCGCTCAGGGTATTGTGATTTTGATTATCAGACATGGGACTCTTTGGTTGTAACGAACAAAACGCATCATTCTAGCGCGGCGAGCCTGCGGGCGAAAGTACAGATTGCCTCAGACACTAAAAAGAAGGATCGTTCTGACCCTTCTTCACAGACCGGTTAGTTGCCCAGGGCAGCACCGGCACTTTTATTTTCAATTAATTCAATCTTATAACCATCCGGATCTTCAACAAAGGCAATAATGGTGGAACCGCCTTTTACCGGACCTGCTTCACGGCTGATTTTTCCGCCGGCCTGACGGATAGACTCACAGGTGGCGGCAACATCATCAACACCCAGTGCGATATGTCCGAAAGCACTGCCCTGATCGTAAGAATCAACACCCCAGTTGTAGGTTAATTCAATGACCGAGCCTTCGCTCTCATCAGAGTAACCCACAAAGGCCAGTGAGTATTTATATTCCGGATTTTCACTGGTACGCAGTAAGCGCATACCGAGTACTTTGGTGTAAAAATCGACGGAACGCTGCATATCACCTACGCGGAGCATGGTATGGAGTACGCGCATTAAGTAATCTCCCTGATTGGCTTTCATTATTTATACCCTTATTCATTCAAACTGCAGGTTCGTTGGCTTCACACCGCCCGACGGGTCACATAGCTTATCTATGCTCCCCGGCGGTCAGCGCTTGCCGCCTGCCTGCATCCTGAATGACGTTGGGTATATCAGTAATAACTCACACTATAACGTGAGAATTGACTACAATTCAAATTATCAGGATGCTGATGGTTACAGGATAACCGGAAGCCGCCCGCAGGGGCATCAGACGAAAGGACATTATCAGATGGCAGAACAACTTCACCTTTTCGATATCCCTTCGCCTTGTGTGGGTATTTGTGAGCTAAGTGAGAAAGGTTACTGCAAAGGTTGCTACCGGAGCCGTGATGAGCGGTTTCAGTGGTTGTCACTAAATAATGCCCAAAAGGAGAATGTGCTGCGTTTATGCCGTCAGCGTCGTTACAGGGCGCAGAAAAGCGATATATTGCCTGATGAACCTTCATCTCAAATAGATTTATTTTAAGTCAACGGTTAGTTTTCTATATATTAGCCACGAATTAATTATCAAATGTTATTTAGTATATCTTGTTTGTATATTATATAAATAATCTAATTTGGTGCATTTGTGTTTATTATTAGGAAGGTAATTATATAAATATAATGCAATAAATATCACTGTTTGTAAATAGGCGAAACATCAACCATCTCATTGTATTATAATGTATTTTTTGCAATTTAAACATTTCATTGTTAAAAATAAGAACATGGTTATGTAAAAAAATATAGATCCCATTCGTGATGATCGCTATTCTTACTACGAAACAACTTCACTCGCTTAATCAATTAAATTTGTATAAAAAGCTAACTATTTCATTGTCATCTAAATGGCAGGGTACGGGATAAATGTGAACTGTTTTTTTATTACGCCGCAATATTGCGTCTGATATTAATGAGCACAATAGCGCAGCGTTTCTTTTTATTGGGTGATTGAAAGACATTATGGCGTCACATGCCTCTGTATAGTATTCACATAAGGAGAAATTTGTGGAGTTAACATTGGGATCAGATTTAGCGAGGTTAGTACGGATATGGCGGTCACTTATCGACCATCGGCTCAAGCCGTTAAAATTAACTCAGACACACTGGATAACACTCTACAATATCAGTTTGTTACCCCCTGACCAATCCCAGATCCAGTTAGCAAAAGCGATTGGTATTGAACAACCTTCACTGGTTCGTACGCTGGATCAACTGGAAGAAAAAAAGTTAATTACACGCCATATCTGTATTAACGATCGCAGAGCAAAACGGATAAAGCTCACGGAAGAATCTGAACCTTTTATCCGGGAGGTGGATGCCGTAATCGAAAAGACCCGACAGGAGATTTTGGGGGGGATAACACAGGATGAGTTATACGCACTGGCTGATATTGTCCGCAAACTAGAAAACAATATTGTTCAGTTACACAGCCGCAACTAACCCGGGCAAACAAAAAAGGCGAAACAGAGTTGTTTCGCCTTTTGCCGGATAATGCAGTTATCAGGAACGCGGAGATACGGTATACGTTGAACCTGATTTTGCGATGCGTACGCGCTGACCAACAGAGAACGGTGTTTTGCCCTGTTTCTGTACAACAACAATGATCTCGCCATTGTCTTGTTTGAGTTCCAGCTCAACACCGGCTGTATTGTTCATGGCACCCTGAACGCTCTGACCTGCAACACCGCCGGCGATAGCACCTGCTGCGGTTGCCAGGGTCTGACCTGTTCCGCCGCCGATAGTGCTGCCTAAGATACCGCCCAGAACAGCACCACCCACGGCGCCGAGAACATTTTCCTTACCTCCGGCCTGGATTGTGACAGGACGGGCACTCATAATAGTAGCATAAGTGACTGTCTGAACACTTTTCGCCTGCTCTGCACTATAAGTGTCACCACTCAGTGTATCCATATTCACACAGCCGGATAATGCGACAACGGCGAATGCACCGGCGAGAAAACGCTTATACATACTTAACTCCTGATTATTATGTTCACAGACGGGGAATCGGTTCATTATCTGTGGTGTCGTGTTGTATCTTAACCCATTATCGCAGAATAATTTTGCATTAAAAATGTTTTATTTCCGCCATGATTAGGAACAGCTTAAAGTTAAATGGCCACCAGGCAAGGTAAATCCTCTTATTTCACAATTGTGAGGCGTGCATCAGATTCAGGATTAAGTGATGCCACGCGACAGAAAGGGATGGATCTGCCGGCAGGCCTAATTATAGTAGTTATATCTGATTATGAATATACTATTTTTATCAAACGGTTATTGATTAAAAGGAATTGGCTATGCGCCCGGGGCGTTATATCGGAGTGATGTCAGGAACCAGCATGGATGGCGTGGATGTCGTTCTGGCTGTGATTAATGATGCAGTGGTGGCGCAGCAGGTGAGTTATTCGCATCCGTTTCCCCATGCACTGAAAACACGCATATTGGCAGTATGTCAGGGGCAACAGACGACATTGTCGGAAATCGGCAGGCTGGATTATGACCTGGGTACATTATTTGCGCAGGCGGTAAACGGACTGCTGGTGAAAGCACGACTGACACCGCAGGACATTACCGCGATCGGTTGCCACGGGCAGACGGTCTGGCACGAACCGGACAGCGATACGCCTTTCACTATGCAGCTCGGGGACAACAACCGGGTCGCGGCACTGACTGATATCACAACTGTCGGGGATTTCCGCCGTCGTGATATGGCTTATGGCGGGCAGGGCGCACCACTGGTGCCGGCATTTCATCAGGCCGTTCTCGGCGCGCCGCAAGAGAAACGTATTATTCTTAATATCGGCGGGATCGCGAATATCACCACCCTTATTCCGGGCGCGCCGGTCAGAGGCTATGATACCGGGCCCGGTAATATGCTGATGGACAGCTGGACATGGCGTCACCGCGCACAGCCTTATGACAAAGACGGAGCCTGGGCAAAAAGCGGGCAGGTTCACGGAAAATTGTTAACTCAGATGCTCCGTGATCCGTATTTCAGCCGCCCGGCACCAAAAAGTACCGGACGTGAATATTTTAATATGCAGTGGCTGACCACGCACCTGGCGGCATTCCCGGATATATTACCGGAGAATGTACAGGCCACACTGTTGGAACTGACGGTTATCAGTATCAGTGACCAGGTGGCACTTTGCGGCGGATGCGAACGGCTTCTGGTATGCGGCGGCGGGGCGCAGAATCCGCAGATAATGTCCCGTTTATCCGCGTTACTGCCGGGCACAGAAGTCAGCCCGACCGACACGTTTGGTCTGAGCGGGGATGACCTGGAAGCACTGGCGTTTGCCTGGCTGGCGGCACGCACACTGGCGGGAGAGTCCGGCAATCTGCCGTCTGTCACCGGCGCAGACAGAGAAACCGTATTAGGTGCGGTTTATCCGGTTATCCGCCATAAATAAATATACCCTTATTCATTCAAACTGCAGGTTCGTTGGCCGCACTCAGCCCGCCGGGTCACATACTGATGTATGCTCCCCGTCTGTCTTCCCTTGCCGCCTGCCTGCATCTTGAATGACGTTGGGTATAGGCACAAATACACAGCAAGTAATTGTGATTAAAAGAAAAATTAAGAGGAAAAAAGCATGTCAGATGAATCTGCGGACGTTGCTTCACTACGGCGCGAATATACCAAAGGCGGATTACGCCGCCATGATCTCAGCGATGATCCGCTGGAAATGTTCGAGCGCTGGCTGAAACAGGCGTGTGAAGCTAAATTGTCAGACCCGACCGCCATGAGTGTGGCGACGGTGGATGAAACCGGCCAGCCGTATCAGCGCATTGTGTTACTCAAGCATTTCGATAAAAACGGACTGATTTTTTATACCAATACAGGCAGCCGTAAAGCACAGCATCTGGCAAAAAATCCGAAAATCAGCCTTCATTTTCCGTGGCATACACTTGACCGCCAGGTCTGTTTCCTGGGCGAAGTTGAACGTTTATCCACACTTGAGGTGGTGAAGTACTTTAACAGCCGCCCGAAAGACAGTCAGATTGCGGCATGGGCATCACAGCAATCCTCCCGTATCTCGGCAAGAGGGATTCTGGAAGGTAAATTCCTTGAACTGAAACAAAAATTTAAGCAGGGGGAAGTCCCGCTGCCAAGTTTCTGGGGCGGGTATCGCGTAAAATTCAGCTCAGTGGAATTCTGGCAGGGCGGTGAACACCGTCTGCACGACCGCTTCCTGTATACCCGCACCGCGGATGGCTGGGAGATAGACCGTCTCGCACCATAAGCGGGAAGGAAACGAATTTCTGCACTAATCTACACTAAAAAACGACTTTATTGCTGGCACTTCACGGAGTGCCGCTTTATGCTGTAACCTCATTTTATTCATCCACAATTTTTGCATAGACAAAACAGAACTGATGGAGTCATTGATGTCTGGTACGAACCTGATTAAACAACTGCAAGAGCGGGGCCTTATTGCCCAGGTAACGGACGAAAAAGCGTTAGCAGAGAGACTGGCGCAAGGCCCGGTTTCCCTCTATTGTGGTTTCGATCCTACCGCTGACAGCTTGCATTTGGGCCATCTGGTTCCGTTGCTGTGCTTAAAGCGTTTCCAGTTAGCCGGTCATCGTCCGGTCGCGCTGGTTGGTGGTGCAACGGGGCTGATTGGCGACCCGAGCTTTAAAGCGACGGAGCGCAAACTCAATACACAGGACACGGTTCATGACTGGGTGGAAAAAATCCGTCAGCAGGCGTCGCCGTTCCTTGATTTCAATTGTGGTGACAACAGTGCCGTCGCCGCAAACAACTATGACTGGTTCGGCTCTATGGATGTGCTGACCTTCCTGCGCGATATCGGCAAACACTTCTCTGTGAACCAGATGATCAACAAAGAAGCCGTAAAACAGCGCCTGAACCGGGATGATGTTGGTATTTCATTTACTGAATTCTCTTATAACCTGTTACAGGGCTATGACTTTGTCCGTCTGAACAAAGATTACGGTGTGGAGCTGCAAATCGGTGGATCTGACCAGTGGGGCAATATTACCTCCGGTATCGATTTAACCCGCCGCATGAATCAGCAGCAGGTCTGGGGTATGACCGTACCGCTTATCACCAAATCTGACGGCACTAAATTCGGGAAAACCGAAGGCGGCGCAGTATGGCTGGATCCGAAGAAAACCAGTCCGTACAAATTCTATCAGTTCTGGATTAATACAGCGGATGCCGATGTCTATCGCTTCCTGAAATTCTTCACCTTTATGAGCCTTGATGAGATTGACGCGCTCGAAGCTGAAGACAAAGCCAGCGGTAAAGCACCGCGCGCTCAGTATGTTCTGGCTGAACTGGTTACCAAACTGGTTCACGGCGAAGCGGGCCTGATTGCCGCACAGCGTATTACTGACAGCCTGTTTAACGGTGATATCAGCAACCTGACGGAAGATGATTTTGCACAGTTAGCGCAGGACGGTATGCCGCACATTGAGCCGGAAAGCGATGCAGACTTGCAGCAGGCGCTGGTACTGGCTGAACTGGTACCGTCACGCGGTCAGGCGCGTACCATGATTGGTTCCAACGCGGTTTCACTGAATGGTGAAAAACAGTCCGATGCTGAATACCGTTTTACCGACAGTGATAAATTATTTGGACGTTACACATTATTGCGTCGCGGGAAAAAATATTACTGCCTGATCTGCTGGAAATAAAACTTTACGCGCAAAAGGGCAACGAAAGTTGCCCTTTTTGATCTGCCAGCAAGATCTTTTTCGTTTCACAGAATATGATATGTCCAACGTCATTCAGGCGGCAGCCAACGTACCTGCAGTTTGAATGAATAACGGTATATGCGCGCTAATAATAAAAATCAGGTTGTATCAATGAAAAATATTCTCTCTATCCAGTCACATGTTGTTTATGGTCACGCCGGTAACAGTGCGGCCGAATTTCCGATGCGCCGCATGGGAGTCAACGTCTGGCCACTGAACACAGTTCAGTTTTCGAATCACACACAGTATGCTCAAGGCTGGACCGGCTGCGTGATGAGCGCAGAGCACATCACTGACATCGTGGACGGCATCGATAAGATTGATCAACTGACCCGCTGTGATGCGGTACTCAGTGGTTATCTCGGCTCGGCAGAGCAGGGACAACGCATTGTGGATGTGGTGAAGAAAGTTAAAGCCCGCAATCCGCAGGCATGGTACTTCTGTGATCCGGTAATGGGTCATCCGGAGAAAGGCTGTATTGTTGCCCCCGGTGTGGCGGATTTCCTGTGTCAGGAAGCCCTGGCGGTCAGTGATATGGTCGCCCCGAATCTGCTGGAGCTGGAAACACTCAGCGGACAAACCATTCACAATGTGGATGAAGCGGTTGCCGCTGCCCGCAGCCTGTGTAAAAAAGGCCCGCGCCTGGTGCTGGTCAAGCATCTTTCCCGTGCCGGTTACCGTGCCGATCGTTTTGAGATGATTTTGGTTACCGCAGAGCACGCCTGGCATATCAGTCGTCCGCTGGTGGATTTTGGCGAGCGTCAGCCGGTGGGTGTGGGTGATTTAACCAGTGGTCTGATGCTGGTGAACCTGCTCAAAGGCGAAGAATTACCGAAAGCACTGGAGCACGTTGCGGCTGCTGTGTATGAAGTGATGCTGAAAACCAAAACCATGAATGAATACGAATTACAGTTGGTGGCAGCACAGGATGAAATGGTTGTCCCGACACATAAATTCTGCGCTGAGCAAATCGACTGAATCGGCCTGAATTTAGTATCAAGATAAAAAAAACGCCGGATATCCGGCGTTTTTTTGTCTCTGTGCATAAAAATCTTAAATCAGACCTTCCGCTTCCATCGCATCCTGCACATGCGGGCGGTGAGCAATTTTCGCCAGATAAGCCTGCAAATGTGGATAGGGCTCCAGTGAGAGATTCAGGTGCGGCACCCAGCCGGAGACAGTAAACAGATAGGCATCCGCCACCGTAAAATTGTTACCGGTGATATACGGACTTTTCGCCAGTACACTATCAACATACGCAAACTTGCTCATCAGATTACGGATGGCAATCGGGCGGTAATCTTCAGGCGTCTCTTTTGAAAAGAGCGGGCCGAAACTTTTATGTACTTCGCTGGCGATATAATTGAGCCACTCAATCTGATGGTAGCGCTCCATTGTCCCCGCCGGGGCAATAAGTTTGCGATCCGGTTTTTGATCGGCAAGATACTGCACAATCGCCACGCCTTCCGTTAACAGCTGGTTATCACCGATACACAGTGCGGGCACCTGTCCTTTCGGGTTAATTTTCAGATAATCATCACCATTTTCTGTTTTTTTAGCTTTCAGATCGACACGGACCAGTGAAAAATCCAGCCCTGTTTCACGCAAAATAATATGCGGAGATAACGCACAACTTCCCGGGGTATAAAATAGTTGCATTGATTGCTCCTCAGTCAAAATGAAAGAACGGATATGGTGGTATGAATAAAGTATAGACCGGTATTCGCGGGGCATATAAATTTAGCAGGCAAATTCCTTACCGGTTAACGCTATCTTTCCATATAATCACAGCGGATTCAATATCCGGAAATATTTTATAATTCACTGTTACAAAACGATAAAAGGTGAAAAACATATGAAAAAAATCCGTATCGGGATAGCCGGACTGGGTGGGATAGCACAAAAAGCGTATTTGCCGGTGTTAACCAAAACAGATAACTGGATCCTGTCCGGCGGTTTTTCGCCAAATCAGGAGAAAGCCCGCCCGGTGTGTGATGCTTACCGGTTTTCCTTGTTTCCGACACTGCATGCACTGGCAGAACAATGTGATGCCGTCTTTGTTCACAGCAGCACCGACAGTCACTTTGCTGTTGTCAGTGAGTTACTCAATGCAGGTTGTCATGTGTATGTTGATAAACCACTTGCCGCAACTTATGAGCAATCAGAAGCCCTGGTCAGTCTGGCAGACAAAAAGCAGCGGGCGCTGATGGTGGGGTTCAACCGGCGATTTTCGCCTTTTTATCTGCAACTCAGAGAGTGCACTGCCGGAAAAGCAGCCTCTGTCCGTATGGATAAGCACCGCAGCAACAGCGTCGGCCCGCATGATGTGAATTTTACAGTGACGGATGATTATCTGCATATTGCCGATACCCTGCTCTGGCTGGGGCGCGACGGACAGGCCCGCCTGAAGAGCGGGAGCATGCAGGTTAATGAACAAAATCAGCTGCTGTATGCAGAACATCATTTGCAGACCGCAGAAGGTGCCTGGCTGACAGCATCAATGCACCGGTGCGCTGCAAGTCAGCGGGAGCAGGTGAGTGTAACCGGGCGTGACGGTTGCTATCAGGTGACAGATATGAACCACTTTCGCAGTGAAACAGCGGCAGGCATTCAGGAGCAGCACCCGGCGGCATGGGAGCCGGTACTGGTTCAGCGTGGTTTTGATGGAGCGGTACGCCATTTTATTGATTCAGTGGCTAATCAGACAATGCCGTCAGTGTGTGGCGAAGAAGCGCTTTATGCTCAGCGGCTGACAGAGAAATTATTGGCAGAATAGAACTCTGAAGGCTGAAATTCAGTGATTTTTAAGACAGATGATACCGATATCAGCAGGCGTCAGCGGGAAGCAGGCAAATAAACGAAAAGCATGCGCGTCATGGATGACGCGCCTGAGCGTACACGGATGTATTTACAGCGTCTTTTCGTTTTGCATGTGACCGCTGTGGCACGGAACGCTCAGAAAACACAGCCTCTGCATTGCAGAGGCCGGTTATCTTATTTCAGTTCCAGCTCATTCATTGCCGCGATACTGAAACCGCCGTCAACGTGCAGAACTTCACCGGTGATCCCGCCCGCCAGATCAGAGCACAGGAATGCCGCAGCATTACCCACATCTTCAGTGGTTACAGTGCGGCGCAGTGGTGTCACGGCTTCACAGTGGGACAGCATTTTACGGAAATCTTTGATACCGGATGCGGCCAGAGTACGGATAGGACCGGCAGATACGGCGTTAACGCGGATAGTTTCTTTACCCATCGCATTTGCCATATAACGGACGTTAGCTTCCAGAGAGGCTTTTGCCAGACCCATAGTATTGTAGTTAGGAATTGCGCGCTCAGCACCCAGGTAAGAGAGGGTCAGCAGAGCAGAATGCGGGTTCAGCATGCTGCGGCAGGCTTTTGCCATTGCCACAAAGCTGTAAGCGCTGATGTCGTGTGCAATACGGAAACCTTCACGGGTGACCGCATCCACATAGTCGCCGTCTAACTGGTCAGCAGGCGCGAAACCAATAGAGTGAACAAAGCCATCAAATTTCGGCCAGACTTTGGCTAACTCAGTGAACAGGCTGTCAATGCTTTCATCTTCAGCAACATCACAAGGCAGGATGATGGAGGAATCCAGGGATTGCGCGAACTCTTCAACGCGGGTTTTCAGCTTGTCATTCTGGTAGGTGAACGCAAGCTCTGCGCCCTGGTCGTGCATCGCTTTGGCAATACCGTAAGCAATTGATAATTTGCTCGCAACACCTGTGATCAGGATGCGTTTACCGGTCATAAAACCCATAGCAGTTTCCTTGTGTTTTTTCATGTCATCCGCTGTCTCCGGAAACCGGGCAGGTGATGAGGTTGTTAAAAATCCGGGTGATTCTATCACGTAACCGGAAATTGTGGTGTATTTTGCCTGACTCATCAGAGCAGTGGTGATTACTCCACGTCCCGGCGCCAGGCTTCGGCAGACAACGCCTCACCGAAATGGCTGGTAATAAGTTTACGCGTCACATCATGCAGCGGCGAGGCCAGTACTTCGGCGGTATTTCCGCGCTCAACCACTTCCCCGTTATGCATCACCATGATTTGGTCACTGATGTGTTTCGCCATGCCCAGATGTTGTGTCACATAAATATAGGCAATTTTTTGTGTTTCCTGAAGTTCCAGGATCAGATTGATTATCTGCGAGCGCAATGACATATCCAGAGAGGCCAGCGCTTCATCGGCAACAATCACTTCCGGTTGCAGGATAAGCGCACGGGCGAGTGCCACGCGCTGTTTTTGCCCGGACGCCAGCATATGCGGATAATAATCAGCATGATCAGGCAACAGACCCACCTGACGCAGTGTGGCGTGAATACGCAGACGGCGCTGGGCGGCATCAAGGTCAGTATTAAGGATCAGCGGCAGTTCCAGTATCTTCCCGGTACGCTGACGCGGATTCAGCGAGGTGGCCGGATCCTGAAAAATCATACGGATACGCTGGCTCCGGTAGCTGTAATCACCGTAAGTCAGCTTGTGTTTGTCTATCAGGATCTCCCCGCCGCTCGGTTCTATCATGCCGGATAACATCCGCGCGAGTGTTGATTTACCCGAACCATTCGCACCGGTGATAGCAAGTGTCTGCCCCGGTTGCAGGGTAAAACTGACAGGTTTGACGGCCTGCCGGTAATGGCGGCGGAAAAGTCCGTCGCGATAATGAAAGGTTTTACTCAGATTTTTGACTTCCAGCAGAGGACCAGGCATTTACACATCCTCCATATTCAGCGGGAAGTGGCAGGCAAAGCTGCGGTTTTTTATGGTGCGCAGACGCGGCGCTTCAATGCACACTTTTTGTGCATACGGACAGCGCGGCCCCAGACGGCAGCCGACCGGCAGATGTTCCAGTGACGGAATAGCGCCGGGTAATGTATTCAGCCGGCATTTGTGCGCGAGGGCTTTTTCAAAATCAGGAATTGCCCGCATCAGTGCCTGGGTATACGGATGGTGTGGCTTGAGCAGTAAATCTTTCGGCTCGGCGCTTTCCACTGTTTGTCCGCAATAGAGTACATTGATACGATCAACCAGCTGGCTCATCATCTGTAAATCATGGCTGATAAGCAAAATGGTCATATTATTATTCTGATTCAGGCGGGTGAGCAGGCGGAAAATCTGTGCCTGGGTATCCGGCTCCATGGCGTTGGTCGGCTCATCGGCGATCAACAGGCGTGGCTGATTTGCCAGCGCGATGGCAATCATCACTTTCTGACATTCACCTTCCGTCAGTTCATAGGGATAACTGCCCATGACATCTTTATGATCTTTAATGCCGACGCGGTGCAGCAACTCAATGGCACGGCGCTTACGCCAGTTAAACCGCTGCCACCAGCGGCCTTTGTAAGTCCAGCCCGGAATTGCCTGAATCAGCTGTTTGCCGATATTTTCGGACGGATCAAGACAAGACTGCGGCTCCTGAAAAATCATCGACACATTGTGTCCTATCACCTTGCGGCGCTGGCGGGGCGATAATTTAAGCAGGTCAATATCATTAAAACGGAAACGATCTGCCGTGACGCGCAGGTTATCTTTAGTAACACCGGAAATTGCTTTGGCAATCAGGCTTTTACCTGATCCGGATTCACCCGCCAGCCCGCGGAATTCGCCCTCGGTCAGGGATAATGTCACGCGATCCACCGCTTTTACCGGACCGGCGGCAGTCATAAATTCGATGGTTAAATTGCGGATATCCAGTAACGGCATTATTCCACCCCCGCATTAATCGCGCGCTGTAACCCGGTGCCGAGCAGATTGACCAGCAGCACACTGACGAGGATTGCCGTTCCCGGCAGGATCACTGACCAGGGCGCAACATAGATAAGCTCCAGCGAATCCCCGAGCATAGCTCCCCATTCCGGCGACGGCAGTTGTGCTCCCAGCTCCAGAAAACCGAGTGCGGCAATATCCAGGATAGCAATGGAGAGGGCGCGCGTCAGTTCCGTTACTGTGACCGCACTGATATTCGGCAGGACAGTACGGATAAAAATATTCAGATTGGATGCACCATCCAGGCGCGCGGCAATCACATACTCTTTATCCAGTTCATCATGCACTGCAATATAGATCATGCGCACAATACGCGGCAACAGTGCCAGCGCCACAGCAATCATCGCATTACCCAGGCTCGCACCGAAAAAAGCCACCACAATAATCGCCAGCAGCAGCGACGGAAGAGCGAGCAGAGTATCAAACATGTGATTAAATACCGCGGAGCGCAGGCCGTGGGTCATCCCCGCCAGACAGCCGATAATGATACCGGACACCGCTGCGGTAATGGTGACGAGCAGCGCACCGCCGAACGTGGACTGAGTTCCTATCAGTATGCGACTTAAAATATCGCGCCCGAGGTCGTCAGTCCCCAGGAAAAAGGCGACATTACCATAGTGTGACCAGGACGGCGGCAGCAACTGATAGCCGATAAACTGCTGGTCGAGCGCATACGGTGCGATATAGGGGCCGCTGATAGTCAGCGCCAGAAGAAACAGTACGCCGTAAAACCCGATCATAGCCGGAATATCCGCCGTAAATTTTTGCCAGATAACCCGTCCCGGCGACGGCATCTGATCTTCGCGGTAGAGTTTATCTGAATGCATACCATTCCTTATGTTTCAGCGGGTTGGATATAGCACCCAGGATATCCGATAACATATTGATAATAATGACCATTGATCCTACCAGCATCACACCGGCTGAAATCGCGGAAAAATCCTGCTGGCGGATAGCGGTTATCAGCCAGCGCCCGATACCCGGCCAGTTAAACACCACTTCTGTTACCATCGCCAGTGTCAGCATGGTGGAAAATTGCAGCCCGAGTTTAGGGATAACCGGAGGCAGCGCATTGTGCAGCAGATGACGGCGGATAATGGTCAGGCGGGATAATCCGCGGATAGCGGCGGCTTTGATATAGTTTTCATTGATAACATCTTCGGTACTGGTGCGCATCAGGCGGATAACTTCAGTCATCGGCGCGATAGAAAGCGTCAGCACCGGCAGCACCATGTGGGACAGGACATTAACTATCATCTCCTGACGGTAAGGTGAATCAGACAGCCAGGCATCGACAATAGCAAAACCGGTAACCGGTGTTAAATCATACAATAAATCAATCCGTCCTGAGACCGGCAGCCAATCCAGTCTCAGTGAGAAAAGCAGGGTAAGCAGCAGCGCCAGACCAAACACCGGGATTGAAAACCCGACCAGCGCAAAGGTACTGATAACAACATCGGCGGCTTTATTACGCCAGACACCGGCAATAATACCGGCAGGAATGCCGATCACCAGCGCCAGCAGAAAAGCCAGACCGCACAACTCCAGAGTCGGCGGCAGGGCGGACCATAACTGCTGACTGACCGGCTCGCCGTTAATCACCGAACTACCGAAATCCCAGGACAATAGCCCGTTGTAATAAAATACCAGTGCATCTGTCAGTGTGGCTCCGCTCAGGGGCGCATTCGCCGGTAAATAGCTCAGGCTGAAACTGAGCATCGACAGAAAGAAAAGCGTTATCAGCATCAGCAACAGGCGGCGCAGAATAAAGATGATCATGGTGTTTCCTTCTGCGTCACAGGTTTATCTGTGCTCACCGGTTCAGGTTTTGACTCTTCCCGGTAGACACCCGCAAACGAGGTATTTCCGAAAGTACTGAGCACCAGCCCTTTGATATCATAGCGGAATGCCTGTAAGCGCAGGGAATACGCCAGCGGCAGCACCGGCAGATCCTGCGCCAGTATCTGCTGCGCCTGATGATAATACTCAATCCGGCTGCCCAGCTGCTGTGCCAGCAGTGCCTGATGGATAACATCATCAAATTCAGGTGAACACCAGTGGCTGAGGTTGGTCTGCGAGCCAATCGCGGCACAACTGAGTAAAGGGCGGAAAAAACTGTCCGGGTCATTACTGTCGGTTGACCAGCCGGCGAGTGTAATATCATGGCTGCGATCCATCAGGGTATTCTCCTGAAAGCGTCCCTCGACCGGGCGGATATTCATCGTAATACCAACCTGCGCCAGATCCGCCTGAATAAGCTCTGCCATTTTCAGCGGGCTGGGATTATAAGATTGCGAGGCGGTCGGTACCCACAAATTCAGTGTAATACCACTCAGACCAAGCTGTTCCAGCATGGCTTTTGATTTTTCCGGATTGTACTCCGTCACCCGCGCCTGATTATCATAGGCCCAGGACACACGGGGCAGAATGGATGCTGCCGTTTCTGCCGTGCCGTAATAAATAGATTTCATCAGCCGTTCATTATTGATGGCATAAGCAATTGCCTGGCGCGCTTCCAGTTTATTAAACGGCGGTTTACTGGTATTAAACGCCAGATAGGCGATATTCATGCCCGGGCGCAGCATAAGACGCAGGCGCGGATCATCACGCAGCACCTGTAACTGGCTGGCAGCGGGATACGCCAGCACATCGCACTCGCCGGTGATAAGCTTTGACATTCGACCGGCACCGCCGGCGCCGACATCCACCACCACTTCCTGCATACGCGGCTTACCTTTCCAGTAATTTTCATGGCGCTGCATCCGGACAAATTGTCCGCTCTGATAATCATCCAGATAGTATGGCCCGGAGCCGACCGGTTTCCAGTCAATCTGCTCCTGACGCCGCACTTTTTGCAGATTATCCGCATACTCTTTTGAAAGCACCGGGGCGTAATGGGTAGCTAAATGCCACAGAAAAGAGGCATCCGGCGTATTCAGTTTGATTTCCACCGTATGGTTATTAATTTTGCGGATAGATTTCACATTGGAGGCAAACCGGAGACTGTCAAAATAGGGATAGCGCCCGCCGTTCACATAATGATACGGATTTTGCTTATCGACTATGCGGGAAAAACTGAACACCACATCATCGGCGGTTAATTTCCGTGTCGGGGTAAACCAGTCTGTGGTCTGAAACTCCACATCGCGGCGCAGGTAAAAGCGGTAAGTCGCACCGTTATCAAACACTGTCCAGCGGGCGGCGAGTTCGGGGATCAGCCGGTAAGTATAAGGGTCAACATCCAGCAGGCGGTCATATAACTGTGCTGCCAGCGGCTCGACAATCAGCCCGCTGCTGACCAGCTGCGGGTTAAAGGTACTGATGTTACCATTGACACAATAGACAAAGCCGGTATCCCGGACAGGTGTCAGTGGTGCGGTCTTCACCACTGCCGGTTCAGCCGGGCGGGGCGTATGCTGCGCAGGTGCGGCGGCAAAACCTGTTACGGGCAACAGCACCGCGCATGCCCGGATAATCCAATGGCGCATAAATAAATTACCGTTAATAATGAACGCTGTATTATATCGCAATTTGTGCGACTAACCAAAAACGGAAGCATTTAATCGGGCAAAAGGGCATTTTCACTGCGATCCGTCCCGGTCAATGCGTGTTTTTTCAGCAATCCGCGGAACTGATGATAAGTCAGATCCAGCAGCCGGGCAGCCTCCCGCTGATTAAACTGCGCCTGATGCAATGCGGCATTCAGCGCATCAGTCTCCTGTGTATGTTGCCACTGCTTCAGGGAAAACGGCAGCGACGGCAGGGGATTTTCTGCGCCGGACTGCCCGCTTTGTGCAGTAACAGTGGTGATAAACGGATTAATAATAAGTGCCGCCAGCGGCACTGTGGTATCGCCCTGACGATAAAGTGAGCGCTCTACCACATTTTTCAGCTCGCGGATATTGCCCGGCCAGGCATAATTCTGCATCTGTTGCACAGCGTGCGGTGAAAACCCGGCAAAAAACGACGTGCCCATTTCCTGACACATCTGCACGGCAAAGTGGTTTGCCAGTTCTGACAAATCACGCGGACGGCAGCGCAGTGGCGGAATAGTCACCACATCAAACGCCAGCCGGTCGAGCAAGTCCGCGCGAAAGTGTCCCTCTGCCGCGAGTGCCGGTAAATCGGCATTGGTCGCACACACTATCCGCACATCCGCCTTCAGTGTCTGTTGCCCGCCGACCCGTTCATACTCGCCGTACTCAATGACGCGCAGTAATTTTTCCTGCACATTCAGCGGCGCGGTGCCTAATTCATCGAGAAACAGTGTGCCGCCGTCCGCACGTTCAAAACGCCCCCGATGACGGCGCTGAGCCCCGGTAAACGCCCCGGACTCGTGTCCGAACAGTTCGGAATCGAGCAGATTATCGTTCAGTGCCGCACAATTGAGGGTAATAAATGGCTCATTCCAGCGGGGAGAGAGATAATGCAGACGATGCGCGAACAACTCTTTGCCGGTGCCGCGTTCGCCGCAAATCAGCACCGGGCGGGCAATTTTTGCCAGCCGCGAGATGCTCTCAAGTGCATCTATAAAGGTATTATCAATACCAATCAGCGTATCAGGGGTCTCATTCATCGTATTTTTTCATGGTTAATCTGACCACTTAGTAGTGAATAAGACCACTTTAACGCAGGTCGTGACAAAAGTGAAATTAATAAAATTTAGTAAAAACAGCAGATTAAAAAAATCTCAGAGTTGGCACGCATCTTGTAATACTTAGTTTGTCAATTAATTTAGTTAGTCAATTAATCATGACAACAACATTCAGCCCTGCGGGGCAGTTATTACGGATAAAAAAGGATACACATTATGGGAATTTTTTCACGTTTTGCCGATATCATTAATGCTAACGTCGCATCACTGCTGGATAAAGCCGAAGATCCGCAGAAAATGATCCGCCTGATGATCCAGGAAATGGAAGATATGCTGGTGGAAATCCGCTCAACCTCTGCCCGTACCCTGGCGGAGCGCAAAAACCTGTCGCGTCAGATAGAAAACGGTGATCGTCAGGTTAATGAGTGGCAGGAAAAAGCAGAGCTGGCGATAACCAAAGGCAAAGAAGATTTGGCACGCGCTGCACTGCTGGAAAAACAGCGTGTTGCAGGGCATGTGGATACATTACGTCACGAATTGATTATTCTTGATGAAACAATTGCACGACTGAAAACTGAAATTAACGAGCTGGAGCAGAAACTGACCGAAACCCGCGCCAAACAGCAATCTATGGTAGTACGCCATGATGCGGCTAAATCCTCCCGCGCGGTACGCCGCCAACTGGACAGCGGCAAGATGGATCAGGCAATGGCGCGTTTTGATCAATTTGAAGCCCGCATCGACCATATGGAAGGCGAAGCGGCAAGTTATGGTCTGGGAAAAGAAAAATCCCTGGAGCAGCAGTTTGCCGAGCTGAAAGCGGAAGATGAGATAAGCGCGCAGATAGCCGCTATCAAAGCACGACTTGAAAAAGACGAAAAGGGCGAATAAGGTCAGTAAAAGGCTTTCCTGAATTAATACCATTAAGGACAACAACATGGCATTTGTATTTTTAGGTATACCACTGACTATCTTTGTATTGTTTGTGCTGCCGATCTGGTTATGGCTGCACTACAACAGTCAGCGGGGAAGCCGGCCCGATGCATTTGAAACCCGGCGTCTCACGGCGCTGGCTGAAAATTCACAGCAAATGGAAGCGCGGATCAAAACACTGGAAGCGATTCTGGATGCGGAAAATCCGGGCTGGAGGCAATCATAATGGAATTTCAGTCACGTAAACTGTACCGGTATCCGGATGAGGGTATGTTTCGGGGAGTCTGTGCCGGTATTGCTAACTATTTTGATGTACCGGTCTGGCTTATCCGTGTTATCGCGGTTGTCGCCACCTTTACCGGGTTTTTCTGGCTGACCATCACTATGTATATCCTGTTCGGCATGGTATTACCGGTTGCCCCGCAGGGTAGTAACCGCGATTCGGGCGGACAACGTGCCGCAGAGCTTCTGGAGCAGGTGGAGCGCAGTCAGGTGCGGACAGAAAAGCGGATCCGCGATATTGAGCGCTATGTGACGTCGGAGAGGTTTACGCTTAACCGCCGCTTTCGTGATCTTTAATTATACCCTTATTCATTCAAACTGCAGGTGCGTTGGCTGCACTCAGCCAGCCGGGTCACATACTAATGTATGCTCTCCGTCTGTCTTCCCTTGCCGCCTTCCTGCACCCTGAATGACGTTGGGTATATACTCGTCATACTTCAGGATGCCTGGGTGTTGACTGCGCTCAGCCCGCCGGTATCCGGAATTATTCAGGGTACTTATCAAAGTGATAATGCTATGAAATTAAAGAACAAAAAGACCCGTCACTTACCGTGGGAGAAACATGAAACGACTGCAAAATGAGCTGAACGCCCTGGTAAACCGGGGGTTGGATCGTCATCTGCGTCTGGCGGTTACCGGGCTGAGCCGCAGCGGGAAAACCGCATTTATTACCTCGTTTGTTAATCAGTTGCTCAATGTTCAGAGCGGTGCGCGGCTGCCGCTGTTCTCTGCCGCCCGTGACGGACGTATTCACGGTGTAAAACGGATCCCGCAGCGGGATCTCGGTGTGCCGCGTTTTGCCTATGACGAAGGGCTGGCATCACTGTATGGCTCACCACCGGACTGGCCGGTGCCGACGCGCGGTGTCAGCGAAATCCGTCTGAAACTGCGCTACCGCACACAAGACAGTCTGCTGCGCCATTTTAAAGAGACCTCCACGCTCTATCTGGAGATTGTGGATTACCCGGGCGAATGGTTGCTGGATTTACCGATGCTGGAGCAGGATTATCTGACCTGGTCTGCACAGATGAAAACGCTGCTCAAAGGGGAGCGGGGACAGTGGGCAGAGCCCTGGCTGGCGCTGTGCCGTCAGTTGGATCCTTATGCACCGGCAGATGAACAGGCACTTGCCGCGATAGCGCAGGCGTATACGGATTATCTGCACCGCTGCAAAGCGGCGGGGTTTCATTTTATCCAGCCCGGACGCTTTGTGCTGCCCGGTGATATGGCGGGAGCCCCCGGTTTACAGTTTTTCCCGTTTATCACCGAGCAGATGCCGGATCAGACCCGGCTGAATAAAGCGGCAAAAAACAGTGTGCTAGGCATGCTGCGTGACCGCTATCAATACTATTGTGACCATGTGGTCAAAGGATTTTATAAGCACTATTTTCAGCATTTTGATCGCCAGATAGTGCTGGTGGATTGCCTGACTCCGCTGAACAGCGGGCCGCAGGCGTTTAATGATATGCGCCTTGCGCTGACACAACTGATGCAGAGCTTTCACTATGGCAAGCGCACACTGTTGCGCCGCCTGTTTTCGCCCTGCATCGACAAACTGCTGTTTGCGGCAAGTAAAGCTGACCATATCACGGCAGATCAGCATGCCAATCTGGTCGCACTGCTGCAGCAACTGACGCAGTCCGCCTGGCAGCAGGCCGCATTTGAAGGGATCAAAATGGATTGTATCGGGCTGGCGTCTGTGCAGGCGACAGAAAACGGCATGGTGATGCATCAGGGGGAAAAAATACCGGCCCTGAAAGGCATGCGCCTGGCGGATAACACGCCGCTGACATTCTATCCGGGCGAAGTCCCTAAACGCCTGCCGGATGCGCAGTTCTGGCAGCAGCAGGGATTTCAGTTTGAATCGTTCCGCCCGCTGCCGATGCGGATGGATACACCATTGCCGCATATCCGTATGGACAGTGCGATGGAATTTTTACTGGGAGATAAATTGTCATGAATGAGCCGGTAAAATCACGGATAGACTTTGATGAAGCCCCGTTGTCAACAGAGGTACAGGAAGAACTCAAACCTGCCCGTCAGTTTGAGGCCTCTGATGTTATCTTTGAGCAATCAATTGCGATGCAGTCAGAACAGGACGCGGAAGGGGATGCGGAAGCCTTGCTGAATCAGGTTCTGAAACCGCGCCGCAGTCTCTGGCGTAAACTGATTTTTGTGGCAGGCGGATTGCTGGGGATCAGTGCGGTCGCACAACTTATTCAGTGGGTGAATGATGCATGGACAGGTAATGACTGGACCGCCCTCGGCGGTATTGCGGCAACATTTTTGATCCTGATTGCGGGGGTCGGCTCGGTGCTGACAGAATGGCGGCGCCTGTACCGTTTGCGTCAGCGCGCCAGCGAGCGGGAAGCCGCTTGCGCGTTGCTACAAAGTCACCGTATCGGAGAGGGGCGTGCATTTTGTGAGAAACTGGCTGAGCAGGCGAATATTCCGGCGCATCATCCGGCATTGCAGCAGTGGCAGAGTCTGTTACAGAGCACTCATAACGATCGCGAAGTGGTGACATTGTACAGTCAGATTGTCCAGCCGGTATTAGATGAACAGGCACGCCGGGCAATCAGCCGGTTTGCGGCAGAATCTGCGCTGATGATCGCGGTCAGTCCTCTGGCGCTGGTGGATATGGCGTTTATTGCCTGGCGTAATATCCGTCTGATAAACCGGGTCGCGGCGATTTACGGCATCGAACTGGGTTATTACAGCCGCTTACGTTTGTTTAAACTGGTGTTACTGAATATTGCCTTTGCGGGTGCGTCAGAGCTTATCCGCGAAGTGGGCATGGACTGGCTCTCCCAGGATATTACCGCACGGCTCTCTGCCCGCGCGGCGCAAGGCATGGGGGCAGGGTTACTGACTGCGCGCCTGGGCATCAAAGCGATGGAATTGTGCCGCCCGCTTCCCTGGATTGAAAATGATAAACCGAAACTGACCGATTTTCGCAAACAGTTGTTGCAACAGCTTAAACAGGCAATTCCGAAAGGTAAAACACCGGAAAAAACTATCTGACCGCAGGTTTACAGACCGGATGTGCATTTTGTGATGTCATCCGGTCTTATTATGCAGAAATCCGTGCTCTGTCACTGTTTTTTTTACTGTGACCTCACTATGCTCCCCGTCTATCTTTCCTTGCCGCTTGCCTGCATCTTGAATGACGTTGGGTATAAGCGTATGTACGTATATGGAACTGCGATCACAGAGGCGCGTTAATTGTGTCAACTAATCGTGACAGTTTTCATTTTATACCGTAAAATCGGTTTCAATTAGCCGGAAAATAATAACTTAAGTGTATACCCCTATTCATTCAAACTGCAGGTGTGTTGGCTGCACTCAACCAGCCGGGTCACATACCAATGTATGCTCCCCGTCTGTTTTCCCTTGCCGCCTTCCTGCATCTTGAATGACGTTGGGTATAAATAGGATCGTAATGATGCGATTGGAAGTAATTTGCCAGGACCGAATCGGACTGACGCGGGAGTTATTGGATCTGCTGGTATTGCAAAATATCGACCTGAAAGGCATTGAAATTGCCCCGAACGGCCGGATTTACCTTAATTTTATGCAGATTGATTTTTCTGTATTTCAGTCCCTTATGGCTGAAATCCGCCGTATTCAGGGTGTGGTGGATGTCAGAACTGTTCATTTTATGCCTTCAGAGCGCGAGCAACGCGCAATGTGGGTATTACTTGAATCACTGGAAGACCCGATTTTATCGCTGGATTTACGCGGTAATATCGAGCTTGCCAACAGTGCGGCGCTGTCTCTGTTTACCACTACAGAAGAGCGCATTCAGCAGCGCAATATCACCTATTATTTCAGCCAGTTTAATTTCAGCCGCTGGATTGAGCAGGATGTGCCGTCGCCGCATAAAGAAACCCTGATACTCAAAGGGCACACTTACAGCCTGAATGTCACACCAATCAGCTTTGATGATAAAGACGATACCTCTGCAGCTATTGGTGCGGTTGTGTTGCTGCGCGCGGAAAATAACAGCGGAACCGGTCAGAAACGCCGCATGCAGGTGGCTCACTCAGGCAGCTTTGATGATTTGGTGGCGAAAAGCGCCAAAATGCGTCATGTGGTTGAGCAGGCGCAGCGCATGGCAAAAATGGACTCCCCGCTGTTACTGGTCGGTGAAACCGGTACCGGGAAAGACGTGTTTGCCAAAGCCTGCCACCTTTACAGTGTGCGCGGCAACCAGGCATTCCTGGGACTTAACTGCGCCTCTATGCCGGATGATGTGGTGGAAACTGAATTATTCGGTTACGCCGCAGGCGCTTATGCCAACAGTACCGAGCCGAAAAAAGGCTTCTTTGAGCAAGCCAACGGCGGCACTGTTCTTCTGGATGAAATTGCCGAAATGTCATCACAGATGCAGATAAAGCTGCTGCGGTTTCTCAATGACGGCACGTTCCGCCGTGTCGGGGAAGAGCATGAGGTAAAAGTGGATGTACGGGTTATCTGTGCAACACAAAAAAATCTGCTGGAGCTGGTAAAAGAGGGTAAATTCCGCGAAGACCTTTATTACCGCCTCAATGTGCTGACGCTGACCATTCCGCCACTGCGTGATCATCAGGAAGACATTCTGCCGCTGACCCGTGATTTGGTTAAGCGTTTTTCTGACGAGCAGGAGTGCGAAGAGCCGCGCCTTGCGCCGGAGCTGGGACCGTTTTTATGTGCTTATCACTGGCCGGGCAATGTCCGTCAGTTACGTAACGTGATTTATCAGGCGCTTTCCTCACTGGAAGGTTCTCTGTTGCGCCCGCAGGATATCGTGTTACCGGAGTTGGAAGCAGAAATCGGTTTCAGTGAAGATATTCTCAGCGGTTCGCTGGATGATATCACCAAGCGCTTTGAATGCTCGGTACTGACCCGCCTGTACCGTCACTACCCGAGTACCCGTAAGCTGGCGAAGAGACTTAATGTCTCTCATACCGCGATTGCCAATAAATTGCGTGAGTACGGGCTCAGCCGGGTGCGCGCAGGCACAAAGAACAGTGACAGTGATGAAGACGAAGAGTCCTGAGTTATCTGTGCTGTAAAAAGTACTGTAAAAAGAACCCCGCACCTTTTCCGGTAGCGGGGTTTTTTATGGGTATATTGTAATATGTACAATTATTTCAGTGCATTCAGCGCGCTGTCATAATCCGGCTCTTCAGTGATTTCGCCGACGAGCTGGCTGTAAATCACATTATCTTTCTCATCCAGCACCACAACTGCACGGGCGCACAGACCGGCTAACGGGCCGCTGCCAATCCCGACACCGTAATTTTCACGGAACTCCGGGTCACGCAAAGTGGAGAGCATCACGACATTTTCAATGCCTTCAGCACCGCAGAAACGTGCCTGAGCGAAAGGCAGATCAGCGGAGATACATAAAACAACAGCATTGCTGAGTTTTGCGGCAGTTTCATTAAATTTGCGTACAGAGGTCGCGCACACACCGGTATCCACACTCGGGAAAATATTGAGGATTTTACGTTTTCCGGCATAAGTGGCGAGAGTGGCATCGGACAGTTCACCGGTCACTAAGCTGAAGGGTGCGGCTTTATCACCAAGGTGTGGGAACGAACCATAAACCCGTACATCATTACCCTGAAGTTTTACAGAATTAGTCATATTTTTATCCTTTTAATGAAGCCCATAATTGTTTATTTAAAAATTGCAGACAGGTGTTTTTACATCGAATACCGTCCATTAAAATGTAATATTCGATTGTTGTGTTTCGGTAATCATCGGATAATCTATCGGTTTACTATTTCTAATACAAGGCGTCCGTTATGCTCATGCCGGCAAATTTATCACGTACCGCATTTCTTGCTGGTGCGGTGTTCACTTTTTCTTCTCTGTTCTGTGCCATGGCGGCGGTGATCCCCGCCGGAACGGAGCTGGCAAAAGAGCAATCTGTATATCGTCATCTTAAAGACGAACCTGCATCACTTGATCCTGTAAAGGCAGTCGGGCTGACTGAAGCACAACTCCTGCGTGACTTATTTGAAGGGCTGACCAGTCAGGATGCGGGCGGGAAACCGGTTCCCGGTGTGGCTTCCTCCTGGGAAACAAATAACAACCAGGTCTGGACATTTCATCTGCGCAAAGATGCGCAGTGGTCAGACGGCACACCTGTCACCGCACAGGACTTTGTTTACAGCTGGCAGCGTTTGGTTGACCCGAAAAGCCTGTCGACATTTGCCTGGTTCGCACCTCTTGCCGGTATTAATAATGCACAGGCGATTATCGACGGCAAAATGGCGCCTGCCACACTTGGCGCAGAAGCCATTGATCCACACACATTACGCATCACGCTGGACAGACCTGTCCCTTACTTCCCGAATTTAGCTGCGAACTTCAGTCTTTTCCCGGTAAATCGCGCAGCAATAGAGAAACATGGCGATAACTGGATCCGCGTCGGGCATCTGGTCGGAAACGGTGCATTTGTCCTGCATGATCGGGTGGTGAATGAAAAAATCGTTCTGACACCTAACCCGCACTACTGGGATCACAAGCATACGGTACTGACATCGGTTACCTTTGTGCCGATTAACCATGAATCTCAGGCAACAAAGCGCTATCTTGCCGGTGATTTGGATATCACGGAATCATTCCCGAAAAACCAGTATCAGAAGCTGAAAAAATCCATTCCGGATCAGATTTATATCCCGGATCAGCTCGGCACCTATTATTACGCCTTTAACACACAGCGCGCCCCGACCAATGATCTGCGTGTGCGCCAGGCGCTTTCCATGACTATCGACCGCGCTGTGATTGCCGAAAAAGTCCTCGGTACAGGTGAAAAACCGGCCTGGCGCTTTACACCGGATGTCACCGCCGGGTTTACT
Organism: Morganella psychrotolerans; assembly: GCF_001676055.1. Classification (GTDB taxonomy): domain Bacteria; phylum Pseudomonadota; class Gammaproteobacteria; order Enterobacterales; family Enterobacteriaceae; genus Morganella; species Morganella psychrotolerans_B. The sequence continues at coordinate 342,645 of NZ_LZEX01000001.1, read as the reverse complement.
CCGGAACCGGGCCGTTATCAGAAATTCAGCCAGAGCGAACTGGACAGCCAGGCAAAAATGCTGATGGCAGCTGCCGGTTATGGCCCGCATAATCCGATGAAACTGTCCCTGCTGTATAACAGCTCCGAAAATCATCAGAAAATTGCCATCGCCGTTGGCTCGATGTGGAAGAAAAAACTGGGTGTGGACGTCAGGCTGGTGAACCAGGAGTGGAAAACCTACATTGACAGCCGTAATACCGGGGATTTTGATGTGATCCGTGCATCCTGGGTAGGCGATTACAATGAGCCGTCGACCTTCTTGTCACTGCTGAGCAGCATTCACACCGGTAATATCTCGCGGTATCACAGCAATAAATATGATGAATTACTGAAAACCGCGGCGCTGGAAACTGATGATGACGCCCGCAATGCCGATTATAACGAAGCTGAAAAACTGTTGGCGGAAGATACCCCGATAGCACCCATCTATCAGTACACCAATGGCCGCCTGATAAAACCGTGGCTGAAAGGGTATCCGGTTAATAATCCGGAAGATGTGGCGTACAGCCATAATCTCTATATTATTAAGCACTAAACCTGCTTTCTGTCATTTCCCCGCAGGGAGCGGGGGAATGCGGCGGGACACCGGAGGAGAAACACATGGGTGCATTGTACGGATCTGCTTTTCAGGGAACCGATCCTATATACAGGGTTCAGTTTGACGGAGAAGGGGGTTGCATCCCCGTTGATGTCAATGCGGTTGCCGGACAAAAGCAGCCGATGTGGGCGCATCTGGATTACCTCTCTGCCAATAATCAGCGCTGGCTGCGTGAAACCGACCTGCTGCCGGTTCTGGCAAAGGACGGGCTGACTAATGATGTTATCCGCCCGCGGATTGTCAGAATCGGAGAGGCGGCGCTTATCACGCTGCAAACTATTAATAATAATGAGGGTGACAGACCGGATCAGCTCGTGGCGTTCCGCATCTGGATAGGCAGCAATTATATTATCTCGACCCGCCACCGGAAAGTACACTCTATCCAGACCATTCAGGATGATTTACTGAACGGCGAAGGAGCGAAAAATACCGGTGAATGGCTGGCAGAGGCGGCATTTTGTATTACGGATGAAGTTGCTGATTTTATTGAAGATCTGCATGATAAGCTGATCGACATGGAAGATGCGATACTCGAACCGCGTATTCCGGCACGCGGGGAGCTGGCGCTGCTGCGCAAACAATTAATTGTCCTGCGCCGTTATATGGCACCGCAGCGGGATGTGTTCGCCAGATTGGCATCAGAGCGCTACGTCTGGCTCTCAGATGAAGATCGTCATCAGCTGACGGATGTCAGCGACCGGCTCGGGCGGATTATCGATGATATTGACTCCTGCATTGCGCGGACCTCAGTTATTTCAGATGAAATAACTAACATGATGGCGGATGCCATGAACCGGCGCACTTATACTATGTCACTGCTGGCAATGGTTTTTTTACCGACGACGTTTCTGACCGGTTTATTTGGTGTCAACCTCGGCGGAATTCCGGGTGGTGATTTTCCGTTTGCATTTAGTCTGTTCTGTGTGGGACTGGCAGGTGTGATAGGGTTTGTTGCCTGGTGGTTACGCAAGAGTAACTGGTTGTAAAAACGCGTAATTTCATGTGATTTAACGTACCTGACTTGAGCTATATCAAGAAACAGCGGCGTCAGTTAGGGCACTATTAGTCCCGCAGGTGAATACAACGTTGAGCGATGAACGTTGTGCTCCATAATTGTAGTTTTTCTCATATTGAATTCTTATACAGAATATTGACCATTATCATGCCGGTGTATTTATACATCGGTTTTTTTTTTGTCCGGATTTTGTATCCGCTCCTGCCGGTAAAAAAAACGCTCACAGGGAGCGCTTTTTCAGGATTATCCGCAAAAATTTACTTTACTTCCACCACATCCAGGCGGTGTTCTGTAAAGTCTGTGTTTTCATCGTCATCATCCGCCCAAACAGGTTGCGTTGGCAGTGTTTCACGGTCAAACGCCAAATCGCCGCCGTCCACCACATCACCGCCCTGATGAATGGATTTGAAATCAAATAATTCGGTATCACATAAATGGGATGGTACGACATTTTGTGTGGCGGTGAACATGGTTTCAATGCGTCCCGGATACCGTTTGTCCCAGTCGCGCAGCAGATCTTTAATTATCTGACGCTGTAAATTAGGCTGTGAACCACATAAATTACACGGAATAATCGGGAATCCTTTCGCATCGGCAAAACGCTCAATGTCTTTTTCGCGGCAATACGCCAGCGGACGGATAACAATGTGTTTGCGTCATCACTCATCAGTTTCGGTGGCATACCTTTAAGTTTGCCGCCAAAAAACATATTCAGGAACAGTGTTTGTAAAATATCATCCCTGTGATGTCCGAGGGCAATTTTTGTTGCACCAAGCTCAGTGGCAGTGCGGTATAAAATACCACGACGCAGACGTGAACAGAGGGAACAGGTGGTTTTACCTTCAGGGATTTTTTCTTTCACTATCCCGTACGTGTTTTCTTCCACAATTTTATATTCAACACCGAGATTTTCCAGATATTCCGGCAGAATATGACCGGGAAAGCCCGGCTGTTTCTGATCCAGGTTTACCGCGACCAGAGAAAAACGGATGGGTGCGCTCTGTTGCAGACTCTGTAAAACAGAAAGCAGGGTATAGCTGTCTTTGCCGCCGGAGAGACAAACCATAATGCGGTCGCCGTCTTCAATCATATTAAAATCGGCAATGGCTTTGCCGGTATGGCTGCGTAAGCGTTTCTGCAATTTATTAATATTGTACTGATCTTTTGGTGTATTCATGTCTTACTGTTTCTTTACTGTTTGGTGTTGTTTTGCAGACTTACAGATAAAAATGACAGGTTATCTGCGGCAAAGAGTCTGAGAGAAAGATGCAATGATAGCAGATAGGCGGGGTCTTCTGATACGCGCCGGTAAAAAAGTAGCATTTTTACCGGCTGTCGGGTTGCGCAGAAACCCCGGGTTGATTCATATCATGGCAGAGGTAAATACTAAATAAAATAATAAAAACGGTATTTTTAATTATTTAATCCGTTATTACAGTTTAAAAAAGATAAATATTTTTGTTTTTTCATAAAAAAAACGCCGGTCACCACTGCGCAAGTGTGCTTTTTCTGTATAAAAAACCAATTCAGATTAATTTTTCAGAGTAAGTTAATAATAAAAAATCGATTATAGAGAGCATTCTGTTTTAATTATGGTTTAAATATTGGTGTATTTTAAAATATTAAATATAATATATTAATATTCATCGTTAATTCACGGATGAATATAGCTGTCTAAGGATGGTCACAGTGTTAAAATAAGGAGTATCATCATGAGAGAATTAAAAAGAAATGAAATTGACTCTGTAAATGGTGGCTTTGGCTTATTAGCATTTCCGGCCGGTCTTGGTTTGATGTTCTCTATTCCTGCAATTGTCGCAGGTGCTGTATTAGGTCCGGTAACCGGTGGTCTTGGATTCGGTCTGATGGCAGCGGGTATCGTCGGTACTGCGCTCTCTGGTGCCGGAATGATCGCAAGTATTGTACTCCCAATCCTGTAGTCGTGTTATCACCGCAGGTTTTTCCCTGCGGTGTTTATTTTTTTAGATCTGCAATATAACCAATTAAATAATATAGTAAAATAACAATCCACTTATTATATTTATTTTCTATCGGAATACTCTTTATTACTATAATTATCATGAAGTATGATAGGTTATTAAGCAGTCTGTATGCCTGATGACATTACCGGGTATTGATCTGTACCAAAAAAATCTGGTAGAGGGAATATTAAATAAGATTAAATCAGCAGGCAGGATTCAACAAAAAAATAATCAGGCCGGAATTATAGGCTATAAATGTTTTCGTTAATACAATATCCGCCGGACAAGGCGGATTTTTTGTCTGTAAATAACACCGGAAATATTGTTTAACTGTGTTTTTGCATGATAGTACTGAACGTTTTAATGACTAAAAGATTACCGTTTTTTAGCGCAGTATAGTTTTCTTTTTGTTCTGTTCCGGCATATTTGCGGATCTCAGTATCCAGGTATGCGATGAGGTCTGCTTTGCAATCTTTGTTTGTTTTGTCTAAAGCAATGAAACCACTCGTGTGGTCTCTGTTATCGTCAATAAATCGTTGAATAAGTGATTTATCTGTTGCCCAGTCAAAATACTGATTAATTGTGATGATCCGCTTTAATCCACTTAATTTCATGACCATCAGGGTCAGTTTTGAACATGCGGAATACACGGATTTGTTACTGACAGACATAATTACCTCGTTACAAAATCAGACTCATTTATGCAGAGAAGAAGATTTACAGCATTTATTCCTTTTTTGCAGGGGGAACATTCTGAATATTGCATAAAATGAATTAAATATACGAGTCAGACAGGTATTACTACATACAATAGTGTGTTTATTCATCATCATTGATTTACACTATTGTGGAACTTTTTACCCTGTTTACACTCTGATTCGGATACACGCTGTCTGAAAAGGAAAATAAATGTATAAAGTAATATTAAGTATTCTGATGCCGGTGATAATCGCGGGATGTTCAGTATCAGAACATCCCGGCAATGACGCCGGAAGCAAAAAAAAATGATCCTTATGAAAACAGTACAGTAAATACAATCAGAGAAAACCAGGCCATTTATAAAGAACAACAGAGAATGAAAGGTATTTATTAATGTTTCTCAGATTGATAGATGACAATGACTACCGGGTTTTACCGCCGGTTTCTGTTGCAGGAGACAATTAATGACAGAGCCGGAAAATAGCGGTGAATATTTTGATACCTGTTTCAACAAGCAGGAATTGAGTTATCAACACTATTCAGATGTGGTCTTTGAACGTTGTGAATTCATTAATTGTGATTTTACATCAACTGTTTTTTCACAATGTAAATTTTTGAACTGTCAGTTTGATGCGTGCAATTTAAGTCTGATGGACGTGCCCGGCAGCCGGTTTTCGGTGGTTGAATTCACGGGATGTAAACTTGTCGGGATTGACTGGACAAAAGGCTATTGGCCGGCATTTGATTTTTATTCACAACTGAGCTTTAAAGACTGTATTTTAGACAGTTGCAACTTCTTTGACTTAAAATTACATGAATCTCATTTTGAAGCATGCCGGATACATGATGCAGACTTCAGAAATGCGGAACTCTGTAAGTCTCACATACAAGATTGTGATTTATCAAACAGCCTGTTTATGCATACAAACCTGGAAAATACGAATTTAGCCGGTAGTCATTCATTTAATATTGATATCCGGCAAAATAAAGTCACCAATGCAACATTTTCAAGAATTGAAGCATTAGATCTGCTGAGAGGGTTGGATATACACCTGATTGACTGAATATTCATCACTCGTATTTCTGTGATGTTCATCTGGTTTACAGACCTGTATATTAGTATGAGCACGGTATTTTGACTTCATTAAATCTGATTTTACGCAGAAGTCAGCTGCCGGGCTTCTGGTCTCTTACCTGTCTTTGGTATGATCAGTATTAAGTGGCTTAATGTACATTAGGGTGAGGTATGCGAAAGTTTATTATATCAGGAATTATGGCCGTATTACTGTCCGGTTGTGCAGGCTCAGGAAGCAATACACCGGATGCACCTTACGGATTTAAATGGGGTCAGACACCGGAAGAATTAAGTGAACTGAATCTCAATGAGCTGGACTGTACAGAAACCAGTGATGGCGGAAAATTATGCAGCTCACTGGAATCGCCGGATATTAAAAAACAATTTTTTATGACGGTATTTTCTCCTGAAGGGAAAGGATTAAACGGGATATCCCGTTTCGGACTCTGGAGCCGTGATCAGACGGTACTTCTCAGCGAATATGATAAAATTAATGCAGAGATGGAAGCACAATATGGTCAGCCGGAGGGTATCAATGAGGAATATGACCGGAATACGCCTTTCCTGGAAAAGATAGCCAAGGGAAAAATCGGGCAGTTTAAGCGTAAATATGAAAAAGAGGGCGTGGAAATCGTTGTTGGTATCGTCAGTAATGCCAATCTGGTACGGATTATTGATGAAAACGATCTGACCTATACTGTGCTGACAATGTATACGCTGAAATAAGCCGGTTACAGATATACCTTTATTTATTTAAACTGCGGGTTCGTTGGTGCAGGGAAACCCGCCGGGTTACATACTTGTGTATGCTCCCCGGCGGCCGGAGTCAGCCGCCTGCCTGCATCCGGCGATAGAGCATTTTGTAGCTTTGCTTTTCAATCATCCCGTCAGTCAGACCAAATTCTTTTGCTTTTTCCCTGAGTTCACTCTCATAACCGGCTAATTTCGATTCATCGTGCGTCATAATCGCAAATTCAGCAAACCAACCGATATTATTCAGATGATCCAGTGTGATATGAATCTCACCTAAAAAATAGATACTCCGGGTTTTGGTTAATATCATGTTGCAGGTATAACCCAGTGTTGTCAGCATATTTCTGACATGCTGATGGTCGTCAATATTGATGGCCTTACATTCAGCAGCACCGGGTCCTTTTACAATCCAGAGCTGAATACCGGAAGGCGACATTTTTCTGACTGACATACTGACATTTTTTCCGGCAAGAGTGAGCTGCGGATTATCAAAAAACCAGTCAGTTTCTTCATTATTAACAACAAAGGGCTCAGCATTCAGTGACAGTAATTGCGACAAGAATACCCGGTGATCAGGCAGGTGATATTTTATTTCAGCCTCGTATTTTCCATCGAAATGGTGACTCATTTGTATACCTGTTATTAATTATTAGTGTATGAGGCGGGGTTGAGATTATAACACGTCCGTTATAAAAAAAAGCCGATAAAAAGAGTGTGATCCATTTCGCTTAATGTTATTCGTTGCTGATTTTTGATACAGCAAAAAATGACCCTGTGTTATCCCTTTTATCAGTATTTTCTTTTAAAAAGGGGTTTTCTATGAAATTGATTAACCGTTACACCCTGATTGCTCTTGCAGTCAGTGCATTGACACTGAATATTACCGCTGCACATTCTCAAACCATTTCACTGAATGCATCAGCAGCACCGCAGGTTGTCATAAAACCGCAGACATTACAGCAGGGACAATGGGACAGCGTTAATAAGCAGCGTCTGGATGCGATGCTGGAAAAAGCCGGAAAGTCTCCTGCTCATACGTATTATGCCGTATTTGACTTTGACAATACGACAGCATTTCTGGATATTGAAGAAGCTGCAATGATTTATCAGCTCGAAAATCTGTTATTTGCGATGACGCCTGAAGAGTTGAAAACCGTTATTTTTAAAGATATCCCTGCAACTGATTTCGTGGCTGAATTTAACAATAAAAAGGGTAAAACCGTTAATATTAAAAAGGTGGGTGCAGATATTCTCGAAAGCTATCAGTGGCTGTATGATAATGCAGAAGGGCTCAATGGCAATAAACCACTTTCTGAAATAAAAAAAATCTCCGCATTATCAAAACTTCATTACTAAAATGCGCTATTTATATGCGGCCATCGGCGGAACATTTCAGCATGAAGTCTCTTATCCGTGGGTGACGTATTTATTTATGAATATGACACCTGAACAGGTCGCAGATATAACAGAAAAAACAATTGCGTGGCAACAAACTCAGCCGGTAGAAAGCGTTACGTGGCAAAGCCCGGAGTCGTTACAGGGTTTGGCTGGTGTGGTCGATATTTCCTGGCATAACGGCTTTCGTTTAGTGCCTGAAATGCAGGATCTTTATCAGGCATTACAAAAATCCGGTATTGATGTTTATGTTATATCTGCCTCAAATCTTGAAGTGATTAAATCAATTGTGACTCAGCCGCCGTATCTGGTTCCTGATTCTCAGGTTTTTGCGATGCATTTATTACGCACAAAAGAGAATAAGCTGACGTCTGATTTAGACCCTGCCTATCCGCAAACCCAGGGAAAAGGCAAAACAGAGACTATTCGTCAGTTTATTCAGGATAAATATGCAGGTAAAGGGCCTTTATTAGTCGCCGGAGACAGTGAGGGCGATCAAAATATGATGTCTGATTTCCCGGATACGGAGGTCGTGCTGATTATTAATCGTTTGCGTTCGCCTGACACCATTATCGGAAAATTGTCACAACGAGCTGTCAGAGAATACAGACAAAAAGAGTCGAAAATATTATTGCAGGGGCGTAATGATAACACGGGTTTATTTGTTCCGTCACAACTACACACACCATTAGGTGATAAAGAAGGCCGGGAGGTCAAATAATGATTGTTCTGTAATGCTGCGCCGTAAATTAAGGAAATACTGATAACCGGGACCTTAAATAAATATTAGTATAAATATTCATTGATAATGACAGGGGTTAAAAAAGATATGGATAAGTATATTGTGTGTTATGAAGGTCTTGGTTTGACCGGATCGGTTTTATTTCGTAGCCAGATTGCAATCAATACAGATATTAATAATACAGATGCAGATAAGTTTCTGACAATGTTTAATACTGCAGCAATCAATGATGCAACTGCCAATGATGTCAATATTGCCCGTTTCGTTATTGTGAATATCTGTAAGTTATAAATTAAGCTATAAATTAAGTAGTAAATACTGTGATATGGCGGCAGTGCCGCCGTATCATGGTATGTGTTATAAGAGCAGGGTATGAGTCACAGCGCAATTTTCTACAAACGCATCATCATGACTGACTAATAATAATGCGCCTTTATAACTGCGTAATACGCCTTCAAGCAGTAGTTTTGAATCCAGATCCAGATGGTTATCTGGTTCATCCAGCAACAAAATATCCGGCAGTGGTGCAGAGAGCGTTAATGCCAGCAATGTGACTTTCAGTTGTTCACCGCCGCTCAATTGTGAAAGGGGAATCAGACCTTTATCACCCCGTATACGTAATGCACCCAGATGGGTGCGCCAGGTTTGTGCCGTAATGACCGGGTCAAACTCGCATAATGCATCAACAACCGGCAGCGATTTATTCAGCAGCGCCAGGTGCTGATCAAGATAGCGCCGGTGACCATGCAGAGAGTGCTGACCGGATAGAGCAGTTAACTGATCAGTCAGCACTTTCAGTAAAGTGGATTTACCACAGCCGTTGCGCCCTGCAATATGCCAGCGCTCCCCGCCGGAAATCGTCAGTGAAACCGGTTGTTGTGAGCCGAACGGCAGAACCAGATCATGTGCATTCACCCGGATCCGCTTTTGATAATCCTGATAGTCAAATGCCAGCATTTGCGGCGTTATTCGTTGTATTTGTTCATTCACGCAGCGCCGCTGGTCATTCAGTTGTCCCATGACCCGCTCATGGCGCTGAGTGATAGCCGACTGTTGTTTTTCTGCCTTATTTTTTTTCATATCCAGTAACAGTGCGGAAGAAGAACCGGATGCGCGTACTTGTTCTCCCTGGCGGCGACGTTGTGCTTTTTTCTCCAGCGTGCGTTGTAACTCGTCTTTTTCTTTACGTGCTTTGGTTTGCAACAGCTTTTCTTCACTTTGTAACGCATTAAGCTGAAAGGCTTTTTGCTCAGCAAAGTGACTGTAATTCCCGCCGTACTCGTCCAGTGACGATGGGGTCAGTTCAAAAATACGGTGCATATCATCAAGTAACCGCCGGTCATGGCTGATAACTAATGCTCCGGCAGGGTGCTGAAGAAGCTGTTCACTCAGCCAGCGGCGACCGGCGCCGTCCAGATGATTTCCCGGCTCATCGAGCAATAAAAATTTATCCGGTTGTAAAAAGGCACAGCAGAGTGCCAGCCGGGTTTGCTCGCCTCCGCTGAGCTGTGCCGACGGCGTATCGGGCGAAAACTGACCCAGTTGCGCGCTTTCCAGTAAGGATTGCAGGCGATGAGGGAAATCCCATTTATCGGACAAAAAATCATAATCATCTGCGGTGGCAGTGCCGTTATCAATGCGCCGGAACGCCGCCTGAACAGAGCTGTTACCTAACGCATCAGCCAGTGTTACACCGGGCAGCCGTGTCAATTGCGGAACATAATGGAAAGGTGTCTGCCAGCTGATTGTACCGGTTGCCGGACGACGACGTTGTGCGAGCAGGGACATCAGCACGGATTTTCCCCGGCCGTTGTTGCCGGTCAGTCCCTGAACCTGATGTGTTAATGTGCCGCTGATATTCTCAAACAGCGGAGTGTCGTTAAAAACGACAGATAAGTGTGAAAAATGGCAATGAACAGGCATAAGTAAGCTCCTGAAATATTCAGGGCAGGCAATTATGCACAATGTAAATAAGACAAAAAATGACGGGGATAGCAGCCTGCCCAATATCAACAAATCGCATCAATAAGATGCGGACGATATTGTGGTTACGTACAGGCATTAAATCATGTCAGCTGACATCCTCGGGGGAAATGAAATCGCGGTTATGATGTCAAAGAAAACACAAAATGTATACCCTTATTCATTCAAACTGCAGGTGCGTTGCTACGCTCAGCCAGCCGGGTCACATACTGATGTATGCTCCCCGACTGTCTTCCCTTGCCGCCTGCCTGCATCTTGAATGACGTTGGGTATAAACCTGCGGGCAAAATTGCGTCACAGGATATTTTTATCCTTTTTTCTGCAACGCCTTTATACTGCGGATCTGATTTAATCATAAATACAGAATGACAGGTTTTTCTATGAATGGTTTTCTATGGCTGATTTTAGCGGTGGGTTCAGAAGTGATCGCAACTTCCATGCTGCGGGCCGCGGACGGATTCACCCGGCTTATTCCGTCGGTGATCGTGGTGATTGGCTATTGTGTGTCATTTTTTGCGCTCTCTCAGGTGGTTCGTGTAATGCCGCTGGGGATCGCTTATGCAATATGGTCAGGGTTGGGGATTGTCATTGTCTCTGTGGCCGCTTATTTTATTTATCAGCAAAAGCTGGATTTACCCGCAATTACGGGAATGGCTCTCATTATTGCGGGTGTGTTAGTGATAAATTTATTCTCCAAAAGCAGCGGTCATTAGTACCGGTGACGGGATGTGAGGCAAAAACAGAATGAAATCAGCAGATTTTTATCACACTGGGCGGTGGGTCCTGCGCACAATGCTTGTCGGTGTAATCGGGTTACTGGCGGCATGCAGTCAGTCAACGGAAACGGTGCAGCAAAAGCAGGTTCTGCGTTACCAGCAGCCACTGACAGATTTAACGGAAGATGCCCGTGCATCATGCAGTTATGCAGGCGGAACACCCTCGCTTATTCATGAGCTGAACGGCGCGCAGTCATCAGTTTGTCAGTTTGCCAACGGAAAGCGCTGTAATGAACGGGCACTGCTTTCCGGTAGTTGCGGTTCTGTATTGTGATATCTGATGTATTACGGGCGAAATACCCGGGAGTCGTCGCCTGGCCGTTTGGTGATTCACCGGAACTGGCGGATGAACTGGCGGCGCTGGTTATTCACGGGCAGAAAAGAGCAAGCTGTTCTTCCCTGAATAGTTTTATGCAGGAAGGGATTAAACCGGAGATTGGTGGATACAGTATTGTTCTTGACGGCAAAAATGTGCCGGTTTGTGTTATCCGCACCATATCAATGCAGCTTGTCCGTTTCTGTGATGTGACACCCGCTATAGCCGCAGCAGAGGGAGAAGGGGATTTAAGTCTCGCTTTCTGGCAGAGAGAGCATCAGGCCTATTTTACGCGGGAAGGTTTTTTTTCGCCGGAGATGGAATTGATTTTCGAGGAATTTATACTGATTGAAGTATTGTAACTGCCGGGTTCTGCAAAAATATCCGCACCCGTTGGCGCGGATATTTTTTGTTTATTACCCGTTATCCGAACAGGGGACGGCGTTTTTTCTTATGGATAAACTGAGATAACAGCACCAGCGCGCTGATAATCAGATACACCACAAAAATCCCGATAAGCCACTGCGGCATATCCAGTTTCAGAAATACCCACTGCTGAACGGAACAATCACCTGAGGCTTCGAAAACCGCCGGCAGCCACTCATTGAGCGGGAGCCACTCCGGGAAATTCACAAAGAAATCACAGGTGTTAAAAGGTGACGGATAGAGCTGGATCATGGTGTGCTCCCATGACAGCTGTAACCCGACTATCCCGCTGTAAATCCATAACGCGACAGCTATCCAGCGGATGAGTGCGGTACGCGGTGCCACCCAGCCGAGGAAACCGGCAAATGCAATACCCAGAACAGCAATACGTTCATAAATACACATCACGCACGGTTGTAATCCCATCCCGTGCTGAAAGAACAGGGCGATACCGTCGAGTGCCAGCGCGGAGATCATCAGTAAAAACCAGGCACTGCGACCCCGGGAACACTCATAAAGGTAAGTCAGCATAATATTATCCGTATTATCCGGTAAATGAATGAATAGACTAACGTTACGAATGAATGTACGACAAAAAGTACTGCGGCGCATCTTTTTTCCGCATCAGACCGGTACGCAAAAGAAAAAACCGGAATAACAGCGTTATTCCGGTTAGTTTAGTGTAATACATCTGTTACGGCAGAGTAATGATACCCTGACCCGCCATCCATTCTGAAACCGGTACTAACCACAGTTCGACACCAAAGAAGCCGACAAGGGTCATTACAATGGTATAAGGCAGCGCCATCATCACCATTTTCCCGTAGGACAGGCGGATAAGCGGTGCCAGAGCGGAGGTCAGCAGGAACAGGAATGCAGCCTGACCATTCGGGGTTGCCACCGACGGCAGATTTGTCCCGGTATTGATAGCAACGGCCAGGTATTCATACTGTGTATAGGAAACCAGTCCTTCCTTCATCGCCGTCATGGCTTCATTAATATAGACGGTGCCGACAAAGACATTATCGGAAACGGCAGAGAGCAGTCCGTTGAACAGGTAAAACAGCGAAAGCTGCGAGGAGGGATCAGAACTGAGAACAAACTGAATAAAGGGTGTAAACAGTTTCTGATCGACAATCACCGCGACAACAGAGAAAAAGACGGTCAGCAGCGCGGTAAACGGCAGCGCTTCTTCAAAGGCTTCACCCAGTGCATGCTCTTCCGTGATCCCGCAGAAAGCCGTTGCCAGGATGATAACGGACAACCCGATCAGCCCGACTTCCGCAAGATGAAATGCCAGCGCGAAAATCAGCCAGAGGCCGATAATGCCCTGAACAATCAGCTGCATTTTTTCCTGTTTGGTCCGGTGTGCGGCAGATTTTTGTGCATTATCTTCAAGTACGGCTCTGACGCGATCCGGTAACTCGGCACCATAACCAAACAATCTGAAACGCTCGACCAGGTAACAAACCAGTAAACCGCAAAAAAAGACCGGGATAGTGACAGGTGCCATGCGCAGGAAGAAATTAATGAAATCCCACCCGGCATGTTTGGCGATAATCAGGTTCTGTGGTTCACCCACCATAGTCATCACACCGCCGAGTGCTGTACCGATACCGGCATGCATCATCAGGCTGCGTAAAAACGCACGGAACTGTTCCAGTGTCTGTTTTTTCTCTGCACTGTCGATAAAATGATCATCACTGAGAGGCAACATCTCTTTTTGCGAAGAGGCATACTGATGAAAAATCGCATAAAAACCGACAGAAACGCTGATAACAACAGCGATCACTGTCAGTGCATCGAGAAAGGCAGATAAAAAGGCACTGGCAAGGCAGAATGCCAGGGAAAGAGCCCGTTTAGAGCGGATAGTTAACAACATTTTGGTGAACAGAAACAGCAGTAACTGTTTCATAAAGTAGATACCGGCAACCATAAAAATCAGCAATAAAATAACTTCAAGGTTATTCATTATTTCATGACTGATTTGGCCGGGGGATGTCATCCCGATGATAACCGCTTCAATCGCCAGCAGACCGCCGGGTTGCAGAGGGTAGCACTTAAGCGCCATCGCGAGCGTAAAGATAAACTCAATAACTAATAACCAGCCTGCCGTAAACGGATCGATAAGAAAGTAAACAATCGGATTTATTATTAAAAACGAAATAATAGCAAGCTTGTACCAGTCAGGTGAATGACCCATAAAGTTTTTCAGGAAGGCTTGCCGCATTGACATTTCCATTATTGCTGTGTGTCCTCCATAGGGGTTGCAGGGAAAAGCAGCATGAAGATATGCAGTATTTTATACTACGCCGGTATTCTGAATTTATTAAGGATTTAAATCAACTGTTCACGGCGTGAATACACCGATGTTATTTATGACCTGATTCACTCTTTCGCATGGTGATTGGTATATCGCGGCACTACATTCTGTTATCATCCTTGTCATTGGAAAATTAATTATTTGTGTCGGATGACGTCAGCTATGGTAATCAAAGCGCAGAGCCTGCGGGGTTTGCAGAAGAGTATATTATTGAAAGCATCTGGAACAATCGTTTTCCGCCCGGTTCCATTTTACCCGCAGAACGTGAATTATCAGAACTTATCGGTGTAACCCGTACCACCCTGCGCGAGGTATTACAACGCCTTGCCAGAGATGGCTGGCTGACTATTCAGCACGGAAAACCGACTAAAATCAACAATTTTTGGGAAACTTCCGGTCTTAATATTCTGGAAACCATCGCCCGTCTGGATCACGAAAGTGCGCCGGAACTGATTGAAAACCTGCTGGCAGCCCGGACTAATATCGCCTCTATTTTTATCCGCACCGCGTTTCGCCATAATCCTGAAAAATCACTGGAAGTCCTCGGACAGGACTCTGTACCGGAGGATAACCCGGCCGCATTCAGTCAGTATGATTATGATGTATTCCGCGGCCTGGCATTTGCCTCGGGAAACCCGATTTACGGTCTGATTTTCAACGGATTAAAAGGGTTGTACACCCGGGTAGGACGGTTTTATTTTGCCAGCCCGCAGGCCCGTAAGCTGGCCCTGAATTTTTATCAGCAGCTTATTACGTTATGCCGCGATAAAGCGTATGACAGTGTGCTTGAGTGTGTCCGCCATTACGGTAAAGAGAGCGGGCTTATCTGGCAGACTATGCAGAGCGAAATCGCCCGCGATCTGAACCCGCAGGCATGCTGATCCCCTGCATTAATAATATATAATCTGAAAAACCGGCTCAGGCCGGTTTTTTGCTGTCAGTGTCTTAAATCAGGGAATTCCTTCCGCCCGGTATGATAACCGGAAAATTCTGCGTATCTCTCTTATTCCACGGTAAAAAACATCCGCTGCCTCACTCTCTGTTATTGCTCATTCTGCTGTCTTCCGCACAGGGTGGGTTATACGGAAAAGAAGAAGATAACATATTGGTTTATAAAACAATAAAACTGTTTTCAGATAAAAAAATAAATTAATTAATAATTTCATTGATGAAAAAACGTGCTGTTTTGTGACTGACTGCAAAGAAACAAACATATTCAGCGCTGAGTGGATGCTGCTATGTTGGCAAAATGTTTCTGAAATATTATGCTGGTGATAACGTCAATTTAACAAAAGGCGGCAATATGAACGTTGTCATCCTGGGAAGTGGTGTTATCGGTGTTACAACAGCCTGGTATCTCTCGCAGAAAGGCCATAATGTAACCGTGATTGACCGGCAATCAGCTGCCGCAGAAGAGACCAGCTTCGGCAATGCCGGGCAAATTTCACCCGGTTACGCCACACCATGGGGCGCACCCGGTATTCCCCTGAAAGCGGTAAAATGGATGTTTGAAAAACACGCACCGCTGGCCATTCGTCCGGATGGCTCTCTGTTTCAGTTACGCTGGATGTGGCAGATGCTGCGCAATTGCGGTGCTGATTATTATGTGATGAATAAAAGCCGCATGGTTCGCATTGCAGAGTATAGCCGGGATTGTCTGCAAACCCTGCGGGCAGAAACCGGTATTCAGTATGAAGGGCGGTCGGGCGGCACATTGCAATTATTCCGTACACAAAAACAGCTGGATAATGCCGCCAATGACATTGCTGTTCTGACGCAGGAAGGTGTGCCTTACCGGTTACTGAGTGCCGGTGAAATTCATGAGGCTGAGCCTGCGCTGGCGCATGTGGAGCACAAACTCAGCGGCGGTTTGCAATTACCGAATGATGAAACCGGCGATTGCAATTTATTCACCAAACGCCTGGCGGAAATGGCACGGCAGGCAGGGGTGAAATTTCGTTTCGGTGTAAATATTCACCGGCTTCAGTACAGTGGTGATCGTGTCAGCGGTGTTATTTGTGATGAAGAAGTGATCACCGGAGACCAGTATGTGGTTGCACTCGGCTCTTACTCAACTCAGTTGTTACGCGGTCACATTTCAGTGCCGGTTTATCCGCTCAAAGGCTATTCACTGACCATGCCGATAGCCGATGTCAGCCGTGCGCCGGTCTCTACCGTGCTGGACGAAACATATAAAATTGCTGTGACGCGTTTTGATGAACGGATCCGTGTCGGGGGTATGGCGGAAGTCACCGGGTTTAATCTGGATATTGTAAAACGGCGCTGTGAAACACTGAAAATGGTGGTGCAGGATCTTTACGGCGGCGGCGGGGACATAACAAAAGCGACATTCTGGACAGGATTACGCCCGATGACACCGGACGGCACACCAATTGTTGGTCCGACAGCATATAAAAATCTGTTCCTTAATACCGGACACGGCACACTCGGCTGGACGATGGCCTGCGGCAGCGGGCAACTTCTGGCGGATATTATGACCGGACACCACACCGCGATCCGTGCCGATGACCTGGCGGTTTCCCGCTATCTGAACGGGTTTAAAACAAAGCTGGTTATTCCGCAGCAGTTGCATACCGCATAACAGAACAGGAGCCCGCTATCTTATGCCGCGTCCGATACAGGCAGTTATTCATAATGATGCCATCCGCCATAACCTGGCGCAGATAAGCCGTATTGTCAGCCCGTCTCTGGTATGGGCGGTGGTCAAAGCAGATGCCTATGGACATGGTATTGAACGGATATTCCCGGCACTGACTGAAGCAGATGGTATTGCGCTGCTGGATTTTGCCGATGCGATCAAATTGCGGGAGCGGGGCTGGCAGAAACCCATTTTGTTGCTGGAAGGCTTTTTTCAGCCACAGGATCTGGCGCTGATTGACCATTATCAGTTATCAACAGCGGTACACAGTGACTGGCAGTTAAAGGCGATTGAAGATGCCTCGTTTATTCATCCGCTGAATGTTTATCTTAAGCTGAACAGCGGCATGAACCGGTTGGGTTTTTCGCCCGCCTCTTATCTGAATGCACTTCAGCGCCTGAAAATAGCGCCGCAGGTGCTTAATATTACACTGATGAGCCATTTTTCTGATGCCGATCTGACCGCCGGCATTCATCAGCAGATGTCACGCATTGCGTTATTCAGCTCACTGAATCTGCCGCATTGTCTGGCTAATTCGGCTGCTGCACTGTGGGAGCCGGATACGCGGGGCGATGAAGTCCGCTGCGGAATTATTCTTTACGGGGCATCACCCTCCGGAAATTATGCGGATATTGCGGAATTTGCACTGAAGCCGGCAATGACACTGCGCAGTGAAATTATTGCGGTTCATCATATTGCCGCCGGAGACACAGTCGGTTACGGCAGTCGGTTCAGTGCAGATAAACCTATGCGTATTGCCACTATTGCCTGCGGCTATGCCGATGGCTATCCCCGTCATGCACCTGACGGCACACCGGTATGGATTGAAGGGCAGCGCTGTCCGCTGGCAGGACGTATTTCCATGGATATGCTGACGGTTGATATCTCTGAGTGTCCGGCTGCGGATATCGGCACGCCGGTGGAGTTGTGGGGGAAATCTCTGCCGGTTGATGAGGTTGCCATGCATGCGGGAACCATCGGCTATGAATTACTGACGGCGCTGGCACTGCGGGTACCGGTAGTGACAACTGACTGATTTCAGGCATACCAGCCGTCATTCAGGATGCAGGCTGTCCTCGTTCCGCCAACGAACCTGCAGTTTGAATGAAAGAGTATAAATACCGCTTTTTTCTGATCTGGCTAAATAACCCGGACATCTGAGCGCAGTACACTATGTTGGTTAAAAGCAGGGTGTTGGTTAAAATCAGGGTGTCGGTTAAAATCAGGCTGGAGCGTTTTATGATTGCGGGTGTGGCAATACGGGTTAAAGGTAAAGTTCAGGGCGTCGGCTTTCGTCCCGCCGTCTGGCAGATAGCACATCAGATGGCGCTGTGTGGTGATGTCAGTAATGACAGTGAAGGGGTGCTTGTTCACCTGCTGAAAAGTGCCGATGTTGCCGGGTTTATTGACCGGTTACAGGCACAGTGCCCACCACTGGCGCGGATAGACAGTATTGAGCAGCACGACTATACCTTTGCACAGCATCCGGCGGCCTTTGTTATCTGTGCCAGCGGGCGTGGTGAAATGGACACAGAAATCATTCCGGATGCCGCCACCTGTGATGCCTGCCGCGCAGAATTATTTGATCCGCAAAACCGCCGCTACCGTTATCCTTTCATAAATTGCACCCATTGCGGACCGCGTTTCACTATTATCCGCAGTATGCCGTATGACCGCCCCAATACGGCGATGTCTGTCTTTCCGTTTTGTCCGGTATGTCAGAAAGAGTACAAAGACCCCGGCGACCGGCGCTTTCATGCACAACCTAATGCCTGCCCTGACTGCGGACCACAAATCTGGCTGACTGATGCGGATCAGCGGGTGCTGATGCGTCATGATGATGCAATCGCAGAGAGTGTCAGGCAACTGCATAACGGTAACGTTCTGGCTATGCAGGGGCTGGGTGGTTTTCACCTCGCAGTTGATGCGCAAAACAGTGATGCAGTTGCGAAACTGCGGGTTCGCAAGCACCGGCCGGCAAAACCGTTTGCCGTGATGATCCCCTCTGTTGACTGGCTGACAGCCTGTCTGGGACGCGAGCCTGACGCAGCACTGGTCACATTATTAAAAAGCCCGGCAGCGCCGATTGTGTTAATCGATGAACCGCGGCTGTTTGCTGCATTATCGCCACTGATAGCACCAAATTTATGTGAAATCGGTATTATGTTGCCATCTAATCCATTACAGCATCTGCTGCTGAATGACAGTCAGCGTCCGTTGGTGATGACGTCCGGAAATGCCTCCGGTCATACGCCGGCGCTTGATAGCACCACCGCATTTGAACAACTTAATACGATCGCCGATGTTTTTCTGCTGCATAACCGCGAAATCATTCAGCGTGCAGATGATTCCCTTGTTCGCTATCAAAAGGACGGTAATCAGATGCTGCGCCGCGCGCGGGGCTATGTGCCGGACACGATCGATGTCAGTGCGGTGACCGGCAAAGAAACGCCGTCAGTGCTGGCGTTGGGCGGGGATCTGAAAAATGCGTTTTGTTTTCTGCATCATCACCAGCTGATTACCGGCCCCCATCTCGGCGATCTGGATGACCTTTCCGTGCAGGCGCAACAGGAGGCATCGCTGGCACTGTTTCAGCAGATTTATCAGGTGCGTCCTCAGGCAGTTGCTGCGGATGCGCATCCCGGGTATGTCAGCCATAAAACAGGAATGGCGCTCGCCGCCGCCTGGCAGGTGCCGTTTATACCTGTGTATCATCATCATGCCCATATTGCTGCCTGTCTGGCAGAGCACGGCTGGCGGCAGGAGGATGGCGTGGTTGTGGGTATTGCGCTGGATGGTCTCGGGTTTGGTGCAGATAATCAGTTGTGGGGCGGCGAAGTGCTTGCAGGGGATTACTGCAATATGATCCGCACCGGCGGTCTGCCCGCAGTGAGTTTGCCGGGCGGAGACAAAGCGGCAACACAGCCGTGGCGTAATTTGCTGGCGCACCTGCATCATGCCGGGTTATGGCCCGGCTCTCAGCTGTCTGCCCGTTTACCGGAGCAGGGCTGTGAATTACTGATAAAAGCCATTGAACAGGGAATTAATTCACCCCGCGTATCATCCTGCGGGCGGTTGTTCGATGCGGTTGCCTGTGCGCTGGGGCTTATTTCCGGTCCGGTGAGCTGGGAAGGCGAAGCCGCCTGTGCATTGGAAACGCATGCGTTACAGTGTCACAATATTAATGAAATGAAGGTAATAGGATCGTTGCCGGTCAACCCTGATAATACGATCAATTTGCTTCCGCTCTGGCTGATGCTGGTGGATGATTCGCTGACCTCTGAGGCAAAAGCGGTCTGCTTCCATATCATGCTGGCGAATACCTTTGCAGAACTGGCGAATGAAGCCGCAGAACAGTATCAGACTAATACAGTCGTCCTTTCCGGCGGGGTATTTAATAACCGGTTATTACGTGGTTTTATTAAGGCAGGATTAACTCACCGCCATGTTCTTGAACCCCGTCAGCTTCCGTGCGGAGATGGCGGAATAGCGGCAGGACAGGCGGTGATTGCGGCATTTCGTGTTTTTTAGGTGGTTTTCAGCCATGTTAACGGCACGTTTTGATACAGTAAATATCTGTAATTTTAATCATTACTGAATTATCATTCACGGTAAAATATACCACTGTGCGAATACGTATCACTGTAATTTGCAGACGAATTTAACTCAGGAAATAATAATGCATAAAAAAATAACCGGTCTGCTGACAACAGCAGTGCTGGCGACCTTGTCAGCCTCCGCATTCGCGGATGACGGAAAGTGGTCTGTCGGGGCCTCTGTTTTATACCAGGAACAGGCCTATCGCGGAACAAAAACGTCAGATAAATTCATGCCGGTTCCGATGGTTAACTATGACGGTAAAAACTTTTATTTTCATACGTTAGCAACAGGTTACTATCTGTGGAATGATAAAAAAGATCAGCTTTCTGTCGATCTTTTTTATTATCCGCAGGCATATCGCGCCAAAGATAATAAAGATTCCCGTATGCGTCAGCTCGATAACCGCCGTGATACCGCGATGGCGGGCATGAGTTACCGCCATCATGAAGAGTGGGGAACCCTGCGTGCGAATTTCTCCGGTGATATCCTCGGAAAAAGTGACGGCATGCGCTTTGATGCGGCTTACCTCTACGGCTTTGATGGTGACAACTGGTCACTTCAGCCGGGTGTCGGGGTTATCTGGCAGAGTGAGCGTCAGAACCGCTATGAATACGGTATAACGGATTCAGAATCCCGCCGCAGCGGTCTGGATGAATACCGTCCGGGCAGCAGTTGGATGCCGTATGTTGAGCTGACAGGAAATTATAAGTTTGATGATAATTGGTCAGCGTTCGCAATGGGGCGTATTGACCTGTTACCGAATGAAGCGAAAAACAGCCCGATGGTGGATAAAAAAACCACCTCAATTCTGTGGACCGGCGTTACCTATAGCTTCTGATAAAACAGACAGATTACAGAGCTGCACCTGACAGATTGTCAGGTGCAGTTTTTTTATGGCATTTCACAGGAGACGATGCATGATAATATCAGTGCGCAACCTGTTGTTACTCTTTTGCTTTTTCACCGCACCCGTATTTGCCCTGCAACCGCAACAGGGCGATATTATTTTCCACACCTCGCGTTCATCCCAAAGTGCTGCCATTCAGAAAGCAACGCATTCGCCTTACAGTCATATGGGGATTATTCTGTTGCGTGACGGGAAACCTTATGTGTATGAAGCAGCCGATGTTGTGAAATTTACGCCACTAAAACAGTGGGTTGCACGGGGCGTTTCCGGTCATTATGTGCTGAAACGGTTGCGCGACCCCCTGACAGAATCACAGAAAAAGGCGCTGTATCAGCAGGCGCTCCGTTATCAGTCGCGGCCTTACGACCTGACATTTTCATGGGATGATGAGCGGATCTACTGCTCTGAGCTGGTCTGGAAGATATATAAAAATGCATCCGGCACAGAGATCGGAAAATTGCAGACACTGCGTGAGTTTGACCTGACATCACCTGCGGTCAGAACGAAAATGAAAGAGCGCTACGGCAACCGTATTCCGCTGAATGAAACGGTGATCTCCCCCAAATCAATGTTTGACTCACCGTTATTACTGACAGTATATGAAAGCCGGTAATCTGCTACCGGCTATTCATCGCTGTAACCGCCGTCAGGCGATTTTTGGACTAAGATTGACACGTACTGACAGATGAGACGGTTTATCGCCCTGAGGTGCCATAGGGTGATTAATCCGTGCGCTCTCGACACACACCATGGTTTTATAGCCATCATCCGGCATATCTTTCATGTCAGCGGATAATGCCGCTCCCGGGTTCCAGCACACCACATCGCTGTGATGAAAATGCACAACTTCAATCGTCCGTTTCAGTTTCTTATCACGGATATAACTGCATTGTTCCGGTTCGGTATAGATGCGGTCGGTACGACCGTGAAAAACCAGTTTTTCATCATCGGTATATTCTTCACGCTGAGCCAGTTTGTCCACCACATGCTGTCCCAGACCGGTCACACTGATTTGTGCAATATCCCCGACGGTAAAATAGCTGTGCAGTGCGGCAGTTGCCTGATACTGCCCGTAAGCCTCAAGTTCAACCTCACAGGTATCCCCCAGGCGGATGCGGGCAATCAATGTGAATTCATGTGGCCAGATTTTGCGGGACTCTGCGCTGTCACGCAGGGTGAAGGTCAGAAAAACACCGTCTTCATTTTCATTGTGTGCGGTAAAATCCCACTGCATGGTGCGGGCAAATCCGTGAGCCGGCGCCTGTACCGGACCGAACCACGGCCAGCAGATTGGGATCCCGCCGCGTACCGGCACGCCCGGGGTAAACGCACTGTTTTCACTGAGCCATAATCCCGGATGCTCAGCCTCTGCCGGTTGCCATGCCAGTACGTGTGCGCCCTGAAAACTAACCGCCGCACGGACTTTCGGATGGTCGATTACAATAATGGGCAGCTCACCAATCTGGCGCTGTGACAGAGAGGGAGTGATCGGACTGACGACAGGTAATGCAAGAAGGCGCTCAATCATAATTTACCCTTTTGAAATGAAAAAAATGATGTTCTCTTTACTTTACGTCTGTTCCCTGAAAAACAAAAGAGCCGCAAAAGCGGCTCTTCAGGGATAAAATGAGTGCAGACTTATTTGGAGATGTGTGCAATCAGATCCAGTACTTTATGAGAATAGCCGGTTTCGTTGTCATACCATGAAACCAGTTTCACAAAGTTGTCGTTCAGCGCGATACCGGCTTTGGCATCAAATACAGATGTCAGTACTTCGCCGTTAAAGTCAGTGGAAACCACGTCATCTTCAGTGTAACCCAGAACGCCTTTCAGCTCGCCTGCGGCAGCTGCTTTGATGGTGTCGCAGATCTGCGCATAAGTTGCTGATTTTTCCAGACGGACAGTCAGGTCAACAACAGATACGTTAGGGGTAGGAACACGGAAAGACATCCCGGTCAGTTTCCCGTTCAGAGCAGGGATAACTTTACCTACTGCTTTAGCAGCACCGGTAGAAGAAGGGATGATGTTCTGAGATGCACCGCGGCCGCCGCGCCAGTCTTTATGTGACGGGCCGTCAACCGTTTTCTGGGTTGCAGTGGTTGCGTGAACAGTGGTCATCAGACCTTCAACGATACCGAAGTTGTCGTTGATAACTTTAGCCAGTGGTGCCAGGCAGTTAGTGGTACATGATGCGTTGGAGACGATTTCCTGACCTTTGTATTCTTTATGGTTAACGCCCATAACAAACATCGGAGTTTCGTCTTTGGAAGGCCCGGTCAGGACAACTTTCTTCGCGCCTGCCTGAATGTGTTTACGTGCAGTTTCGTCAGTCAGGAACAGACCGGTTGCTTCAGCAACAACATCAACGCCGGCTTCATTCCACTTCAGATTAGCAGGATCACGCTCAGCCGTTACGCGGATAGTTTTACCATTAACAACCAGATGGCCATCTTTCACTTCAACAGTACCGTTAAAACGGCCGTGAGTTGAGTCGTACTTCAGCATGTATGCCATGTAATCTGCATCGAGCAGGTCGTTGATTGCAACGATTTCGATATCAGAACGCTCTTGTGCAGCACGGAATACGATACGGCCGATACGACCAAAACCATTAATACCTACTTTGATAGTCATAGTATTACCACCAGCTATTTATTAGTGAATTAAAGTTGCTACTAAAGTTACCAAAACCTTGCCAGCCGTCAAGCGGAATCGTGTCAAGTAATGTCATCTGACAGAAAAAATACTCAATTTCGCGTAACAAATCGCCACTTTCAGTAAATTTGTCGCCGCTATTATCGGGAGTTAGCGCAAGAAAGACAGCGGGCATGGCGCATAAATGTGAATCACATCACAAATAAGCAGTGTCAATGCTGACAGGACACGTTTAGAATAACAACCGGTCATAGGTTGTTAATTTATTGTTACCCTTATACTTTGATTTGCTTTAAAAAATAATGATAAGGATTCAGCAATGTCTGAGACTGAAAAAAAACCTGCACTGACAGATATTCAGCGCTATGTCACACAAGAGGCAGGAACAGAGCATCCGTTTACCGGTCGCCTGCTTTATAATGAAAAACAGGGGGTATACCGTTGTATTTGCTGCGATTCCCCAATTTTTTATTCTGATACTAAATTTGATGCGGGTTGTGGCTGGCCAAGTTTTTATGAACCGGTCAGCAAAAGTGCGATTCGGTATATTGACGACAGCTCTCATGGCATGCATCGTATTGAGACCCGTTGTGGTCATTGTGATGCGCATCTCGGGCACGTTTTTCCTGACGGACCTGCGCCGACAGGGCAGCGGTATTGCATTAACTCAGCATCACTGAGTTTTGAAGATGAAAAAACAAAAGAAATAACAAAAGGTTAGTCTGTTAATTTTTAAATTTAACATTTAATCAACTAAAGAAAAAACGATTCAGCTTTTGATGTGATCAAAACGTAAAATCAGCCGTATTCGGGGAAGGAGTAAGAATGGAAATTGATGATTTGCTGTCCGCCATGACACCGGAAGTATACCGGCGCCTGGTGACCGCCGTCGAGTTAGGTAAATGGGCCGATGGCGTGCCGCTGACAGAATCACAAAAGAGCAGCAGCCTGCAACTGGTGATGATATGGCAGTCCCGTCATAACGAGGATCCGGAGCATATGAGCATCGGGATGAACGGGGAAATCAGCCTGAAATCCAAACAGGCGCTGAAAGCCCTGTTCAGTGATACACACCTGGCGACCATCCGGCCGCAGGACTGAGTATACACCGGGACTGCGCAGAAATGCCGCTGTCCCGCGTCTGTTTTATCTGAAGTCAGGTTTCTGTCCTGCAAAACTGCGCGCAGGTCTGTAACACCGCACCTTGTTTTTCCATTTCTTTCAGCGCGTTATCACTGTCATTTTCCTGCAGATTGACACCACGGCAGCCATCGGTGATCACTGTTACCGCAAAACCTTCCGCCAGTGCATCAAGCACCGTAAATTTCACACAGTAATCGGTGGCTATCCCGAGTACCACCAGCCGGGTAATATTCTGCGCGGCAAGCCACGGGAGAAGGGCTGTCGGGCGTTGGTGGTCGTTATCATAAAACGCACTGTAACTGTCAACTGCCGGGCTTTCACCCTTGTAGATAATGTGCGTGATAGCCTGTTGGTTCAGGCCGGAATGAAAATCCGCTCCCTGAGTGTGCTGTACACAGTGAACCGGCCACCACACCTGTGGCAGCCCGTTAAGCTCACCACATTCACCAACAACTGTTCCGGAATTAACAGCAAAGCTCAGGTGATTTTCCGGATGCCAGTCCTGACTGGCTACCACTGCTATTGCCTGCTGCTGACAATATTTTATCATCCGGTTAGCGGTGCGGATCACACTGTCACTGTCCGGGACTGCGAGTGAACCGCCCTGACAGAAATCATTTTGTAAATCCACCAGAAGCAGGGCTGTTTTCATCGCCTTGTATCCTCAGTTGTTATTTCAGTTGTCGTTATAACTAAGTTCGCCGCGCAGATCCTGTTGCATCAGAATGCGGATCTCATCACTGGTGTAATCCTGGCTGAGCAGATAGTGCAGCTTGGTCAGTGCGGCTTCAAAGGTCATATCAAACCCGCTGAGTACACCGGCGTCAGCGAGGGCGTGCCCGGTGGCATAGCCGTCCATATTGACACGCCCGGAGATACACTGTGTCAGGTTTATTACGATGATGCCGCGCTCAGTGGCATCACGCAGCGCACGGAGTAATTTAGGTTGCTGCGGTGCATTACCTACCCCGTAAGAGCGGATAATCAGTGCTTTGACCGGCTGTTGCAGAATATTGTTTACCACATCGACAGAAAGCCCGGGATACACGGTAACCACGCCAATCGGCTGCGGGGTAATATTATGCAGAGTGAAAGGTGCATCACTCTGCGGTAGCGGGTTGGTATTCAGGTTGCGAATGTTAATGCCGGCTTCCATCAGTGGCGGATAGTTCGGTGAGGTAAAGGCCGCAAAGCCGTCTGCGTGGGCTTTTACTGTCCGGTTACCACGGTACAGGCGGTTGTTGAAGAATAAACCGACTTCATTGACCGGATAATTGGCCGCCAGATAGAGCGCATTAAGCAGGTTTATCTGACCATCTGAACGCAGGGCTTCCAGCGGAATTTGTGACCCTGTCACTATTACCGGCTTGGTCAGGTTTTCAAACATAAAAGAGAGTGCGGAGGCGGTAAACGCCATGGTATCCGTACCATGCAGAATGACGAATCCGTCATAGTGGTCATACTGGGCGTTGATATCATCGGCAATGCACTGCCAGTCATCAGGTGTCATATCAGATGAATCAATCAGCGGCTGATGTTCTGTGATAGTGAAATCCGGCATTTCAGGACGGAAAAATTCCGGCATCATCGCGACCTGGCGTTGCAGGTGTCCGGAAACAGGAACGTAGCCCTGCGCCGAGTGCTGCATTCCGATAGTACCGCCGGTATAGACCACATAAATGGATTTCTTTTGCATGTTGCTGCTCTTAACGGAGTGACAGGGAAAGTTGCAGGAATTATAGGGTGTTCAGAAATAAAAAAAAAGCCTGTTCGTCACGAACAGGCTTCAGGTTATAGTTTTTGGCTGAAGAATAAACCTATTGAATATCAGTACAGTTTAAGCAGAACGCGTAACGGTATTGCGGATCGGTCAGCATTTTTGAGAATCTGGCCTGCTGCGTCAGTGTCGCACCGACAGGTGCCGGGATCAGCCCCTGCAAGGTTGATGGCAGGGAGATACTCACATTTCCGACCGCTTCTGACAGTAGTTTATCCACAAATGTCATCTCCGGCTGCATCCAGTTCAGTACCGGATTTTCAATATTTGCCAGTTCAGCCGCTTTTGCGGTGGCATCATCAAAATCACCCAGTTTATCAACCAGGCCATTGGCTTTGGCATCAAGTCCTATCCAGACACGGCCCTGAGCAATTTTATCCACTTCTTCCGTGGTTTTGTGCCGTGACTGCGCAACAATCGTCAGGAAAGAGCGGTAGCCGTTTTCGATATACATCTGCATCAGCTCTGAAAACTCCGGTGTCAGCGCTTTGGTGGCGGTTGCATCGGCGAGCGGTGAGGTGGATACGCCGTCAGTGTGAACACCGATTTGGCTGAGGGTATCTTCAAAGGTGGTGATCACCCCGAAAATCCCGATAGAGCCGGTGATGGTACTTGGCGAGGCAACAATGTAGTCAGCCGGAGTCGAAATCCAGTAACCGCCTGATGCCGCAACACCGCCCATCGAAACCACAACCGGTTTTCCGGCCTGTTTCAGGGCGGCAACTTCGGCGCGGATCTGGTCAGAGGCGGTCACACTGCCGCCCGGACTGTTTACCCGCAGAACCAGTGCTTTCACATCAGGGTTCAGACGTGCTTCGCGGATAAGCGCAGAAACGGCGTCACCGCCTGCCATACCCGGTGCATCCGGTCCGTCAACAATTGCGCCCTGGACAACGACAACCGCAATATTTTGTGTCTCTTTTTCCGGCGCAACGCCGACACCTCTGAGTTTGGCGTAGTCGTTAAACTGAACAGCGTTAAAGGTTTTATTTTGTTTATCCCAGCCGAACACTTTTACCATTTCTGCTTCAAAAACATTTGACGGCATGATTTCATCCACCAGTTTTTGTTGCATTGCGTAACGGGCATTATCACCTTGCGCCAGTTTCATCAGGGCGAGCATTTTTGTCGCCCCCGGGAAAACGGTGTCTTTATCTGTTTTGCGGTTGGCGGCAAGGGTCGTGAGGTAGTTATCCCACAGAATATCCATAAACCGCTGTGTTGATTCGCGGGCTTCCGGTGACATATCATTACGCATCATCGGCTCGACAGCAGATTTATAGGTGCCGACACGGAAGATGTGCGCTTTGACTTTCAGCATCTCCAGTAACTCGTTATAATACAAGGTATTCGTCGCGAACCCGTAGATACCGACGCCACCCTGTGGCGGCATCACGATTTTGTCAGCGTAAGAGGCCAGATAATACTGTGACTGACTGTAGCTGCCGCTGACCGCATAAACGTGTTTACCCTGTTTGCGGAACTCACTGATCGCTTTTCCGATATAATTGAGCGATGGCTGATCAGCACCGGCAAAATCATCCAGTTTGAGAACCATCCCGGTAATGTCCGGGTCACCGGCAGCGGTGCGGATAGTTTCAACCAGGTCAAAAAGTGAGTTTTCCTGCAACTGACCGGCTGATGCGCCGAGCAACTGACGGCTGAGACCTT
Source organism: Morganella psychrotolerans (assembly GCF_001676055.1). Lineage (GTDB taxonomy): Bacteria > Pseudomonadota > Gammaproteobacteria > Enterobacterales > Enterobacteriaceae > Morganella > Morganella psychrotolerans_B. The sequence goes on along the minus strand of NZ_LZEX01000001.1, from coordinate 314,109 downwards.
CAAGCGGACTGTTACGGGAAATCTGATCGACGACAACACCGGAGAGATTTACATATAATGCTCCGGGCTCTCTGCTGACCTGAGTATCAGATTCACTGAGGGTGACATACACACCGGCCACAATCAGCAGTAAGACCAGAAAAAGAATGTTGGCGACAAGGTGACGCACAAAATTCAGTATTCGCCAGCTCCATTTAAATAATCCGGTGATGATAGTCCATAAAATACGCATGACGGCTCCAAATACAAAGATGTCCTGCTATCGTAAAGAGGATAAACGGATTTGTCAGCCTGAAAACGACGGATTGCCTGAAATATAAGCATTTAAACAATCTATCCTTAAAAATAGTGAAAAAAGTGGTAGCTTATCTGCGACTAAAAAAAGGGGATAACTGATGGATGCACTGACTTTATTACTTAATCGCCGCTCAGCGTCACGTTTGACAACACCTGCACCGTCGGGTGACGCCTTAAATAGTATTCTGAATGCCGGGATGCGTGCGCCGGATCATGGCGCGTTACAGCCCTGGCATTTTATTGTGATGCAAAATGAAGGCATTACAAAATTCAGTCAATTGCTCGAAAAAGCAGCGAAGGAAGCCGGTCTCGGACCTGAAGTTGAAGAAAAAGCCCGCAATGCACCTTTACGTGCACCGTTAATTATTACGGTTATCGCAAAGGTAAAAGCCGCACATAAGGTTCCTGAGTGGGAACAGGTGGTTGCAGCGGGCTGTGCTGTACAGGCCATGCAGATGGCAGCAGTGGCTCAGGGTTTCGGCGGGATCTGGCGTACGGGTTCATGGACAAAAGACCCGGTGGTACGGGATGGCCTGGGATGTGAAGAGCATGATAAAATTGTCGGCTTTCTTTATCTCGGCACCCCGGCACTGAAAGCACCGGCTACTGTGACGCCTGTGGATCTCACCCCTTTTGTCAGCTGGTTCTGAGCAGATTGACGCTAACAAGGAGATTATCATGTCAGAAGCAGTGCGTTTAACGCAATACAGTCACGGCGCGGGTTGTGGGTGTAAAATTTCCCCTAAAGTACTCGAAACTATCCTGCACAGTGAGCAGGCTAAGTTTATTGATCCTAATTTACTGGTCGGTAACGAATCCCGTGATGATGCCGCAGTATATGACATCGGTAACGGTGTCGGCATCATCAGTACCACGGATTTTTTCATGCCGATTGTGGATGATCCGTTTGATTTCGGGCGCATTGCCGCCACCAATGCGATCAGTGATATTTATGCCATGGGCGGCAAGCCGATTATGGCGATTGCTATCCTCGGCTGGCCGATTGCCAAACTGGCACCGGAAATTGCACAGCAGGTTATTGAAGGTGGCCGTGCGGTCTGCCGTGAAGCCGGAATTTCACTGGCAGGCGGTCACTCGATTGATGCCCCTGAGCCGATTTTTGGTCTGGCGGTAACCGGTATTGTGCCGACAGACAAAATCAAACAGAACAACCTCGCGCAGGCCGGTTGCCAACTGCTGCTGACCAAACCGCTGGGTATCGGCGTGCTGACCACCGCTGAGAAAGAGAGCAAACTGCGCCCTGAACATAAAAATCTGGCACGTGACACCATGTGTCAGCTCAACAAACCGGGTGCGGATTTCTCAGAAATCAGTGGTGTGAAAGCCATGACGGATGTGACCGGTTTCGGGCTGCTCGGCCATCTGAGTGAAATTTGCCGGGGTTCTGGTTTACAGGCAATTATTCACACCGATTCTATTCCGGTTTTACCGGGTGTTTATGATTATATTGCACTGGGTTGCACACCGGGCGGTACACAGCGTAATTTTGACAGTTACGGGCATCTTGTCGGCGAAATGACCGACGTTCAGCGCAAATTGCTGTGCGACCCGCAAACATCAGGCGGTCTGTTACTGGCGGTTGATCCTGCGGCGCGTGATGAAGTGGAAGCGGTTGCACGTAAATATGGTCTGACCCTCAGTCCGGTCGGCGAATTGGTTGCGCCGGATGCCGATCGCGCTCTGATAGAAGTCACTGCATAAACATGCGTTTGTTTATTGCTGAAAAGCCCAGCCTCGCCCGTGCGATTGCGGACGTATTACCCAAACCGCACCAGCGGGGGGACGGCTTTATCCGTTGCGGTGAAAATGATTGTGTCACCTGGTGTATCGGACACCTGCTCGAACAGGCAGAGCCGGATGCATACGATCCCCGCTATGCACGCTGGAACCTCGCCGATCTCCCCATTATCCCTGAAAAATGGATACTCAGACCGCGTGATTCTGTAGCAAAACAGCTTCGCACTATCGGCTCATTGCTTCATAACGCCACCGAAGTTATCCACGCCGGTGACCCTGATCGCGAAGGGCAGTTATTAGTGGATGAAGTGCTCGATTTTCTCGAACTTGACCCGGCGCGCCGTCAGCAGGTGTTGCGCTGTCTGGTGAATGACCTTAACCCGCAGGCAGTGACGCGGGCGGTCGGGAAAATGCGCTCCAACCGCGAATTTATTCCGTTGTGTGTTTCGGCACTGGCGCGATCACGTGCGGATTGGCTCTACGGCATCAATATGACCCGCGCCTATACGATCCTCGGGCGCAATGCCGGTTATAACGGCGTGTTGTCTGTCGGGCGCGTACAGACTCCGGTGCTCGGGCTGGTGGTGCGCCGCGACGAAGAGATTGAAAATTTTGTGCCGCGTGATTTCTTTGAAGTAAGGGCGCATATTGTCACACCGGCAGATGAGCGCTTTACTGCGCTGTGGCAGCCGAGTGAGGCGTGTCAGGATCATCAGGATGAAGACGGACGCCTGATCAACCGTACACTGGCAGAACATGTTGTCAGCCGTATCAGCGGGCAGCCTGCGCTGGTCACGGATTTTCAGGACAAAACAGAAAACGAAGTGGCGCCATTGCCGTTTTCGTTGTCCGCATTACAGATTGAGGCCGCCAAACGCTACGGGCTGAGTGCTCAGATAGTGCTGGATACCTGTCAGCGTCTGTATGAAACTCATAAATTAATTACCTATCCGCGTTCGGACAGCCGTTATCTGCCGGAAGAGCACTTTGCCGGGCGGCACACCGTACTGAACGCGATTTCTGTGCATACGCCGGATTTGCTGCCACAGGAAAATATGGATGATTCCCTGCGAAACCGTTGCTGGGATGATAAAAAAGTCGATGCGCACCATGCCATTATTCCGACAGCAAAAGCCTCCCGTGTGTCGCTCAGTGAAAATGAAGCGAATGTTTATGAGCTGGTTGCCCGTCAGTATCTGATGCAGTTTATGCCGGATGCGCAATATCGTAAGTGCGTAATTGAGCTGGATATTGCCAACGGAAAATTTATCGCAAAAGCCCGTTTCCTCTCACAAGCGGGCTGGCGCACCCTGTTAGGTGCCAAAGAGCGGGATGAAGAGAACGAAGGCACACCGCTGCCGGTTCTGACCAAAGGTGATGAATTGCTGTGTGAGCACGGGGAAGTGGTGGAGCGCCAGACTCAGCCGCCACGCCCGTTTACCGATGCCACGCTGCTTTCCGCTATGACCGGGATTGCCCGGTTTGTGAAAGATAAATCCCTGAAAAAAGTGCTGCGTGAAACCGATGGTTTAGGCACAGAAGCGACCCGCGCAGGCATTATTGAATTGCTGTTCCGCCGTGAATTTTTGTACAAAAAAGGGCGGAATATTCACTCATCGCCTGCGGGACGCGCACTTATTCATGTCTTGCCGGAAATGGCGACACTGCCGGATATGACGGCGCACTGGGAATCAACCCTGACACAAATCAGTGAGAAACAGTACCGTTATCAGGATTTTATGGTGCCGTTGTCTGAAACATTGATGGGCTTGATAGGTCAGGCAAAGCAAAACCGTAATGTGCGGGCATTCCGTGATTTACCGCCGCCGCCACAGTCAAAAAAGAAGGCCGCAAAGCCGAAAAAAACAAAAAAAAGCCCCGTAAGCCGGGGCAAGAATAACACCATAATCACAAGGAAATAATAAAACACAACAGGGTACGGAAATAAGGAAATAAGGAAATAAGAAATTAACTCTGTCTGCGGTGTTGTTCAGCAAGTAACTGATGCGGACCGGAGCGCCCGTTATTCATCATATCGCGGGAAACAGCGGCTCTTTCCTGCTGACTCATTTGTGAAAAGAGTGTCGCCGTACCGTTATTTGCGGTGGTATTTGCTTTATCACCGGCAAGCTGGTTATGTTTATTACTGATGACCTGATGTTGCCCGGAACGGCCGTTATTCATCATGTCATGTGCGACGGCAGCCTGCTTATGTTCATTCATCTGTGAAAAACCGGTAACGGTATTTTCAGATGCTTTTTGTTCAGCCGATATTTTATTCTTATGGTCACTGCTCATTACCTGGTGCGCACCGGAACGTCCGTTATTCATCATATCGTGCGCAACCACGGCTTTTTCATGCTCATTCATCTGATTGAAGTTGGTGGTATTTTGTGTGGCAGCAGTGGCTGCGCCGGAAAATACCATCATTAATGCAGTAGTGGTTAATAATGTTTTCATAATGCTTTTCATCATATATCTCCATGAAAGTTAGTTTAGTTGGTAAACTGTGTTCGATGGGATGATTATATAAAACAGGTTCTGTTGCAGGGGTGACGGAATAATGACATGTTTGTCATATACCCTTATTCATTCAAACTGCAGGTTCGTTGGCTGCACTCAGCCCGTCGGGTCACATACTAATGTATGCTCCCCGGCGGTCGGAGCTTGCCGCCTTCCTGCATCTCGAATGACGTTGGGTATCTACCCTTATTTATTCAAACTGCAGGTTCGTTGGCGGAACGATGACAGTAATAACGGGGAATGAAATAATAAACCGGGTGGAATCTTCATCAGATTCAGCCTGTATTCTGCCGTGATGTGCGGTCACAATGGATTTGACAATCGCCAGCCCGATGCCGCTGCCTTCACCATTACGTCGTCTTGCGGGGTCTATACGGTACAACCGGTCAAACAGACGGGGAAGATGCTCTGCTGAAATCGGCGTTCCGGGGTTTTTTACCATCAGCGTAATAAGATTATCTTCTTCTTTTATCGCAATAATGATGGTGCCTTCCGGCGGGGTATAGCGGACAGCATTAGAGAGTAAATTATTAATAACACGGCGGATCATCACTGAATCACCATTAATATATGCAGGCTCGCCCGTCAGCATTAATGAAATTCCCTGCTCTTCGGCGACGATATCGTAATAATCAATCACCTTCATAGCTTCCGTGTGTAAATTCAACAGTGATTGCTCCGGGATAAGCTGATTATTATCAGCCTGCGCCAGAAAAAGCATATCAGTCACCATTTTAGCCAGCCGGTGATACTCTTCCATGCCGGACTCCAGAATATCTTCCAGCTCTTTTGTGGTGCGCGGCTGACTTAATGCAATTTCTGTTTGTGTCAGTAAATTCGTAATAGGTGTGCGTATTTCATGAGCAATATCCGCAGAAAAATTAGCCTGTCGGGTAAAGACATCTTCTATTCGGCCGAGCATATGGTTAAACGAAATAACTAATTGTGCCAGTTCAATCGGCACATTTTCCGGATCCAGGCGAACAGTTAAATCTTCAGAGGTAATATTTTTAATTTTATCACTGACACTGCGCAACGGCTGATGCCCGGTATAAACCGCAAATAAGACAATGATGACAATCAGCATACTGATGGCGGATGCGGTCATCATTAAATTACGTTTAAGTTCATCAATGTAATGCAGATGGAAATTGATTGAGAGTGAAATAAGTAATGTATAGTGCGCCCCGGCCGGGGTGATAAGAATACGGTAGGCGGTCGGGTCATTTTCTTTTTCCCAGCGGAATACACGGTCATCGTATGATTTCTGACTGAACGCCGGAGAGTTAATAATGGTATTAAAATCAGGTCCGTTTTGTGATTGAAACAGGATCTTATTGTTTTTATCAAGCAAGACCGCCGCAATATTCGGGTAATTATTCAGTACTGAACTCAGTGTGCTGAGCCGCTGATATGCGGATTCACTGTTGTCCTGAAGAATACTGTGGACAGTAGCGCTGATTTGCCGCAAATCGCTGTCATCCTGCTGGGCAAAATGTTTCTCCACGGAATGAAGCATTATCCAGGTGAATGCGACAAAGGCGGTCACTGTTGCCAGGCTGATAAAAAAGGTCAGCCGGGTGGCAAGGGAAAAGGGGCGGCAGGACTTATTTTTTATCATCGGGGATCTCAAGGACATAACCAACACTGCGGATGGTGTGGATCAGTTTCGGCTCAAAATCCTGGTCAATTTTGGCACGCAGACGTTTGACCGCCACATCAATCACATTGGTATCACTGTCAAAATTCATATCCCAGACCTGAGAGGCGATAAGGGCACGCGGCAGAACTTCCCCCTGATGGCGCAGAAAAAATTCAAGCAGTGAAAATTCTTTACTGGTCAGCGTGATCCGCTCACCGCTGCGGGTCACTTTGCGTGACGCGCGATCCATCATCAGGTCAGCGATCCGGAATTCACTTTCGGCAATAATCGCGGTTCCCCGGCGCAGCAGGGTTCTGACCCGTGCCAATAATTCAGCAAATGCAAAGGGTTTGACCAGATAGTCGTCCGCACCCAACTCAAGACCTTTGACGCGGTGTTCGATGGTGCCGAGTGCAGAGAGCAGTAACACCGGCATGCCTTTATTTGCGGCTCTGAGCATACGGATGATTTCCCAGCCGTTGACATCAGGCAGCATAATATCCAGCACAATCAGGTCATAATCGGCCGTCAGTGCAAGATGATACCCGGTCAGACCATTATCGGTCAGATCGACAATAAAACCGGCCTCTGACAATCCTTTTTTCAGGTATTCGCCTGTTTTGCTTTCATCTTCGATGATTAAAATTTTCACATTCATTCCTGTTCCGTGAGCGATGACAGCCATTTTAATGCGCAAAATCATGAGATCAACGTCCGTTACCTAAAATGACAATTTCGTCATTTTTCTGTCACTCAGTAAACAGAATCTCCTCGGTACACTGCGGCTATTACGTTAATAACCGGCGGACCGGACAGTATGCGGATTTTAAAATATATCTCACTGAGTACCTTTTTTGTTCTGACCGGCTGCGTGTCATTTGCGCCGGATTATCAGCGTCCGGCACTCGCGGTTCCTCAGCAATTTTCCCGTGCGCAGAACGGGCTGGTCAGCACCGGTGATTATACCGATCCGGGCTGGCGTCAGTTTTTTGCCAATCCTGCGGCCACGGCACTGATTGAGCAGACACTGCGCACGAATGCGGATTTAAAAACGGCGATACTCAATGTCCGTGAAGCCCGTGAAAAATATGGTGTGACGCGGGCAGACCAATTACCGCAGGTAAATGGTAACCTCAGTGCCACGTCACAAGGCGGGTTTACCGGCGAAAAACGGACGCAAGACAGTTATGAAACCGGTTTTTCACTGAGCTTTGAGCCGGATTTCTGGGGGCGTTTACAGAACCTGAGTGATGCTGATCAGCAAAACTTTCTTGCCACACAGGAAGCGCAGCGAACCGCGCAGATCCTGCTGATAAGCACTGCAATGCAGAGTTATTACCAGTATCACCTTGCCACAGAGCAGCTTGCTATCAGTCGCGAAAGCCTGAACTACTATGTGCAGTCTTACCGGTTTATTGAGCGTCGTCTGGTGACCGGAAACAGCAATGTACTCGCGCTGGAGCAAGCCCGCGGACAAACGGAAAGCGCACAGGCGGATATTGCCGCGCGTGAGGGTGAGCTGAAACAGGCCGCCAATGCGTTGCAGCGGGTATCAGGTGATTACCGTCCGTTATTACCGGCAAATCCGGCTGTTGCACTGGTTTCCCCGGAAGTTAACTTACCGGCTAATCTCCCGTCAGATATTTTACTGCAACGACCGGATATTACCGAAGCCGAACACCTTTTGCTGGCAGCAAATGCCAATATTGGTGCAGCCCGAGCGGCATTTTTCCCGTCTGTTTCGCTGACCGGTGATATCTCCGGCAGCAGCAGTAACCTCGCTTCTGTGCTTGATGCCGCCACCGGCATCTGGCGCTTTATTCCGAAAATCACCATTCCGCTATTTAACGGCGGGCGTAACAGCGCCAACCTGGCGCTTGCGGAGATCCGACAGGAAAAAGCGGTGGTTATCTATGAGCAGCGCATTCAGAACGCCTTTAAAGAAGTCGCGGATGCACTGGCGTTGCGGGACAGTCTTACACAACAGATAGCGGCACAGACCAGGTACGCCGCATCACTGGATATTACATTGCAGCGTGCACAGTTTCTTTTTGCCCGCGGGCAGAGCAGTTATCTCGATGTGCTGGATGCGCAACGGGCACTGCTGACCACGCGGCAAACCCTAGCCACACTGAAGTACAACCAAAAAATAAATGAAATTACCCTGTTTGCCGCATTGGGCGGTGGATGGAAAGCCTGATCATCAACATTATACCCAACGTCATTTAAGATGTAGCCAACGAACCTGCAGTTTGAATGAATAAGGGTATATTAAAATAAGGATACTTATTATGCGTCTATCTCTCATCGTCACATTAGTGGCGGGCATGGCTGCATTCTCACTGCCTGCGTCCGCCAATGAAACACATCACAATGTATCTGCATCTGCATCTGCATCTGCATCTCCGGTATCGCAGCCGGTTACCGACGCCGTCGGTACTGTCCGGGGCATTGATGCGGAGAACAAAAAAATCACGATAGATCATGATGCTATCGCATCACTTGGCTGGCCCGCGATGCGGATGCGCTTTACCTACACAGAAGACTCACCGCAATTTACGGATCTGAAAGAAGGTGACAAAGTCAGCTTCACATTCATTCAGCAGGAAAATATTTCCCTTCTTCAGTCAATCTCAGTCCGGTAATTCACCGGCTATTTCCGGGGAACGGACATGGCATCTGCAACATTAAAATACAGCGCGGTGATAATCAGCAGCTTGATTATCGGCGGCGCCGTGGCAATCGGGATCTCACCGTATTTCACTTCTGTACAGAGTGATACCGCCGTTCAGGCGCCGGAGCGGAAAGTCCTCTTTTGGTATGATCCGATGAAACCGGATGCCAAATTTGATAAGCCGGGTAAATCCCCGTTTATGGATATGGATCTGGTGCCCAAATATGCGGATGAAGAGGGCGGAGGAACAGGTAACGGCGTGCGGATAGACCCGGTTCAGCAGCAAAATCTCGGGTTAAAAACGGCGCAGGTTCGTCGCGGAACCCTGGATTATACCCGCACGTTTCCGGCAAATGTGATGTTTAATGATTATCAGTTTGTCATTGTCCAGGCCCGCGCCGGGGGATTTATTGAAAAAGTATCCCCGCTGACCACCGGTGACCGCGTACGCAAAGGCATGCCGCTGATTGAAATCACTGTACCTGAGTGGGTTGAGGCGCAGAGTGAATATCTTCTGCTCAGAGAAACCGGCGCAACCGCAGTACAGCTTCGCGGTGTGCTGGAGCGCCTGCGTCTGGCCGGAATGCCGGAAAATCATATCCGGCAGTTGCAGCAAAAACGGGAAATTCAGACCCGGTTTACAATCACTGCGCCGATTGACGGTGTTCTGACTGCGTTTGATCTGAAAACCGGGATGAATATCGGCAAAGAAAATATTGTTGCCAAAATTCAGGGAATTGATCCCATCTGGCTGACTGTAGCGGTGCCGGAATCTCTCGCCTATCTGCTGGATAAACAGGCAGACTTGCGCCTTTCAGTACCGTCTCAGCCGGATAAAACCTTCAAAATCACCCGGCGCGACCTGCTGGCGGGGGCTGATCCGGTCAGCCGCACACTTCAGTTGCGTTTACAGGTTGAAAACCCGGAGGAATTACTTAAACCCAGCATGAATGCGTATCTCACATTAACGGCAAAGAGCGGCGATATGCTGCTTATTCCGTCGCGGGCGGTGATTGATACCGGCAGTGAGCAACGGGTGATAACTCAGGATGAAAACGGGAAGTTTGTACCGAAAAAGATTACTGTTCTGCGCGAATCTCAGGGTGACACCGGGATTGGTAATGAACTGAGTGAAGGGGAAAAAGTGGTGGTTAACGGACTGTTCCTGATTGATTCCGAAGCCAATATTAATGGTGCGCTGGAACGGATGCGTGATACTTCCCCGCACTCAGGGCATCAGGGAGGCGGTCATGATTGAATGGATTATCCGGCGCTCGGTCGCCAACCGCTTTCTGGTGATGTTCGGTGTACTGTTTCTGACCTTATGGGGCGCGTGGACTATTGCCAAAACCCCGGTGGATGCACTGCCGGACCTGTCTGATGTGCAGGTTATTATCAAAACCACGTATCCCGGACAAGCACCGCAACTGGTTGAAAATCAGGTGACTTATCCGCTGACAACTACCATGCTGTCTGTCCCCGGGGCGAAAACAGTCCGTGGATTCTCACAGTTTGGTGCCTCTTATGTTTATGTCATTTTTGAAGACGGAACCGACCTTTATTGGGCGCGCTCCCGTGTGCTGGAATATCTTAATCAGATTCAGGGAAAACTGCCCGCCGGTGTCAGTGCGGAGATAGGCCCGGATGCCACCGGTATCGGCTGGATTTTTGAATATGCGCTGGTTGATCGCAGCGGAAAACAGGATCTGGCGGATTTACGCGCATTGCAGGACTGGTTCCTGAAATATGAACTGAAAACCATACCAAATGTGGCGGAAGTCGCGTCTGTCGGCGGCGTGGTAAAACAGTACCAAATTGTGGTGGATCCGCAGAAACTGGCGCAGTACGGCATCAGCCTTGCGACGGTGAAGCAGCAGCTTTCCGCCTCAAACCAGGAAGCCGGGGGATCCTCCCTTGAACTGGCAGAAGCGGAATATATGGTGCGGGCCACCGGCTATCTGCAATCTGAGGATGATTTTAATCAGATAGTCCTGAAAGCGGATGCGAATGGTGTGCCGGTGTATCTGCGCGATGTGGCGACTGTGCAGATAGGGCCTGAAATGCGCCGTGGCATAGCCGAGCTTGATGGTGAAGGCGAAGTTGCGGGCGGGATAGTGATTTTGCGTTCCGGTGAAAATGCCCGTGACGTAATTTCAGCGGTCAAAGCCAAGCTTGAAGCACTGAAAAGCAGTCTGCCGGAAGGCGTTGAAATCGTCACGACTTATGATCGCAGCCAGTTGATTGACCGCGCTATTGAAAATCTGACCTTTAAACTGCTGGAAGAGTTTCTGGTGGTTGCCGTGGTGTGTGCACTGTTCCTGTGGCATCTTCGCTCTGCACTGGTGGCGATTATTTCATTGCCGCTGGGATTATTTATCGCGTTTATCGTCATGCATTTCCAGGGGCTGAACGCCAACATTATGTCGCTGGGAGGGATAGCCATTGCGGTCGGCGCGATGGTGGATGCGGCAATTGTGATGATAGAAAATGCACACAAACGCCTGGAAGAGTGGGGACATCAGCATCCGGACACACCACTTGATAATAAAACGCGCTGGCAGGTGATCACGGAGGCCTCTGTTGAAGTGGGTCCTGCGTTATTTATCAGCCTGCTGATTATTACATTATCATTTATTCCAATCTTTACCCTTGAAGGTCAGGAAGGGCGTCTGTTCGGACCGCTGGCATTTACCAAAACCTATGCCATGGCAGGCGCTGCGGCGCTGGCGATTTTTGTTATCCCTATCCTGATGGGTTACTGGATACGCGGTAAAATTCCGGCTGAAAACAAAAATCCGCTGAACCGTTTCCTGATCCGCATCTATCACCCGTTATTACTGAAAGTGCTGCACCGGCCGAAGCTGACCTTGCTGGTGGCGGTATTGACACTTTTCACTGTGATGTGGCCGCTCAGCCGGATAGGCGGGGAATTTTTACCGAAAATTAATGAGGGTGATTTACTGTATATGCCGTCCACATTGCCGGGTGTCTCTCCGGCACAGGCAACCGCGCTGTTACAGACCACGGATAAACTGATCCGCACTGTGCCTGAAGTGGCAACGGTATTCGGTAAAGCAGGAAAAGCGGAAACCGCAACCGATTCTGCGCCGCTGGAAATGATAGAAACAACCATTCAGCTGAAGCCGCAGGAAGAATGGCGTGAAGGAATGACGCTGGATAAAATCATTGAGGAGCTGGATGCAACCGTACGTCTGCCGGGATTAGCTAATCTGTGGGTTCCGCCTATCCGTAACCGCATTGATATGTTATCCACCGGGATAAAAAGTCCGATTGGTATTAAAGTCTCCGGTACAGTGTTAGCCGACATTGATGCAACAGCGTCGGATATTGAAGTTGTCGCCAGAACGGTTCCGGGTGTTGTGTCGGCGCTTGCCGAGCGGCTTGAGGGCGGACGTTATATCGATGTGGTGATAAACCGTGAAAAAGCAGCACGTTATGGAATGACTGTCAGTGATGTCCAGTTGTTTGTATCATCGGCAACCGGCGGGGCTATGGTGGGGGAAACCGTGGAGGGTGTGGCGCGTTATCCGATAGGCCTGCGCTACCCGCAGGCATTGCGTGACAGCCCGCAGGCCTTGCGTGAACTGCCGGTACTGACACCACAGAATCAGCAGATAACGCTCGGTGACCTTGCAGAGATCCGAGTGTCTTCCGGCCCGTCAATGCTGAAAACAGAAAATGCACGTCCGGCAAGCTGGATCTATATTGATGCCCGCGGGCGCGATATGGTTTCGGTGGTGAATGATTTGCGCCAGGCTATTGAGAAGGACGTGAAACTGCGCCCGGGAACCAGCGTGTCATTTTCCGGTCAGTTTGAATTACTGGAGCGGGCAAATCAGAAACTGATGCTGATGGTACCGATGACGCTGATGATTATTTTCATCCTGCTGTATCTTGCCTTCAGACGGTTAGATGAAGCGTTGCTTATTCTGCTGAGTATGCCGTTTGCCCTGATCGGCGGGATCTGGTTCCTGTACTGGCAGGGGTTCCATTTATCTGTTGCAACCGGCACCGGATTTATTGCTCTTGCGGGCGTTGCAGCAGAATTTGGTGTGGTGATGCTGATGTATCTGCGCCATGCCATAGAAGCTGACCCTAAACTGACCAACCCGGCGACATTCACCCGTGAAGGTCTGGATGATGCTCTCTATCACGGTGCGGTGCTGCGCGTCAGACCGAAAGCAATGACAGTGGCGGTGATTATTGCAGGCTTACTGCCGATATTATGGGGAACGGGGTCAGGTTCAGAAGTGATGAGCCGGATAGCCGCACCGATGATTGGCGGCATGATAACTGCACCATTATTATCAATGTTTATTATTCCGGCAGCTTATAAACTGATCTGGCTGCGCCGCCATAAAACGACATAACCAAAAGAAGGTCATAACCAAAATAAAATCCCCGGCCTGACAGCCGGGGATTTACTATTCAGTTACCATTCCTGCTGTTTACCATTCCAGATTCATACCCGCGCCGTACATCACATCCCCGCCCTGAGAGGTTGAGGTGGCAAGGCTGGCTTTAACGGCAACATTCTCATTAAACCGGTAGCCGCTGCCGACCGCCAGTGCGTTCTCAGAATTAAATCCGCCGACTGCCGCACTCAGGTTAAATTTGCCGACATTATAAGGTTGGAACAGGTTGGCTGTAGCGGCAGACATAGCAAAACCGCGCTGCATTTTGTCATCCAGTTCGTCATAACGCAGTTCCAGTTTATCAATACGTGCAGAGTTATGTGTTGCCAGGTTAAACGCATTATTTGCCGTCACATTCGCTTTTTGGGCGGTGGTGTTGGCGGTAAATGCGGTATTTCTGGCATCAATTGCCGTGGTATTTGCTGTTACGGCTGTATTTTTTGCATCAACTGCTTTGGCGTCAGCAACACCAGCTTTGGCATCGGCAGCATCAGCGGTGTTTTTGGCAGTAACTGCTTTGGCATCGGCAGCATCAGCGGTGTTTTTTGCAGTAACAGCTTTGGCATCAGCAGCATCAGCGGTGTTTTTTGCAGTAACGGCTTTATCGTCGACCACAGATAACTGTGCAATATTGGCGGCATCTGTATCTTCCGCGCCACCCGCGACATTGGTTATCCGACGGAATGTATCGGGTTCATTTTGCGGGTCGGCAGATTTACTGCCAAGAGAAACATCACCTACATTTTGAGCGGCACGAGCATCTTCAGCCAGAAAACGTACTTTTTGTGTTGCTTCTATACCAGCAACAGAATTTGCTCCCAGCGCAACAGAATCTTTTGCGCCATTAACAACTTTTGCTGTATTGCCGATTGCAACACTATTATTTATCTCCATTCCCGGGAATGGACCATCACCTCCGATACCAGCATTCGCATTAGACCCGATACTTATCCCGCCATTTTTCTGTTTCGCGGCATCTCCGATAGCAACGCCACCCATACCTTCTGATACCGCTTTACTGCCCAGCGCGACAGAACCTTCACCGGTCGCAACAGCCGCATTTCCGATAGCCATCGCAGGTGCACCACTCTGACCATCAGCGCTTCCGTCGGCATAAGAGCTATTACCGATGGCAATATCGGAGTCTGATTTTGCTTGTGCTTTTTTATTCGGGTCCGGATGATCTGCCGGAAACGTCTGTGGATCTGCAATCTCACCTATGGTTATTTTATTTGAGCCATCAGCCGCTTGTACGGATAAACTAAAAACAGGTAACAGTGCAAGGATAAGAACAGATTTTTTAAACATGATTACGCCTCATTATGGTAATTACACATAACTATAGCTAAAGTATTAAATTAATCCGGCTGAATTTAACTCATTTAATGTTCATTATCAGAGGGGGGCGGAGGAAATAAAGCCTGCGGGATGAGAAAATAAAACAGCACAGCGAACTGTACTGTTTTTGTGAATATATAAGAGGTAAACTGTTATTTCTTACTACGCTCGCTGTTATCCTGTTCGACTTCCGCTTTCCATTCGCCTGTAATCGGCTTGGATTGCTGTTTAACGGAAACTGCTTTATTTACAGCTTCATAGGCTTTATCGTAACCTTTTTTATCCTGCACATAACCTGTGGCGTTATCGCTTTTAATACCGATATTACCGGCTTCTGAAATAGCATCAATATTGGCACCCAGGAAAATAAAATCCCATTTATCTTCTTTTTCCGCAGAATTAATCATCGATTTAATTTTTGACTGGCTGTATTTCTGACTGCTGTTTTCTTCACCGTCAGTAATAATGACAAATAATACGTTGTTATTTTTTGTGATTTTGCGGGTTTCACGGGTTTTTTCGATTGTCTGACCAACGGCATCGAATAATGCGGTATTACCGCCGACAGAATAATCATCCGGGGTCAGGTTTTTAACTTTACTGATAGGTTCACGGTTATGTAATGTGCTGTTTTCCTGGTTGAATAAAACAGTGGTGACGTAAATATTGCCGCTTTTTTTCCGGTTTTCTGCCAGCACGGAGTTATAGCCGCCGATAGTATCCTGTTCAAACCCGGACATAGATCCGCTTTTATCCAGAACAAATACCAGGTCTAAATCTGCGGGCGCAATTGTTTCAGACGGTGCCGGTTTGGTGTCAACCGCAGCGAATGTGGTGGCTGAAAATAAAAACAAAAGTGAGGCAAAAAGCGGACGGGTAAGTCTGAGCATAGGTATTCCTTATTATTCAGGGTATATATTCTTTCGTGTGAGGTGAGGGGGGGAATACCCGTATTCTGGCGTGTACAAAAAATATTCAAAGCAGATTTATCTGATTACGCGGGATCAGATAACCTCTTCTGTCCGTTGCAAAATAGCAGGGAGCCATTGTTGTGCCTGATGACGGCGCAAATAGTCAGAAACAGCATCTTCCCATTTTGAACTGTTCCCTAATACAGCACGGCTGAGGCTGTAGTGTAGTCCGTAGCGGGTCTGATAAAGACTGATCAGTCTCTGATTTATGCTGTCAATATCAGGCTTGCCGGGACTACGGTTTATTTGGTGCTGCAATGCCCGTTGTATTTTATCAATCGCTTCCGGACCCGGTTCATAATGTGATTCATGATATTGGCTCAGTACAATAAATGAAGGCGGCACTGATTCATCAAATGCCGCCTGAAGCCGCAAGTGCCCGTCAAGGATAAGATAAGAGGCGAGGCCGCTGATATACCAGACCAGCACCGGCGGTAATTTCCCTTCACGGGCAGTTTTACGCCAGTATTTCAGTCTGCTGCTTTGCGGATCAACCGGATAGCGGGGTAGTAACAGATAACCGCCGAACCACCAATCGACAAGCGTAACCTGCGCAGGCGATTGCAGATCCGGCAGGTCTTCACTGTATAACATCCAGTCAGCCCCGCTGTGATCGTTACTTACCGGCGAGCGGAAGCGCCACTCTTTTACGGTTTGAGGAATATTGCAAGAGTAAGGTGCAGCAGGCGGAACTGCATTCATCGGGCGCAGCAGCCATTCCCCGGCGGACAGTAACGGAGAAGGACGCTCAAGAAGGTCGCGGGCAAAATAGCGGCACCATTGCGGCGTGCGTGTATCAGACGATGTTGCCGCCATTTGTTCCACCGTATGTGAACGGATTGGGGACAACAGGTTGTTTTGGTCAGGGTGGTCCCGGTTATGGATCAGCCAGACACCGCTGTGGTTGTGTAAAACGGTGGCCCAAAAAAGCGGATAGCCCCGTAATTGCAACTGTATACGGCTATTATGTCCGCTGAGCAGTTCAGGGGCACCGGAGGTTACACTCTGTGGATTAACTCTGACGTGCAGGCTGTGCCATTGCTGATAATCATCAATTTTATCCTGCCACCAATACGTTTTCATGATATGGTTTTGCCTCAATTTTTCTGTTACCGGCGCTGCCGGTTGCACTCTTATCCTATTTCACAGTGAATGATTATGTCTTACCAATGCCCGCTTTGCCAACACCCGCTGGATCGCCGCTCCAACAGTTATTACTGCGATAATAACCATCAGTTTGATCTGGCGAAAGAGGGATATATCAATCTGTTACCTGTTCAGTTTAAGCGCTCAAAAGAGCCCGGAGACAGCAAAGAGATGATGCAGGCGCGCAGAGCGTTTCTGGATAATCATCATTACCGGCCGATGCGTGATCAGGTTATTGCGGCGTTTGACCAGTTTTTACCGGAACAGGCGCAAGCGGTTCTGGATATCGGCTGTGGCGAGGGGTATTACACCGGCGCGCTGGCGGAAAGCCTTGCTGCGCGTGATGTCACGGTTTACGGGCTGGATGTGGCAAAAGTCGCGGTACGTTTTGGTGCAAAGCGCTATCCGCAGGTAAATTTCAGTGTGGCGTCCAGCCAGCGGCTGCCGTTTGAAGATAACAGTCTGGAAGGCGTATTGCGTATTTATGCGCCCTGTAACCCGGATGAGTTAACCCGCGTGGCGAAGCCGGGCGGAATTGTCATTACAGTAACACCCGGCCCGCGCCATCTGTATCAGCTGAAATCCCTGATTTATAATGAAGTGCATCTGCATCCGCTGAAAGAGGAATGTTTCCCCGGCTTCAGTCCTGCACAAGAGTATCAGGTAGCGTATCCGATGGTATTGAACGGAGCGGATGCAATCGCACTGCTCTCGATGACACCGTTTGCCTGGAAAGCGACAGAGGCGGTGAAAAATCAGCTGGCGGCAGAAACGGCATTTTCCTGTGAAACTGATTTTCTGATCCGGGTTTACCGGCGTGATGCATAAATAAAAAGACCCGCGACAGCGGGTCTTTTTATTTGTGTGCAAAACAGAACTGATTAACCAATGTGCTCATACAGAATGGTGAATCCAATCAGGATCAGAACTATCCCGCCTGCAATTTCCGCGCGTTTACCCAGCAGCGGACCGATATAGCGTCCCAAAATCATCCCGGTTGTTGCCATTATCATGGTCATCAGCCCGATAGTCATGGCGGTATGCACGATATTCACTTCCAGAAACGCCAGACCAACACCAATAGCCATGGCATCCAGGCTGGTGGCAATAGCAGTGGTGGCAAGATGCATTGCACTGTGGCGTTGTGGTTTTTCGTGTTGGGCGCAGCAATCATCACCGGCAGTGATACTGTTGTAGATCATACGGGCGCCAAGAATAAATAACAGCGCAAACGCAATCCAGTGATCCCACTCGATAACATAACGGCTGGCAAAAATACCGATTGTCCAGCCAATAAGCGGCGTGATGGCTTCAATAACACCAAAGATTAAACCGGTGCGCAGAGCTTCGCGTAAGGGTGGTTTGTGTAAGGTAGCGCCTTTGCAGACAGCAACGGCGAAGGCATCCATAGACAGGGCCAGGGCGAGGACGAGGGTGGCATAAAAACTCATAAACTCAGTCTCGGTCGGGTAGCTATCCATATACACACAATTCATCCCCGACCTCCGGTGAAAAGTGTGTCTATGGTCTTGCCAACCGAAACGGCATCCGTACCACGCTGATATAATATCCAGCGAGCATGTTGACACGGATTTTCTGTTATTTACCTGAGAGGTGAATAATAGAACAGGCTACTCCCCAATGACGTGAGCGGAAAGATATCACAGAAAATAAAAAAGGCAAGAATAGATATTCTCTTTTTAAAAGATGCTAATGAGAATGATTTTCATTACTTATGATTAAATAAGAAAATAAAGACTAATATTGTTATTAGTCTTTATTTCTATAGGGGGATAAAAATAAAGGATAATTATTTATTATTAACCATGAAATTATAAATTTGTTGTAAATCATCAAGATGAGAAACTTTGATGTAAATTTTACGATTTTCTAAACCCACAAGAAGAATGCCGTCTTCAGATAAATTCATTGTTTTTATTCTGTCATATTTAATAAAGGCATTTGCATAAAAAAAATCCGTCTGGCTTAAAATATAACTTGGGTGAACGAATAAAAGCCAGATAGATTGCAATGATAATACAGGCAGAAAGTAAATAGGTTGTTAATGCACTGCCATGTCCGGTTATATTATTATAAATAACAATACCAATAAGAAAGATAAAAATAACGGCATCAGCACGGTGGTTACGTTTGAGTTTGACCCGTAACTGTGTTTTACCTTTCAGTGTATTGACGATAAATTCGTCATAGGCTGCAAACAGCAGCATCAGAATAATTACACTCAGCAGAATGATATCGTTAATTGTCATAGTGGTTCCTTTTCCCCTGAAGTGGCAATAAAAAACGGGAGGCTGTCCTCCCGTTTAAATTAACATAGTTCTTTACTGATTATGGTGCCAGGAAACCGAAAACGTAACCCAGAATGCCGAGCACAAAGAACCCGATAATAATCAGCAGCGCATTTACTTTACGGCGCAGCAGCCACATACACCCGAAGGTAAGCAACAGAGGCATCAGGCCCGGCATCAGCTGGTTGAGGATGGTCTGGACAGTGGTGACATCTATCTCGCCTGTGGTCGGGTTTTTAATCTCCGATACCACCAGCGGAATATTCACTTTTGTCCATTTATTAACCAGCGCGCCCATGACAAAGAGGCCGAGAATAGAGGCACCTTCTGTCAGTTTCTGGAGGAAGCCGCCGCCCATATCCTGAACAATATCCAGTCCTTTTTTATAGCCGTACGTCACACCGTAATAACGGGTGGCAAGGCGGACAATATTGAACAGGAAGAAGAACAGCAGTGGCCCGAGCAGGCTGCCGGTCATGGCAATACCGGCACCGAGTGCGGCAAATACCGGACGTACGGTACCCCAGAAAATAGGGTCACCCACACCGGCTAATGGTCCCATCAGACCGACTTTGATACCATTGATGGCACCATCATCGATATCTGCACCATTGGCGCGCTGCTCTTCCATCGCACAGGTTACCCCGAGGATAGGGGCTGCCATATACGGATGCGTGTTGAAGAATTCCATGTGGCGTTTGATTGCCTGACGGCGCTCGTCGTTATTTTCAGGATAAAGACGGCGGATCACCGGCACCATGGAGAAGGCGTAACCCATCGCCTGCATACGTTCAAAGTTCCACGACCCCTGAAACAGGTTTGAGCGGATGAACACACCACGGATATCGCTCTTTCTTAACTGTTTTTTTGCAGTTATGTTGCTTGTTGTATCAACCATGTTGTTCACCTTCTTAGTCTAACTCGTTATCGAGGTCATTTTTGCTGCCGGCAGCGACAACGACTTCCGATTTGTTGTATTTCGGACTGAGCTGGATATACAGCACAGCCATCACCGTCCCGATAACACCCAGAGCAACCAGGTTGAAGTCGGTGAATGCGGCGGTCACGAAACCTAAGTAGAAGAATGGCATCAGGTAACCGGCACGCATCATGTTAATCACCATGGCGTAACCGACAACAACGATCATGCCTCCGGCGATATTCAGACCGTTGGTGACCCAGTCAGGGATGGAATCCAGCATTTCACGGACAACATCTGTCCCGACTGATACCGCAACGATAACTGCCGGAATAGCGATACGCATGGCCTGAAGCAGCAGGGCGCCGACATGGATAAAGCCCAGCGCGGAGAGGTTACCTTTATCTGCGGCACGGTCCCCCATATGCTGGAAGGCGACAGTAATGGTACGGACGATAATGGTCAGAACCTGACCTGCGGCAGCCAGCGGAATAGCCAGTGCAATACCGGCACCGATATTTTGTCCGCCGGCAATAACCAGTATGGTGGAAATGATAGACGCCAGCGCTGCATCCGGTGCGACTGCCGCACCAATGTTCATCCAGCCCAGGGCGATCATTTCCAGCGTACCGCCGATCATGATGCCTGTTTTCATATCACCCAGAACGATCCCCATCAGCGTACAGGCGACCAGAGGGCGGTGAAACTGGAATTCATCGAGGATTGACCCCATACCTGCGACACAGGCAACGATGAAGACCAGGACGATTTGTACAACGGAAAGTTCCATTGTCTTTCTCCTTTAACCAATCATGTTGTGAAAAACAAATCTTGTATTGAGTAATGGGTCAAATTAACTTTCAGCTTTGCTGATTAAATCCATCATTTTTATTTTTGAATCGGTAGACACTTTGCGGGCTTCCAGCTCAATGTTCCGTTCATTTAAGGCCTTGAATGCAGCGATATCGTTATCATCGATAGATATTGCATTATTAACCTGTTTCTTGCCTTCGTGGAATGCCATTCCGCCGATATTCACGGTTGTGATATTAACGCCGCCTTCAACCAGACGCAGTACATCTGCCGGGTTAGTAAACAGCAACATACAACGTTCATTGGCGTATTTCGGGTTATTCCAGACACGGATCATTTTCTCCACGTCAACGACGTGAGCCGTAACGCCCGGAGGTGCGACCTGTTTGAGTAATGTGGATCGGACAGTGTCTTTTGCGACGTCATCACTGACAACAATGATACGTTTTACATTTGTCTCTTTGGTCCAGCGTGTGGCAACCTGACCATGAATAAGACGATCATCGATACGTGCAAGAGAAATAATCATGTGTCCGCCGGGACCGGCCGGTGCTGCAGGTTTTGCAGCCGGTTTTGGCGCGGGTGCCGCTTTGGGTGCTTCTGCTTCCTGAGTTTTCAGGGCGCGGATACCTTCACGACCGGTTTCGAGTGCGACAGCGACCAGTTCCTGTAATGACGGATTATCATCACGGCACATAAAGGTCTCTACCAGCATCGGAACATTCACCCCTGTGACTATCTCATAATTACTGGTGCCGCCGGCCGCCTGATCCTGCTCAGTGACGATACGGTTTGCTGCGTTGAACGGGCTGCCGCCCCAGGTATCGACAAGGAATAATACCCCGTCGGTGGTTGATAAACCGGGCAGCTTTTCATTGTACTTGGCATACAGTGTGTCGGCATTTTCCCCCGGAACGAAGTCGATGAAGGAGACGTTCTCCTGTTCACCAATCAACATTTCAGTCGTGCGCAGTAATTGCTCCGCGGCTTTACCGTGGGTGCCAATCATAATGGCTATACTCACCTTTCTCCCCCTTAACATCAGCCAGGATGGTTTTTGTGTATTACACAGAATCTTTTATGGGTCAGGAAAAAACCGTAAGACTCCGGTGTAAAGATAGTCTCAGGCCCGTGATACCGCTAATTATTTACGTTTAAGCAGCGGTAATTAATTTCGGGGCGCTAATTAATTGTAAGACTACCATTTTATGATTATAAAAAAAACTTGCTTTCCGTCAGAAAACAACAAAATCGAAACACGAAACATGTAAGTAAAGATGATAATTATGTTGAACAAGACATTTATCAGGGGAATGGCGGGATTATTTGGTATTTTATAGCGTGATGAACTGATGAAATTTACATACCATTAATATAATTACTTGAAATAGTACAAATTTGTACAAAAAAACAGCGAAGCTGATGCGCTTCAGGTAAAAAATATCCCTGCAATGTTGCAGGGATATTAATGTCCGAAAATTATGTTTTGCGGATCAGATCACAACATGATTCGGTTCAGTCACACTGAACTTTGATCGCCAGACCACCGCGCGATGTTTCGCGGTATTTGGCATTCATGTCTTTGCCTGTCTCATACATAGTTTCGATAACTTTATCGAGAGAGACACGCGGCGCACTCGTACGGCGCATTGCCATACGTGCAGCATTGATCGCTTTCACAGAGGCAATCGCGTTACGCTCAATACATGGCACCTGAACTTGTCCTGCGACCGGGTCACAGGTTAATCCCAGGTTATGTTCCATGCCAATTTCAGCCGCGATACAGACCTGCTCCGGGCTGCCGCCGAGAATTTCAGTCAGTCCGGCTGCTGCCATTGAACAGGCGACACCGACTTCACCCTGACAACCGACTTCGGCGCCTGAAATCGATGCATTCATTTTATACAGAATGCCGACCGCACCGCTTGCGAGGAAGTAACGGAGATAGATATCCGGGGTGACTTTTTCAATGCAGCTGTCGTAGTAAGCCAGTACCGCAGGCACGATCCCGCAGGCGCCATTGGTCGGCGCGGTGACAACACGTCCGCCGGCGGCATTTTCTTCGTTGACCGCCAGTGCAAACATATTGACCAGGTCAATAACCTGCATCGGGTCATTTGACAGTTTACCGGTTGAATTAATCAGCCGGTTCAGTGCTGCCGCGCGGCGTGGTACACGCAACGGACCAGGCAGAATGCCTTCGGTTTCCAGACCATGAGCAATACAGTCAGTCATGGTTTTGTAGATATCAGCAAAATACGCATCAATATCTGCTTTGGTGTGCAGATCCAGCTCATTTTTCATCATCAGAGAGGAGACTGACAGACCGGTCTCATGGCAGTGCTTCAGCAGCTCTTCAGCACTGGCGTACGGGTAGGATACCGGGGTTTCATTCGCGTTATCCTGACCGAAGTGTTCTGCATCGACGATAAAACCACCGCCGACGGAGTAATAGGTTTTGGTGAACAATTCGTCGTTACCGGCAAATGCAGTGATGCTCATGCCGTTTTCATGCAGCGGCAGGTTACCGGTATGGAAATTCATTCCGCCTTCAAGCGGAAAATCAACGGTTTGCTGACCATTTGCCAGTGCCAGTTTTTCTGTTTCACTGACATTTGCAATAAAGCCCTGAATAGCATCAATATCCACGGTTGCCGGTAAGTTACCCGCCAGACCCATGATGATAGCGATATCAGTATGGTGACCTTTCCCTGTTAAGGAGAGTGAGCCGTAGACATCAACGGAAACGCGGGTTGCGCGTGAGATCAGTCCTTTTTCAACTAATTCATCAACAAACTGCTTCCCGGCTTTCATCGGCCCTACGGTGTGAGAGCTGGAAGGGCCAATGCCCACTTTAAACATGTCGAAAACGCTAATCACGTCAGACTCCTTAAAAAAACAATGTAATAGTGACTTATTGTAAAGCGCGTTACTTTACTGTTATTTGCTCACGCTAATAAAGTAGTTTATCGCATTTTTTGCCGCATAACAGCGTTTTCAGATAAAAGAAAGGCATGGTTGATGAAAAAATACAGGGTAAAATAGTGTAAGAGTGTGAATTAGGTTACAAATTAATCATTTTTAACTTGCGTTGCCAGCCGGTATAAAATACCCGCAGTCAGCCCCCAAATCATTCTTCCTTCATACAGATAAAAATACAGGCGGCGCTCCACGGTATTGCGCTTCATATCAATGTAGCGGTAACGGCTTACATCAAGAGCGGCATCAAGCGGCAGTTCAAAGATATCAGCAACTTCCTGCGGATTACCCCGCAAGGCCAGTGAGGAGGGAACTATTCCGACCACCGGGGTCACGCGAAACCCGGTCACACTGTCAACCGGCGCCATCTGCCCCAGTACCTGTACCGATTGCGGCGGGATGGCAATTTCTTCCTGAGCCTCGCGCAGGGCGGTGGCAACAGGTGTTGTATCACCGGGATCAGCCGCACCGCCGGGCAGGGAAATTTGCCCCGGGTGAGATCGCAGTGAAGCGGCGCGCAGGGTCAGTAATATTCCCGGCCGGGGTTTATCTGTGATCGGCAGCAAAACAGCTGCATGACGATCACGCTGACCTGAAATCTCCGCCTCTTCAGGGCGAATTAACTGAAAACGGGGAATAAACTGCGCCAGTGAATTCATGGGTTATTTCTCCGGCAGAACGGGTAAGATCCGCCCCAGTTTATCAAATGTTTCCTGATACTCATCTGCGGCGCGGCTGTCTGCGACAATACCGCCGCCTGCTTTGCAGTACAGCCGGTTGTCTTCGGCAATCAGGGTACGGATAGCTATATTGGTGTCCATTGTTCCGCAGAAACTGATATAGCCGATTGACCCGCAATAGGCATGGCGGCGGTAAGGCTCCAGCTCTTCAATAATTTCCATCGCGCGGATTTTGGGCGCACCGGTAATTGATCCGCCCGGAAAGCAGGCGCGCAGCAAATCCGCTGCATGGCATTGCGGCGGTAATTCTGCGGTAATGGTGCTGACCAGATGATACACCGCCGGAAATGCCTCCACGGCAAACAGTGACGGCACACTGACAGAGCCCGGCCGCGCAACCCGCCCGATATCATTGCGCATCAGATCAACAATCATCAGATTCTCGGCCCGGTCTTTTTCGGATGCGGCAAGCGCCTGTTTTTCTTTCTCATCAGCCTGTTCATCTTCCGGATGACGCGGACGTGTGCCTTTAATCGGACGCGTTTGCACTGTGCCGTCTTTCAGCCACAGGAAGCGCTCCGGTGAAACAGAGATAACTGCCGTTTCAGGCAAACGCAGAAATGCAGAGAACGGGGCTTTATTTTCTGCATTCAGCAACAGAAACGCCTGCCATTCATCCCCTTCATAAGGTGCGGTAAAACGTTGCGCCAGATTCACCTGATAGCAGTCTCCGGCCTGCAGATACTCATGAATACGGGCGATTTTTTCGTGATATTCCTGCTCACTCATATCGGACTGCCAACTGCCGGTCAGTGCAAACGGAACCGTCTGTACGGGAGCGGCATCCCGCTGTGCCTGTAACCACGCAAGACGCACAGCAGGATCGTCATACGTAATCAGTGTGGCACAGAGGCGATGGTTGTCCACTATGATTGCCCAGTCATACAGACCCACTGCCATATCCGGAATGCTTAGCTCATTGCGCGCCAGTGACGGCAGGGATTCGGTACGGCGACCGAGATCGTATCCCCATAACCCGAGTGCGCCGCCCATAAACGGATAATCATTCTGCGGGCAGGGGGAAAAACCGGACTGTGCCAGCGCATCATCCAGTAACCGGAACGGATCACTTTTATGACAGCTACACTGACCCCGGTTATCCTCAATAAAGGTGTTATCGCCCCGGGTCGTCAGGGTCATAAAAGGGTCAGCAGTCAGAATATCAAAGCGGTTATGCTGATGCTGAGCATCACCCGAGTGCAGCAGTACGGCCCCGGGCCGGTGAGCCAGCGGCGTGAACAGGGTGACGGCAAGTCCGGGATGATAATCAAGCGGTGTCAGTACAGGTATTGAATGTTGTGTCATGGTTTGGTCTGTCAGTAAACGGATCTCAGGAAAACATCGCACTATCTTAACTGAAAACGGGCAGATGCGTGCGGTGACCTTTGTGAGTATAATGTGTTTTTTGCCGCTATGTTACAGAAGGTCATTATGTCTACCGGTATTCCCGTATTAAATCACGAAGAGCAGCAGGCAGCCGTTGAACGTATCCATGCTCTGATGCAGGACGGCATGAGCAGTGGTGAAGCTATTGCACAGGTTGCGGCTGAATTACGCGAACAGCATCAGGGCGGAGAGCAGGTCCGCGTGCTGTTTGATGAAGATGACGCTGATGACTATGTTACAGATGAGAATGCAACAGAAGGTTATGAAACAGATAACTACGACGCTGAATCTGATGACTATAATAATGACAGCGACGACAATAGTCGGTAACAAATATCTAACAAATGTCACAATTTCCTGATAATAAATATGTTAATGTCTTATGAATAAGATTTAAGTGAAATTTTATACTCAACGTCATTCGGGATGCAGGCAGGCGGCAAGGGAAGACCGATGGGGAGCATACACAAGTATGTGACCCAGCGGGCTGAGCGTAGCCAACGAACCTGCAGTTTGAATGAATAAGAGTATACAAGACACTAATCTCAGACAGGGATAAACAGGAGGTTTTATGAACGTAATCAATCTGTGTACCCGTATCGGATTATCCGGTGCCGGTATACTGCTGGCGTTTACGGTAAGTGCGCAGACACCGGTAAAACCGGTTGTTGAAAATGAGCGTATGGTGACATTTCCGACGTGTGATTCACTGACAAAAGATCAGGTTGCAGCACAGGTTAAGTATGACTTTGTGCAAAACCGTTATACCCGCTGGCAGGATGATAAAGCATTGCTGGGCAGCAAGCCGGTGGCGTGGGTGAATACTGCTGACGTGACTGAAAAAGACGGCAACTATACTGTGCCGCTGACAGTGCGTGGCTCGAAAAAGCAGCTCAGCTATATTGTTGATATTAATTGTGCCGCACAAACAATGACATACGGTCTGCCAAAGTAGATAACTATGTGACGCCGGCAAAGGAAGACAGACGGGGAGCATACATCAGTATGTGACCCGACTGGCTGAGCGTAGCCAACGAACCTGCAGTTTGAATGAATAAGGGTATACGCTCAGGCGGGCTCTTATCGCTTACTATTTGGCTCATACGGCAGGCGTGAGAAATGCACACTTCGCGCACGGTAGAATGCCAGGCGCTCAGCAAAATACAGGCGCAGTATTTCAGGTTGCGTCTGCTGTACCTGTTCTGCAATCACCGGCATATTGTAGCGCTCTTTAAATGCCACGCCGGACGCCGCCAGATCCACATTAATTTTGTCCATCTCTTCATGGCTGAGTGTTGCCAGATTATAACCCATAATATGCCCCTGTTATTGCTGAAGGCATAACGGTAATCGAGTTACACCGGATGTGCAAGAGCGGACGTTTTTACCGGAAAATATCCTTAAATAATAAGGCCGGTCAACCGGCAGAAAGAGAATGCGATTAATTCTGATTATCTTTACAAAATTATTTTGTTTTCAATATGTTGTGAATATATTAAATAGCGCTTTTCTTCCCCGCGGGAGTGTGCATAATGACCGCAGATGATGAAATAAACGACTGCACAGGAGCATGTTATGTTAAAGCCGGATATGATCAAACAACTGAATGCACAGCTGAATCTGGAATTCTATTCTTCAAATTTATATTTACAGATGAGTGCATGGTGCGCGGATAAAGGCTATGAAGGCGCTGCGGCGTTCCTGAAAGCTCATGCTGCCGAAGAAATGGAGCATATGCACCGCCTGTTTAATTACCTTAGTGATACCGGCGCTATGCCACTGCTGGGATCAATTCAGGCGCCGCCGTCAGAGTTCAAATCAGTCAGTGAGATTTTTGAGCAGACCCTGGAGCATGAAAAATTAATCACACAGGAAATTAACAAACTGGCGCATGTTGCACTGACATCTCAGGATTATTCCACCTTTAACTTCCTGCAATGGTACGTGTCTGAGCAGCATGAAGAAGAGAAATTATTCAAATCTGTCCTGGATAAATTCGCCATGGTGGGTGACAGCGGTAAATCACTGTTCCTGCTGGATAAAGACCTGGCACGTATGGCAGTTGAGCCGTCAGCCTGCTGATGTGTTTATCATTCAGGATGCAGCCGGCGAACCTGCAGGTTGAATGAATAAGAATATAGCCACACAATTATCATAATTAACTGATAATTGTGTGGTTTTTATTTGTGGTGCTGATCACAAAAAAAACGCTTTTTGCTTTGATGATTTCCGCAAGCCTGCCGGTTACGCTAGTATGTCCCTCATAATTACATCACCTGCAAAAAATGAGGCATACCATTATGTTAACCACCCTGACCGCGCAATGGCGCAAACTCTCTGCAATTGTTGTTCTGTTTGTCGGCTTATCCGGCCAGCAGGCGCTGGCTCATGCACACATCAAAGCACTTGAACCGGCAGCAGATACATCGGTTGCGACCGCACCTGAACATATTACACTGGATTTTTCCGAAGGAATTGAACTGAAATTCAGTAAGATCAGTGTAAAAGATGCACAAAATAACGTGGTTGCCGCCGGTAAACTGGCACTGAATGAACACAATGACACTCAGCTCATTCTGCCGCTGCCTGAAACACTGCCCGCCGGGTTGTATCATGTTGACTGGAAAGTTGTTTCTGTTGATGGTCATAAAACCAACGGTAATTATCAGTTTACTGTGAAATAACTGCGCGATGACTCTGACACCTGAAGCGCTGCTGATTAGCAGCCGCTTCATTCACTTTATCTCTCTTATGCTGTCAGCCGGGTGCGCCCTTTTTTCTGTGTTACCGGCATCCGATCGTGTTGCCGTATTGCTGCGGGCACGGTTACATAATACAGCGTGCACAGCGGTGGTTTTCACTGCCCTGACTACTGTGTTGTGGCTGCTGCTCCAGGGCGCACTGATGGGCGACGGCTGGGCGGATATGCGGGATCCGGATATCATCCTTGCGGTGCTCTCCACGGCGTTCGGTGAGGTCTGGCGCTGGCAACTGGTGTTTGCTGCCATTCTGACCGCCGGATTGTTTTTACCGTCAGGACGAAAACAGAGTTTTCTGTTTCTGCTGTGCGCGGCAGTTATGTTGTCACTGCACGCCTTTACCGGGCACGGGGTACTTCACAGTGGCTGGACAGGGCGGCTTCATCAGATAATACAGGTTATTCATCTGTTGAGTGCGGCATACTGGTTCGGTGGTTTGTGGCCGTTCCTGGTCTGCCTGCTGATACTTCTGCGCCGCGCTTCCCTTGCCGATGGTGTACCGAAAGAAGTGACCGCCACGCTAATCCGGTTTTCAAATTGGGGGCATGTTGCGGTTTTCCTGGTGCTGACGACCGGGCTTATCAGTACGGTGCTGTTGCTGCCTGACTGGCCACATTTCAGCGGCAGTGATTATCAGGCACTGTTGTGGCTGAAAACCGGTCTGGTACTGACTATGGTGATTCTGGCATTGATTAACCGTTATGCAATTGTTCCGAAAATAGCACAATCAGGGCGCTTTCGCCTGTTGATGATTAACTGCTGGGTTGAGATAATTCTCGGCACACTTGCCATTTTAATGGTGGCAATTTTTGCAACCTATCAGCCTGCATGATAAGCAGGCCGCATACCGGCAGACAAATGAGACATAATATAATGAAAGCACTGGCATTAATTCCTCTTTTACTTGTTGGTGCGGCGCAGGCTGCACCACTGAAGACCATCAGTAAATTTGAGTTTGGCGAAAGCTGGCCCTTTACCCGCGAAGAAGTCATGATCAATTGCCGTGAAGGTCATGCGTTGTGGGTCATCAATCCCTCGACACTGATGTCCTATCCGCTCAATGATGTGGCAGCAGAGCAGGCGAAGGCGCAAAAAATGAAGGTGACAGATCTCTCCGTAATTTTATTAAAGCGACCGGATGATGCGGAAAAATACAGGGATATTGCCCCTGTCATTGAAGCAGCTGAGGCACTGTGCGGTGAAAAATAACCGATATTATACCCTTATTCATTCAAACCGCAGGTTCGTTGGCCGCGCTACGCCCGCCTGCCTGCATCCTGAATGAGGGTGGGTATGGTTATGAAATTTAACGATTGATATCAGGTTATTAATTAATCCATTGAAATATAAGCTATTTAAATAAGATATATGTTAATGATTTGATAAATAAATACATTGTATATGTAAATAAATCAGCTAATCTTAATTATGTAGGTTGTAAGATATTTTCAATGGCAATTTTAGCGCATGGCTCGCTGTGAGCCTTTTTCCCTGGACCGGATAGCGGACTTTATCCGGTCTCTTTTTTATACCCGTCATACTTCAGAATGCCCGGTGTTGACTACGTTCAGCCCGCCGGGTCACATACTTATGTATACTCCCCGACGGTCGGAGCTTGTTGCCTTCCTGTATCCTGAATAATTCCGCGTATCTGATGCACTTTTCCTGCTTTTTTTCCTAATTACGAAAGGATTTGTAATATTCCTGTAGGGTCGTTCCGTAATTTGATATAAATTAACCATTATCTCAACTGATATATTAATCCGTAATATAGTGTGGTACATGAATAAAATTGCGTTTTATCAGGATTTGACCCGCCGGTTAACGTCGCTTATCAGTGATGAAAAAGATGTGATAGCGACACTGTCTAATGTCAGTGCCGTGCTTTTTGACGAACTGGATAACGTAAACTGGGCGGGATTTTATCTTTTACAGGGTGATACTCTGGTATTGGGTCCCTTTCAGGGAAAAGTGGCATGTGTCCGTATTCCTGTCGGACGAGGAGTTTGCGGAACGGCAGTGTCCGAATCCCGGGTAATCCGTGTACAGGATGTGCACGATTTTGCCGGTCATATCGCGTGTGATTCAGCCAGTAAATCAGAAATTGTGTTACCGCTGTGTGTAAATAATCTGATTATTGGTGTATTGGATATCGACAGCCCGATTTTTAATCGTTTCGATAATAATGATGAAATTGGTCTTAAAGCCTTGAATGACGCGCTCTGCGCACATCTGGCAACGTGCGTTATGCCAAAATATCGTGAAATGATCGCAAGTTAGGCTCACAGGAGCATAGCATTTGTCTGCAACACTATTATAATGTCGCCTGTTCATGCCTACTGGTTGGCAAAGCCCCGTAGTAATCAGGAAATTTCATGGAAAATCAACCCAAGTTGAATAGTAGTAAAGAAATTATTTCATTTTTGGCTCAGCGTTTCCCTCTCTGCTTTATCGCAGAAGGCGAAGCCTGCCCGCTGAAAATCGGCATCTTCCGCGATATCGTTAGTCGTATCACCGAAGAAGACGGCATCAGTAAAACACAGTTACGTACCGCACTGCGGATGTATACCTCCAGTTGGCGTTACCTTTATGGCGTCAAAGAGGGAGCAAAACGTGTTGATCTGGATGGTAACGATTGCGGTGAACTGGAGGCGGAACATGTTGAACATGCCCGTATTCAGTTAGCAGAAGCCAAAGCGCGGGTTCAGGCTCAGCGTGCACAGAAACGTGAGCAGAACGGTGAGAAAAAACCGCGTACGGCTGATAAAGCCGCCGGTAATACCCGCCGCCATAACCCGGAACAGCCTAAAGCGCAGAATACCGGAACTGCTCAGCCGCCACAGACCCGGAGTGCGCCACGTAATAAACCACGCGTACCCCGTGCAGAACCTCAGCCTGCTCTGATTCCTATTACGGATATTCAGGCACTGACTGTAGGGCAAAAGCTGAAGGTGACGGTAGGCTCCGGCGTTATGGATGCGCAGGTCCTCGAAATCACCAAAGATGGTGTACGTGTTCAGCTACCTTCCGGGTTGGCAATGATCGTACGTGCGGAACACTTAAAATTCTGATACGGAGTCAACCAAGGCATGAACAAATTTTTACCCCTGGCGTTGCTCATCGGAGTTAGTTTAACCGGCAACACGATAGCCAAAACCGGCACAACTGTATTGCCGGATGTGAAACTGAGTCAGTTACCGGATACACAGCAGGCACCGGAGCACTCTACCGTCAGTGAGCGAGTGACGTCGCGGTTTCTGCACTCCCATTACCGTCAGTTTCAGTTAGATGCTGAATTTTCAGCAAAAATTCTTGAACGTTACCTGAATTTACTGGATTACAGCCATAATGTGTTTTTAGCCTCTGATGTGGCCGCATTCAGTAAAAACAAATCGCAGGTCGGCAGTTACCTTCAGAAAGGCGAGTTACAGCCCTTATACGAGCTGTTTAACCTGTCGCAGAAACGCCGCTTTGAGCGGTTTGAGTATGCACTGGCCCGTCTGAAGCAGCCGATGAATTTTGATGGTGACGATGTTATTGCCACGGACAGAAGCAAAGCGCCCTGGCCACAGACAGAAGCTGAGCTGAATAATTTGTGGGATGCTAAAGTCAAATATGACTGGCTGACCCTGAAATTATCCGGCAAAGATGACAAAGAAATTAAAGAAACACTCACAAAGCGCTATACCTACGCGCTTAAACGTCTGACGCAGACGAAAAGTGAGGATGTATTTCAGTTAATCATGACGGCGTTTGCGCGTGAAATTGACCCGCATACCAGCTACCTTTCTCCACGCAATACCGAGCAGTTTAACTCAGAAATGAGCCTTTCTCTTGAAGGGATCGGTGCGGTGCTGCGTATGGATGACGATTATACCGTGATCAATTCACTGGTCGCGGGGGGTCCTGCACTTAAGAGCAAAGAACTGGCTGTCGGGGACAAAATCCTCGCGGTAGGTCAGACCGGTAAGCCAATGGTGGACGTGGTCGCTGGCGCCTGGATGATGTTGTTTCTCAAATCAAAGGTGCGAAGGGCAGTAAAGTCCGCCTTGAAGTCCTGGGTGACACCAAAGGCGCGAAGCCACGCATTGTGACGCTGACCCGTGAACAGATCCGTCTGGAAGACCGCGCGGTTAAAATGACCATTAAACAGGTCGGTAATCAGAAAGTCGCGGTTCTTAATATTCCGGGCTTTTATGTCGGTCTGACCAATGACACCAAAACGCAGTTGCAGAAACTGGCAAAAGAGAAAGTGGATGCGGTGATTATCGACCTGCGCGGTAACGGCGGCGGTGCACTGACAGAAGCGGTGGATTTATCCGGTCTCTTTATTACCAGTGGTCCGGTGGTTCAGGTTCGTGATAACAATGGCCGCGTCCGTGAGGATGCGGATACCGATGATGTTATTTACTATAAAGGCCCGCTGGTGGTCATGGTCGACAGACTGAGTGCCTCCGCCTCTGAAATTTTTGCCGCTGCCATGCAGGATTACGGACGTGCGCTGATTGTCGGCGAACCGACTTTTGGTAAAGGTACCGTTCAGCAGCATCGGCCGATCAGCCGGATTTACGATCAGATGCTGCGTCCGGAATGGCCGGATTTAGGCTCTGTTCAGTATACTATCCAGAAATTCTACCGTATCAACGGTGGCAGTACGCAGCGCAAAGGCGTGACACCGGATATTATTATGCCGACCGGCTTTGATAATGATGATATCGGCGAAAGTTTTGAAGATAATGCGTTGCCGTGGGACAGCATTACCCCTGCAGAGTACAAGTCTGCCGATGTGGTCAGTAAAGCGGTACCGGAGCTTGCACTGAAATATCAGGAGCGGACGAAAACAGATCCTGAATTTGGTTATATCTATGAAGATCTGCAACGCTATAAAGCCAATAAAGCAACGCAGGATGTTATTTCGCTCAATTTTGCCAAGCGTGATAAAGAAGATAAAGAGCTGGAAGCAACCCGGCTGAAGCGGATTAATGAACGCTATGCACGCGAAGGTAAAAAACCGATTCTGAATCTGGAGGCATTGCCGAAAGATTATGAAGGGCCGGATGCCTATCTTGAGGAAACCGTTAAAATTGCTGCGGATTTAGCCAAAGTACCGGATATTACGAAGAGCGCACAATAATCTGTTTTTTCATCTGATAATCAGATATAAAAAAATCGACAGCTTACAGGCTGTCGATTTTTTTTTGTACTGCATACACAGATACTATTGCGTATCAAGCAGCACCGGCAATCGTATCGCTAATTAAAAGAAGCGCGGTACAGAAATTGTCATAACAGCATCAGTAATACGATCGAAAGTTGTTTTTGTAGATTTGATTAATTTAGCCATAACAATTCCTCCATTATTTTAAAAAATAATGTTTAATATTCAGGTGAGTGATATTTATTTCATTATACAAATTGATACAGTCAGGTGAACAATCACGCTGTATCCTTGAGATGCACTTTACTCATTAGTGTGAGTTCAATCAAGTTTTTGCTCAAAAGAAGTTGAACACAATTAAATCAATTTTAACTTAAAAACTGTCCACTTTGTAAAGAAAACAGTACAGCGATAAGGCCATGTTTATCAGCCCGGAGAGTAATGATGATAATTCGTACAAAATTCAATACGCTATTGGGCGATATGTCTGCGGCGGCGACTGAGCAGGGCATCTGTTTTCTGGAATTTCTTGAGGACAACCGGCGGGAAGATACCCTCGCACTGGTCGCCCGGCGTCTGAATCTGCCGGTTATTGACGGGAGCAATACACATCTCATCTTGCTGGAAACACAATTACAGAACTATTTTGCCGGCAAATTACACCGTTTTACGGTACCGCTGGTGTTACCCGGCACACCCTTTCAGCAACAGGTCTGGACGCAATTACAATGTATACCTTTCGGCTGTACGCAGACGTACAGCGGGCTGGCGGAGATATTGTCCTGCCCGCAGGCTGTCAGGGCAGTGGGGCGGGCAAACGGAATGAACCCGGTATCAATACTGGTGCCGTGTCACCGTATCACAGGTAAAAACGGGGAACTGACCGGCTATGCAGGGGGTATTGAGCGTAAAGCCCGGTTGCTGGCACATGAAAAACAGTACAAAGGAGTGGCGGTATGATTTTCTGTAAACGGGTTTATGATGAGGTCACTGAGAGTGATGGTTACCGGGTTCTGGTTGACCGCCTGTGGCCAAGAGGGATCAAAAAAACCGATCTGCATTATGATGAATGGAATAAAGACGTTGCGCCTGAGACAGAGTTGCGCAAGTGGTTTCATACTAATACGGATAAATTCGACGAATTTGAGCGACGTTACCGGCAGGAACTGGAAGACAGACCTCAATCCTGGCAGACGTTAGTGGTAAAAGCGGAGCAGGGTAATCTGACGTTACTGTTTGCGGCAAAAGATAAAGAACATAATCAGGCAAAGGTACTGAAGGCATTTTTGGAAGAAAAACAGATACAATGTGATTAAATCAGTTAAATAAAAAAATCCCGTTTCCGGGATTTTTTTATTGGTATCTGTCAGCTCAGGATCTTGTTTTCAGCCAGGCTCAGTGCAAAGTAACTGAAAATCAAATCAGCACCGGCACGTTTAATTGACCCCAGCGTTTCCAGTACCACGCGCTCTTCATCAATAGCGCCGGCTTGTGCCGCCAGTTTGATCATGGCGTATTCGCCGCTCACCTGATAAGCCGCCAGCGGCAGGTTTGAACGCTCGCGTACATCACGCAGGATATCAAGATAAGCCCCGGCTGGTTTCACCATCAGCATATCCGCACCTTCCTGCTCATCGGTAAGTGATTCACGGATAGCTTCGCGGCGGTTCATCGGATCCATCTGGTAGGTTTTGCGATCGCCTTTCAGACAGGAACCGGCGGCATCCCGGAACGGGCCGTAAAGGGCTGAGGCAAACTTTGTCGAGTAAGATACAATACCGGTATTATGGAAACCGGCGGCATCCAGTGCCAGGCGGATCGCACGGACCTGTCCGTCCTGAGCCGCTGACGGCGCAATAAAATCAGCCCCGGCCTGTGCGGCGATAACAGCCTGTAAGCCCAGGTTATGCAATGTTTCGTCATTATCGACAACACCGTCATGCACCACACCGCAATGGCCGTGGCTGGTATATTCACAGAAACAGGTGTCTGACATCACTACCATTTCAGGCACAGTTTCCTTGCAGATGCGTGACATACGGGCGACGAGCCCGTTTTCTGACCAGGCATCACTGCCGGTGGCATCAAGGTGATGTGACACACCAAACGTCATCACTGATTTGATCCCGGCTTTCGCTATCCGTTCTATCTCATACGCCAGCCGTTTTTCCGGAATGCGCATCACGCCCGGCATACTGGCGATAGCTTTATAGTCATCGGCACCTTCTTCGACAAAAATCGGTAATGCCAGGTCATTGAGACTGAGTGAGGTTTCCCGGAACAGATCACGCATCTGCGGGGTCTGGCGAATTCTTCTCAGACGTTGGATGTCATGTTGCATAACGACAATAGCTCCTTGTTCGCATTGTTCGCAAAAAATAATGCAGCCAGTATATACCCAACGTCATTCGAGATACAGGTAGGCGGTAAGCTCCGCCAACGAACTTGTAGCCTGAATAAATAAGGGTATAAACCTTTCGGTGCCGGATGGGGTATGGAGAGAAAAAAATAAGGCTCCGCGAAGGGAGCCTTGAAAGTAGTATGCGTATATCTTCAGAATATAATACGGGCGATCTTATTCAGCTCTGAGATAAAAC
This sequence comes from Morganella psychrotolerans, assembly GCF_001676055.1. Classification (GTDB taxonomy): domain Bacteria; phylum Pseudomonadota; class Gammaproteobacteria; order Enterobacterales; family Enterobacteriaceae; genus Morganella; species Morganella psychrotolerans_B. The sequence goes on along the minus strand of NZ_LZEX01000001.1, from coordinate 277,664 downwards.
GTCTGATATTTTTTATTGCAGGTAACATAATTGCGTTCTTATTATTGCGTTTTTACAATGCGATGCAGTTACTTTAACATCTGATTGATGTATGTCAATCTTCATTGCAAATTAAATTTAACATTTAAACAAAAATTTGATTTTAACCGCCATGGTGTTTATGAATGCAGCTAACAAGCTGGTTCAGAGACGATTACGATAAAATGCGACCACACAGAAGGACGCAGTCACTTTGTCTAATTCTTTTAAGAAGCGGGCAAAAAATCGCATGGCAAATATCCTTGTGTTGTTGTGATCTGTATCTAAAAATTGCACTTTTTTGTGATGGCAGTCAACATTTAAAGTCCGCGAAAATGAATTTTGATTAAAATAAGTGTGAAACAGATGCCGGACTTTATTCAATTGTATTTTCACATCGGATTAACGGCGGATGACAGGATTTTATTGTATTTGTTAAATAACGCATGGCTCAGCGGGATTTTCATCAGCAAAACAGGCAGAATGGCACTTAACTGAAATTAAATGTTATCTGCGCTGTGTACCGGCGGCTGACAAACAGGATAAATATGGATTCATTGCTCATCGGTGGTTTTGTATTGCTGGCCATCATTATCGTTACGCCGTTTATCGCGTATACGGCATTGCGGCGTACAGCTGAACTGAAAGACAAAGTGAGTGACCTGAGTGCAGAAACGGAAGAACTGCGCAGAGCTCTTAAACGTTACCTTGCCGGTGAACAGGTGCCGGAAACTGAAATTGAAACAGTTGCTGTCCGGGCTGAACCCGCGCCTGCGCCGTATTCAATGCAGGCGGTGACAGAGAAAGCGCCGCCGTTTGCAACCCCTGTACCGGTTGCGACTCCTGCACCGGTTACCATAACAAAAACAGCGGAGCCGGTTAATCGTCCGCCTGTTTATGACGGAAATACCGGTGATATTCAGGAGCGGAATAATCCCGCTGCAACTATTATACAGTGGTTGCTCAACGGCAATGTGCTGGCAAAAGTCGGTATTCTGCTGCTGTTTGTCGGTCTCTCCTATTTACTGAAATTCAGTATTGAAAACAATATGCTGACGCCGGAATTCCGGCTGATCGGTGCGGGAACGCTGTCTGTTGTGCTGTTTATCGCCGCCTGGCGTGTGCGCGATAAAAACCGGTTGTACAGCCTGATAGTTCAGGGCGGCAGCCTGGGTGCTTTCTATATCACCATTTTTGCAGCCTATAAATTGTATCAGTTCCTGCCGCCTGTTTTTGCTCTGTTGCTGATGGTGATTATCTGCATGGCATCGGTCTTTTTTGCCGTGGTGCAGCGGGCAGTCAGTCTGGCGGTTCTTGCTGTGATTGGCGGTTATGCCGCCCCGGTCTTGCTTTCAACCGGCAGCGGAAACTATATCGCGTTGTTCTCTTATTACCTGATGCTCTCCGTATCCATTCTGGTGATGAATCACTGGCAGGGCTGGCGGTTACTCAATATTATCGGCTTTGCATTTACCTTTGTTATCGGGGTGCTCTGGGGGGTAAATAATTACCAGCCGGAATACTATCTGAGCTGCCAGATTTTTATTATTCTGAACCTGATCCTGTATGGTCTGATGACCCAGCAGTATGCCCGGCTCCATATGCAGACTGACGGGGACCGCAAACAACTGACAGTAGATTCTGTTTTACTGTTTGCGCCACCGATCCTGGCATTTTCGCTGCAATACGCGATTACACTGCCATTTTACCTCGGAACGGCTATCTCCTCGCTGAGCTTTGGTCTGATCTATATGGTGCTGACGGTTATCAGTCTGCGTCGTTTCAGAGAGCCCGGTCACAGGCTCTCACTCGGTTTTTTACTGCTCAGCACCGGGTTTATTTCTCTTGCCGTTCCGCTGGCCTTATCGGCACAGTGGACGTCAGTTGTCTGGACCATTGAAGGACTGGCAATTTTGTGGTTTGCCTGCCTGCAAAAACAGCGGGTTTCTGTCCTGAGCGGGACAGGGCTGGTTTTATTTGGTTTTGCATCTCTTCTGTACAGTATGGATTTCATTTACTGGTCACAGCAAAGTATGTGGATGTACATCTTTCAGTGGGCGGGATTGCTGACAGCGGGTGCGCTGCATCATCATTACCGGTTACTTTCCGTCAGTAAATCCGTTTCGGCTCTTTTACTTGTTCTGGCAATGATAGTCTGGGGATTGTGGTTATGGATGCTGCCGTGGCTGTCACCGGCGGGGAATTTCCTGTCGTCGCAGGAACATCTGCTGACCGGTCTGGTTATCTCGGTCTGGTGCTGGTATTTCCTTGCCCGCCGTGTGCAGTGGACTCAACTGTATTACTGCATCGGCTTCCTGTGGTCACTCAGTCTTCTGGCCATCATCGGTGACATCAGCATCGGTAATCACCCTTTGGGCTCTGTGTACGGCAGTTCTATCTGGTTGCTGATTATTGCGAGTATGGTGACCTTTATCCGCCTCCTGCCGGACAATGTTCCGAAGATTGTCCGTAATCTGATGCACGGTGCGACCCTGTGGACGCTGATCGGTCTGCTGCTGGCAGAAGTATTGTGGGTAGACAACCGCCTGCCGTGGGGTATGGATGAATGGATCTATTTTATTAATCTGTTGGCAATCTGCGGCATCATTTTTACGCTTTATATATTGCAGCACCTTCCGCTGCCACCGATGGACAAACATGCCGGGCTTTACTGGCAGTGCCTGTATCCGCTTGTGGTCATACTTGTCATTATGCTTATCAGCGGGAATATTCAGGATGGTCAGTTATCCCTCTGGACATATATTCCGCTGCTTAATCCGCTGGATGAGGCCGGATTATTCGGCATTGCCGCATTATGGAGTCTGCGCAATGCGCTTATCCGTACACGACCGAAAGTCCGTTACCGGGCAGATATTGTCCGCTGGCTGGGCTTTACTGTTATTGCGCTGGGTATCTGGTGGGCTAACGGGATACTTATACGTGCGCTGGCGTTTGTTGATGGTACGGCATGGACATCACAAGCGCTGATTCAGTCCCGGTTTATTCAGACCACACTGGCGATTATCTGGGCGCTGACCGCCGTGATCCTGATGATAAGCGCAACCCGTTACCATAAACGTTACTTGTGGCTGGCGGGAGCGGTTACGCTGACGGTGGTGATAATTAAGCTTTTTGTCATTGATATGAACCAGAGCAGCGGGCTTGCCCGTGCAATCGCGTTTATCGGTGTTGCGCTGCTTATCCTGGTTGTGGGGTATTTCTCCCCGTTACCGCCGAAAGTGGCGACTGGCAAGTATAACAATAAGGAACAGAACGGATGAATTCAGGGAATAATGCAATAAATCATCGCGGATGGCGCTGCGGTCTGATGATCCTGACTGCATTTCTGGCATCAGTGACATCACTTTCCCGGGCAGAAACACCGGCGCAGGCATTGACCCTGAATGATTTTAATCAGGGCGCTGAACTGGTTTTGCAGGGCGGCAATGCACCATTCTACCGGCTGACCGTGCCGGAGAATGTTTATCTGAACAGTGCCCGGCCGGATCTGCGGGATATCCGTGTGTTTGATAACACCGGTCATTCTGTTCCGCTGGCACTGACATCAGCAAAGCAGACAACCGACGAAACGATCAGAGTCCGGTTTATTATTTACCCGCTCTCACAGACCCGCGCGCAGGGAAGTGATGACGACCGTAAAATCCGCCTGAAAGCGGATAACGGCACAGAACTGACGATTTACAATGACAATGCAGGGACTTTGCTGCGTCCGGCAACGGCGACGTATCTTCTGGTGCCGGACAATCATCAGCCGCTGGTACTGCCGCTGCGTGAGGTCAGTCTGACCTGGCCGGCGCAGTCCGGTAATATGCAGGCAAAAGCGACCCTCTACCGCAGTGATGATAAACAAAACTGGTCACCGGTAGCCCGTGATATTCCGCTGATGGATCTGACATCCGGCACAGATACCTTATTGGCTCAGCAAATAATGGTTCCGTCATCTGTCAGTGCATCAGAAAGAAAAGCGCCGTACTGGCTGCTCTCGGTTACCGGGGATAACGGGCAGACACCGCCGCTTATTACAAAAGCAGAAGGGACCGGGTTACAGACAGTTGAGCGCCGGGATGTGAATCGTTTTGTTTTTGAGCATAATGCAGAGCCGGACGGTGCGGTGATTTACAGTTTGCCGAATAGTCAGTATCTGAACCGGCTGGAGATTACTATTGCACAGCAAAATACCGTGCTTCCGGTGCGGATTGAGTACCGGACAGAAACAGACGGCAAGTGGCTACCGCTGGCAAATCAGGTGCTGTTTTCGCTGGAGGATAATGGCATGGAAAGTCACAATGCCAATATTGTGCTCAATAATCAGCCTGTCCGGCAGTTACGTCTGGCCGCAATTAACAGCAGTTGGCGTGATCAGCCGCCGAAGGTGACAGGTATAAAATACGCGCAATATCTGACCTTTAATGCACAGGGAACCGCGCCGTATCTTCTGGCGTGGGGCGCTTATAATGCGGAACCGGTATTTATGCCGCTTTCACAGATGCTGCCGGAAAATACCCTGAAAAACCAGACAGAGTTGCCGTCAGCCACGGTATCAGACCAGGTCAGAACGCTGGGAGGAGAAGACAAACTCCGTCCGGCCCCTCCGGCGGCACCCCCGTTTGCCTGGAAAACCTGGCTGTTATGGGGCGTACTGGTGGCGGGTGTTGCCGTGCTCGGGTTATTTGCCGTCAGGTTACTGAAAGAGATTAAACCCTCGCAGATGTAACCATTGGCGCAGATCAGAAAATAAAAAAATCCGCACGTTGCATAACAGCGTGCGGAATAAATAAAAAAATAAAAGGAAGGGTATTTAGTACAGGAAACTTATGGTAACAAGAATACCTCTTCCTCTCTTTAGCGATTCGTTGCATTACGAATGAATCGCATTTATTGCCAGGCGGCAGAATTATTTCCGGTAGACCGTTTTAATCTGATCGATAGTATTTTTAAACGTCTCAGATAAGTGTTCATCATCAATCTCACTGATCTGACGTTCCATATTAACAATAATCCGGCCGGCATCAGCCTGACCAACTGCTTTCAGTAAATATGTTACCAGCGCCTTTAAACAAGTGACTTCCGCTGCCAATGTTTCAATTTCGTTTTCAGTTTTAAATGCGTTGTTCATGGTTAACCTCAACCGTTTTATTTTATCTGTCCCGATATATCAGCGGCAAAGAATACCAGAAATGACCGTTAGTACCCTAGTTTCTTTTTCATCGACTCATTATGATGATGAATATACCCAACGTCATTCAGATTGCAGGAAGGCGGCAAGCTCCGACAGACGGGGAGCATATATCAGTATGTGACCCGGCGGGCTGAGCGTAGCCAACACACCTGCAGTTTGAATGAATAAGGGTATATGCATAAATAACGATCCGTGCCAGGCTATAGGGTTAATAATATGAACCGCATTGATATCAATACGATAACCAGCCATTACCCGGTGCTGAAAACAGCGCGTGCTGCAGACAGTCATAAAGGCACATTTGGCACGCTGAGTATTACCGGCGGTGCGCAGGGCATGAGTGGTGCCATTATTCTGGCGGGATGTGCTGCGCTGAAAAGTGGTTGCGGCAAAGTTATTCTTTGTTTTAATCAGCCACAATTACCATTACCGTTTATTGAAAATGCACCGGAACTGATGCTGAGAACAGCAGGCGACCCGGCAGACGTTCCGCCAGTCACTGCAATGGTGACAGGCCCCGGTCTGGGGCTAAATACACAAAGCTGTCAACTGGCACAGGATGCATTTTTGGTAACAGATAAGCCTCTGGTGCTGGATGCGGACGCGCTGACTATCCTGGCCGGGCTTCCCGGCACAACGCTGCATGACAACTGTGTGATAACCCCGCACCCGCAGGAAGCAGCCCGCCTTTTACATACAACGGTGACTGATATTCAGGCAGACCGCGCGACAGCGGCACAGGTACTCGCATCACAATACCGCTGCTGGGTGGTTCTGAAAGGGCACCGCAGCCTTGTGGCATCTCCGGATGGCGCATTATGGTGTAATTACAGCGGTAACAGCGGATTAGCCACAGCGGGCAGCGGCGATGTGTTGTCAGGGATTATCGCCAGCCTGCTGGCACAACAATTACCTGTGCAGGAAGCTGTTTGCGGCGGAGTCTGGCTTCATGGCGCGGCAGCCGATGAGTGTGTGGCAGCCGGAATGGGTCCGGTCGGATTAACTGCTCATGAAATCATTGATTATGTCAGGCTCATCCGTAACCGGTTAATTTTTCAGGCTGAGATAATCACTGACAAATAAGAGGTAACGGTATCAATCTCACAGATATTTTCAGTGAAATTTATTATAGTGACGACATATCGCATGACCCGTATCAGGAGGCAGTATGTATAATATAATTTTAGTTCCGGTTGATATCTCTGAAGAAGAATTAACCAGTAAAGCTGTCAACCATGCCCTTTATCTGGCAAAAGAAACAGGAGCGAAGCTTCATATTGTCCATGTCCTGCCTATTTCATCCGCAATTATTAATGCGTATGCCCTGGGTTATATGGAAATAAAAGATAAAGCGACGATTAAAGCGGAAGAAGATATACGCATGCTGATGGATTCAATTGATCTGCCGGCAGATCGTCTGGCATATACGATTACCTTCGGCTCACCAAGGGATGAAATTATTCAGGCTGCTGAAGAGGTAAATGCCGATCTTATTGTTATCGGCTCCCGCCGTCCGAATATATCCACCCATTTATTAGGCTCAACCGCCGGTGGTGTGGTTCGTTACGCCCCGGTTTCTGTCATGGTTGTCCGCTGATATCACTATTTGCTGATATCGTTATCCGGTGATAAGTACATTATCACCGGATATGTTTTCCCCGCTTATTAAGTACTAACCTCAAATAAAATTTGTTTATCAAAAACAGGATAGCGAACACAGCTATTTGCCTAATGCTGCCTATACTTAAGTCAGATGCACATTAATCAATAATGAGGGATAGTATGTATAAAATGATATTAGTTCCTATTGATGTGACAGAAGATGTATTGACCAGTAACGGACTTAAACATGCGGTATATCTGGCAAAAATGTCGCAGGCAAAGCTGATGTTATTTCATTCTGTGCCTGATATTTCTAAATTTTCAATAAGTTATAATTATCATTATGAACTTTTGAGTTCATTTGCAGATAAAGCCGTTGAGCGTTCAAAAGAAGAATTAAAAGTAATTGCCGCAAAAATTGATTTGCCTGCGGAGCAGGTGCGTTATTTTGTTGATTACGGTACACCACGGGATAAAGTCCTTGCGAAAGCAAAAGAGATAAATGCCGACCTTATTGTTATTGGTTCCCGCCATCCGAGCATTTCCACCCATTTGCTTGGCTCTACCGCATCAGGAATTGTGGCGCATGCGCCGATTTCGGTGTTGGTTGTTCGCTGACTGTATCTGAAATATGACATTAAAAAATGTTAGTTCACGAGCGAATGCCGGTCAGTTAAACAGCTGACCGGCTGTTTTTTCGCCGGAGCATCTTCACTTTTCCCATCGTACTTAACAGTAAAATTTATTATTGTGAATGAATTGGTCTGATATCAATTATTCAATTCGCTTATTTTTAATATAAGCTCAGTAATTATATTGTTGCAGTTTCTCCTGAAGTAAACCTGCCGGTTAATTATCATATTACAGGGTAAAGTAAGCGGAATAAAACTACAGTTTTTATTTTTCATGTCAGCAATGAAAGCTTTATTTTCAGCAATGAGACTGTAACCGAGGGCGGAAGAAATAAATTCAGATATATCACTTGCCTCTGATACACAAATACTATTACAACAACAATTATTTTTTTTAAATTTATTTAGGAATTCATTAAAAACACTCCCGTTAATTTCATATTTTCTTTGAATGATTCGTTCATTTTCAATTAATGATTGAAGGGAGTTATATTTAGATAATAAGTCATTATGAATGATCAGTCCGATGCTTTCAGAGGGAAGGTTGATACATTTAATCTTGCTGTTATTTTTTATACCGGCAGAAGATATGACTATGTCCGTGTCGTTAAGAATAATTTCCTTTTCAATGTCAAGGAATTTTTCTGATGTTAATGACAAGCTGAGATTATTTTTTCCCTTACAGAATGAAATTATTTTCTCTCTTAACGGAGTGTAATAGAGTTCGTCAATCTTTATATTAATAGATAATTTGTTATTTTTGTGTTCATATAATTTATCTTTTATCTCTGTCATTTTTATATAATGAGGTAGAAGTTGTTCATAAAGATGTGTCCCGGCAATTGTTAGTGATGTTTTTTGACCTGTCCGCTTAATTAATGAAATACCTGTTTTACACTCAAGCTCACGGATGCCATGGCTGAGCGCAGAAGGTGTCAGATTAAGCTGCGCAGCGGCCTCTGCTAAACTGGCATTTTCAGCAATGGCAAAGAATTGAGTTAGTTGTCTTGAAAAAAACATAAGTATAACCTACGTAAAAATATCGATTAAAGGGTATGTTTATAATCCTGTCACGAAACTGATAATTAAGGACTATACACTTAATTTAACTATTGCTTTAACAAAAAAAAGTAAAATTTTGATATGGTATACATAATAAATTAATTTTATATTTTTACGATGAATACATTTCTCGGAATGATAAATATTATCTATGTTATTTTTTTTTCAGGTGTAAAAGTAGTAAATGATAATTGTTGTGCTGATAGTGGCATGAAGTCTGATTATTACCGGAGGGTTAAAAAAAAATTCATGGAAGCATGAAAAGAAATATCTGGCATCAGGGATGTCCTTAGAGTAATTATTAATAAAATATAGACGGTGATTCATAATATTATAATTCACGATGCGAGGATGAGTATGGCAGTATTGTCAGCTCAGTTCCTGATAGGGTTAAACGGAGAATAAATTATGCAGAGAGTATCAATAACATTGAAAAATAAGCAGTAATGGTGGAAATAGCATCCGGATGCTATGTGATTTAATACCATGAATGGTTTTTATTATTTCATTAATATAATATATGAATTCAGTGATCAAGGTAAAATAGAACATAAAAATAACCTTTTAAAAATCAAATGGTTTGTCTGCTTATATAAAAATGAAGTGATTTCTTGAGTTTGATTTATTTATTCTTAAATCACAATTAGATTCTATTTTTGATAACCCTCCGTTGGGTGGAAAGGAATGTAAAGATGATGCTACCAGCATCGACACCATTTATTGATCGCGCTTAATGAACCATCTCCGGCCTGTATGTGGGCCGCTGTAAGGAAACCGAAAATGAATAATACAGAACAGATGAGAATTGAAACGCCGTCACTGCCGAAAGGAGGCGGCGCGATTACCGGAATGACCGGCGGACCGGGAAATATCGGGCCGGATGGTGCAGCGACCTTTTCTGTTCCGCTGCCGGTCAGCCACGGGCGGGGTTATTTCCCTGAACCGGTACTGAATTACAATAGCCGGAATGGCAATGATATCTTCGGCCTTGGCTGGACGGTCAGTATGGCAGCCGTCAGCCGCAGAGTAGCGAAAGGTGTTCCCCGCTACAATAATGAAGATGAATTTACCGGCCCGGATAATGAGGTCATTGTTCCTGTTTTGGGGGGTGACGGCAACCCGGTGTCATCCCTGAAAAGCAAATTGTTTGATACCGTCCTGAAAACGAAATACAGGGTAACTGAGTATCGTTCCCGGCTGGAAACCACATCTGACCGGCTGCAATACTGGCAGGCGGAAAGCGAAGTAGCGGGGTGTCCGCCTGAATTTTGGGTAATATTTGCCGCAGACGGGCAGGCACATCTGTTCGGGTATGAGGATTCGGCCCGCCTATATAAGCCGGATAACCCGCAGTACATTGCCCGCTGGTTAATTAATGCTTCGGTATCCCCGCAGGGAGAGCAGATTTATTATCGTTACCGTAATGAAAATGAAGATAATTGTCCTGAAGATGAAAAAAACGCTCATCCGGAACAATCATACCGCTATCCTGAAAAAATTTATTATGGCAATAAAAAGAGCGGGCGAAACTTTCCTTGTGTGAATAATAACGCTGATGATAACCAGTGGCTGTTTTTCCTGGTATTTGATTATGGTCAGCGCAGCTGTACGCTGGCAGATATCCCCGGCTGGCAAATTCCGACCGGGAATCGGTGGTCACTGCGTCAGGATATATTTTCCTCTTATGAATACGGATTTGACATCCGTATCCGGCGCCTGTGCCGTCAGGTTCTGCTTTTTCACCGCGTTGCTGATTTGGCAAATGACACCGATCAAGGCCGCGACCCGGAGCTTGTATCGCGCCTTGTTCTGACCTATGACGAATCCCCTGTTATCACAACGCTGGTTGCTGTACGCCGATCCGGCTTTAATGACCCGGCGGATAAAAACGGGATAACCGTATTACCACCGCTTGAATTTAACTGGACAAAGCCGGAAAAATGGTCAGAACATCAATGGGAAACATTGGATCATATCGGGAAACTCAATTCTCATCAGCCCTATCAGTTTCTGGATTTATGGGGCGAGGGCAGTAAAGGCATATTGTATAAGAATCGCGGGGCATGGTGGTACCGTTCCCCCGTCAGAAATAAAAACAGCAGTGATATTAATGCTATTACCTGGAGCAAACCGCAACTTTTACCCGACATTCCTGCATTGGATAAACACACTCTGCTGATTGATCTGAACGGTGACGGTCGCCTGGAATGGGTCGTTATTCATCAGGGGACAAAGGGTTATTATCCGCAGGACAAAGATAATGCGGAACAATGGCTGCGTTTCTCTTCTCTCAGCGGTTTACCGACAGAATTTCATTATCCTGCAGCTCAATTAATTGATTTGACCGGTAAAGGGTTGAGTGACTTAGTGGTTGTCGGCCCGAAAAGTGTCCGGCTGTATCCGTCAGACAGTAAAGGCTGGAAGGCCGGCACAATCTTTAAGCAGCCTGACGATGTAACATTGCCGATTTTCGGGAGAGATGAACGTTCTTTTACCGGATTCAGTGATTTACCGGGTTCCGGTCAGCAGCATCTGGTCCGGATTAATATGGATGGTGTTTATTATTGGCCGAATAAAGGTAATGGCTATTTTGGTCACCCTGTTTATATTCCCGGTTTTATTCCGGGAGAGGATTTTGACCCTGCAAACCTTTATCTGGCGGATATTGACGGTAACGGTTCGGCAAGTATTATTTATGCGCATTCGGATCACCTTGATATTTATATCAATCAGAGCGGTAATCGTTTTTCTGAGCCGGTTAAATTACCGTTACCCGAAGGTGTCCGCTATGACCATACCTGTGAACTGCAATTTGCTGATGTTCAGGGAAACGGCGTGGATTGTATGATCCTGACCAGGCCGCTGCCGGAGCTGCGTCATTGGTTGTTTGAGTTCTCAACCAAAAAACCGTGGCTCCTCAGTGAAATAAATAACAACATGGGCGTAAATTACACGCTGAGTTACCGGAGTTCGGCGCAACTGTGGCTGGACGAAAAAGCAACGCCAAATCATGAGAATACGCCGGTCTGTTATCTTCCTTTCCCGGTTCACTGTGTATGGCAAATGGAAACCAAAGATGAAATTACCGGCAATACGCTGACCAGCACTGTGCGTTACCGTCATGGTGCATGGGATGGCGCTGAGCGGGAATTCCGGGGTTTTGGCTATGTCGAAATAACGGATTCTCTGCTGACGGAAAATGAAGAAGGTAAACCGGAAACAGCGATGCCAAAACAAACCCGCAGCTGGTTTGCGACAGGCATTGAATCACTGGACAAACGGTTTCCTGATGAATACTGGAATAAAGATAAAGCCGCATTTCCCGGCTTTACACCCAGATTTACGCAAAATTATGGTGATAATGAAACCGAATGTGAGGAAGAGAGTAAAGAAGCGGCGAATTATTGGCTGCGTCGCGGATTAAAGGGACAATTACTCAGGCAGGAAGTTTACGGTCTTGATAAATCCGAATTATCAGCAGTTCCTTATGAGGTCACTGAGCAGAGGATTGCTGTTCGTCTGATTGAAAAACGGGGCGGTTATCCGGTGGTGTATCCGTCGGTTATTGAACATCGCAGCTATCTGTATGAACGGTTTATGATTGATCCTAAATGCACACAAACGGTGATCCTGCGTAGTGATCAGTATGGTTCGCCACTGAAACAGGTCAGTATCAGTTACCCGCGGCGGCCACAGGGGAGTGTTAATCCTTACCTGGTTCTAGACAGCCTGCCGGAAAGTACATGGCAGAGTAGTTATGATACACAGCAAAAGAAACTGCATTTTGTATTACAGCAAAACAGTTATTACGATTTTGATAAAACAGAAAACGGTACCTGGCAACTGGCGATAGCGAATACACAGCGCCGGGATTTGGCTGAATTTGACGGAAACAGTCTGCCGCAGGATGGCTATTCACTGGAGAGTTTATTACAGAGAGACAGCCTGATTAACAAGAAGGATAAGTTTATATTTTCCGGGCAAACCCGTGTGGCATATCTGAATAATACCGGAGATAGCGGATTATTTTCACCTGATTTTCCTGTTAGGGTGGCTTATACGGAAAACACAGAATTTGATGAAAATCATCTTAAAGAAATGGAACGTTGTTTCCCGGAAAAAAATATAGCGGATTTATTATCATCCGGTGGATACAAGAAAACAGAGTATGCATTTCCGGCAGAAAATGAGAAAGAAAAAATCATCTATGCAGCACAACGGGACATGACGAAATACGGAGCTCAGGAACAATTTTATAAACCGGTGTCTTACCGCGAGGTAAACCTGACTGCGTATAATACATGGAAGTGGGACAGATATTCTTGCATGATTACTGAATATACTGACTCAGCTAAAGGAATAACCAGACCTGAATATAATGTTAAATACCTTTCTCCCGTTAAAATAACTGACGTTAATAATAATATATCCACTGTGACGCATAACGGAACAGGGCAGGTTATCAGCATCCGGTTTTCCGGTACAGAGCAGGGGAAGAACACCGGTTATTCTGATGCTGTATTAACGATGCCTGATTCTGTAACTGATGCACTTAATCTGACAACTCGTTTACCGGTGTCTGAGTTATTTTTATATGATTCAAACAGCTGGATGCTAAAAATCTCCCCTGAATTTATGACACCGGAATATAATGATATTATATCAAGGCTGAAAGATGATCATATCATTACTGAAGATGGTTATTTCAGTGCATTTTCCCGTGAACGTATTTCTGAAGAAAACGGCTGCTTAATAAAAGCAGTGATGATACCGGATGAAAACAGATTGCCGCCACATATATTACAGCTGCAGACTGACCGTTATGATAATGACAACGCACAACAAATACGGCAGAAAGTGACTTTTTTTGATGGACTTTCCCGTCAGTTGCAAATATCTGCCAGAGTAACAGCTGGTAATACTACTATAAGAAATGAAAAAAATGAGTGCTCTCTGAAAATAAATGATTCCGGTTTTCGCTGGGCGGTAACGGGCCGTAAAGAGTATAATAATAAAGGTTATGTTATTCGTGAGTATCAGCCTTATTTTATAAATGATTGGCGATATATCCGTAATTATGTCGTGCAAAAAAAACAGTGGTCAGATACCTATTATTATGATCCGCTGGGACGCCTTATCAGCGTTGTGACTGCAAAAGGTTATCTGCGCAATAATATATATACACCCTGGTTTACTGTACAGGAGGATGAAAATGACACAGTGCAATCATCGTAAAAATATTTACGATAACAATATCATATTCTTATAAACTATTTTATATGGCATTGGCTAATTTAATCATAAGGCAGGATTTAATTATTAACTGAAATATTTTTATAATTAATTATTCTTCGATGAAAATTATTTACATTCGGTAGTGTCAGTTTTCAAACACGACACGGATGACTGTATTTCGTTATTAAAATCTGCATTATTCAGGAGCAATTCTAATGGGAACTGACAAACATAATTTACTCTTTTCACGCATAATAGATCAGGCGCTTCCGGGACTGTCAAATAAACTATCAGCAAAAAAGACTGAAAAATCGGTTATTACCCGTCTGAAGCAGGGAACGGAAGGACTGATGGCAGACTATCCCGGGCTTGGGTATCCGGATGCTGAATTGCTGCATAACCGTTTGGCGGTTGCGGTCCATGCTGTGATCCGTAAACAGCGGGAGTTACGTCAGCTGAATGTATCACGATCGCCGCGTGAAGAAAAAGGACTGAAAGCATTAACCCGGCAATTAACCTATGAAGATCAGTTCTCGCCAAACTGGGCAGGAAACACATTACCTGATGCGATAGATTCAGGTCACGGAGCCGTTGCTTATCTTTATGACCTGCTTAAATTTGCGGAAAGCGAGATTGAACCGAAAGGAGACAGTGATAAAGCGATTACACTGAAACAGCGCCGGCCGGATATTTATAATATTTTACTGAATGAAGAAAATGTAAACGGAAATATTTCCAAAATTCACATTATCAATAAAATTATCAGTTCTGCAATTAGTCAGCAGGAAAAAGGTGAGGATCCTGAGAAACTGATGCTGAATGTGCGCTATCCCTATCGATTTCCGTTTGAAAATTATCTGAATCAGATTTATGCCGTATTAGATGAATATGATTTATCTATAGGTGATATTAAACGGTGCTGTGATCCTCAGGCACCTTATTTTACACAGCCTGGTTTGCACGGAATATATTCAGATTCAGCACTCTGGCTGGATAGCCATTTAGGTCCGGGTCTGCGTGAAATTTTACTGGCGGTACCACAAGTAAAAAATAGTCAGACAGAAGACAATACTCAGTATTTTAAACAAAATTTTGGTGTTGAACAGTTCACGGATTTGCTGAACAGCACAGTTTTTTGTCAGCAATTAAAACTTGAGCGCAGTGACCTGGAATCGTTGTTTTCCTGCGGGGAATATGTACCGCATTTATCTGTGAATGTTGATCCGAAAACGATTACCGGCTATGCCGCTGAGCAGGGAACGGAGGTTTCTCCTGCTGTTTATGGATCAGTTTTTATTAATAATAATACATCACCGGCAATCAAAACCGGCAGTGATACCTATGTTGATGAGCATATACTCAGCTATATGGATGAGAGCCGGTGTGAACGAATTGAACGTTTTTTTACGTCTTTCCCGTGCGCTGAATCTGCCGTATGACGAGTTGGATACATTGCTGACTTCTGTTATACGTGCTGAAAATAATCAGTTGGACAAAGGTCTGACGATTACCGGTAATACGTTGCGTGCAATAGGTTTATTTGTGAACCTTAACCGGAAACTGAAATGTACTGTCAGTCAGTTTTCTGTTTTATATGATGGTATTACGATTTACAGCCGGGGAAAAGAAATCAGTGATTTTGACCGGTTATTTAATAATGATGATCGCTTTAATTACCGTTTTATTCTTGATGATAAAAAAATGGAAGAGCGGGATATTAACCGTATCTGCAGCGTTTTTGGTATTAACTACGATACCTTTTCTTATCTGGCGCTGCAGACCAGGGAAGTTATGGGACTGGACGTATTAACCCGTAGCAGGAATGTTATTTCTGCTATTTATCGCCCCGTGGTTTTGGCCAGCTTGCTGAAAATAAAACCATTGGAATTACTCGCATTACTGAAATCAATGAACCCTGATGCTCAGTTTGGACGTTTATTTACCGGAATACCGGAAAACAAAGTATACGGGATATTTGAACAGGCGGATATTACCAGTGCGATTAGTGCATTGGTCAGTATCCAGACATGGCGGACAGAGAATAAATTATCGGTAGCACAAATCTTTAATTGGATCACGCCTGCGATTGTTGATGACCAGGAGGATAAAACTGAGCGGGAACTGTTCCGTCAGATTAAAAAAAATACAGACAGTACGTTATTCAATAATGAGGCATTGTATATCGCCGGTGTACCGAAGGATACAGACTGGGTTTCGGTATTACATGGTCTGGTCAATGAACAGGGAATTCTGAAGGACACTGATGCCGGTCTTGACTGGGATCGTTATAAAACCTCTGCGTTAGATATTATTACTTCTGTAACGAAAAAAATATTAATCAATGTAACAACAGAAGAACAAGAAGTTATTATTAATACAATTTTATCTGTGCTTCTGGAAAAAAGAGCTGCTCAGTGGAAAAGTGTGAGTGGGTTACTCGAAGGCTACCTCGGAAATAAAACAGACAGTATTATACCGGCATTGTACTGGTGCGGAAGTAATACAGAATCATTTTTGAAAAATATCAGAGAACTTCCTGATGATAAAATGTTATCTGCGGGAGATAACAACGTCATGGAGCTATTATCAGGTCTGCGGCGTTATAGTGACATTATTACACATTTTCGCCTTGAACCCGCCATGATGTCGCAATTATTATCTTATAATAATTATCTTTGGTACGGGCTGAAAACAGAAAAACCAACCTTACAGCTACTTCACCGGCTTTCAGTATATCGTCAGCTTATTGATGATGGTAAACAACCGGCTGAAAAATTACTGAATTATCTGTCTCTTATTAATTTTCTCCCTACAGATGGCAGCAGTGATGAAATACGTCTGTATCGTGATCAGGCACTGAATAAGCTGTCGCTTTTTATGGGATGGAGTATTAATGAGCTATTAACGGCTGCGCAATATGTTGTACCGGAAAATGCCATTATCAGGACATTGCCGCAAATCCTTCTTGTTAAACAAATTCATTCAGTTTGCCTGAAAACGGGATTGAGCGCCCGTAGTGTTATCTCTCTGTTTAATCTGAATGAAGATAGCGAATCATCGCTGTATCAGTCTGTTGCTGATCAGGTAATGGAAAGTCTGGCAGCGCAGGATGTATCACTTTACAGCAATGATGAATCCAGTCAGGGCGACCTGACCGTCAGTGTTTCAGCCGGGCAGATAACACTGCTGGTTTACAGTGAAAATCAGAAAGAAGATGGAGTTGCTGAAGATGAGACACAACTGACCGTTACCTTACAGACGCTGGAAAGTACCCCTCTGGAGGGCATTTCTGTTTCATGGGAAAAAGTATCTGAACAGGGTGAATTATCAGGGACTGAAAGTAAAACCGATAAATCAGGCCGGGCGTCAGTGACCTTAAAAGCGGGGCTGCAGCAGGGGGTTGCATTAATTAAAGCACATTATGGTGTGAAGAATATTCCGTTACCTCAGATCCGGGTTGATTGCGACATCAGTACATTGGGCGCAACAGGTATTGAGACCGTACCGGAAAATCCGGTTGATATTCCGGCAGACGGAAAAACACCGGTCGAGATTACTGCGTTCTTCCGTGACAGCTACGATAATCCTGGAATTGATAAAAATATCCGCTGGGAAGCAACCGGAGGGCATTTTATTTATAAAGGCGGAATGACTGATACTGACGGAAAATGTTACGCAACGCTGGTCAGTGATGAACCTGCTGATATTACGGTGCGTGTATTCTATGAAAATATGCCTGAAGACTACAATGAAGTTGATATTTCTTTTATTTAAAAATAGCTGGGAAGGGATGAATTTCACCGGTGTATACAATGAACAAAAATAACGGGAGAATAAAATGCCTCGTAATGTAAAACAGATTTTTAATCATCTCGCAGAGAAGAAACGGGATGCATATGTTGATTACTTCACTAATTATGTAGTGGGCAAAGATGAAAATACAGCCATGCTGGGAATTACCGATGCTGATGATCTGTATGATTACTTTTTAACAGATATAAAAACGAGTGCTGATTTTGAAACCAGCCATGTTGCGGATGCACTGGCCAGTGTTCAGCAATATATCAATAATATCCTTAATCAAAAAGAACCCGGTTATTCAGGTGAATTTAGTGAAGAGCTTCAGCAGTGGTGGTCTGGTTATCTCGGACATATCTCACTGTGGAAAGCGTATCAGAAAATAGAAGATTATCCGGAAGACTATAATTTACCTGATTATATTACTGATAAAACAAAACTGTTCAGTAACTTTGCCGCAGACCTGGGGAGTGACAGTCTGAACGATGCGGGAATACAAACAGCTTTTCTTAAATATCTGCATAGTTATGAAGCTGTTAATGCGATCAATGTCATCTCCGGGTATGTTGATTATCCCGGAGAACGAAATGATAAGGATAGATTTAAAGGGTATGGTTTTCTGAATTCTGACTATTTTTTTATTGGTAAAAATAATTCATCGCCTGCTGGTTTTTACTGGCGTGAAGCAAATATAAAAGCGGATAAATCCTCCGCTTATATTTCACCCCGTGCATGGTATGAATGGCAGCCACTGAACATCACTGAAGATGCAAATGCTATTTTGCAAATGCGGATTGTCAAAGTAAGTGGTTGTCTTTTTATTGTGTACCTGACCGGTAAGGAAGAAACGATTCCGGATGAAGAAAAACCAACGGAAGGAAGCAGAGCTGAAAATAAGAAACAATATAAGGTCACGCTTAAGCTAAGCCGTATGGGATTGGATGGAAAATGGGATATTCCTGAACAGTTATATGAAAAAATCTATGAAAGTAAGCCCGGAACAAAAACCGAAGATAAATCAAACCCGTTTAGATTAATGTCCGTTGCATTTACTCAGGACGAACAACGGGATGATTATCTGGTTATTGCATGGCTGGATAATAAGGATAATAAGGATAATATTGTTTTTTCCGATGTTTTGAATGTACTCAGACAAAAATTAACCATCGATAGCAAGTTAATTCTCGGGGATGGATGGACGAGCAATTTAGCATCCCGATTTTTTAGCACAGAAAAAGAAAAAGAAAATATCTGCCAGCACCGTATCTTTGGTATTTCAAAGGATATAAGCAATATCAGCAGTACTGACAATGATCCGAATTTATCGCTGGAGGCATTCTATTCTCTCAGAGATAACCGTCATCAGTTACGTGTCAGGGGAGTTTGTCACCGTTCAGCTAAAATACCTGATCTTATTTCACTTAACCTCCAGGCAACGGTCAGTGAATGGAGTAACGGCCGTATTATTGTCAGCGGAGACCGAAATAATATTACTGTCAGAGCAGAGGCAACCGAAGGAGCAGAATATTTAGCATTATCACTGTCTGATAAAAACGTCGTTATGTTTAATAAGGCGGACTTTACGCAGCATAACGGCTGGTTTTCCGCAGAGAAAATATTATCACTTTCTCAGGAACAATGTGACCTGATAGCAATAAAAAATAATAAAGAAATACGTAGCGGTGCCGGTTTTTCCTATCAGATAACGTCCGGGGGATCTAAAAATTTACTGGCACATATTAAAAACCGTGTCAGTACGGTGATGCAACCCGTTATTGTCCCTGCGGAGCTATCTATATTCGATGACAAATTAGAGGGGCTAAAAAAAGAAGACTGGAAAGGGGATTTGATCTATCAGAAGGGCAGTTATACACCATGGTGTACCTTCAGTTGGGTGGATAAAACATCAGAAATCGATAATGTGCGTTTTAAATTCGGATTGACAAATGAAAGTGTAAAAGGCGAATTTACAATTACAATCAGTAAGTTATCGAAAGAAACTCCTGTTATTGAAACCTTTACAGAACATCAGCAGTTTTTGACTTTTAATCAGTCAGGTGCAGCACTGAAGAATATACGTCTTAATTCTGTTCAGGTTCGTGATCTTATCTATCGTGCCAAGATTGCAGTCAGACATATTTTTGACTGGGACGCACAAATTGCACAAGAACCGGGATATGGTGAGAATACAAAAGAGAAACTCGATTTATACAGTGCTAACAGCCGGTATTTATGGGAATTGTTTTTTTATTTACCTTATCTGGTGGCTAGTCGCTTTTCACAAAACCGTCTTTATTATCAGGCCCGTCAGTGGTTGCAT
Organism: Morganella psychrotolerans; assembly: GCF_001676055.1. Classification (GTDB taxonomy): domain Bacteria; phylum Pseudomonadota; class Gammaproteobacteria; order Enterobacterales; family Enterobacteriaceae; genus Morganella; species Morganella psychrotolerans_B. Next base: position 257,797 of record NZ_LZEX01000001.1, on the reverse strand, counting down.
TATATTTTTTCACCTTATGACGGGCACCGTTTATCAGTAAAAGATGATAGTGAATCATTACCTCCTCCTTATTGGAACTGTCGTGCATTAACGCAGGCCGACCTGAAATATCAAAATAACGATAATGCATTACCTGATCCTTACGCGATATCCGAAGATGCTCCTTCTCATTATCGTAAATCAGTCTATTTAATGTATATCGATACCCTGATTTCCGAGGCCGATTTAAATTACCGCCAGCTCAGCCGTGACAGCATTACCCGTGCCTGGGGAATTTATCATCAGGCTCTGGGAATGCTGGGTCATATACCAAAGGAGCGCAGTTTGCCGAAATGGCAGCCATGTATCGTGAGTGAACTGCTGGAGAATAAAACATATTCTGTACAGGAAAATACCTTATCTGAGTTATTTTCAGAAATACATCCGGAAAATATACCAAAACAGCTCAGGGGCTTTTTCTGGTACGGCAGTCTGGGTAATGAGCGGTTCCGTCTGCCGGTTCAGACAAGTTTACTGAGTAGACAGTCAGTTCTGGATCAACGTCTATTTAATTTACGTCATTATCTGGATATTGAAGGCAACATGATGAACCTGCCATTATATGCTGCTGCGTTTGATCCGTTCGACCTGCTGCGTTCCCGGCTGGGCGGAACTGCCGAATTGATGTATTTACAATCAGGGTCATTAAATATTCCGTCATATTGTTTCCGGAACATGCTGGAAAAAGCAAAAGAACAGGCGGCGGTACTGATTACATTAGGGGATAAACGTCTCAGTTATTACGAGCAAAAAGAACGCTATCATACTGAGAATATGCAATTAAATGATGCGACAGCGCTTGCACAGGCCAGTGCCGGTATTCAGTCATCGTTACTGGAACAACAAAAAACTACGTTGCTCTCTCTGAATGCCGCGCGGACGATGGCTGAGAACAAACAAAAATATTACACAAAACTGTCCGCTGGCGGTGCGAGTACAAAGGAGTGTCAGGCCAGAAATCTGTTGGTGAGTTCATCCGTCTTTCAGGGCGTTATTTCGGGTGCTGCTATTGCCGCAGGTATCGCGGCTGCTTTTCCTCGTATATTTGGTTTGGCGCAGGATACCGGCGATCATGGTAAAACAGCACTAATTTCCGGTGTGGGGGGGGTCGCGACATTAAGTGCAGATATTATGCGCGGTACCGCGGAGTATGTTCAGCTGGATGAACAATACCGCCGCCGTCAGGAAGAATGGAATTTTTCTGCAGAGCAGGCTAAAAATGAAGTCACGGTTCTGGATGAACAAATCAAAGCCCAGAATGTAGCCATTACCGCAGCTGAAAACAGCGTTAAATATACAACGCTTCTTCAGACTCAGGCCAAAAATTTGTATGAATATTTCAGCCAAACCAGGCAGGTTAACGAAAGTTTGTATGAAAAAATGGTCAATATTATTGGTTTATTGCATGATCAGTTGTGTTCTTTGGTCAGAACATTTTGTGCCTCAACAGAGGCATCCTGGCGTTATGAAACGGATAATTATAAACGGCAGACGTTTATTCCTGCCGATCTGTGGAGCGGCGATAATTTAGGTATTCTGGTCGGTGTTAAATTACAGAAAGCACTGCTTGAAATGGAAATGGAGTATACACAACAAAATACACGCCGCCTGAATATCACAAGAACGATTTCACTGAAATCGCTTGTCAGTAACCACCTGGTTAAAACAGATGAAACAGCGCTGACAACATGGGATGAAGTAAAAGAAGCGTTAAAAGGAGCAAAAAAACTGTCCTTCGGGTTATCCCATCAATTTTTTGATACAGATTTCCCCGGACATTACGCACGAAAAATTCACTCTTTATCCGTGACATTTCCGACATTATTACCGCCATATCAGAATATGCGGGTTCTTCTGGAGCAAACATCGAATACGTTATTAGTTTCACCGGATATTGATGCGGTTAAATCCCTCTATATACCAACAGAGGAAATAAATAGTGAATTAATTATCCGTAATTTGCGGATAAATCAGAAAATTATATTTTCCCGTGGCAGTGATGATAGCGGGGAGTTTCCGGAAGACGCCTCTACCGGAGGACAATACCATAGTTTTGAACATTCAGGCGCTATTTCACACTGGCGGTTATCTGTTCCCCGTCCGCAGAATAGCCCGGAACTTATTGATAATCTTAATGATATTATTATCAAACTTAATTACACAGCGAGAAGTGGTAATGAAGCCTTCGAAACAGCCGTAAATAATTTACTGGAAAATACTGAATCAGTAAAAATAGAGAGTAATGAGAATGACTGAAAAATATAACCAGGATGAAATTAAAGGTCATAATTTTATATCAGATCCTTATTTTGAAAAATGGGATGAGGGTAAGTGGGAAACAGGTAAACCGGGTAATTACACACAGAAAAACGAGAATGGTAAAACTTATCTGTATATCAGAGGGACAGGTAGTGTTTCACAATCTGTTATTTTACCGAAAAAAAGTTCCGGGAAGTCAGCTCAGCCTCCTTTTTATTCATTATCGTTTGATTACTCTGTTAAAAATAAAGCGTCTGTTTCATTGATTCTGACATATATGAGCGGGGAAAGTGAACGTGATAAGAAAGAAATTTCGTTACCGGATGAAAAAGAGTGGAGTCAGCATGAATTGTTACTTGATGTATCAGAAAAAGATACTGAAATAAGACTTGAATTTTATGCCGGAAAATCAGCAGGGAATAAAGGGATTAACCTGACTGCCGTTGATATGCAGCTACATATCGGCGGATTCAGCCCGGAATCCATTGTATTTGATCATGAAAATATTCCGGCAGATAAGCCCCATCTGCGACTTAACTATGGACGTAAGCATATTCTTAATATCAAGCCGTCTGATGACAGTGCATGGCGTGATCTTGGCTGTTTGCTGAAGTGGAATAGTGATACTCCGGCATCTAACTATCCGATCATTTTTGAGCCCAAACTGGAAACAGTGCAATCGTTAAAAAAAGAGGGAAGTGAGTGGGTTATTTCCTGCTTAACACAAAAGGTCAGTGATATTCCGGAGACATTCGACATAGTACTGGCGTCAGAATACAGTTCAGTACCTTTTATTTTTAACGCTGAAATAGGCGATTTCCTCTATAAATTGACGGAACCGAAAATCAGCGGGGTTGCTGTTATTGCTCAGAATGTATCGGCTGAAGTCAGTATTCGTGTTGTTTGTGACTATGATGACGAATATCCGGATTTACCGGGAGTTCCGGATGTTGATATTTGCTGGAAAACTGATGACGGGGAATTTGCCCGTACGACCAAAACGGATACGGATGGTATGGCTGTTCTTGCCTTTTTACCGGAGAAAAGCGGGAATTATAAACTTGTTGCAGTAATAACCGATAAAACAGGACGCGAAAGCCGCCATCCGTTTGATATTATTGTTTATGACCGTTCTCCGTGGCTGGATGATGCCCGGGTTGCTATAAACAATGCCGATGTTGATCTATCGGGGAAAGCCGGATATCTGATGAACGGAGAGGTGAGTGCTTTTCGCCTGACCTGCGATAAAAACCACTCTGCTTTTGGCCAAGTTAAGCTCGAAAGTAAAGAGGGAAATACAGGTGTCAGTATCACGCCGGCGGAAGGTCGTGACATTTCACCGGAAGGATTGTCATGGGATATTGATATATCAGGCAGCGACAGCAGAGAACTGACATTCTTATTAACCAGTGACCAGTTCGGTATATCACAGGAAATTCGTGTTATTGCATTACAGGATAATACCGGAAAAGAGATTCAGTCACTGAAGATTAATGGTCAGGAAATAAATGAAAAGATACCGTTAATTATTGCTGCGCAAGAGAGTATGACACTAAATTGTACGGTCAATAAATTATTGTCCTGCTTACAGGCAGAACTGAGCAGCAATGATAACACATTACTGACAGCAGAACCGGCTCTCGGGCAATTACAGGCACTGAAAGACAATGCAGCGGAATGGGTAATATACAATACTTCCCCGCAGGGAGGATTCTTTAATCTGGATCTGAATATTCCGCCATTGACAATTCCACTGACGCTTTCCGGTCGTGCACTGCCGCAGGAAATCATCTCAGGAATTGAACTCATTACGCTGAATAATGCGCCGGTAACAACCCCGGGAGATTTATTTCTTGCGCCGGGGCGGACCTGCACACTGACAGTGAAACCTCATCCTTTACTGAAGGATATTCCTGTTTCATTAGTTACAGAAACCAGTAACAACGTTTCGGTTATCAGTAATCCGCCGAGTGGTCAGGAAGTCAGTCTGGCAGAAAACGGAACCTCATGGCAGATATCTGCTGACTCTGCTTCTGCACGCGGAAAATTCTCATTGCAAATTCAGAGTCAGTGGGGAGGAGCACCGGTTCATCTGGATGGTGTGGTATTGTCTGCAGATTTACAGGATGAAGGTTCTGTCCGTGTCACTGATGGTTACATGGGCAGAAAATACGATATTGATTTTAATATTGGTTTTGCTTTTCTGGCTTTTGAATTCTATTCACTGGATCTGAAACTTTTACCGGATAATTTAATCAGCGGACAAACTGTTTCCTGGGAACTGACGGAAGGGGACCATCACCGGGATGCTGTTTCGTTTGATCCGGAGACACCGATAGTATTAGATTTACAGGGTACCGATTGGGAATTCAATTATACCGGAAAAGAAAGTACTCAATTCGATGTAGTATTAAATAGTCAGGGTAAGTTCAGTTATAAAATTCCATGCCATATTTTCAGTGATGAGAAATATCTGGAAGCAAGTCAATGTATTTTCATGTTGAATGATTCAGTTATTACCCCTGGTGTAAATAATAACGACCTTAAATATAAAGAAAAAATATCACTTAAACTGAAATTATCACAGGAGATATCAGAGTTTCTGAATGGAATGGTATTAGCATTAGTTGTTCATAAAGTAAAGGATGAGGGTGATAGTCTGATTATAACCTCAGATGAATTAATTACTGTTGATAAAAATAAACCTGACCTTGAGTGGACCGTTGAAACAGATGTGGCAGTCGGTCACCGTTTTACACTGGAGATCGTTTTGGCGAATTTAAAAAATATCCGCGCCGTTATGAAATTTACCTCAGTGTAACTGTTTTACAGTAATTAACTTAAGTTGTGTGATTAATAAAATACATATTAATTATATATGGAGAATGCTATGTCAGAAAAATCAAAAAGTATCTTTGGTAAATTAATAGATACAGCGGATAAAATCCGGGCATGTATTTATTTTAATTTCTCTTCAAATGAAGATGCTCAAATTAATGTTATTAAAAAAAACGAGAAATCAGCAAAAATAAACGATGATAATAATAAAGCGCTGACATTATTACTGTCAGATATTCAGTCTCAGTTTAAACAACAAGGCATTTCGCTGAACAGGGTTCAGGGGCAATCGGAAGGGAAACGTAAATTAACTGCGAGGCTGAAAACAGACAAAGCATCGCTGTCAGAAACCGAAGTGGCCTTACAAAAAATGCAGTTCCGGGCACAGGAACTGGGGGCTGAACTGGTGTTAACTGAGCGCCCGGCGGAGATGGCAAATGAACGGTGGCGGTTACCCGAAGCTTCCGGTCAGGAGCATCGCTCTGAAAGTATGCCGGCGGCAGAGGGACTGGCGAAACTGGCCGTTGCCGTTCAGGCGGTGACGGATCAGTGTCCGTTACAGATTACACTGATGATTCAGCCTGATTCACGGCCACAGGTGATGCTGAACATCTCTGCCGGTGAGGTGAACTGGATTTTTGCGGCAAAAGAGGGGCGTTACCCGCTGAAAGATTTACTGGCCAACATGGCCGGTAAAACCACCACCCACGGCTGGGATGCGGTTGTCGTTTATCAGCGCGGGCAGGCCAACATGCTGCTGAAACAGCAGCATATTAAGCGGTTTATTACCGGTAATGTGTTAGCGCCGCTGAATGAAATTATGGATTCATCAGGCGTCAGCCGGTTACAGACACATAACCTGATACTGAGCGCCCCGCATCTGTCATTCGACGGTACAGGCACCGGAGATTCAATGGCGCAGGTCGGTTGGGATTTTGTCAAAGGGATGATTGTTTTTACACAGGAAGCGGATGACGGATCTTACCGTGTTAATAAGATTGAAAAAATCACCCCGCTGAATTCCCCGTTTATCAGTATGAAGGTACCGTTGTCAAGAGCACCCGGGTCAGTAAGTAAGATTGGTGAGGTGCAGTTTGATATTAGAGAGGGCGATCACTTTACCAATAACCTGGTGGTGAATGATGTAGAGCAGCATGTTATCAGCGGCATTTTTAAGAGCCTTTTTGAGGCAACCCCGCCAGAACAGCGGATCTATAAACTGGGCACCATCAGTAATTATGAACATGAACAATTCCAGCCGGATGAGTTTGTTATCCGCACCATGGGGGCGCCGAACACAGCATCCCGCGGCTCGCAGGATGAAGGCGATGGCGCGGTGGTGTTATTTGTGCAGATGAAAGGCAGTGACTCAGAGCCGGGAAGGACTGAAGCGAATTGGTTATTGGCGGATGGTTATACCAGTGCGCTGGTAGTTAGTAACAATCAGGTACTGGATAATATCCAGTTCAGAGACGATGATTTCCCTGTTACGTTTAAAAAATATCGTATGGGTAATGATGCTGCTTCGTTATCGGGATTAGAGGCAGCCAAAGGGAAATATAGTAATATAATTGCTGATGGTAGTACATTTGCTTTAAAATATACTTTTTCTTTTGAAGTTAACGTTAACTTTGATTTTTTTGATTCTGGAAATGGAAATGAAATATATAAATTATCCCCGGGTTATATAAATCCTGGTGATGAAAGTGAATTGGTGAGTAAGTTCAGTATTTTTTTACATCAGATTTATTTTGATATTCATGCAATGGCTATATTGGATGAAGTATATTATGAGGATTATAAAGGCTCAGTGGATATGAATTTAACCATCAATATCCCCTACAAAGCAAGTGTTGATTTAAATGAGAAAAGTAATATTTCTTTAATTCATTCCGGTCGGGATGTTGGTGATATGGTTCACATTGAGTTTTATAATTTAAATATAGATTATAATGAGGGTGTAAATAAAGATGTAAATGAGGGTGTAAATAAAGATGTAAATGAGGATGCAAATATTAATTCTTATGATGTGCCAGTTATTCCTGATGATAGTAGTGGTCAATTGGGTGAGTTTTATATATATATTAGGGAGGAGATTTCGAAAATACTTAGAGATAAATTTGCGGGGGATATAAAAACTGAATTTTTTAATTATTTCAATCAGTATAATCTTCCGCTTGTAAACACATTTGTTTTAGGTAATTTATTATTTCCCGGCTCGAATTACTTTCATTCTGAATTGGCTCATCTTCCCGGTGATCTGCTGGTGCAGGGGAAGTTAGCTCCCGGCTCTGAATCATTTGCTGTCACCCCGACTGAAATCAATATCGTTGCCGGTTCAATATATCAGTTTACAACCACCCCTGAAGTCAGCGGTGTGAAATGGAGCCTTTCTGATTCCGAAAAAGGCAATACCAACGCTGATTTAGGGCATATTGATGCCGCAACCGGGAAATATACCGCACCACAAGCTAAGGCAATTACGGAAGGTGTACGCCATGTGGTGGTGTGTGCCGAAAAAGGGGACACCAAAGTGTATGCTCTGGTCTCTGTTCTTGCTCATAGTGTGAATATTTCACCGGCGTATCAGGTTATTTTGCCGGGCAAATCCTCCGCTTTAACGGCGGAATCATTGAACGGAGGGGAACTGACCTGGACACTGGCCGATAACCCGCAGGGTTCAACGCTGGCAGGGGTCAGCAATAACGAATATACCTATACAGCCGGTAAAAGGAACACGAAACTAAAACTGAATCTCGAACGTGTTTCAGTGACGGATAAAACGGGGACAACGACGGAAGCACTGATTTTAGTCCGGAATGTGCTGTTAACCGGATATATCCGGGTATCATATGAGAATGTGCCGGAAAACAGTGTACAGCTCACCTATTGCCCTGATCCTGATGATACGGAAAGCGCAATACCGGCAGAGGATACTGTGTGGACGGTTCTGGAATCCGGTGGTGCAACGCTGGATACTGAAACCGGTATTTTATCCTGCAACCAGCCGACAGATAACGGTTTTGCGGTTATCAGTACAAAATATCTCGACGAGGATGAAGATGCGTTTTATTGCGCAATTGCGATCCCGCTGCCGCTGAATACCTATAAAGAAACAATACTGGCTACCTATTCCCCGGAACAGTAATAACCAGACCCGGTACCGCATGTGCGGTACCGGGTTTTTGTTTTATCTATTACAGACAAAGGTAAGGTTATGGAAAATACTATCTGGTCCGGTGACGCTGTTACGATAACGCCGCCGTCTTTACCTTCAGGAAATGTCTCTCCGGGAGGAATGGAAGAAACCGTGACAGGTGCCGGTGCTGACGGGATGGCCACAGCAAATATTCCTCTTGCGGTATGCGCCGGCAGAGGGACAGCACCATCATGCTCTCTTTATTACAGCTGCGCATCGGGCAACGGTGAAACCGGTATCGGCTGGTCATTGCAGACTGCCTGTATTTCCCGCAGCACACTTCACGGTGTACCGCGCTATCAGGATGATGATATTTTTCTTGCACCGGATGGCGGGGAATTAACGGAATACCGTGATGATAACGGGTTGCCTGAAGTCAGGAGTAACATTCAGGTTTGTCAGGGGATAACTCTTGAACAACCTTATACCGTCCGTCGTTACCGCGCACAGACTGAAAACCGTTATGAGCGGATTGAGCGCTGGGCGGGCGAAACCGATAAATCACAGCAGTTCTGGCTGATATACCACAGTGATGGCTCGATCACTTGTTTTGGGCATTCCGCTGGTGCCCGGGTGGCAGATGAAACTGACCCGCTGCGGATCAGTGAATGGTATCAGGAAGAGTTTCTGGCCGTTAACGGTGAGCATATCTGTTTTCACTACCGCCGGGAGGATGATACCGGGGTGAATGACGGGGAACGGCGGGGCGGAAATAACCGGCTTTATCCGCAACGGACAGATTATGCGAATGTAAAAGCTCACGGGACTCTGTATTGTCTGGCGGGGGACATGCCCGCGCCGGACGCTTTTTTATTGCACATTGTTTTTGATTACGGCGAAAGAACATTACAGAAATCGCAAGTCCCGCCGTGGACCGTTGCTCCTGAATCCGGCTGGTTGCTGCGCCGTGATCCGTTTTCACTCTATTCCGCCGGTTTTGAAACTCGCTGCCGCCGGTTATGCCGCCAAATTCTGATGTTTTCCCGCAAAGCGGATGATTTGAAACGTGACCCGGTGATGGTTAACCGCTACCTGTTTGAGTATACCGAAAGCCCGGTCATGACCTGTCTGAGCCGTATTACCCGGCTGGCGTATGAAACGGTTAGTGATACGCTCCGTGTTGCTGAAAAACCCCCGGTCGCTTTTACCTATACGGATGCTAAACTGACAACCGGACAGACGGATTATGTTCCGCTGATGAACTGGCCGGAAGTGGATCGCGGCACTGGGTTGCTGGTGGATTTATACGGTGAAGGTTATGCGGGATGGTTATCCCGGCATGAAGGTGTGTGGGGATATCAGGCGCCGGTACGCAGTGAGGTGACACCGGACGGAACAGAATATGCGGACTGGCAGCCGCTGCCGCTGATCCCTTCTGAGCAGGGAGATGAAAACCTGCTGGCGGATATTAACGGTGACGGATTCCCTGAATGGGTGATATTACGTCCGGATCTGAACGGCTTTTTTACACTGAATCCGCAGCAGCAGGAAAATAGTTTTACCCCGTTTTCCGCTTTTCCGTCTGAATTTTTTCATCCGCAGAGCCAGTTTGCTGACTTAGCCGGTAACGGATTGATGGGAATTGCCCTTATCGGCCCGCATACCGTGCGTTTTTATGCCAATAACCGCGAGGGTTTTGAACCGGCGGTTATCACCTGTAATGACGAGTGCTTGCCATTACCCTCTTCTGATGCCCGTGAATGGGTTGCGCTGGCGAATCCGCTTGGCAGTGGGGGGGCGCACTTAACCCGCATCCGGTATAACAGTGTCACCTGCTGGCCGGGAAACGGTTACGGACAGTTCGGCAAAGCGGTTGAACTGCATCTGCCGGGAGAGATTGATAAGGAAACGCAGTTTCGTCCGCAGCACCTTTATATGACGGATATTGACGGCAGCGGTACAGATGATCTTCTCTATGCGACCCCGGCGGGGCTGAACTATTACCGTAATCTGTCCGGTAACGGATTTGCAGAACCATTACTGATCAGCTGGCCGGACGATTTTGCCTGGGATGATCTCAATACACTGCAGTTTGCCGCGCTGAGCGGACAAGGCGTCAGTCTGGTGGTCAGTGAACGCCATATGGGAGCTCGTCACTGGCGGCTGAATCTGACATCTGAGCAGCCGTGGCTGCTGAAAACCATCACCAATCACCGTGGATTTTATACTCAGCTCAGTTACCGGAGTTCGGCAGATTACTGGCTGGATGAGAAACTGGCAGAGCCATCACGCCGGAGTCAGCTTCCGCTGCGCTTATCCCTGCTTTCCGGTATACACCGCCGGGATCTGATAGCCCGTCAGGAACGGCATACAACTTATTGTTACCGTGGCGGACGCTATGATACGGATAAACGCCATTATTGCGGCTATCACCGGGTTGATGAAACAGATATCTGTGATGAGAGTAACAACCGCAACGATACGCCGTTACAAAGACCCCGTCTGTTGCGCCGCTGGTATCATACCGGTGCTGTGGGTGATGCGGTAAAACGTGAAGGATATTTTTCATTACCGGTAACGTCAGATTCTTTACTGACACACTGGCGGGATAATAAAGATCAGATAGTCGCGGATAGCACCGCACCGTCTCTGCATTATGCCCTGAAAGGTGCATTATTGCGGGAAGAATTATTTGATTCGGAAGATACTACTGTTCCGTTTTCTGTGCAGGAGCACCGTTATCAGGCCCGCCTGCTTCAGCAGAATGACGATATTATCTGCGCAGCCCCATTATTACTGGAAACTCTGAGCATTAATTATCAGCGGTCAGAAAAAGACACCGCCTGTCAGCAGCATATTGTCATGGATTACTCTGAGTTCGGCGAAGCGTTACATGAGATAACTGTTTTCCTGCCGCGCCAGAGTGAGTCTGAGGAAAATTCCTATCCGGCGGTCACCCCGCTTCAGTGGCAGAATTCATTCGATGATGCTCAAACCCTGTGCTGGTTTACTGAAACCCGCCGCCGCTCACTGAGTATGATCACGCCTGATCGCTGGCTGCCGGTTCTGCCTGAATGTAACTGGCAGGAAAGTGTCTCTCTGACCGGCAGTGAAATGAACGGCAATACCTTATTCAGCCGGGAAATATTACAGGCGCAGGACAGTCCGCTGGCGGGTAAATCCCGGACACTGCTGACGTGGAAGAAAGCATGCTACCAGCAGGACGGCGCAGAGATTAATTATCCGCCCCGGATTACCGGTGATGAACAGGCGGTGTTTAATGACGCCACATTACAGCCATATCATACACATCTCAGTGATGATGAACTGGCACAGCAACTGAGTGCGGCCGGATATCAGAAACGAACACCGGAAGAATTGGGGCAATCTGTCTGGATATCATCAGGAAGCACATTGACGTATCTGGATGCGGAGGGATTTTATTTACCGGCACAAAGTAAAAATACACGCGGCGGCGTTCAGCTATTTCATTACAACACCTATTACAGAATGGCGGATAGTTTCACGGATGAATTTGGCCAGAAAATACAGGTGACAGACATTGATGAGCGTTTTTGGCAGCCTGTTCGTATTTATGACATCAATAATAATACCAGTGAGATTCGTTTAAATGCATTTGGTGATATTACCGCAACCAGCCGGTATGGCACAGAAGGCGGTAAAACAGTCGGATTTAAACCGGTATCTGAATTTATACCGCCAGAGCCGCTTACCTTAGCGCAGGCGATTGAGGAATCAGAAGCACTGTTAAGCGGGCTGTCCTCTGTCACTCTGTATCACGAAAATGAGCTGACGGGAGATAATCCGCTGCCGGCATGGATGATGACTATCAGTGCGTCAGATTACCCCGGAACACCGGATATGGCGCCATGCGCAATTGATATTACGTACTTTGATGGTGCAGGGCATCCGCGGCAGCAGTTCAGCCGGGATGTGCCGGGAGCGGCTTATCCCTGTGCTGACGGCGTATTATTGCAGGACGATAATCAGCTGAAAGAGGTGATGGCAGATACCCGCTGGCGGATTATGCCAGAGCCGGAAACTACATTATCCGGCAATATCATTCGTCGTTTCAGACCCTGGTTTTCTGACCACTGCGACCCTGTTATTGATATCAGACTGTCAGATCTTATTCCGTGTGAAATAACCGGATATGACGCACAGAATAAACCGGTATTTGTGCAAGATGCGGAAGGGTATTTACGTTATCAGCGCTATTTCCCCTGGTTTAATCTGGCCTATGATGAGAATGACACAATCTCCTCTGGTTTTGATCTTCTGCGGCTGTTTCAGCGTCAGAATAATATATCAGCCGCATCCGGTAACCGTGATTTATTATGTGTGGAGCGGGGAATTTTCGGGCAAATGACTGAAATTGATAAACCGGATTCAGAGAAAAGGTATGCTGATAATATTCAGCGCTATTATTTCAATGGCGGACGGGAAACCTGGCTGCCGGATGCCTGTATTACTCTGACGCCGGGGCGGGATATTCTCAGACCTTATGCAATGCCACAGGTATGGTACGGAGATAATGACAATGATAACTAAATTAAAAAATAATCATCTGAACGTACAGGAATAATTTAAGAGGGAAAGTAAGATGCTGATTACCAGTAATGTATTTAACCGGGTTGATTGGTCGGAAAGAAAAATCATTTCAATCGGGAATGATGAATGTCGTGAAATTTATCAATATAATGAAGAAAATGGTAATATAGAGTATATATGGTCTGTGGTTAATGGGACGGTAAGGTGTTTTTGTAAAACGGAATATAATAAAAACAACCGTCTGAGTGATATTTATGTTAATACGTATGTGGCTGATAGTGTAAAAAGTAACTCTCTGCTATATACAAAATTACGTTACAGTTATGATTATAATGATAGAGGGAATGTAAATAAAACTGAAATTTTATCAGGTAATATACTACTTGATCCTTTAGGTGTAAGGAAGAACGATGACTGGGAGACATTAGGCACATTGATTTTTAACTATGACGTTAATGATCGTGTTGAAATGACAAAGCTTAATCTATTTTCACCTCCTGACGGCAGTCGTCATAGTGAGGAAAGGAGTGAACGTAATTATAAAGAATTACGTCAGTTTAATAACTTAGATGAACTGACGGATTGCAAATATAGTGGTGATTTGTCACTGACAAATAATATGGGCAGGATACTGTCCGGTCAAAGCTATCAATATAATGAAGACGGATTAATTATTCGCAGTACCCGGCGTTTCAGTTCAGGCATCAGCGATATTATCAGTTATAGCTATAAGGATAAATCCCCCCGTCTGGATTCGCTGACACATTGTCCTTTTAAGGCTGGGTGGCCGGAAACAGAAAAATATGCGTGGAATAAGGATGGCAAGCTGATTTCCCGTATCCGTTCTGATGGTTATAAAGAAGAGTATGAATATGGCGGAGAACAGAATGTTGTCAGAATGACGATAACAACGCCGGATGGCGGAAAAACCATAAAAACATTTATTTATGATTCTCACGGACATCAGGTTATTCAGATTATTCAGTCTCCTCCGCTATATCCCGACGGCCCGGCTGTTTTCCGGCAGATTCATGATACTTACAATAATGAGCATCTTATGAGCCGGCAGCTTTTTGATCAGGAAGTTGTTGATACTTCAACTATCCCCGGGGAAACACATTACTATCACTGGTTTCAGAATCAGGTTATTGCCGTATCTGTGAAGAACAAAGCAGGCAATATAAATACACATTTTAATTTTAACCGCCCGGATGGTACGACAATATGCAGGTGCTCGCCAACGAAACAGATTCAGCAATTAAAACAGAATGCATTTAACTATCGTCTGAAAATGGAGTGGATTGCACAGGATCAGCAGGGATTATTTTATCAGCCGGAGATTATTGAGTTGCAGGAGATATGTTTTGAAATGACTCTGACTCCGCCGAAAGTATAAGGAAAAATATCATGAATCTATCTGAAATTGGTGAACTTTGCGCAGACACGCCCCGGATGACCGTATTTGATCCCAGAGGGCTGACTGCGCGGACAGTGGATTTTAACCGGGAAAACAGTACAGATATACCCGATGTACTGATAACCCGTTATCAGTACGGAGAAAGAGGTGAAATGCAGATGTGTGCGGATCCGCGTTTCAGTGTATCGGAACAGGGAAATGAACATGGATATCAGAATCTCGTTTCTGCCACGGATTTACTGCAACAGCCTATCCACCAGGTCAGTATCGACAGTGGTGAATCATTAAACCTGTTGCATGCTGATGGCCAGCCGGAATGGACAACAAAAAATCCGGGAGAGGGGGCTGTCAACCAGCGTTTTACCTATGATCGTACCGGACGTTTGTTGTCACTGCACAGTCTGGACGGAACAGAGGCGATCTTATTACAGACCCGGCGTTACGGTGATGGCGTTGATAATGCCGAAGAATATAATTGCCGCGGGCAGTGTACGGAGATACACAATGGTGCCGGAATTGAAACATTTACAGCGTTTGATATCGCCGGCAAAAATAAAACATTCAACCGTCGTTTCTGGTCAGTTCGTGACCGGAGTGTTGATTTGAATCATCCGCCGGAAGCAGAGATGAGGACGTGGATTAACCGTAATGATTTATCTGCATCAGGTGCCGTCCGGCAGCTATCGTTATCTTGTCATGAATCCGGGCAGGAACGTTCTGTTTATACCCGCTGCAATAATTACAACCGGCGCGGACAGCTTATCAGCAGTCATCTGACCGATGAGGGCGGGCATCAGCACGCATTGCTGATGTCAGCCGATTATCATGCGAATGGTGCATGTCAGCAGGAAATGCTGGGCAATGGTGTTACCCGTTATTATTCTCAGGAACATTTCACAAAACGGCTGCTGCGGATTTCAACCTGGCGTCAGGGCGGTAATGAAACACATTATCCGATTCAGGATATTTCATATCAGTATGATCCCGCCGGAAATGTCACAGAACGTTATGACGTGGGCCGGGAGGATCAGTATTTCAATAATCAGCAGATCACGGCACATAATCAGTATCACTATGATTCCTGCTACCGGTTACGTCGTGCTGCGGGTCGTGAAGCACTGAATAGCGGCAAAAATACAATAACGCCGCTTGTTAGCGGGTCACATCAATTAGTGAATTACCAGCGATGGTATGATTATGATAATGCGGGCAATATGACGCAGCTTCGTCACAGTGCCGGGCAAAATAACCGGACTCAGGTTTTTTCTGTTTCACCGCAAAGTAATCGCAGTTTACCGCAACCGGTTTCTCCGTATGAAGTGGAGCGCTTTTTTGATAGTTTCGGTCATCTTAAAGAAAGTAACGGTGTGCGTTTTACCCGCGACTCACAGCAGCAACTTGTCCGTGCGGATGGCGCACGGCGGGCAAACGGGGCGACAGACTATGAGTTTTATCAGTATGACAGTAGTGGTCAGCGCTGCAGCAAACTCAGCAGCCGGATTGCTGACGGTATCACTCAGGCCCGCCGCCGGGAAACCGTGACATATATTTCCGGCATGCGTTTGTGTGAGTATGATTATGAAGGTAAACCACAGGGCAGTCATTATTCACTGAGCTTTCCGCTGGCTGGTCATTCGGCGGTGGTATGCCTGTCTGAGCGGGAGCCGGAAAAGAAAGAAATACCGCTTTCTCTGATGCGTTATAACTGTCTTGATGCGCAGGGATCTGTCGCACTTGAGCTGAGTGCTGAGGGCGATATTATTACGCAGGAAGAATATTATCCGTTCGGCGGTACTTCACTTTTCAGTTCGCGGAGTGAAAGTGAGGCAGAATATAAATATCACCGTTACAGTAATAAAGAACGGGATAATCTGACCGGACTGTATGATTACGGATTCCGTTATTATGCACCGTGGTTATGCCGCTGGATTTCACCTGATCCGCTGGGAATAGCGGATGGCATGAATGCCTATTGTATGGTGCATAATAATCCTGCGACATACAGGGATACTGCCGGTCTGATGTCACAGACCATTGAGATGCAGGAGTCGGGGGCTCCATTCGAATACCGAAGAATGGCATCTCAGGTGTACAGGACTTCTTCTGCATTGCGGCAGAGTGTCGGTGATCGGTTGCGCAGTGCCGGCAGATTATTAACCCGTCCGCTGGTGTCGGTGATCAATGGTATTGCCGGGATAGGGCGGGCAATCAGGGGTATTGCCGGCAGGATTCGTTCCGCATTGCAGCGTTTCAGAGGTGCTGAAAGTGGTGTTGATGAGATGGAAATGCAGTTACTTCTGGCTGAGGAAACAAGCGGTTTTTCCGGTGAAACGGAAAACTCTCCGTGCAGAGTTAATTTAACGGAGTCAACGTTGACGAGCTATCCTGAAGATATGGGGGCGGATAATCCTGCTGTGGAATGGGATCCTTTGGGTGATATCAATGATGGCAAACCTTGGGATTTTCCGACACTTGCCTATCAGATCGATAATGCATCACTCATATTCGAGGTGGAGGATGGCATGCAGAGTATACAGAGAGAGTTTGATAATTGCTGGGATGAGCTGGAAGAGGAGACATATAATTTCGGTGAGTCAGGCGAAACTTCCAATGGTGAATCAGGCGCAACTTCCCATATACCTGAAACGTTTAATATTGCGGAAGGAGAGCAAGATGAAAACGCACCGCTTCTGTCTGGTTCAAATAACAGAGCCACACCGGCAGCCATCTCATCACTGGCACTGTCTGCATCCATCTTCAGTTTGTTATGGTGGTATCAGTCTCAGCATGCTTACAATCGCTGAAACAGATATCTTGTACTGTAAAATAAAAAAATAGCCTTAAACAAGCCAATGTCGGTCAGTTAAGCAACTGACCGACATTACCGTCAGCGAACTTTTTTTAATGCAGCGGAACAGAGGAAAACTACGGTTTATTTGCTGTGGCTTTGAATTCCTTTAATGCATCCAGCCCTTGCTGACATGCCATATCCTGTGTTTCCTGCGGGACAGATTTGATCTGTGTTTTGGCGGTTTCAAGCTGTTGTTTCATCGCATTAACCTGTGCGGTGGCATCGGCATTACCTTTCGCTTCCTGCTCTGCGAGTTTCACCATACCGTCTATTTCGGTGAAATACTCATCACATACCTTGCTTGCATTTGCCGCAAAAGCGGTCAGAGAAAACAGGCATCCCAGGGAAATTAACGTCAGCTTTTTCATTATAAACCTTATAGTGTAGGTAGGGCGGATAGGTATAAACAATTGGTCACTATGCCCCGGAGTATCCTGTTTTATATATAAGAATAATATGAATATCCGCACAATTACGTAGATATCGGGTAAAAACCATATAATTGTGTAGTAAACAGAAATGAAGCTGTGCAGGGAAAAGCCGGATAATTCGTGCGGATGAAAGTGAAAATCATTCTTATTTGTTGACATAAGACCAATTGGTCAATATTGTACCGATAAATACAAAATAAGATTCGGAGTTTTTATGTCAGAGTTTACCTTTATTCATATGGATATCAGCGAATTTCCGGTAGTGACTATGCTTGCATTCCCGGAAAATATGGCGCAAACAGAGCAGTGGGTAAAAGAGCTGGATGTGCTGCTGGGAAAACAGACGGCTTTTTCACTGATTTATCCGCCGAAAGACGCACCGGAAAAACCGGATACACAGGAAGATATGGATGCCCGTAAATATGTCCGCCGCTGGTTAAAAACCGGAAAGGACAAAATGGCAGAGTATTGCCGGGCAATGATCCTGACAGTTAACCAGGATGTACAGGATAAAGCGGCGCTGGAACAATTTGCACCAATGGCATCGGCAATTTATGGCGTGCCGGTTGTTGTCGCAGACGATCTGAATACCGCGCGTGAAAAAGCCGCTGAACTGAACGGCTGAACGCAGATGCTGATTGCTACCGCCGCCTATTGGCAGGTCAGGTGGTGACGAATATAACAGGCCGTTATCTCAACGGATAACGGCAGTTGTTTCTCAATAAATTCGGCGGTGGGTTTTTCATGGCGCTGACTGAATACCGGCAGATAAAGATCCGCTTTCAGCATTTCCAGAAAACGCGCGGCGACAGCCTGTAATGTCTCTTGTGATGCATCGGTCCCGGGGATGGCTTTCAGCCTTGCAGCTAATTGTTGTGATGTCCGCAGAGGCCCTGCCTGATAAAAGTGCTCGCTGATTTGCGGAAAGCGCTGGGATTCCGCAAGAATCAACTGATACAGCCCGAGTGATTGCGGATGAACAATGCTGTTCAGATAACGTCTGCCGCAGTCATATAACAGAGCTTCCGGCTCCGGAGCAATATCCGGGGTATCATTCTCTTCTTCAAAAATCCCGCAGATAAGATGTTCTATCACCGCCAGAAACAGCGCTTCTTTCCCCCCGAACGAGGTATAAAGTGTGGAGCGTGACCCGCCTGATTGTTCAATAATCATATCCAGCGTCGTTCCCTCGTAGCCATGAAGAATAAAGACATCTGCAGCGGCGGCTAAAATTGCATGGCGGCGGCGCTGCCCTTTCGGGGTTAATGGTGACGGGGAAGATGACATAACAAAAACAGGCTCCGGTGATGATTATAAGCCCTGATTTAACCACGCCTGGGAGGATTGCTCAATAGCTGCCTTTGCTGCCATACTGACTATAAGACAAAGCGTAATCATTTCTTGGTCAGATTGTTGTTCAAATTATTATTCAAACTCTTGATCAAACCCAGTGAGTTGTTAATACAAAGATTTAGAATAGCGGGAAAGTCAGACCATCAACGGCTAACGGTAAAACTATGGGGCAGGGGAAAGAGATTTCAGTTGATACACAGCGGACGATCACCCGGTTATGTATTGAGTGCGGGTTACTGCTGTTGCAGCACGGCGCGGAAAGTATGCTGGTGGAAGAACTGGCGGTACGGACAGGCAGAGCACTCGGGGCTGAGCAGGTAGATTGTGCTATTTCAGCAAATGCCATTGTATTAACAACAATTATTGACGGGCACTGTATGACATCCACACGTAAAGTCGTGGATCGTGGTATCAATATGCACGTGGTGACAGAGGTGCAGCATGTGGTGATCCTCGCGGAACACGGGCATCTGGATTACAAAGGGGTACAGAAAAAATTTGCCCATATTAAGCCGCTGCGTTACCCGCGCTGGATAATGGTGTTGATGGTAGCACTTTCCTGTGCCTGTTTCTGTAAACTGAACAAAGGCGGATGGGACGGGGCCTGTATCACATTTGTTGCCAGCGGTTGTGCTATGTATGTTCGTCAGGTGCTGACGGCACGGCATATGAATCCGTTGATCAATTTCTGTTTTACGGCATTTTCAGCCACGATGGTGGCCGGACTGATGCTGAAGCTACCGCTGTTCACAGCAACATCGGGTATTGCCATGGCAGCGAGTGTTCTGCTGCTGGTGCCGGGTTTTCCGCTGATTAATGCGGTAGCGGATATGTTTAAAGGACATGTGAATACAGGGCTCGCGCGCTGGGCGATGGCGAGCCTGCTGACTCTGGCAACCTGTATCGGTATTTTTATGGCGATAACGCTCGCCGGTTTGAGGGACTGGATATGATGACAGTACTCTCTTTTCTGGCTGCACTGATGCAGGATATGCTGCTGGCGGCGATCCCTGCGGTCGGTTTTGCCATGGTCTTTAATGTACCGAAACGTGCGCTGAAATATTGTGCTTATCTGGGCGCAATTGGTCATGGCAGCCGGTTTATCCTGATGGCAGCGGATTTTGATATAGTTGCCGCCACGTTCTGGGCATCGGTACTGGTGGGTATTATCGGTATTCAGTGGTCACGCTGGTGGCTGGCTCATCCGAAAGTCTTTACGGTTGCGGCGATTATCCCGATGTTTCCCGGGATTAATGCCTATATGGCGATGCTGGCTGTTGTCAAACTATCACAGGCGGGTTATACGCCTGAGTTGCTCGAGATGCTGGTGAGTAATTTTCTGCGGGCGGCGTTTATTGTCGGGGCATTGTCGATAGGTTTGTCGGTACCGGGATTGTGGCTTTACCGTAAGCGTCCGCGCGTTTAAGTGGCGGGGTTCAGGTTCAGGATAATATCCATTACCGGTTTTTCTGCGATATTAACCTGAATCTGTACCCGGTTGTAGCTTTCCTGAATACTGACATCAACTTCTTCTTCATTATGGGAACGGGCAGTTCCGACTATCTCAGCTATCATCTTATCGACTAACGGATGCATTATGTATCTCCTTTTTCTGTCATTCAGAGCCCAGAATATACAATTTGTATCAGGGTAATACTGTAAAAAAACACCCTAAACACGTCATAAACAGCGGATTGAGATGTTATTCTCACATCTGACGCGATTATCCGTGTCTGACATGGCATAATTGCCGTCCTCATTATTCTGTTGGTATCTGATTTATATGCGTATTTTAAAATTATTTAGTTTGTCATTATTCTCATTATTTTTGATATTACCCGCAGCGTTTGCCGCTGCACCTGAGCGGTTTGATGAGGCGAAAATCGTGTCCCGTGAGCAGGTGTATTATGATCAAAACCGTGACCCGCAGGGCGAAGGAACTCTCTATTGCGGCTGTCAGTGGGAGTGGACAGGAAAATCAGGCGGCAGGGTGGATCTGAACAGTTGCGGCTATCAGGTGCGATCACAACAAACCCGCGCAGAACGGATTGAGTGGGAGCATATTGTCCCTGCCTGGGTGTTCGGACATCAACGTCAGTGCTGGCAGCAGGGCGGACGTAAAAATTGTATCAGCGAAGATCCGGTATTCCGCGCGATGGAAGCTGACCTCCATAACCTGGCACCCTCCATTGGTGAAGTGAACGGCGACCGCAGTAATTTCCGTTACAGTATGGCACGCGGTGCGGGGACAAAGAGTTACGGGCAATGCACCAGCCGGGTAGATTTTAAACAGCGGGTATTTGAACCGCGTGATGAGGTCAAAGGACAGGTTGCCCGTGTCTGGTTCTATATGCATGATCGCTATGACCTGGCAATGTCAGATCAGCAGCAGAAACTCCTGATAACCTGGGATGCAACCTATCCGCCATCAGCGTGGGAGCATGAACGCGACCGCCGTATCAGCGCAGTAACCGGGCAATCTAATCCGTTTGTAACCGGTGAGCGCCGCTGGGAGCAGGGTCATATCAATACAGCAGGCGGTATTTTTACCCGTATTCCTTCCGCACCGGTAAAAACGACACCGGTAAAAATAACACCATCGCCGGCGAAAAAACCGGAAAATAAGCGGATCCTCGGCAATCGTAACAGCAAGATTTATCACCATCCGGATTGCCCCGGCTATAACCGCGTCAGTGCTAAAAACAGTGAATATTTCACAGACGCAATTTCGGCAGAAGAGGCCGGGTATACTGCGGCGAAAAATTGTAAGCTGCGCTAAGGTCCGTAACATTGTCATCATACTGTCACACAGTCAGTTTAGTGTTCGCTTTAGTTTGTCATCTGAGGATAACGAATGCGTAATACAGACGAACGACAGTACCAACCGGTGATAACCTCCCTTATACATACTCGTCATACTGAATTATTCAGAGTATGTCCGGTGGAGTTTATCACCGGTTTTTTTATATCCGGATTTTCACTCATGGCCTGAGGAAGGCGCCGGTTGCCAACTCACTGTTTCAGTTACTCCGTCATCATAACGCAACAGGATTAAGATTATGGGCAGACAAAAAGCGGTAGTCAGAGTACGCAAAGAGGCAAAACGAATGGGTCGGAAAGAGTCCCGCAGGGGACGTTTCAATGATGATAATGTGGCCGTATTCATCCCCGCGGGCGGTGTGGAAGCCATTGGTATGGCGCGGGAGAAACGGGATAACAGCAGAGTTTTACCCCGCAACGATGCACAAAGTAAATATATTCAGGCGATAGCACATAAGCAGCTTATCATTGCCAACGGCGAGGCCGGGTGCGGAAAAACCTTTATCAGTACCGCACTTGCAGCAGATGCCCTGATTAATAAAGAAATTGAACGGATAATTGTGACCCGCCCGGTATTACAGGCGGAAGAAGACCTGGGTTTTCTGCCCGGCGATATGAGTGATAAATTCGCACCCTATTTCAGACCGGTATATGACATTCTGGTGAAACGGATGGGCGCATCATTTCTGCAATATTGCCTGCGCCCGGAGATAGGCAAGGTGGAGATTGCCCCGTTTGCTTACATGCGCGGGCGGACATTTGAAAATGCGGTGGTGATCCTTGATGAGGCACAAAATGTGACTGTCACACAAATGAAAATGTTCCTGACCCGGATGGGCGAAAATGTGACAGTCATTGTCAACGGGGATGTCAGTCAGTGTGATTTACCGGGGAACGTGCCGTCAGGGCTGGCAGATGTACTGCGCCGTTTCAGTGACGATGAAATGGTGTCGGTGGTGTCGTTTACACAGGATGATTGTGTGCGTTCATCGCTGTGTTTGCGGGCATTGCAGGCCTATATACCCTTATCCATTCAAACTACAGGTTCGTTGGCGGCACTCAGCTAGCCGGGTCACATACTTGTGTATGCTCCCCGGCAATCAGAGCTTGCCGCCTTCCTGTATCTTGAATGGCGTTGGGTATAACTGATACATAATCATGATAAAAACAGCGGCCGTTGTGAGCCGCTGTTTTTTTTGCGATTAATCGTTATTAATCGTCGGCATCCATTACATCATGGCGCTGATGATGATAACCCTCTTCATCATAACCAAAGCGCCAGTACGGGATAGCATACATCTGATTGTGCTCCCCGCCCAACTCACGGCGGACATAGCGGCGCAGGTTTTTCACCAGAGTGTCCTCCCCGGCAATCCAGAAAGTACACTCAGTCACATCGGTGACTGCCCAGCTTTTAAACAGTGCAGCTATCTCATCGGTTTTTTCTGTGCCGCCGGTTACCCAGTGAACCGTTATTCCGGCGGGTTTATGCAGCGTTTGTTTATCATCGTCATGATCAATACGGACAACCACATTTCCCTGCGCATCAGCAGGCATTTTTTCCAGCAGTGCCGCAATCGCCGGCAGTGCTGTTAAATCACCCGCCATATAATAGTGCTTTGCCAAAGGCAGCAGCGGATCCGGTCCGCCCGGATTGGTAATACCGATGTAATCACCCGGTTTGGCATTTTTGGCAAAATCCACCGCCGGACCGGCATCTTCATGCAGGGCAAATTCAATATCTATCTCTTTCAGATCAGGACGGATGGCGCGCACAGTGTAGGTACGGGCTATCGGGCGCTCTTTACCTTCCGGCCAGACCGGGCCTTTATCCGATAAAACCGGCAGCACAGGCGCATTAGGTGCATCTTTGGCAATAAACAGCTTCAGATGACCGCCTTCACAGCCTGACGGATAAGTATCCATGGTCTCAGATGTAAAGGTGATACGGCGCAGATTTGGTGTGATATCAATGTACGATTTCACCTGAACCAGACGCGGCGGTGCAGGGCGGTAGATATTTTTCTCTTTTTTATCCCGGCTCATGCGGAACACTCCATTATTCAGTGGGCTATTTCGTTATATCTGTTTCGCAGAGTGTATCAGGAATTTAAATGAATGGTAATCATTATCAATAAAATCGATATTAATAAAATAATTGCCCAAAAAGGCATAAAAAAAGCACACCACGAGGGGGCGTGGTGTGCAGGGCAATGCCCCTGAAATACAGGGCATGAGGTACTGATGAAGTACTGATGAGGTACTTACGGATGAAACATAATGACTATTTTACTTTCATTCCCGCCGCCGTCATTAATAAGCGGAAAACCGAAGAGACAGCAAACAGTGCCAGAACACTGCCCGCCCAGATAGCTAACATCCAGCCGGCTTTTTTCCACCATGGAGACTCAGTGGTAGCCTTGGTCATGAGTGATTTTTCCTCTGAAGACATAATAACTCCACCAGGTATACACCAGGATCACAGGGATAATGAACAGCGCACCGACTAACATAAAGCTCAGACTTTCAGCGGGCGCTGCCGCCATTTTATAGTCAATCACCGGGGGAATGATCATTGGCCAGATACTGATACCAAGCCCGGTAAAACCAAGAAATACCAAAGCGAGTGCGGCAAAGAATGGTGTGTAGTGCCCGTGACGGGTGGCACTGCGCAACAGCGCGATAACACAGACCAGCACCAGCAGCGGAACCGGCAGGAAAAACAGAATATTCGGGAAACTGAACCAGCGGACAGCAATCGCTTCATGTGCCAGAGGCGTCCACAGACTGATGATAGCCAGCACAATCAGCATCACACCGGTCAGTGGTTTCAGTACCTTATACATCTGCTGTTGCAGATGACCTTCTGTTTTCATCACCAGCCAGCCACAGCCGAGCAGCGCATAAGCGACAACTAACCCGGCCCCGCAAAAGAGGGCAAACGGTGTGAACCAGTCCAGTGCGCCGCCGGTAAAGGCACGGTTTTCCACCGGAAAACCTTCAATCACACTGCCGACAACCACACCTTGTGCAAAGGTGGTTATGACAGAACCGGTCATAAAGGCGCGATCCCAGAAATAGCGGTGATGTTCATCGGCTTTAAAGCGGAACTCAAATGCCACGCCACGGAAAATCAGGGCAATAAGCATTAACGTCAGCGGGATAGCCAGTGCATCAAGGATCACCGCGTATGCCAGCGGAAAGGCACCAAACAGTGCCGCACCGCCCAGCACCAGCCAGGTTTCGTTACCGTCCCAGACCGGTGCAACACTGTTCATCATCAGGTCACGGTCAGCATTGCTTTTCACAAAGGGGTAGAGGATCCCTATCCCTAAATCAAAGCCATCCATCACGATATACATCAGCGTGCTGAATATGATGATGACGAACCAAATCAGCGGTAAATCAATGCTCATGAGGAACCTCCGTCGCGATACCTTTGCGGATCAGTTTCATCATATAGATGTAGCCAATACCAAATACAGAACCATAGACGATAAAGAAGAGAAGCAAACTGATACTCATGTGTACATCGCCATGCGCGGAGACCGCATCCTTTGTACGCTGCAGGCCGTAAACCACCCAGGGTTGCCGCCCGATCTCCGTGACAAACCAGCCTGCAAGAAGGGCGATCAGCCCGGACGGTGCCATCCAGAATATAAAATGCTGGAACGGACGCGAGTCATACAGGCGTTTGCGGTAACGCAGCCACAGACTCAGAACACCGGCTAAAATCATCAGCATGCCCAGCCCGACCATAACGCGGAATGACCAGAACACCATAAAGACGTTAGACGGGCGTTCATCAGGTGCAAACTCTTTCAGTGCAGGCACTTGTTTATCAAGGCTGTGCGTCAGGATAAGACTCGCCAGACCCGGGATTTCCAGGGCAAACCGGGTCTCTTCCAGGTCGTTATCCGGAATACCAAACAGTATAAGCGGTGTGGCCTCACCGGGTTTGTTCTCCCAGTGACCTTCCATTGCAGCCACTTTAGCCGGCTGATATTTCAGGGTATTCAGCCCGTGAGCATCCCCGATCAAGGCCTGTAACGGCGCGAGAACCAGGATGAGCCAGAGCGACATCGAGAACATTTTCTTTATCGCCCCCGATTTATTGCCGCGCAGCAGATGCCAGGCAGCAGACGCGCCGATAAAAAATGCGGCAGCCAGGAAGGCGGCAGTCGTCATGTGCAGCAGGCGGTACGGGAAGGACGGATTAAAAATCACCGCAAACCAGTCAACCGGCACCACAACACCATTGATGACCTCATGCCCCTGCGGCGTCTGCATCCAGCTGTTGGAGGCGAGGATCCAGAAGGTGGACATCAGTGTGCCGAGTGCAACCATACAGGTGGCGAAATAGTGCAGTTTTTCGCCGACACGGTTCCAGCCGAACAACATAACTCCCAGAAAACCGGCTTCGAGGAAGAATGCTGTCAGTACTTCATAAGTGAGAAGCGGGCCGGTAATTGAACCTGCAAACTCGGAAAAGAAACTCCAGTTGGTGCCGAACTGATACGCCATCACCAAACCGGAAACCACACCCATACCGAAATTGACGGCAAAGATGGCTGACCAGAAATGAAAGAGCTTTTTGTAATCGTCATTGCGGGTTTTCAGCCACATTCCCTCAAGAACCGCCAGAAACGAGGCAAGCCCGATGGTTATTGCAGGGAATATGATATGAAACGACACAGTGAAGGCGAATTGAATTCGCGCAAGCTCAAGGGCACTTAACCCGAACATTGTGACCTCTCGTTATTATAACTACGCAGATGAAAAGTGTGGCGTAGTACACCATGAGTTGCTAGACTATAATAGTGACAATTAATCATAAGATGTATATAACAGTTTTCCGGGGAACGCTACATGACACGCTACGAACAGTTAGCAGAACAGATAAAACAACAGATCGAAGATGATATCTGGCAGGTTGGTGACCGGCTGCCGTCATTGCGTGAAAGCGCCAGACAGTCGGGACTGAGTCTGATGACTGTCGTACAGTCCTATCAGTTACTGGAGAGTCAGGGCTGGGTTGTTGCCCGTCCGCAATCAGGCTATTTTGTGGCAAAACGCGCACCTGCGTTTGCTCAGGCAAAAGGCGGGCTGGGTTTACATCTCACTGAAAATGTTGAGATAAATTCCTCACTTTTTGATGTGCTTCAGGCATGCAAAGACCCGGCAATTGTACCGTTCGGCTCGGCATTCCCTGATCCCACTCTGCTGGTTCAGCCAAAACTGTCCAAAGCACTGGGAGCGGTGGCACGGCGTATTGCACCACAAAGTGCGGTAGTCAATCTGCCGCCCGGTAATGAAAAATTGCGCCGTAATATTTCGCGGCGTTATGCATCACAGGGTATTCATGTGTCGCCGGAAGAAATTGTGATCACCGCCGGTGCTATGGAATCTCTGTCTCTCAGCCTTCAGGCGGTAACTGAGCCGGGTGACTGGGTTGTAATTGAATCACCGGCATTTTACGGGGCATTACAGGCGATTGAGCGTCTGCGCCTGAAAGCGGTGGCGATTAAAACCGACCCGCAGACGGGGATCGATCTTGATGCCCTTGAAGATGTTGCCGGGCGTTATGACATAAAAGCCTGCTGGCTGATGACACACTTCCAGAATCCGCTCGGCGGCACAATGCCTGCGGAAAATAAACACCGGCTGGTGGATATTTTGACGCGCCATAATATTGCGCTTATTGAAGATGATGTTTACAGCGAGTTATATTTCGGCAATAACGCGCCACAGCCCGCGAAAAGCCTGGATAAAGAGAACAATTTCTTTCATTGCTCCTCATTTTCCAAGTGTCTTGCGCCGGGCTTTCGTGTCGGCTGGGTGGCTGCGGGCAAACACGCACGGACAGTCCAGCAGTTGCAGATGATGAGTACCGTTTCCGCCAGTATGCCGACACAGCAGGCGATCGCGGAATATCTGGGACAGGGCGGCTATGATGCGCACCTGAAGAAACTGCGCCAGCAGCTGGAGCAGCGCCAGCACCGGATGCTCTATGCTATCAGCGAGCACTTTCCGTCGAATGTGAAGGTTAATTGCCCGCAGGTGGTTATTTTCTCTGGCTGGAATTTGAACCACCGTTTGATGCCACCAAACTGTATCAGATGGCGCTGAATGAGCAGATAAGTATCGCTCCGGGCAGCATGTTCTCGACCAGTGAACAGTTTAATCACGCCTTCCGGCTGAATTGTTCTTTTGAATGGAACGAGCGCATGGATAATGCAATGAAAGTGTTGGGTAAGTTGTGTTATGTGCTGCAAAAGACGCAATAGAAACAAATAAAAACAGAAATAAAAAACGGGAACCTTAGGTTCCCGTTTTTTGTTTAAATAATCAGTAGATTAACTAAATGCCAGGCTCATCGCGGCAGTGGCTAATAACCCGCCGGCAACGCCTTCGCCGATACGGCGGCGTTTATCATTATATTCGCCTTTGCTCATCTGACCGAAAATCAGGGCGACCGCACTGTAAACCACGGCACAGCTGGCAATATAGACACCGGATAATAACAAGGATTGAACCGCGACACTTTCGCTGCCGGAAATAAAGTTAGGCAGAATGGCAAAGTAGACCAGAAGACCTTTCGGATTCAGGAAACTGGTGAAAAAACCTTTGGTGATAACCGCTTTGGCGGCAGGCTGCATCTGCGGCATGTCACTTTTATGCATTGATGACATCATCATGCGCACCGCCAGATACGCAATATAGGCAACACCGAACCAGCGCATACCATTAAACAGTACAGGTGACGCCACCACAACGGCTGCCAGCCCGAAAGCCGCTAAGACGGAGTGCATAGCGTAACCCAGAAGCACGCCCATATTGGCTTTCAGCGCCGCTTTTGAACCACTTGCCAGTCCTTGCGATGAAACGAATAAAATATCGGGACCGGGTGCAAATACAATGGGTAATACGGTTACGCCAAAAACCATCAAAGTATTTATGACCATACAACACCCCAAATTCAATAATATATTAATAATTCGCAATATATTGAATATCCAGATATTTATTCAGATTGCGACGTCTTTGTTTGTTATGTGAATTATACGGGGCTTTGCGGGAAATTAGGTTGTTAAATTGGCAGGAAAAAACTATTCTTAGCAATATTATTGCGCAGAAATAGTCAGGTGGTGATTTAAATGTCAATTGAACTGGATAAGATGGATCGGCGGATCCTCGATCAACTGCAACGCAACGGAAAAATTCAGAATGTGGAGCTGGCGCGGGAGGTCGGACTATCACCGTCCCCCTGTCTGAGGCGGGTACGAAGACTTGAGGAAAACGGCATTATAAAGCGCTATGCGGCGATTCTTGACGGCAGCAAGATAGGCGCGGGACTGATGCTTTACGCCCGCATTTGGTTCAAGGGGCAGGACGCACAGACTATCAATGATTTTGTTGCTGCCATCAATGAAATGCCGGAAATTGTTGAGTGTCATCTGATGGCGGGTGAGTGTGATGCCATGATACGGATTGTGACTAAAGACTTAACGTCATACCGGCGATTTCATGCGGATCACCTGACACAAATACCTAGTATTCAAAGTGTTAAGACGGAAGTGCCAATGGAAACATTGAAAGTTACACATGCATTACCCCTGTAGAATGTGAGCCTAATCACGAAACGCAACGTAATTGTGCACTGAGACAGGTTTTAAGCAACAGGATTGCGCGGTGATTTTGTGACTCCGATCATATTGCAGCTGTGCAGGAAGTATTATTTGTCATGGTTAAAATAACTGTCTTTATGAATAAGTGCGCTATAACAACCTGTGCGTCTGAAATAACCGGTGTGGAAATTAAATCTGATAATGGTTATTATTCGCTTTTATTTGTGGGGTAAAAGGTGAAATATCATGCACAGTGGTAATATGAATGCATTGCTACCCGGTGCAGATTCATTTTTTTATTGCGGAAAAATGACACCGGATGCCGGACAGTGGGTCAGCGAGCCGTTATGGAAAGGACTGAAACTGGTTCTGATGATGAATGGTGAACTGGAATGTCAGCCGGATAATAAAAACAGTGTTTCACTTTCCGGTGCTTCCTTATGTGTTATTGCCAATAATCATGATGAACAGGAAAGCCGTCAGCGTTTTTTACAGTCAGAAGATATCCGCTTTGTTTCAGTCTGTTTATCTGACAGTCTGATGGAGGCATTTAAAATCGCACCGCTGCCTTTATTAACAGAAGCCGCATCGCGCGGACCGCAATTACTCTCCGGAAAAGCGGGAAATGTATTAACCGCGCTGGGAAACCAGATCCTGAATAATCCGCTCGGCGGTGCGCCCGGAGATATGTATCTGACAGGCAAAATTCTTGAATTATGTGCAATATCATTTGAGCACATTCAGCAAAATACCCGGACGGTTCATCATCCTAAACTGGCCACAAATGATATACGCCGTTTGTATGAAATCAGAGACTGTATTTTAGCCGATTTAGCCAACCCGCCCGGGGTATATCAGCTCAGCCGGCAATCCGGGCTGAATATGCGCAAACTCAGTTTTGGTTTTAAGCAATTGTTCGGCTTGTCTGTCGCGTCATTTATTCAGGAAGAGCGCTTACAATCAGCACATCGTCTGCTTTGTGCCGGTGACATGCGGGTATCAGCGATTGCCTGGCAGGTCGGTTATTCACCTGCGGCATTTTCAACTGCTTTCCGCAGGCGGTTTGGTTTTTCACCTAAAGAGTTATGTTGATCAGGTGGATAGCGTTTTTGATAAACAAATAGTCATAACAGCGAAAGTCTCCGGCAGAAGATAAATACGTAAATGAGATACATTATCATTCTTATATTTATTCTCTCTGCGGGTTCGTATTTCAATGAAAAAATCTGTTTCTTATTATCCGGTTATCTCCGGTCGTACACTCTCTCCGGTGTGTATTGCCCTCTTACCGCTGCTTTTTTCTTCAGTTGCTGCCTCTGAAAGTCAGTCAGGCGAAAAAAAAGATGAAATCATCGTCACTGCCAAACCGGCACAGTCGCCCGCCGGTAAAATTGACGGTTATATTGCAACCCGCAGTGTAAGTGCGACCAAGACGGATACACCGCTTATTGAAACACCACAATCGGTCACGGTGTTAACGCGTGATGAAATGACCGCGCATAATGCGCAGTCTGTCAGCGAAGCGCTGCGCTATACCGCCGGCGTGTTACAGACAAACGATGCCGCATCTTCCCGCTTTGATAATTTAAGTATCCGTGGTTTTAATATTACCAGTACCGGGATGTTAAGGGACGGGCTGCGCAGCACAACCGCACAGGCGTGGCCGAAAGCGGAACAATACGGACTTGAGCGTATTGATGTGATCCGCGGGCCTGCATCCGTATTATACGGGCAGAACTCACCCGGCGGCATTATTAACCAGGTTACAAAACGTCCGCTGTATAAACCCTTTCATGAAATTGAAGTGCAGGGCGGTAATAATAACCGCAAACAGATTCAGGGCGATTTAAGTGGTCCGGTGGGTGACAGCGACCATTATTTTTACCGGCTGACCGGGCTTGTCCGTAAAAGTGATACGCAAATTGATCATGTTAAAGATGATAAAGTCTATATTGCCCCGGCGTTTACCTGGGTGCCAAATGACGATACGACACTGACTGTTTTAGCGGATTACAGCCATGATAAATTTGGCGCACCGCGCCCGTTTTTACCGCTTGCTGGCACATTATTACCCAACCCGAACGGCAAAGTAGATCCGAATGTTTTCCTGGATGAACCGGGATTAAAAAACGACCGTACCCAGGCCTCTTTGGGTTATCAGTTAGATCATACCTTTAATGATACTTTTTCCGGACACTCAGGTGCGCGGTTCAGTCATACTGATTTAAATACCAATATTGCGCAGGGATTATATTTATCGCCGGATATGCGCACACTTAACCGTGCGGCCTATCATTTCCGGATTAAAGGTGATGTGCTCAGCCTGGATAATAATATAAAAGCAGACTGGTGGCTGAAAGATACGGAAATGACATCCCTTGCGGGTGTCGATTATCGCCATACCCGCGAAGATTATTTACTGATGTCCGGGAAAGCCGGGCCGATTGATATTTTTAACCCGGTTTACGGCGGTCAGTACGGTCCGGTTAATAATATGATGGCGAATACACTTCAGACCAGTGATCAGGCAGGCATTTATTTACAGCAGCAGGCGAAATTTGATAACGGCATCATACTGGTATTAAGCGGCAGGGAAGATTGGTCTGACAGTAAAACCAAAAACCGCAAAACAAATAACAGCAGTGACCAGCGTGACAGCAAATTTACCTATCGCACGGCGGCAATGTATCAGACAGATTTCGGGTTAGCGCCGTATGTCAGTTATTCAACTTCATTTAATCCGCAATTGGGTGTTAATTTCTACGGGGACACCTATAAACCTGTTACAGCCAAACAGACGGAAGCCGGTCTTAAATATCAGCCGGAAGGCGGAAATATTAATGCCACTCTTACGGTCTTTGAACTGACTCAGCAAAATATGCTGACAACAGATCCGGATAATAATTTAAACAGTATTCAGACGGCGGAAGTCCGCTCCCGCGGTGTTGAACTCCAGGGAACCTATATGCCGGTCGACGGGCTGAACCTGACGGCGGCTTATACCTTTAATAAACTGGAAAATACCAAAACGACAGATCCGGAAGAGAAAGGACAGCGTCCGACCGGTTTGCCGGAACACACCGCATCAGTATGGGCGGATTATACTATTCAGGGCGGTCATTTACAGGGATTAGGTCTTGCTGCGGGCGCACGCTATACCGGCTCTTCACCGGTTAACAGCGACGGCAGTATTTCCAATCCGTCAAATACCTTATTTGATATGGCGGCACATTACGATCTGGGCGGAATCAATCCTGATTTTAAAAACTGGCGTGCCGGTATTAACGTCAATAATGTAGCGGATAAAAAATATTACACCAGTTGTTCAATGGGTGGCTGTTCCGTCGGTTTTGACAGAACAATCATCGCATCACTGCGCTATAACTGGTAACCGGTATGGCTCAGTATATAACACGTAAAAACTGGCTCAGATTACATTTCTGGCCGGGGATTATTATCGGGTTCTTTATTTCACTGATCGGAATGTCCGGCGCGGTGTTATTACTGAAAAAACCGGTGCTGGAATGGGAAATCGGTAAAGCGGTGCTTTATGCGCCGCCGGTAACCGGAACCACTGCTTTTTTGTCGCCGGATATCTGGCGGCAGAATGCGCAGACGGCTTATCCGCAGCTTTCCCGCGTTATGGGAGAAGCCGCTCCGGGGCGCGGCTTTATTCCGGCAACAAATGCGATGGTTTTTGGTTCAGTTTCTCATTCTGACAAACTGGGGATCGCCTTTATTGACCCGGTAAGTGGTGCACCGAAAGGGTTTATTGTTTTTGATGAGCTGATATTCTCACAGATTGTTTCCCTGCACCGGACTCTTTTATTACCACCGGTTTCCGGCGGCTGGCTGGTCTTTATATCCGGCATTGTTCTGACCCTCTCTGTTATCAGCGGGATTATTTTGTGGTGGCCGCGTAAAGGATGGCTTCAGTTTATATCTGCATTGTTCTTATTCCGTACGGGATTACAAGGCGCGGCAAAGTGGCGGCAGTGGCACTATTTTTTTGCTGTCTATTTTTCTCTGCCGCTGTTACTTCTCGCGGTGACCGGTATTTTTCTGGCGCGCCCTGATATGTTGTCAATAATAGCGGAATATAAACCTCTTATTACTCAGTTACACCGCGATATGGGTATCGGGATCCCCGGTATTATTATCGCGCTTATTTCCGGCATATTATTACCGCTGCTGTATATCAGCGGTATTGTTATCTGGTGGAAAAAAAGAAAATCTCAGCGTAATCACACCTCTTCTGTCAACGGGAATATAAAATGACAGTATTAACAAAACTGAAAATAGCCTTATCTGCGGGGCTGTTAATGTGCCCGCTGTTTTCTCAGGCGGTCATGGTCACTGATATTACCGGTCGTCAGGTCGATGTGCCGGATAATGTAAAACGAATTTTACTGGGCGAGGGCCGGATGATTTATCCGCTCTCCATACTGGAAAAGGACGCGCCATTTAAGCGGGTTGCGGGCTGGCAGGGCGATTTCCGTGATTTGGATGTTCAGGGTTATGCAGCGTTTAAAGCGGTATTTCCGCAGACAGATGCGATTCCTGTGGTCGGCGGTGGCTCAGAAGACACCTTCAGTGTTGAAAAAGCATTAGCATTACAGCCTGATCTGGTTATTTTACCCATGACCGGCGGACATGGTCCGGGTGCCGGCAGTGAAGCCGCACGCTTATTAACATCAGCGGGTATTGCGGTTATTCATGTGGATTTCAGCCAGCATCCGGTAAAAAATACTCAATTAAGTATGCGTATTC
Source organism: Morganella psychrotolerans (assembly GCF_001676055.1). Taxonomy (GTDB): domain Bacteria; phylum Pseudomonadota; class Gammaproteobacteria; order Enterobacterales; family Enterobacteriaceae; genus Morganella; species Morganella psychrotolerans_B. Next base: position 223,680 of record NZ_LZEX01000001.1, on the reverse strand, counting down.
TCGGGCAGGCTATCGGAAAAACAGCAGAGGCGGAGCGGTTTAATCAGTATTATCAGCAAAAAATGGATGATGTGATTACCCGTATCCCGGCTGATATTCCGGCAGATAAGAAACCGGTTATTTTTGTGGATTATTTACCCGGTTTACAGGAATGCTGCGGTTCACCCGGTAAAGGCAGTCTGACGGATATGATTAATCTTGCCGGCGGCACGGCGATTGGCGAAGCGATTATTCCGGGCGCTATCGGTAAATTAAACCCGGAATATATTTTAAGCCGTCACCCGGATGTCTATGTTGCCACCGGTGTATTTCCCGAAGGCAGCAGGGGCGTGACATTAGGCTATTCGGCAACACCTCAGGCGGCACAAAGCAGTCTGAAAATAATATCTCAGCGTAACCCGATTGGTGAATTATCCGCCGTTGAAAAAGGCAGGGTTCATGGCTTATGGCATATTTTCTATGATTCGCCTGAGAATATTATTGCCCTTCAGGCATTAGCGAAATGGCTGCATCCGGAACTGTTTACTGATTTAGATCCCGAAGCGACCCGCAAAGAATTATATGAGAAGTTTATGCCGATCCCGGCGACGGGGGTGTTTTCAGTGACGCTGGAAAAATAATAATATACTCGTCATACTTCAGGATGCCTGGGTGTTGACTGCGCAAAGCCCGCCGGGTCACATACTTATGTATGCTCCCCGGCGAGCTTTGCTTGTCGCCTACATGCATCCCGAATTATTTAGAGTATATATTCTTATTCATTATTCATTCAAACTGCAGGTTCCGGTGACTAAGTATTCGCCGGAACCTGTTGGTTATTATACTTCAGACATTAATTGCCGGTAGCGCTGGTCATCATGATATAACTGATGAAATACGCGGTATTTGGCATCATAAAATCGTTTAATGCTTTCCGCCTGTGGTGTCACGGTTTTACTGATGCGGCTCATGGCCTGCATGGCTTCCGGAATAGAGGCATAGAACCCGGCAGCAACAGATCCGAGCATCGCAGAGCCGAGCAATACCGCTTCACTCTCTTCCGGTAACAACATTGCGCAACCTGTGGCGTTAGCGTGTTCCTGAATAAAAATCGGGTTTTTGGTCCCGCCGCCGCAGCCCATAATAGTATCAATGGCATACCCGGCTTTATTCATCTCTTCAATAATATGGCGCGTACCCAGGGCAATCGCCTGAATAGTTGCCAGATAAATCAGCGCAAGGTCATCAGGCGTCTGAGTCATACGCAGCCCGGTTACAACACCGCGCAGGTTCGGATTCGCCCGCGGAGAGCGGTTGCCGTGAAAATAGGGCAGCACATGAATATGGCGCGTCAGCAGGGCGATATCTTCTTTTGACCCGGCAAGCGCCAGCAGGCGGTCATTCAGAAACTGATAAACCGTCTGATGTTGCTGCGCTGCCAGTTTCTGCACATCCTGATATTGCGGATGAGACGTGATCATGTGATCAATCAGCGCGCCGGTGGCAGATTGTCCGCCCTCATTGAGCCAGTAACCCGGGATCATGGCGCTGTAATACGCCCCCCAGACTCCGTCAATAAAGCGGGCATTTTTTGACACCGCCATGTGACAGGAGGATGTTCCGCCAATCAGCGCCATCCGGGTGTTGAAATCCGGTTTTGCACCGGTGGCATCCGCCGCACCCAGCACGCCGATACCGCCTGCGTGTGCATCTATAATAGAGGTCGCAACCGGCGTGCCCGGTATAAGACCGAGATCTGCGGCGGCATTCGGTGTCAGCCCGTTACCGACAGGTTCACCCATCGGACGGATTTGACTCCCGATAATCTGTGCGTCATTTTCCAGTAAATCAGCCAGACCTATCTGGCGGAAAAAATGACTGTCCCAGCGATCTTCATGACCGAGGTATGTCCATTTACAGACGGTGGAGCAGAGAGAACGGCTGTTAGTGTATGTCGCTTTCCAGGTCAGAAAATCAGGCAGATCAAAGAAATAACCCGCTTTTGCCCAGGTGGTCGGCATATTCTGTTTGAGCCATAACAGTTTCGGCGTTTCCATCTCCGGAGAAATTCGGTTACCGACATAGGCCAGCACAGGGTGCTTTGTATCATTTATCCGCTGTGCCTGACTGATGGCGCGGTGATCCATCCACATAATAATATTTTGCTCACTGCGCCCGGTCGGGCTGACGGTCAGCGGCTGTCCCTGTTTATCCAGAACCACGAGAGAGCAGGTAGCATCAAAGCCCAGCCCTTTGACCTGAATAGGATCTATACGCGCCTGGGCAACGGCATCTTTTACCGCCAGGCATACGCTTTGCCAGATATCATCAGACGATTGTTCAACAAAATCTGCCTGCGGTTTAAACTGGCGGATATCCCGCTTTGCTTCACCTTTTTTACGCCCTGCGGCATCAAAAACACCGGCCCGGGCGCTGCCGCTCCCGACATCCACACCAATAAAATAGACACTCATAATTCGCTTCCTTATGACCGGGCTTTCTGCAATGCAATAAATAAGATAAGAATACCGCCCCACAACGCCATGATGAGATAGCTGCTCACACCCAGCAGGTTCAGCCCGCTCTCCAGCATCTGTAAGACAAATAAGGCCAGTACGATCCCGATAATGCGCCCGAAGCCGCCATCCGGATTGACGCCGCCGAGCACCGAGGCAAGAATGGCGATCAGCAGATAGGATTCCCCGTAACCGGCTTTGGCGGAGTTAAATTTTGCCATCATAATAATGGCGGCAACCCAGCACAGAACGGATGAAATGACATACACCGCAATAATGGCTTTCTGTGTATTCAGCCCGGAAAAACGGGTCGCTTTTTCATTCGAGCCCATCAGATAAACAGTGCGTCCCAGCGGGGTATATTCCAGTAAGCCCCACAGCAGAAACGCAAACAGCAGGAACAGGATAAGCGGCATCGGGATACCGGCCAGTGTGCCGTTACCCAGCCATAACAGTGACGGCGGAAAACCGGAAATCACTGTACCGCCGGAAACCAGCACATTCAGCCCGTTGATTAACGTCATCATGCCGAGTGTGGCAAGGATAGGGGAGACACCCACTTTGGCGATCAGGAACCCGTTAATCAGCCCGATCACAATGGCGGTCACTAATCCTGCCAGCAGTGCAGGCAGTAGCATCGCGCCATCACCGGGACTGAGTGCCAGCACACTTGCCATTACCAGCCCGCTGGCATTGGTGGTGGCAATAATGGACAGATTGATCCCGCCGGTCAGCATACAGACCGACATGGCCAGCGCCAGCATACCCAGCAGCGGCATCTGTGAGGTCATTGACTGAAAGTTGGACAGAGAGAAAAATGGCCCGGCGTTAAAAATCCCCTGTAAAATCAGGATCCCCGCCATAATGACCAGCAGATAAACAATATTGCGGTCGCTCCGCAGATTCAGCATTGACATCATGACAGATGACCTCCGTTAGCCGCCCGGCGTTTTTCATTGTACGCGGTCAGGCTGATACTGATTACAATAATAAAACCGGTCAGAACCGTGTGCCAGTAAGACGGAACGCCCGTCAGTGTCAGTCCGTTCTTCACGACAGCCAGCAGCGCAACCCCCAGAATCACACCGGTGAGCGAGCCTTTTCCGCCCGACATGCTCACCCCGCCCAGAACCACGGCGGCGAGCACGGTTAATTCAAATCCCATCAGGGCATTCGGTGCCACAGACTGGGTTATCTGTGTTTGTACCACAGAAGCAATACCTGCCAGCGCACCCATGTAACCATAAACAAACAGCATGACACCCAACAGACTGATACCGACACGCTTTGCGGCATCAGCATTGCCGCCGACCGCGTAAATCTGGCGCCCGATGCGGGTTTTGCTCATCAGAAAACCGGTAAATATAATCACCGCAATCAGAGTCAGTATCGACAGGGAAAGCCCGTAATCGTAACCATCAGTGCCGGTAAATGACATCACTTCCACGCCATCCATAAACCATTCCGGGAAGCCGTACAGCCACTCGCCGTTGGTAAAATAAATCAGCAGACCAAAAAAGATATTCAGTGTGGAGATAGTAATAATGATGGACGGCACTTTCAGGCGATAGATAAGCAGGGCGTTAATCAACCCGAGCAACAGTCCGGTGACCGCGGCAATGGCAAAAGCGATAAAGAAATTGCCGCCCTGAGACAGAACATACGTCGCCATTACATACTGAGAGATGGCCGCCGTTGCCGGAAACGAAATATCTATCCCGCCGGAAACCAGTACCACAAACAAACCACAGGCCATAATGGCAAGGATTGCCGTGCTGGTGGTCATATCAAAAACATTGCCCAACGTCATAAAATCTTCATTGGTGACGCCGAGGAACAGGCAGAGCAGTACAATTAATACTGCCAGCCAGAACTCGTGGTGCTGTAACAGCCCCCGCAGTGAATTAAGCATTGACAGCCTCCATTATCTCTTTCTCTGTCGATGTTAACGGACTGAATTCATGGGTAAAACGACCTTCTTTCATCACAATAACCCGGTGACTGTTATAGAATACTTCCGGAATTTCATCACTGATCATCAAAATAGCCATGCCTTCATCAGCCAGCATCCTGATTATCTGATAAATACTCTCTTTGTTTGCGACATCCACCCCGACTGTCGGTGAATCGAGGATAAGAATATCGGGTTTGGCAGCGATCCATTTGGCGATCGCTATCCGCTGGGCATTACCGCCGGATAAACTGGTGACCGGCAATGCAGGATCGGACACTTTTATCTGTAGTGCCTCTATCAGTTCGCTGACTAATTGATGTGCCCTGGTGTTGTCGAGTAATCCGCTTTTGCGGGTCAGACGCGGCAGCATCACGGATGTGGTGTTGTCATGAATAGATTGAGCCATTACCAGTCCTGTGCTCATTCTGTCTTCTGACACATAACCGATGCCGTGGTTAATCGCGTCCCGGTTGGAGCGTAATGTGACCGGTGAACCCTTTATCTGCACTGTGCCGCTGTCCGGTTTTGTCATGCCGAATAACGCAAGGCACAGCTCTGTGCGCCCGGAGCCGAGCAGTCCGGTAATACTGACCACTTCTCCGGCGCGCAGTTGCAGGTCGATATCATAAAATTGTTTTTGTTTTGTAAGTTTTTCGGTGGAGAGACATAGGTTTCCCCCGGTGTTGTACGCGGGTAATGGTGTGAACTCGAAACGCTGTCCGGTCATAAGGTAAGCCAGCTCATCACTGTTCATCTCATGGGCGTTATAGGTTCCGATTAATTTTCCGTCGCGGATAACAGAAATCCGGTCTGAAATTTCCATCACTTCATCCAGCTTATGGCTGACAAACACAACAGTGACCCCGGCGGCTTTTAAATCAGCCACCACGCGGATCAATTGATTGACCTCACTGCGGGTCAGAGACGCGGTCGGTTCATCCATAATCACCAGCCGGGCATCATTTGCCATGGCACGGCAAATAGCGACCAGCTGACATTCAGCAATAGAAAGTTGTTCAACACGCTTATTCAGGGGCAGGGAAAGACCAATACGGTCCGTAACAGCCTGTGCCTGTTTCAGCTGATGCCGGCGGTTTGCCAGCCCTTTGTACCATTTAACATGTTCCTGAATAATAATATTTTCAGCAACGGTCAAATTCGGAAACAGCGAGAGATCCTGATAAATTATCTGAATTCCCTGCGCGATAGATTGTTGCGGCGTTAATTTACTGTAGCTTCGTCCGTCAATAATAATCTCAGCACCATTTTCCGGTGAATGAACGCCGGAGATAACCTTGAATAAGGTACTTTTGCCGCAGCCATTTTTACCGGCAAGACAATGAACCTCGCCCCGGTTAAACGTCAGATTAATGCTGTCGAGAGCAATGACGGAGCCGAAGTGTTTTGAAACCTGTTTTAAGGTAATCAGTGCATCTTTTGACATATACAAGCCCATAAGGGCAGCAGCTGCGCTGCCCTTTTAATAAACAAACGGAAATACGGAAATGGCAGAATGACTAAAAAATCAGAAACCGAGTGAGGTCGCGTTGCTGCTGTCAACTTCCAGGATTTTATTAAACTTAATTACCTGCTTTTTGGTATCGATTTCTGCTTTACCCAGACCTTTCACTTCAACGCCGTCAGTGACTTTCTTGCCATCCAGCATATCTTTGGAGACAGAGACCAGGGCATAGCCCGCATCAGCCGGGTTCCACAGGAAACCACGTTTGATTTCACCGCCTTTCAGGTAAGGTGCAGCCTGCGCCGGCATCAGGATCCCTGCGGTACTGATTTTATTTTTAGCACGTTTTTTCTTGATAGCTTCACCGGCACCGATCAGACCCAGTGAACCGTAAGAGACAATCCCTTTCATTTCAGGATGAGCTTTCATCAGGTCATTTGTCGCGGCAAAAGAGGCATCAATACTCTCTGCGACCGGCATACGGCTGGTGACTTCGAACATCTCCGGGTAGGTTTTTTTCTGGTATTCGATAGCCAGATCAGCCCAGTTATTATGCAGAGGAACGGTCAGTGAGCCGACATAAATCACATAGCCGCCTTTGCCGCCCATATTTTTTGCCAGTTCATCCATGGTGGCTTTGGCGTAGGCATCGTTATCGATAGTTTCGATATCCCAGTCAGCGTTATGGCCATCCGGTGCTTCGTGAGTCAGGATGACAATACCCTGTTCGCGGGCTTTCTTAAAGACAGGCTCAAGAACGGTAACGTCATTAGGCACCACGGTAATGGCATCCACTTTTTTGGCGATCAGGTCTTCGATGATTTTAACCTGCTGAGCCGGATCCGGAGTGGAAGGACCAACCTGATAGGCATTCACGCCAAGATCTTTTGCTGCCTGCTGAACCCCTTTATCCATCTGGTTAAACCATGGAATACCGGAGACTTTGACAACGTTGACGATTTCATATTCTTTTGCAAATACACTGGCAGAAAAGAGAGCAACAGATAATGCCGCGATTTTAAAATAGGCTTTCTTCATCGGTAATGACCCTTTATAGAGATACAGAGAGTGTTGTAGGGAGACCAAAATGAAACCTGACTATAGGTGCGGGACAGCAGGAAAAGGAGGGGGAGTGCGAGAAATGTGATCTATGTCCGAAAATGATATCCATTGGTTAAATTAAAGATGCAAAAATGTTACAAATGAATTTAAATGTAATAAAACTACATATAAAACTATCACTTTAATCATTAATTAACAAAATAAATCATATTTAATAACAAAATCGGCGGGACAATGTTAATGCCGAAATGAATTAATTATTGACATTTTAAGTAAAGATTATTAAATACAATAAAAACAGGCTGAACCGATTGTTTGCAATGTAATTAAAGTTCGAATTTCATAATAATGTGATATTAATCACATTGCGGTGCAGTTGAACCACTCTGATGATGTAATAAAAGAACATTATATTATTATTTTTATATTATTGTTTGATTATTAATGAATAATATTCTTTTTTACACCGGCTAAACCAGACGCGCAGTATCAGAGAATAAAACTAAGCTCCTGCGGTTTCACAATGGCCCGGTAGTCTTCTGCATTCAATACGATGGTTTCGGTTAATGTTCCGGCATTAAAGGCAATCTCGGAATAGCGCTCAAATAATACCGGGTCAATAACCAATTCAAGATCCGGATTAAAGGTAAAAGGCGCAAGTGCGCCGGGCACGCAATCTGTTAATTCCTTCACCTGATCGGCGGTTGCGAAGGACATTTTCTTTCCGCCGAAAAAACCGGTCAATTTTTCACCATCAATTTTTTCATCACCCGGCAGTACTGCCAGCACATTTTTCTTTACGCCATTACCTTTTATTTTAAGAATAACGGCCTTGGAGCATTGACCCAGCTCTACATCACGCATTTGCGCGACTTCACCGGAGGTAAACCCGAGCGCATCATGGCTCATTATTTCATAACGGGCGTGGTGTTTATCTAAAAGGGCAGTGATTTTATTAAGAGTAGTGATTTTATAAAGAGTAGTATCTGGTGCCGACATGTTGTTTCCTCTTATATACCCTTATTCATTCAAACTGCAGGTTCGTTGGCGGCATGAAGCCAGACGAGTCACATACTTGTGTATGCTCCCCGGCAATCGGAGCTTGCCGCCTTCCTGCATCTTGAATGACGTTGGGTATATATTGTGATAATTGATCAGAAAAGAGCAGCTATGTACTGCTCCTTTCTGTTTATTCGATACAGTTACGCGTTTTTATCCATCCAGACCTGTTTATAATCCGAACCGGATACCCGCCAGATTTCCCTGATATCTTCACCGGTATAATCCAGATAGGCATTTTCAGTATTAAAACCGGCAATCAGCGCGGTTTCACATTCTGTCGATACCTTGCGGGGCGCATCTGTCACAGAGGATTCTACGGCATTGGCGTGTAATTGGCTTTTAAGTTTTTTTACACCATGCTGAGCATGGAATAAAAACAAATAATTATACACTCTGTTCTTCCCTTGTTTTTTTATTGGCCATGCGGGTATAGATAATACCGATAGATACCGTTAATAATAAACCAATAATAACAATCAGTTTACCGTTTCCGGTAACACCTGCCGGGCTGGATGCATAAGAAAAATTATGTGCAAAAGCAGCCCCGATCAGCATACCGAGGACACTGACCGCCGCGTCTGTATTACCCTGACCGGCATTCGCCAACTGACGCAGCGGACACCCGGTAATAAAGACACCGCATAAGCCGACAAGCATCATGGACAGAAAATTCCACACGCCATCAGTATGTGCAATCGGCTGGTTTTCAAATCCGATATTAATTTTTCCTGTCAGGGCATTTCCGGCAATAATAATGATGAGCAGGGCAATAACGCCGATAGCCATATTATAATTACGCGAGAGAAAAATATTTTTCGCCATACCAATAAAACAAAACCGGGTACGCTGGATAATCACACCGATAATAAGACCGGCAAAAATGGCCATCCAGACCGGTGCGTGGCTTGCCCCCGGACCTTTTACACTGGATTTGAATATTGTACTGTCAACAATAAACATAATGAACAGAACAAGACAAATAGCCGGCAGGATCAGACCTTCTGCTGCGGATTGCTGATAATTACGCGGTAATGAAAACCCTTTTTTAAGGAACAGACTGCCTCCCCATATTCCGGCAACAAGACCAAATAACCCGACAACGGCATTTAAATCCCCGGCACCTATCCGCAGGATCATTCGCAGCGGACAGCCTAAAAAAACCAGGCAACCGGCCATCATCAGAAAACCTAAGGTAAAACGGATAACGGGTGCCGATCCCGCTTTAGACTGAAATTCTTTAAAAATAACAGCGGCACCAAATGAGCCAAGAATAAAACCGAAAATTTCAGGGCGGAGGTATTGGACGGTTTCTGTATTATGTAACCCCATACTACCGGCACTGTCACGGATAAAACAGGCAACACAAACCCCCATATTGGGTGGGTTTCCGTATATTCCGAGGATTAATGCACAGGCACCGATAATAATACCAGCGATAATTAAGATGAGTTTTGTTGACATTATGTAACTCCGTTACGGAGATGTTATCTCCTGACTAATAGAACCTATTAAGTACAGAGTAAATATACAGCAGTGAACATTAATATCTTGTATCCGGGTCAAATATTACGGATAGGATGAAACCTAAATTATATTTAGTGATCAGGCTAACAGCGCGGTAAACAGAATAAATATCATTACGGCCAGTTACGCCAGAAACTGACAGAAAACAGCACCAGCAGGGTATAAATCTCCAGGCGGCCTAATAACATAGCAAAACAGAGCAGATATTTTGCTGCCGGTGATATTTCACCGAAACCCGGAGCCGTTAATCCGAATCCCAATCCCATATTATTAATACAGGCGGCCACACTGGCAAAAGAGGTCATTAAATCGTATCCCATCAGATTGAGACACCAGATAAAAATACAGGTACAGATAATATAGAGAAAAAAGAAGCTCAGAACGGAATTGATTAACCGGTGCTGAATCACGGTATCGCCGATTTTAATCCGCGTTTGTGCTTTCGGGTGGATAAGCGAATAGACTTCCTGCCAGCTCTGTTTGGATAAAATCAGAAAACGGATAGCTTTAATACCACCACAGGTAGAACCGACACAACCACCAAAAAAGCTGGCAAACAGCAGTAATACAATAATATGAGACGGCCACTGTGCATAATCAGCGGTAGCTAATCCGTTATCTGTCAGCATTGAACTGGTCAGGAAAAAAGCATGAACAAAAGACTCTTCCGCTGAGGAGTACATATTTGCCCGCCAGACTTCAAAAAATACCAATCCGATAATAAACGCAGCAACGGCAAAATAGAACCGTAACTCAGTACTGCTGAAAAGGGGTTTCAGGCTTCGCTTTGCCAGTGCCATAAAATAGAGTGTGAAATTCACCGCAGATAATAAAGAAAATATTCCCGCAACTAACTCAATAGCAGAGCTGTTAAAATACCCGATACTTTCACTGTAGGTTGAAAAGCCACCGAGAGAAACGGTTGATAACCCGTGACATAAGGCATCAAACCACGACATTCCGGCAAATTTAAAAGCGACAATACAGAGGAAACCCAGCAATAAATACGTGAACCATAAATTACGGGCAGAGCTTGCCAGGCGCGGTGTTAAGCGTTCATCTTTAAAGGGACCGGCCATTTCAGACTGATATAACCGCATCCCGCCTATCCCGAGCAGGGGAAATATCGCGACGGCGAGGACAATAACACCCAATCCGCCGATAAAATTAAGCTGAGCACGATAATAAAGAACAGAGCGGGGCAAATCGGTGACATTATGAAAAACAGAGGCACCCGTTGTGGTAATACCGGAAATTCCTTCAAATAATGCATCTTCAAATGCCATATTAAGGTGATCATCCAGCCAGAACGGCATGGCACTGATAATTGAAAATAACAGCCAGAACACAGCAATGACCAGAAAGCCATCGCGGGTCTGCAATTGTAATTCTGTGGTTTTACTGCGATACCAGCAAACTATCCCTGCCGGAAAGAAAATCAGAAAACTGGTCGCGAATGCAAAAAAACTCTGCTCCCCGGCGGCCAGCGCAACCAGCATCGGCAACAGCAGCGTCAGGCTGTATATCACAATCAGAAAACTGCTCAGATGGATGATTACTCGGGAGCGGGTTGAGAGCACAGGGTGACCACCTGATTTTTCTTATTTAATAGCGAATTGTATCAGTAAAATAGTCGTTGATGGTGAATTAATTAAGGTAGGATGCAGGGAGATATATAAGCAGAGCCCGGTTGGATGGTATAGTAATGCACTACATAATAATGCGCATTACAGCAAGTGATTATCACTCTATAATTCATATACATTAACAGTTCACTGTACTACAAGGAATATTGGTCTTGAGAAAATTATTTTTGCTATGTCTGATATGTGGTGTTTCTTATAATGCATATTCAAGTGAAGAAATTTGCTCCGGGGATATGATCTCCGCTAATGATTTTAATAATTTTATTTTTTCTCAAGAGCAACCATTTAATGATTCTCTGAAAGAAATAAAAGCAGCAGGCAAAGATTTCTGATTATGTTAGCCAAAAAAGGGATACGCAATGTCAGAGATTAATTCACACGATTCTGTACATATCTTTCCCCAAGATCGGGAAACTCTCTATCATTTGGTCTGGCGCGAGCCTGCGGAGCGTATAACTGCGCTGTATGGCATTAGTACTGAGTTACTGGTGAAACGATGTAGTGAAATGCGGATACCCAGGCCGCTTGCCGGTTACTGGAAAGCTCTGGCGAAAGGGATTGCGCCGGCAATCCCGGCACTGCCTGCTCTGAAAAAGGATAAGGTGGTAAAGACTCTTAAGAATAACAACCCATCAGTGCAACCGCCCTGCATTGTGGTACCAAAACCAGCGCCTTTAGTAACCCGAAAGCAAGTTCTTGTTACAGGGAATGGCTATGGATTGATAAATGATCTCAAAACGTATCTGCCAGTCTCCCCGGTTACAGAAGATGGCTATTACAAGCCTACTAAAAAGAAATTACTGGATCTCAACGTTTCTGATACGGGATTTGATAGTGCAATAGAGTTTCTGAGTCGCTTCTTTGATGCCCTGGGGAAAAAGGGGTACCGTGTTACGCTGGATGTGCCGGTAGCAATGCTGCATCGTGCGGATATTGATATTAAGGAAGACCCGAAAGGGGAAGGATATCGTTGGGACAATTTATGGCGGCCTTATAAGCCAAGTATTATTTATGTTGAGGATATGTGCTTTGCGTTTAATCTTGCTGAAATGACGGAGTATGTTCCAGCGAAAAAAGTTAAAAACCGCTATGTACGTGACGAACAGATAGGACGGTGGACGCGGGGAAGAAATAGTGAGCTTTTTCGTCACGTATCGAAACATACTTTGCCTACAGGGCGATTCCTGTTGCAGCTTTACTCACCTTATTCTTCCGCTAAATGGTTACTTCAGTTCCGGCAGACAAAGCAGTGTGGGTTGATTAGTCAGATCCCTAAAATGATTTCTGCTATGCAGGAGGCTGTTCCGCTAATTTCAACGCAGTTAGAAAAGGCCAGAATTGAAGCCGATGAGTGGCGCATTCAGCGTGAGCGGGAACATTCTATATATCTGGAAAAGGAGCGGATAGCTCGGGAAAAGGAAGCGTACAGCTCCAGTCGTACTGAGCTGAAGTCCATCATGGTTCAGTGGACTGAAGACAAACAGCTGGAACAGTTTTTTCACGAAGCAGAGTTAGACGCAGCAATGCTTGATGAGCAGCAGAAGATACAGATCATGGAACGTCTGCAACTAGCCCGTCAGTTCATGTCTGAAGATACGGCGATTGAACGGTTGTTGAAGTGGGAAACGCCGAAAGAGAAGTTAAGCAAAAGATGAGCTTGTACAGGATTTCTGGTTAGGATCACATCAGCGGGGGACATTTGCCACAAATGTCACGTATAATGTTAGAATCTCAACTTTAAAATTATAAGTATGTATAAACTGAAAGCAATTGATTTATTTGCAGGAGCGGGCGGTCTTTCTCTTGCAGCCTTAAAGGCTGGTATTGATGTTCAGGCTGCAATTGAACTCGATAAACAGGCTTCTGAGACATATTACAGCAACCTTGTTGGTAAGCTCGGTGCGCAGACTCAGGTGTTCTCACAAGATATCAATGATGTTGATATTGATTCCCTGATGAAGTACCAGTGTATCAAACAGAGTGAACTTGATATTTTGCTAGGAGGTCCTCCGTGCCAAGGCTTTTCGACGCATCGTATTAACGATGCAGGGAAAGATGATCCAAGAAATGCTCTTCTGATACGCTATTTTGACTTCGTTAAAAAACTTAGGCCGAAGGTTTTTCTGGTTGAAAACGTACCAGGCCTACTTTGGCCCCGCCATGCTGAATATTTGAATAAATTTATCTCTCTTACAAGAGAGCATGACTATCATATAATTGGTGGTAAACCTTTTATTCTGAATGCCAGAGACTATGGCGTACCACAGAATCGTAAGCGTGCTTTCATACTCGCAGTCAGAAAGGATATATGTACCAATGGTTTTGAATGGCCTCCAAAAGCAACGCATACTAAGTCAGGCTCAATATCTTGGGTGAAGTCCTCTACTGTATTTGAACGCCCCTCTCAATCAGTGTTGATTGAGTTTAAAGAAAGGTTGATTAAGAAATTTAACTTTACAGTTGAAATGGCAGAAAATTGTATCAGTCAGTTGGTATGGGGTGAGGCTATTGCATCCAATGATCCTGGTAATGTTCACATGATGCATTCGGCAGAAATGATTGCTCTTTTTGAGAACACACCTCTCCTTGGTGACAGAACGGAATCAGGGAGAATGTTAGATTGTCATAAAAATTACTGCGGACATTTGGACGTATATGGAAGGATTTATCCTCATATACCTTCAAATACAGTTACGACAGGGTGCAATAACCCATCGAAAGGCCGTTTTGTTCACCCTTGGTTACCTCAGGGTATTTCGTTAAGGCACGCGGCTCGATTACAGACTTTTCCTGATGACTATGTTTTTCAGGGTGGGTCAATGGCTGTTGCGAAACAAATTGGAAATGCGGTTCCTGTGAAGCTTGGTGAGATACTGCTGGTTTCAATAATTCAACTATTATTGACGAAATCTTCCCCAAGGATTGAAAACTGTATTGGGGAAGTTGATTGTGATAAGGAATGTACATTATGACTCAACATGTTACGTTTCAAACTCGAGCAAGAACGATTGACCACCTTGGACGCGAACAAATAGCTGACTGTCCGACAGCTATATCGGAACTGTGGAAGAATGCTTACGATGCCTATGCCCGACAGGTTAACCTTCATATTTTTGATGGAGAGATGAATATCTCAGCCATTGTGGATGATGGACACGGTATGAACCGTGATGAATTTGAATCTAAATGGTTGATAGTCGGTACAGAATCTAAAACTAATGGTTTCTCGATCCCTGAAACCGACCGTGATGGTCTTCTTGAGCGCCCCAAGCAAGGTCAAAAAGGTATCGGACGATTATCCTCTGCTGCACTTGGCCCGCTTCTATTACTAATTTCGAAACGTCAAAATAGTGATTTTGTTGTGGCGCTTATAGACTGGCGATTATTTGAAAATCCGTTTTTGTATCTGAGCGATGTCAGAATACCGGTCAGAGAGTTTAGCCATAAAAATGACCTATCAGAAGCTCTTCCATTGCTGTTCGACCAAATGATGGGGAACATCTGGGGAGAATCGGATGATCCAGAACGGACAAAGAGGATTGCTGATGCCTGGAGTGCATTCAGCAAACAGGAAATCGAAGATGGATTGGAAAGCACGACGCAGGAAAAATTGAACATACGCTGATTCAGGATGTATTCAAAGATGAGCACTTCAGTAAATGGTCAGTATGGTCGGGTGATTCCCAACATGGGACTGCCATGTTTATTGCTGATGTACAGTATGATCTCTACATCCAATTGTCTAACACGCCACTTAATCAAGCTGATGATACGGAGAAAAGTACTCGTGAACGATTTTTCCAAACACTCTCGAATTTCACAGATCCCTTTTCTCGAGAAGGTGAACCGCTGATAGATGACTTTACTTATAGAGTTATAGGTTGGGTAAATAGTGCTCCACGGGTAATAATCGGTCAGGAGCGAGAGTTTGATCTTCGTAACCTTGAAGACATAGAACACGTTATTGAAGGGCAAGTTGATAGCGAGGGGTATTTCAAGGGGAGGGTTAAAGTGTTTGGAGAATGGATTGAAGATTATGTAATAAAACCAAAACAGATATATAAGACTCGTAAAGATAGTGCATTCGGTCCCTTCCATTTGCGTATAGGTGCGTTTGAGATGAACTTTAATAGTTCTTCGCTGAACGCCTCTCAACATGCACATTTTATTGAACAGTCGGAGAAATACTCGGGGTTTAGAGTTTATCGCGATGGGTTACGAGTAATGCCATATGGAAGGGCTGATAGCGATTATTTTGCAATTGATGAACGCCGTTCTAAGAATGCAGGCCGATACTTCTGGTCTGGTCGACGGATGTTTGGACGTATTGCTATTACTCGTGAGAATAACCCAAACTTAAAAGATAAGGCTGGTCGGGAAGGTTTCATTGAGAATCGTGCATCGAAGTTATTTCGTGAAATTGTAGAAAAGATTTTATTGGATTCTGCGGATAAGCATTTCGGACGTAATGCTAAAGGTAGGCTAGATGCTCTTGAGGATATAAGAGAAAAGAAAGCGTCATTAAAGGCTGAGGAAGACAGAAATAAGCTACTCAACAAAGAGCGCAAACGTATACGTACGTCAATGAAGCGTAATATAAGTTCACTCACCTCTTTGGTATCAACGTTGTCTGAATTTAGTGAAAGTCTTTCAGGAAGACTAAGCTTGGACTCTATCGATGATCTTCATGCACTTAAGAAAACAACTGACGATTTCTCTGAAACAGTTCAAGGTTATTCATTAAGTCCTTTACCTACAAATTTAGGGCGTTTGGAGGATGAATACCGTACTTATAGGAAAGAGGAGTTGCGCTGCAAAGAGATCATTAAAGATCTGACTTATGTGATAAACAAAGCTATTGCAGACTCCACTCAAAAAAGTGACTACGAAAAGGCATATGAAGTCTATCGCAGTAAGCTTTCAAGCATCAATAATGCAATTACCCGTTATGCTGCTCGTGGTAAAGAGATGCTCCTTAAACAGCAGGTTGAGCTGGAGGAACTTATTCGTCACTGCCGTGAGCAGTATAAGCTTATTATGGAGGAAAGCCTTGAGGACTTGAAGCTTGCTAATATTACATTGCCGATCGTGCTTGATAAGCTGGATGCAGAACAACAAAGAATAGAAATCGAAAATACTCAGAAGTTATCTCCGTATGTAACAGCCCTTGAACGTATCAATGAACAAATAGACTTAGAAAGTTTAGCCATTCATAGCATGAACGAGACTGTCCGTTATCGGGATGAGTTAGCGCGGTTGCACTCACTAGCCCAACTTGGCATAACGGTTGAAATTATTGGACATGAACTTGATGGTTTGGATCAGGAGCTGACACACGCTTTGAAAGTTATTAGTGATGGTGAATTAACACTATCTCAGCAAAAAAAATATTGAGAGAGCTTTACATTGTCATAGTTCTTTAATGGATAAACTTAACTTTCTATCGCCACTCAAACTATCTGGAAAAAAAGAGATTCAGAGAATAACAGGCGAAGGAATTGAAGAATACATTGCTGGGTATTTTTCAAAGCAACTTGTATCAGCAGGTATTCAGCTTTCATGTACACCTGCATTCAGAAAAATGTCCCTTATGGACTTGCAATCACGTATATATCCGGTGTTCATAAATATAATTAATAATTCAATATATTGGGTGCAGCGGCGAGATGATAATAAAAGAGAGATTATCCTAACCTTTGATAATAATGAAGTTTTTATATGTGATGATGGACCTGGCGTGGATAGCGATGATCTAGACAGTCTATTTACGTTGTTCTTCACACGTAAACAAAAGGGTGGTAGGGGCGTAGGGCTTTATCTTTGCAAACAGAATCTGATGGCTGGCGGACATAGTATTCGTTATGAAGCTAGAGATGACTTTAAGGTGCTTAGTGGTGCTAATTTTGTGATTGCTTTTAAAGGATTAACCAATGACTGAAATGACACTGACCTATCCTGATCTGATAAAGGAAGCTTTTATAAATCCGATTCGTAACGTCACGGTTATTGATGATGAGTATCCAACACTTTTATCGCTAATAGACCTACAAAATCGGCCTTTGGGCGAGAATATAGCAACTGTAGCTGAAACGAATAGTGCAAATATTGAGCGGCTCAAGAAAATTATTGGCATGTGCCATGCCAGTTATCAGTGGAGTATCGATGTTTTTGATGGACATACTCCTAATTTTGGAGGAACTGAGGAAATACCACCACATATTCATCATAGCGACTTGATTGTTCTGGACTATCACCTCGATGGCGATGCGGACGTAGATAATGGTATGCGTGCTAGAAAGATTCTCCAATCCCTTGACCAGAATAATCACTATAATCTTACACTGGTGCATACAAAAGGGTATGTAGGTGAGATCGAAACTGTTTTTGTAGAAATTCTGAAAGATTTTATTCGTATTGAGCCTTCTCATTCTCTTCTTCCATCTGAAACGGTTGTTAATAATATGGAAGAGTGGATGGATGCAAATGAAGATGGTAGGGCCTATCAGTGGATGAACGCAGATATCAAGTTACGAACTATTTTTGATATTTATTTTTCGCCAGAACCTGAAAAGTGTATTAACCCACGTAAGCCGACACACCCCTTAAATGCTTTCATTACAGATATAAATAAAGTGGCCGAGGAAGCAGGACTGTCATGTAGTGATCTCATGAAATGGCGGTTTTCTGACATATTAAAAACAAATGGAGTGACTTTCGAGGCCGATGCTCGACTGGATTTGCAGTGGTATTGGGATGAAGATACTAATTTTATTAGCACAGGTAAAATGTTTATTTCTGTTATCAGAAAGAGTGCTGAGAATCCAGAGGATGAACTCATAGGTTCGCTTAGTACTGCTTTGACTAAGCATAATGCGTCACCAATGCACCTATTGATGGCAAAAATGCGCTATGAATTGAACGAAAACGGAATTGAGCAAGCATCAAGAATTATTAGTAATCGATATGCTCAAGCTGGCTGGTTATATAATCTACTTCAAAATGCTGATAATGACTCCGCACATGATAAGGCGATTAATTTACACTGGGAGCAACTGGCTACAGCCTCACGTTTGGTTCTTCGTGATTTCTCTAAAAAAATTATGGGTGTTGCTAATATCGATTGCCAAGCTGATGTCCAAAGATTTGTTCAAAAATTCTTCGATGAATGCATAGGTAAAAAAGACTTGGCTTTAGGTCATCTTAATGCTTTTTCTTGTTCTATGCCTGTCAGTAATAATCACCTTATAACTGGTACCGTATTGAATATTGAAGGGGAAATATGGGTATGCATTACCCCTGCATGTGATCTAGTACCAGGGCAAAAAATTGCTCAGTGGCAGTCACGCATTGGAGAGTCTCATTTAGTTTTTAAAGCCGTGAAATTTGATAGTGTTAAGTTGGAAACTGCAAATGGAAAGGCGAATCGTAATGAATATATTTATCTTAATGTCGATGGTATACCCGAAGCATACTGGTTAGGCAGCGATAATCCTTCTTGGGATACATTTTATGCCGGAGCATTAGGGTGCTATGGTGATGGTTATAAAATATCACTTGCAGGAGTACGTGAAGATATTACAGTTGAAGGTAAGCCACTTGTGATGAAAACGTTACAGGCTTTTGCTATTGCTGAGCTTCGTTATGAATATGCTCTTAATTTACTACATAAATTTGGTTCCTCGCAAACACGTGTAGGCCTTGGCTTTCAGGAAAATAATAATATTTGGGCTTAGATACTAGAAAAATATCATTTAGTATCTACCCGCTGAGCACGTAAAGAAAAGGGGGGAGTGGACAACCCCATGAACGCCTGAATAATCTTCCGTCTGCGATTTACCGGAAGCAACTGGAAAACTCTAATCAGGACTGTTTCAGATAGGGGGAAGTGGACAAGACAAGAGGGAGCGGACAAGTTTTTATGATATTTAGTGTAGCAGTAAACAGCATGAAATTAAGTTAATTGTATGAATTTCATGCTGTTTTGTGGGCCGATGCTTGGTGCGGCGTGAGACTACAGTATAAGTTTACACATTAAACAAGAAGTTCAGCACATCGCCATCCTGGACAATATACTCTTTGCCTTCTGCGCGCATTTTACCGGCTTCTTTTGCGCCTTGTTCACCTTTGTACTGAATAAAATCGTTATAGGCGATGGTCTGGGCGCGGATAAAGCCTTTTTCAAAGTCAGTATGGATTTTACCGGCGGCCTGCGGGGCGGTGGCGCCGACAGGGATGGTCCACGCGCGGACTTCTTTTACACCGGCGGTGAAATAAGTCTGCAGCTCGAGCAGGGCATAACCGGCGCGGATCACGCGGTTCAGACCCGGTTCTTCAATACCCAGGTCCGCCATAAACTCTTCGCGGTCACCATCTTCCAGCTCAGCAATATCAGACTCAATTGCCGCACATACAGGCACAACCACAGAACCTTCTTTTGCTGCAATTTCACGCACTTGTTCAAGATACGGGTTGTTTTCGAAACCATCTTCACTGACATTGGCAATGTACATAGTTGGTTTCAGTGTCAGAAAGCTCAGATAACGGATAGCACCGATTTCTTCTTTATTCAGGGTCAGGCTGCGAAGCATCTGTGCATTTTCCAGCAGCGGCAGGCATTTCTCCAGCACTTCCAGCTCGAGTTTTGCGTCTTTATCGCCGCCTTTGGCGCGCTTCTGAACACGGTGAATTGCACGCTCACAGGTATCGAGATCCGCCAGTGCCAGTTCGGTATTGATGGTATCAATATCATCTGCCGGATTTACACAACCAGCGACATGGATAATGTTGTCGTTATCAAAACAGCGGACAACGTGACCGATAGCTTCCGTTTCGCGGATATTGGTCAGGAACTGGTTACCCAGACCTTCACCTTTGGATGCGCCTTTCACCAGTCCTGCGATATCGACGAATTCCATGGTGGTCGGCAGAATACGCTGTGGTTTAACGATTTCCGCGAGGGCATCTAACCGGGCATCCGGCATAGGAACAACACCGGTGTTCGGTTCGATTGTACAGAACGGAAAGTTCGCCGCTTCAATACCTGCTTTGGTCAGCGCGTTAAACAGCGTTGATTTACCAACGTTCGGCAGGCCGACGATACCACATTTGAAACCCATAAATTCTTCACCTTAAAAATGACAGCAGACCGGCACGGTCTGCAAGCACGTTAAATAATTGCCGCTGATTATACACGGTTGCGGCTAAACAGACGACATTTCCCGACTCAGCGCTCTGCTTTAAACGTATGTAAACGGGCTACCGCTTTTGCCATGCCGTCTTTCATCAGTACATCAGTGCAGCGCACGGCTTCATCGATGGTGTCATCGATTAATTGCTGTTCGCTGGCCGGCGGTTTACCCAGCACAAAACCAACAACCTGGCTTTTATCACCCGGATGCCCGATACCAATACGCAGACGATAAAAGTTCGGGTTGTTACCGAGTTTGCTCTGAATATCTTTCAGACCATTATGCCCGCCGTTACCACCGCCGAGCTTCATTTTTGCCACACCGGGCGGAAGATCCAGCTCATCATGAGCCACCAGAATTTCATCCGGGGCAATCTGATAAAAACCGGCGATGGCGCTGACGGCTTTGCCGCTCAGGTTCATAAAGGTGACAGGCACCAGCAGGCGGACATCATTCCCCTGAATATTCAGGCGCGCGGTATAGCCGTAAAACTTACTTTCTGATTTTAATGACTGATTATGGCGACGGGCAAGCTCATCAACAAACCAGGCACCGGCATTGTGGCGCGTTTGGGCGTATTCCGCACCGGGGTTTGCCAGCCCCACAATTAATTTAATCTGACTCACACTGTTTTCACTTGTTGTTCAGGCAGGGTTTTAATACAAAGAGGGATATTCTACCTGTCTGAAGCACGGAGTACAAAAATAAACGCCGGGCCGGTAAGTGTGATGATGTAACATGGTGATATTGGGTATAATTCAGGGAGGAACTATTAAATCTTTCTTTTTTGGCACTATTAGTCAAATAAAACCGGTTATTTTTTGTCTGTGTGATCTCATACGCAACATATTCGTGAAAATACGGGCTATAATCTATACCAAGAAGGAATTCCTGCTTTCGTACTTTTCATTGTTTACAGACAAATGAGTGACGGAGGTTCCTATGAAACGTAAACTAACCTTATTAGTGGGTAACCTGCTGATGATTGTCGGTATGTTACTGATGGTCGGCAGTATGGCTTTCACTGTCGGCGTTCTTATCTTTGTGCTTCCTGTGCCTGATATTTATTCTGAAGCATCCCTGATGGGGATCTTTATCGGTGCCTTAATCTGGTTAGGCGGGGCGGGTATGGGCGGACGTCGTGAATGTATCGCAGATAAATATTACTGGCTGCGTAATTTCCACAGTCGTTATCGTCGCCGGATGCCGTAATAAATCCGCACATTTTGCTCTGCCGTAATCTTACTGGTCTTATTGAATAAATGTCGTATCGGATAGGATCGGATTAACACACGCAGTCTCAATAAGTGTGGTCTGAATAAGATAAGAGCAGGGCAACAAAAAACCCGTTGTAATCAGCAACGGGTTTGACACGCAATATATGCGCCTGATTCAGATGAATCAGTGCTCGAACATCGCGGAGATAGACTCTTCATTACTGATACGGCGGATGGCTTCAGCCAGCATCCCGGATAATGTCAGTGAGCGGACATTACTCAGTGCTTTGATTTCAGCGGATAACGGAATGGTGTCACAGACAATCACTTCGTCAATTACTGAATCACGGATGTTGTTTACTGCGTTGCCGGAGAAGATAGGGTGAGTTGCGTAAGCAAATACACGTTTCGCACCACGTTCTTTCAGTGCTTCCGCAGCTTTGCACAGCGTGCCCCCTGTATCAATCATATCGTCAACCAGTACACAGTCACGACCCGCCACATCACCGATAATATGCATCACCTGAGAAACGTTCGCACGCGGGCGGCGTTTATCGATGATAGCCATATCAGTGTCGTTGAGCAGTTTGGCAATGGCGCGCGCACGTACCACACCACCGATATCCGGAGAAACCACAATCGGGTTATCCAGATCTTTCTGCAACATATCTTCCAGAAGGATCGGGCTGCCGAAGACGTTATCAACCGGGACATCAAAGAAACCCTGAATCTGTTCAGCGTGAAGATCAACAGTCAGCACACGGTCAACACCCACACTTGAAAGGAAGTCAGCAACCACTTTCGCGGTGATTGGCACACGCGTTGAGCGGACACGACGATCCTGACGGGCGTAACCGAAGTACGGGATTACCGCGGTGATACGACCCGCAGAAGCACGGCGCAGAGCGTCGACCATCACAACCAGTTCCATCAGATTATCATTGGTCGGTGCACAGGTAGACTGGATGATAAATACATCACCACCGCGCACGTTTTCATTGATTTGAACACTGACTTCACCGTCGCTGAAACGACCAATCGCAGCATCTCCGAGGTTAGTGTACAGGCGGTTGGCAACACGTTGTGCCAGTTCCGGGATGGCGTTACCAGCAAAAAGCTTCATATCAGGCACGAGAAAAACCTCAGGCATGCGTCCAGAGAGAGTGAATTGTACACCTGAAAACGTCAGGGGGACGAAATCAGGGGCAATTACAGTTTAATGCCGGCGCGGAACTGATGAAGCGGCGATATGTTGACACCTTGTGCCACAAAGCCCTTCACCCACGCCGGCGCGTTACTTAACACCTGTCGGGCGGTTGCCTGGTTTTCGAACTCACCGAACACACATGCACCCGTACCGGTCAGGCGTGACGTTGTATATTGTAGCAGCCAGGAAAGAAGTTCATCAACCTCACGGAAACGTTTTCTTGCGGTCGGTTCACAGTCATTTGCGAACGGAGCCTTTAATAATGCGGGCAGAGAGCGGATCGGAGTGTCGCGAATTAATTGTGGATCTGTGAAGATTAACGGTGTCGGAACCGAAATTCCCGGGTGTGCGACCAGATACCAGCACTCCGGTGGTGATGCCGGGGTCAGAATTTCACCGATTCCTTCGGCAAATGCGGCATGCCCGCGGACAAATACCGGGACATCGGCACCCAGGGTAACACCCAACTGCGCGAGAGTTTCATCCGGTAACTGTAACTTCCAGTGATAATTCAGAGCGATAAGTACAGTGGCGGCATTGGATGAGCCGCCGCCGATCCCGCCCCCCATAGGCAGAATTTTATCAACAGCAATATCCGCACCGAGCGGGGTACCCGTCAGGCATTGTTCGCGGGCATATTGTTGTAACAACCGGGCGGCACGAACAACCAGGTTTTGCTCATCCGGCACACTGGTCAGTGGTGTCAGCAGCCGGATATTATCATCTGTGCGGGGAGTGATTGTGACACTGTCACCGTAGTCGAGAAACTGAAACAGCGTCTGCAACAGATGATAGCCATCTTCCCTGCGGCCTGTGATATACAAAAACAGGTTCAATTTGGCAGGGGACGGCCAGGTCAGAGACGTTAATTGAGTGTCCATGAATCCATTTTCAGCTTAATGCGGTTGCTGCCTTGTTCGATATCCAGGCGGTCCGGCAGTTGCGGTGAGATTTTATCGTTATAAGACTGATAACTGACTTTCCACTTCTCCATACCTTGTGACCAGGTCAGGGCTTTGAGGTGGTATTCATTGCTGATGGCATAGGATTGGGCCTCGCCCGGTAATCCGGTTATCCACTGACGCAGGTTTTCCATCGGGATGGTCATGCCGGTCAGCTGATAGATCATATTGTCCGGATCATCGCTGTAATGTTTCTGCCCTTTATTATCCGTAAGCTGAGTCTGACCATCGCGGACAATCAGTTCCAGCTCAGTACTGCCGACCGGATTGGTCAGCAGCAGCTTGTAGCTGTCAGCGGAATATTGCTGCCAGAAAAAGCGGGCAAACGTTTTCTGGTTTTCGCCGATGTAGGCGAACGAACCGCGGGTCTGGTAACGGGTGAGATTATTTACTTTCTCCACATGGTTCTTCCAGCCGGCCGATGTTGCGGAGACATCGCCTTTTTCTGCCGTATCCGGCAGAGTACAGGCAGCCAGGATCAGGCTGCATAATGGTAATAACCGGATAACGCGTGGTAATTGTATAAGAGCCACGTTGTAATTTCCTTTAACAACTGAAAACGTAATCAATGGGAATATTGTGCCTGTTCCGACCACTATTTCCTACCTCTCTTACGCTGATTTACGCAAATATCAGGCCTATTAATAGCGGATGGACCGCATGAGCTGTACTATACTAACTGCTTATTATCACGGATTCGGGTTTAGCGCTTTAATTGCGGTGAACCGACTGCTAAAATGCCTGCAGTTATCCTTAGTAAGGGTGTTGATTTCCGGTATACTCTGCCGGTGTTTCACACACTTACCTGATTCGCATTGCAGATATGACTCTATTAGCACTCGGCATTAACCACAAAACCGCGCCTGTTGCGTTACGTGAGAAAGTCACGTTTTCACCGGACAGCATGGAAGCGGCGTTAGCTAATCTGCTCGAACAGCCGGCTGTGAGCGGCGGTGTTGTGCTGTCTACGTGTAACCGGACTGAGATTTATCTTAGTGTGAATGAACAGGGTGATCAGCGGGAACAACTGATCAACTGGTTGTGCCGCTATCACAATATCAATCCGCAGGAACTGATGTCCAGCCTGTACTGGCATCAGGGTAATGAGGCTGTCAGTCACCTGATGCGGGTGGCGAGCGGACTGGACTCTCTGGTACTCGGTGAGCCGCAGATCCTGGGGCAGGTCAAAAAAGCCTTTGCACAATCACAGACACATCAGTCACTCTCACGCGAACTGGAACGTCTGTTTCAGAAATCATTCTCTGTCGCCAAACGTGTGCGGACAGAAACAGACATTGGCGCAAATGCGGTTTCTGTGGCGTTTGCCGCCTGTACGCTGGCGCGTCAGATTTTTGAATCCTTAGCCAAGCTGAATATTCTGCTGGTCGGTGCCGGGGAAACCATTGAACTGGTTGCCCGTCATCTGAACGAGCACGGCGTGAAACACATGATGATCGCCAACCGGACCCGTGAACGCGCCCGCATTCTGGCGCAGGAAGTCAATGCGGAAGTGATCACACTGCCGGAAATCGACAGCCGGCTGGCAGAAGCTGATATTGTTATCAGCTCCACCGCCAGTCCGCTGCCGATTATCGGTAAAGGGATGGTAGAGCGTGCGCTGAAAGCGCGGCGAAACCGTCCGATGTTGCTGGTGGATATTGCGGTACCGCGTGATATCGAAGCTGATGTTGAAAAGCTCAGTAACGTCTATCTTTATACTGTGGATGATCTTGAGGCTATTATTGAGCATAATCTGGCGCAGCGTCAGGTTGCCGCACAGCAGGCAGAATCAATAGTTGCTCAGGAAAGTGGGCACTTTATGGAGTGGCTGCGCAGTCAGGGCGCGGTGAACACTATCCGTGAATACCGTGAACAGGCTGAAGAGATCCGCGCCGCGATGGCAGAACGGGCTGTCAGTCTGATTCAGCAGGGACATGACCCCGCGGATGTTATCAACCAGATGACACAGCAACTGACCAACCGCCTCATCCACGCACCGACCAAATCACTCAGGGAAGCCGCCGGTGACGGTGACACTGAGCGTCTGACGCTGTTACGCGACAGCCTCGGGCTGGAGCACCATTAATTTCCTCTATTATTATTTTAAGGTAGCAGACTACGAATGAAGCCTTCTATTGTCGCAAAACTGGAAGCATTAAAAGAACGTTTTGAAGAAATTCAGGCGCATCTTGCGGATGCCGATATTATCGCTGATCAAAATAAATTCCGTGCCTTATCAAAAGAATACGCGCAACTGTCTGATGTCGCGAAGTGTTTTGAAACTTGGCAGGCTATTCAGGATGATATCGAAACCGCGCAATTGCTTCTTGATGATCCTGAAATGAAGGAGATGGCACAAGAAGAGCTTAAAGAAGCAAAACTGCGCAATGAAATCACAGAGCAGGAATTGCAGGTTTTATTGCTGCCGAAAGACCCGGATGATGAACGTAACTGCTTCCTGGAAGTCCGTGCCGGTACCGGCGGTGATGAAGCAGCCCTGTTTGCCGGTGATTTATTCCGGATGTACAGCCGTTATGCTGAAACCCGTCGCTGGAAAATTGAAATCATGAACAGCAATGACGGCGAACACGGCGGCTATAAAGAGATTGTTTTTAAAGTTGTCGGTGATAACGCCTACGGAACAATGAAATTTGAATCCGGCGGTCATCGTGTACAGCGTGTGCCGGAAACCGAGTCACAGGGGCGCATTCACACCTCTGCCTGTACTGTCGCGGTACTGGCTGAAGTGCCGGAGGCTGAATTAACCGACATCAACCCCGCGGATCTGCGCATTGATACCTTCCGCTCATCCGGTGCCGGTGGTCAGCACGTTAATACCACTGACTCTGCTATCCGTATTACCCATATTCCGTCCGGAATTGTTGTTGAGTGCCAGGACGAACGTTCGCAGCACAAAAACAAAGCCAAAGCCATGTCTGTTCTGGCGGCGCGTATCAAAGCGGCGGAAGAGGCAAAACGCCATGAAGCCGAAGCCTCTGAGCGGCGTAATCTGCTCGGCTCCGGTGACCGTTCTGACCGCATTCGTACCTATAATTTCCCGCAGGGGCGTGTAACGGATCACCGCATCAACCTGACTCTTTACCGTCTGGATGAAGTGATGGAAGGCAAGCTAGATACGCTTATCCAGCCATTGGTTAATGAATATCAGGCAGATCAGCTCGCGGCGCTGTCTGATCAGGACTGATGACTTTCCGTACCTGGCTGGCGGCGGCAATCATACGTCTTTGTCACAGTGACAGCCCGAAACGCGATGCGGAAATTTTACTCGGGCATGTTACCGGGCGCACCCGCAGCTATATTTTTGCGTTTGATGAAACTGCACTGAGTGATGATGAACAGCAGCAGCTTGAGTCGCTGCTGATAAGGCGTGAGCAGGGCGAGCCGGTGGCGTATATCACCGGCACCCGTGAATTCTGGTCGCTCCCGGTACAGGTATCACCGGCAACACTTATTCCGCGGCCGGATACCGAATGTCTGGTGGAAACCGCACTTGAGTTGTTACCTGCGGGCGCCTGCGATATTCTTGATCTCGGCACCGGCACCGGGGCTATCGCGCTGGCATTGGCATCAGAACGCCCTGATTGTACTGTCACCGGGGTGGATATTCAGCCCGGTGCGGTGGAACTGGCACGTCTCAATGCCACTCAGCTGGCACTTAATAATGTTTCCTTTAAAGAAAGTTGCTGGTTTGCTTCACTGGCGATCCATCAATTTGCTATGATAGTGAGTAACCCGCCTTATATTGATGAAAATGATGAACATCTGGCACAGGGTGATGTCCGTTTCGAGCCGCGCAGCGCACTGGTTGCGGGACAGAACGGACTTGCCGATTTAGCGGATATTGCGCAGGCGTCATCGGGTTATCTGCAATCCGGCGGGTGGTTAATAGTGGAGCATGGCTGGCGGCAGGGTGATGCCGTTCGTGAACTGTTCCGGAAAAACGGATTTTGCCGGGTGGAAACCCGCCGCGATTATGGTGGAAATGAGCGGGTTACTTTAGGTCAACGGGAAGAGAAATGAAAAGCATTGCTGATTTTGAGTTCAACGGGGCGTCGTTACTGAACGGTATTCTGTTAGTGTTAAAAACTGTCCGCCCTGATTTTGATCAGCCGCAGGCTGAACTGCACATCAATGAACTTATCCGTCAGGCCCGTAAACGCCTCCCGCCGGGGGCGGATGACCGCACCTGTTTACAGACACTCATCACACTCTTTTACCAGAAATGGCAGTTTGGCGGAGCCAGCGGTGTGTATTCCCTGTCTGAGACACTCTGGCTGGACACCGTGTTGCGCACACAGCGCGGCTCGCCGGTTTCACTCGGGATCCTGTTTATCCATATTGCTCAGTCAGTCGGGCTGCCGGTTTCACCGGTTGTTTTTCCGACTCAGCTGATTCTGCGCGCGGATCTGGAAGAAGAAACACTGTTTATTAACCCGATTAACGGTGAAATACTGGATCAGCACACGCTGGATGTCTGGATAAAAGGCACTCTCAGTCCGGCACAGCATCTGACCGGCGGGGATCTGGAAGAAGCCGAGAACAGCCATGTGGTGCGCAAGTATCTTGAGAGTATTAAAGTGTCCCTGATGGAAGAGAAAAAAATGGAGCAGGCGCTGAGAGTCAGCGAAACCATTTTACTGTTTGATCCGGATGACCCTTATGAAATCCGCGATCGCGGACTGATTTATGCGCAGCTGGATTGCAGCCATATCGCGATTTCAGACCTGAATTATTTTGTTGAACAATGCCCTAAAGACCCGGTATCTGAGATGATAAAAATGCAGATCCACACCTATGAGCAACAGCATATTGTTTTACATTAAATAGCGGGTGCTGTTTTTACCGTTTCCATAAACGCAATATATACCCAACGTCATTCAGGTTGCCGCCAACGAACCAGCAGTTTGAATGAATAAGGGTATAATTGCCTCTGTCAAAAGGTTATAGAATGCAACAGAAAATCGTAAATATCGGGGATATCCGTGTCGGCAATCAGTTGCCGTTTGTCCTGTTCGGCGGAATGAATGTACTCGAATCCCGCGATTTGGCGATGAAAATCTGCGAACATTACGTTACCGTCACGCAGAAGCTTAACATTCCTTATGTGTTCAAAGCCTCTTTTGATAAGGCTAACCGCTCTTCTATCAATTCATACCGCGGTCCGGGTCTTGAGGAAGGAATGCGGATTTTTGAAGAAATCAAAGCCACATTTGGTGTCAAAACGATCACGGATGTTCATGAAGCAAGCCAGGCACAGACTGTGTCTGAAGTTGTTGATGTTATCCAGTTACCGGCATTCTTAGCCCGTCAGACTGATCTGGTGGAAGCGATGGCTAAAACGGGTGCGGTCATTAATATCAAAAAACCTCAGTTTATCAGCCCGGGGCAGGTTGGTAATATTGCGGATAAATTCCGTGAAGGCGGCAATGACCAGCTTATTTTATGTGATCGTGGTGCAAACTTCGGTTATGACAATCTGGTTGTCGATATGCTGGGCTTTAAAGTGATGGAAAAAGCCTCCGGTGGTTGCCCGGTTATCTTTGATGTGACGCATTCACTGCAATGCCGTGATCCGTTTGGCGCGGCATCAGGTGGTCGCCGCGGTCAGGTTGCGGAACTGGCTCGTGCCGGAATGGCCGTGGGTCTTGCCGGTCTGTTTCTGGAATCGCATCCGGACCCGGATAATGCGCGTTGTGATGGTCCGTCTGCACTGCCGCTGGCAAAACTGGAGCCGTTCCTGCAACAGATAAAAGCGATTGATGATTTGGTAAAAAGCTTCCCTGTACTGGATACTGAAAAATAAGAACAGATGCAGCTTCATGATGTTGTAAACATGTTCGGCGCTGACCTTCAGCGCCGTTATGGCGAAAAAATCCATAAAATTACCCTTCACGGCGGTTTCAGTTGCCCTAACCGCGACGGCACCCTCGGGCGCGGCGGCTGCACATTCTGCAATGTTGCCTCATTTGCTGATGAAAACACACAGTATGATTCTATTGAGGATCAGCTTAATCAGCAGTCCGGCAAAATCACCCGTGCAAAACGCTATCTTGCGTATTTTCAGGCCTATACCAGCACATACGCAGAAGTTGAACTGTTGCGTCAGATGTATGAATCCGCACTGACGCAGGCAGATGTGGTGGGACTGTGTGTCGGCACCCGTCCGGATTGTGTACCGGAAGCGGTATTGGATCTGTTAGCGCATTATCAGCAGCAGGGTTATGAAGTATGGCTGGAGCTGGGATTACAAACCGCGCATGATAAAACCCTCAGACGCATTAACCGCGGGCATGATTTTGCCTGTTATCAGGCGACAACCCGTGCTGCCCGTGCACGCGGACTGAATGTCTGCTGCCATCTGATTGTCGGGTTGCCCGGCGAAACCGCGCAGGACAATCTGGTCACTCTTGAACGCGTGCTGGAAACCGGTACAGAAGGTATCAAACTGCATCCGCTGCATATTGTGGAGGGTAGCACTATGGCAAAAGCCTGGCGTGCAGGGCGTTTACCGACTATTTCTCTGGAAGACTATATTTATATTGCCGGTGAGATGATCCGCCGTACACCGCGTGAGGTGGTTTATCACCGCATTTGTGCCAGTGCGCGCTATCCGACACTGCTGGCACCTGACTGGTGCAGTAACCACTGGCACGGGATGAACGGGCTATGGCAGTATTTGTCAGAACACGGCGGTCAGGGCAGTGCGTATGATGCTAAAGCCATCTGCGGGTCTGCTGACAATACTGTATCCATTGCTCTTTAAAGCGTCCGGCAAGAAATTGTTCCTCCTGCGGGATGCTGAACAAATCGGTTATCAGCCAGAAAATCAGCCCGGCAACCAGAAAATAAAACGAATGGGTTAATAACGCGAAGCCGATACAGGCAGTGGTCAGCGCCAGATACACAGGGTTACGTGACAGCCGGAACGGCCCGCCGGTGATAAGGCTGGTTGCTTCCCCGAGCGGGTTTACCGTGGTGTTGTGACGGCGGAAATACACCAGTGATGCACCAATCCAACCGAGACTTTCCAGCCCCGTAAGCAGCGCCAGAATACCGGTCCAGCCACTGAACTGAAATATCAGCCCGCCTTTAAGATACAGCCAGCCCGCCGCCAGCCCGTTGAGGATAAGCCAGTTAATAAACGGTAATCTGAATATCGCCATATTGTTTTCTCTCATTGCCGTCTTTTTCATATCATAACGGCGGTGCCTTTACCCGCCGTTAGTCATGTTTTGTATCCTGTTTACCGTGCTGTCCTGCGATCAGGGCTCTGAAATCACACCGTCCATCAGATCAAGGTCAATCAGCGCTTTTGTCACAGTCGGGAAGAAGCTGATTTTATTATCAACAGGGACAATTCCCGCCCGGGCCAGGGTTTTCAGTGGCTGGAACGGAATATCACATACCACGATATGAGTATCAACACCGGCTTCATCGATAAAGCGGCGGAAGGCTTTCAGCCCGCCGGCATCGAGTACCGGTACCGCATCCCATTGCATAACAATAGTATGATAACCGGCACTTTTTACTTTCAGATCATCAAAAATACGCTCAGCCGCGGCAAAGAACAACGGACCGTTGACGCGGACAACCAATAATCCTTTATCGTTATTGGTGAAGGGTGATTCACTCAGGCGGGTCATATTCGCGATACGGCGCATAAACAGCAGGGATGCGAGTACAATCCCGACGCTGATGGCGATCACCATATCAAACAGCACTGTGAGGCTCATACACAGCAGCAGCACGATAATATCGTCTTTCGGCGCACTGCGGATTAACTCAATCACTTTTGCCGCTTCACTCATATTCCATGCAACCATCAGCAGCAGTGCAGACATCGCAGCGAGCGGCAGATAAGAAAGCACGGGAGCCAGCACCAGCAGTGTCAGCAGAACCAGCAGGGAGTGAACAATGGCGGATACCGGTGAGGTTGCCCCGGCGCGCACGTTAGCCGCCGAGCGGGCAATGGCGGCAGTCGCGGTGATCCCGCCAAAGAACGGTGCGGCGATATTGCCCAGTCCCTGACCGAGTAATTCCCCGTTGGAGTTATGTTTTTTCCCGGTCATACCATCCAGCACAACAGCACAGAGCAGGGATTCAATCGCCCCCAGCATGGCCATTGAAAACGCAGCAGGCATCAGGGCGGTAATGGTTGCCCAGCTCAAATCAAAAGGAGCGCCATTGGGAGCGGGTAAATTCCACGGCAAAATAAATTGCGGCAGGATCGCCGGGATCCCCGCGCCTGTGTGCCGTCCGGCAGGGTATAACTAAAGCGTGAGCCGATGGTGGCGACGTCCTGATCAAAGAATGACAGGATAACCATGACCAGCATCCCGGCGATAATCGCAGGAAGGTGTCCCGGCAGGCGAACCTTGAGTTTAGGCCAGTAAATCAGCACCAGCAGTGTGGTCAGACCTATTAAGGTATCTGCAAGATGAATTGTCGGCATGGCACCTGAGAGCGCGACGACTTTATCTACATAGTTTTCAGGCACATGCGCAAGTGTCAGCCCGAAAAAATCTTTTACCTGCATGGTGGCAATGGTAATGGCAATCCCCGAGGTAAAGCCGAGCACCACAGAGATGGGGATATATTCGATAAGCTTGCCGAAGCGTGCCAGCCCCATCGCGAGCAGAATAAACCCGGACATCAGTGTGGCTATAAGCAGGCCTGCCAGACCAAATTGCTGGGAGACGGGATAAAGGATAACCACGAAGGCGGCCGTGGGGCCGGAGACACTGAAGCGGGAGCCGCCGGTTACGGCAATCACAATACCGGCGACAGCCGCCGTATACAGGCCGTACTGAGGGGCAACACCACTGCCGATAGCCAGCGCCATCGCAAGCGGGATAGCAATGATCCCGACAGTAATACCGGCAATGGTATCTTTGAGTAAGCGGGTAGCGGAATAAGGCTGATTCCGGCATGAGTCAATTAGTGCAGAAAAAAGAGGTAATCCTTTAAACGTTGATATTTTCATTTCGGGACAATTGTCACCTTTAGCTATATGAGTGAGAGAAGAAACAGACGCCAAAGTACAATAGTGTACGCAAAATAAAGAGAAATTACGCTGAGATACATCAAATGAGGCAAAATAGAGGGTGTTAAGATTAAATCAAAACAAAATATAATAAAAAAACGCCCGTTGATTTCTCAACAGGCGTTTCTTTTAATATGGCGGTGAGAGAGGGGTTCGAACCTCGATACGATTTCTCGTATACACACTTTCCAGGCGTGCTCCTTCAGCCACTCGGACATCTCACCGGTGTACTTCCGTTGCGTTGATATCTCGCTGCAACGGGGCGTAACTATAGGGGAAGCGACGTAAAGCGTCAATACAACACATGAAAAAAAAACGTATTTTTTCGTGCGTTTAACTAAAAAATCAGCACATTGGCGATTTACACAGCGAAACCTGCCGGGGTGAATGATATGTTGCGCAAAAAACAAGCGTAAAAATATTTTCGCCAATTGACAAGATACCCGGAAATTATGCAGGTCAGTTAACAATAACAACATTTTAACAGCGTGAAAATCAGTCCGGGCTTGAATTATGTAAGGATTGCTATCAGGCTGGTAAAAAAACAGAGGAGCGCTGCATGAATATCATTTTCTACCATCCTTTTTTTAATTCTGATCTGTGGATAAACGGCATGAAAAAATACCTGCCGCAGGCCACTATCCGCAAATGGCAGCCGGGTGATAATCAGCCGGCTGATTATGCTCTGGTCTGGTTGCCGCCTCATGAATGTCTGGCGAACAGAACCGCCATGAAAGGTATTTTTGCGCTGGGCGCAGGTGTGGATGCTATTCTGAAGCAGGAACAGGCCAATCCCGGCACATTGCCCGCCGGTGTGCCGGTGGTGCGCCTGGAAGACACCGGGATGGGGGCGCAGATGCAGGAGTATGCGGTGGTCAAGGCGCTCTGGTATTTCCGCAAAATGGATATCTATAAACGTCAGCAGGAGCAGCGGATCTGGAAAGCACAACCGGCGTTTACCGTTGATGAATTTGAAATCGGCGTACTGGGTACGGGCGTACTGGGCCGCGCTGTGGCGGAAAAACTGACTGAATTTGGTTTTAAAGTACATGGCTGGAGCCGGACCGCCAAAAACATCCCGGGTGTTACCAGTTTTCACGGTAATGACCAGTTGGATGAATTCCTCAGCCACAGCCGCCTGCTGATTAATCTGCTGCCGGATACCCCGCAAACCCGCGGGATCCTCAATCAGTCACTGTTCAGCAAACTGCCTCAGAGTTCTTATCTTATTAACCTGGCGCGCGGGTCGCATCTTGTTGAGAACGATTTACTGGAAGCGATTGATGACGGGCAGATTGCCGGTGCCAGCCTGGATGTATTCGCCACCGAGCCGTTACCGGAAATGCACCCGTTCTGGACACATCCGCGGGTCGATATCACACCGCATATTGCGGCCTTTACTATCCCGGCCGAAGCCATGAAAGCGATCGCCGCTAATATTGAACGGATCGAGAGGGGCGAAGCGCCGCATGGCGTGGTGAACATGGAATTAGGCTATTAATTCTTTACACGGATAACAGCAATCCGGACAATAGTGGCAAATTATGTAATAAGGATTTGATGTATGAATGAATTTTCACTGGTTTGCCGCCTGCTCGGAACCCTGTTTAACCGCCCGCCGTCAGATCCTGTGCTGTTGCCGGTACTGAATATGATCAAACAGGGACAGCTTAAAGCACACTGGCCGCTGGAGCAGGATGCATTGCTGACGCGCCTGGCAGAGCAGTGTGACAGCGCGGTGCTGACGGCAGACTATCAGCAGCTGTTTACCGACGGTGCGGTTGTTGTACATCGTTCTGACTACACCGGTGAACCGGAAAATGATGTCCGCCAATTTTTAAGTGAGCGCGGCATGACGGTTCCTGACGCCGCCGCAGACAGTTTCGGTGCACTGTTGCTGGCAGCCTCCTGGCTGGAAGATCAGTCACAGGAAGATGAAGTCAGCGCGCAGACAGCCCTGTTTGCAGATTTCCTGTTGCCGTGGAGTGACAGTTTCCTCGGCAAAATGGAATCTCACGCACAATCAGGTTTTTACCGCACACTGGCTATTCTGACCCGTGAAGCCCTTGCAGGGCTGTGGGAAGAACTGGCGGAAAGTCAGGAAGATGCCGGTGATACTGAAGAGTGTGAAAGTGAAGAGAATGATGGCGGTGAAGATAATCATTAATTCGTGACGTTGTCACTTCATGCTGAAGCAGCCCGGTTTAATCACCGGGCTTTTTTTATCATTTTCAAAACAAACCCAGCAACCAGCCGGCTGTCAGGGTGACTAAACTGAACAGCCAGATCCAGAAAAAGGAGTAGCGCAGATGGCGGCCCATATCTACCCCGGCAATACCCACTGCCAGCCAGACTGCCGGTGAGAACGGGCTGACAAATGTCCCCGCGTTATTACCGATAGCCATCGCATACACCACATCTGCCGGCGGAATACCCGCTGATGCCACAATATCCCGCACAATCGGCAGCAGAGCAAAGTAATACGCATCTGTGCTGGTAAAAATATCCAGCGGAACGCCGATCAGCCCGATAATAATATGAAACTGCGCGACCAGGTTTTCCGGAATAATCAGCAGCAGATCCCGCGCTACGGACTCCAGCATTCCGCCTTTATCCATAACTCCGAGGAATACCCCGGCGGAAAGAATAATGGCGGCCATAGATAACGCCTGTGGCGCATGGTGGTTTATCACGGCAACCTGATCTTTGGGTTTTGGATAATTCACCACGAGCGCGGCAGAAAGAGCGAGCATAAAGATATACGGCGCGGATAACCAGCCAGTGCGAGGCAGATAATCGCCAGCAGGATCAGGCTGATATTGAGGAGAAACCGCTGTGGTTTTTCCGTGCCGGTATCATGGCTCTCTTCATCAAACAGTTTCAGCAGAGAGTCCTGCTCATAAGGTGTGGTACCGTACTGCGCTGCACGTGCAATACGGCGTTTCTCACGCAACCCGAACAGACCGGCAACCAGAACGGATGCCACAATCCCGATGACTTGCACAGGTATCAGCGGCTGCCATAATTCGGCGGCAGGAATTCCGGTAACGGCGGATGCCCGTCCCAGCGGTCCGCCCCACGGCACCATATTCATCACGCCCATACTCAGACACATCAGCAGCAGCATCAGATACGGCTCATGCCCAGCCGCCGGTACAGCGGCAGGAACGCCGGAATGATAATCAGAAATGTTGCCGCACCCGAGCCGTCCAGATGCACAACGGCCGCAACCAGTGCGGTGACCATGGCGACAATCACCACGTTGCCGCGTGTCAGGCTGACCATCAGGCGGATAAAAGGATTAAAAATATGTAAGTCTTTCATGATGCTGAAAAACAGAATAGCAAACAGGAACATAGTGGCGACATTCGCCACTTTTTTTATTCCGTAGTCAAAAAAAGCAGAAATTTCAGTCAGAGAGTAGCCCGCTAACAGTGCGCCAAGCAGCGGAACCACCGACATTGCTATAACAGGGCTGGTTTTGCCGGTCATCAGCAGGGTGACAATGGCAATAATGATCAGTAATCCAATCAGTGTGAGCATCAGACAATCCTTATCACAAATAATTTTATTTTCCGATGTTACTGAACAGATAAGGATGTGTGTTAATTTTGTGTATTAATTGTGATGCGACGCATTAAAAATAGTGATGAAAAATACGGGTAATCCTATTGCTGACCAGAAATTAATTTTATGCAGCGCAAGGGGAATTATTAAAAAATCGGTTTACCGTGCTGAAAACAGGATGAACAGAAGAAGGCGGGACAGACCGGTTTCGTTATAAACCTGAAGCGGATGCCGTTCCATAAGTAACGACATCATAATTCAGTCATTTAATTGTTTCGTAGCACAATTAAAAATTTTTATGGAATGTTACTCAGTTAACGGAATAACTATCCGCCCGGGTTTGATTTCAATTCCTTTGGCAAATTTTCTGGCGGCAGCTTCGGCGGTATTTTCACTGCTCAGTACATAGACCGGAGTAATATCAAAGAAGGTGCTCAGTGTGCTGTTAAGGTAGGGGATCAGGGCGGAAATCAGCGTGTCCCATTTGTCCGGGTTCAGGCTGTAATTGGTGATTTCAATATCACGCATATAAATCGATCCGCTGGTGGCATCAAAATAGGGTGCGGCACGGAGAGTCATCGAAATGGTAAAATCACGCGAACCGAACAGAGACACCAACTTTAATGAGCCGATGCCATTTAATTTTACTTTTCCGGGCTCTTCACGGCCGATTTCAACCAGCAATTTTTCCAGTGTGAAATCCGCATCGGCCACACCGTCCACGCCAATGCGTTTTGTCAGATGAATTTTATCAGCAATGGTACTGTTGATAGTCTCTTCACTGATACTTATTTCGGTTAATTTATCACAGCCTGTTAAAATCGTTACCGACACCAGTGCGGCAACACAGAGGAACATTCTCATCGTATCTCCTGTTGAATACGTCTCCGATACTAACTTACCCTTATTCATTCAAACTGCAGGTGTGTTGGTTGCATCTTGAATGACGTTGGGTATATACCTTTATATTCATTCAAACCGCAGGTCACTTGTCTGTATCTTGAGTGATATCGGGTATTAACGCTATGATTAATCACACAATACCGGTTAGTTTTCCGGCAATACCGCCGGGCTGACCTTTTTCGGGTTAAATTGACGGTAGAGTGTAAACAGCGTAATAAGTCCGATTGTACCGAGTAAAAACCAGGGAAGTTCAGGTAATTGCATTTCTTTACCAAGATCGTAAAGCCAGCCACCGCCGGTATAGCCGATAGCGCCGCCGAATGCCAGCCCCAGACGGCTGAAACCCATGTAACTGCCGCGTGCGCGCGGATCGGCCAGCGAAGCACTGAGCGTTTCACGCGCAGGCTCGGCAATAATCGACCCCAGGTAAAACAAACCTATAATCAGAAACAATACATGCAGTGAATGAGTCAGGGCGACCGGGAACATACTCATGCTCATCAGAAACAGTCCGGCCATCAGCCGGGTTTCCAGGCGGAAATGTTTTTCACTCCAGCGGGCCAGCGGATAAAGCAGTGTCAGTGACAGGGCGGCTTCAATCGCGTACATCCATTTGACCGCCGCCGGTGTGCCTGCCAGTTCATTGACAATAATCGGGAACATCAGCATCACCTGAACCGACAAAATAAAATAGCCGGTCAGTGTCAGGACATAACGGGAAAAGCGTTTATCATTCAGTACCCTGGACATGCCTTCTTTAATCGGTGTGCGGGTGGTTGAGATGCGGTACGCCGGCAGCAGCCAGGCATTACACAGTGCGGTTATCACAAAGATACCGGCACCGACCCAGCAGACCAGATGAAAATCATACATCAGCAACCAACTGCCGAGCAGCGCACCAATCACCGCACCGGCGCTGTCCTGCATCAGCAGCAGAGAATAAAAACGACCGCGTTCATACGGGCGGGTCAGTTTTATCACCAGCGCGGTACGCGGCGGATCAAACAGGGTACCGCCGAGCGCGGACAGCACACAGGAGAGCCAGAGGATCCAGGGCTCATCCGCCATTGCCATCAGTGCAAATCCGCCGGCGCGCAGGAACATGCCGATGACAATCATCGGCTTGGCACCGAACCGGTCAGCAATAGCGCCGCCGAAAATTCCCAGCCCCTGCTGGACAAACTGGCGCAACCCCAGAGCAAACCCCACAACAATCCCGGACCAGCCCAGTTGTTCAACGAAACGGATGGATATCAGCGGAAAGACCACAAAGAACCCGAGAACAACCAGTAAATTGTCCGCAAGCAACCAATATTTACCCAGCGTCCGGGCCTGTCTGACGAGTGACATTAAACACCACATTAAACGTTGAAAGGGAAAGAAAAAAGGGAGATGATAATCGTCTTTATTTTCTACTGAATGCAGTTATTAAGATAGCGGATTCAGGATGATATTTTTTTATCGACGAACCGCTGTTAAGCCTGCTTTAACCGGGTTCTCTGAGTGAGGGATTATGCTGTTTGGCTATCGCGCTAACACTCCGCTGGTTCGTTTTGCGACAGACAGACTGGTTGTCCGTCTGGCACATGAACGGGATACACACCGTATCAGTGAATATTATTGTGAAAATGAAGCCTATCTGAAACCCTGGGAGCCTATCCGCGATCGCAGCCATTATCATCCTTCCGGCTGGTCTTCCCGCCTGCAACTGATGACAGACATGCACCGTCAGGGAAGCGCATTTCATTTTCTGCTGCTGGATCCGCAGGAAAATGAAGTCATGGGGGTGGCAAATTACAGTAATGTTATCCGTGGTGTCTTTTTTGCCTGTTATCTGGGGTATTCACTCGGCGAAAAATGGCAGGGAAAGCATTATATGCAGGAAGCGCTGGAGCCGACCATCCGTTTTATGCAGCGCCAGCAGGGTATGCACCGTATCATGGCAAATTATATGCCGCATAATCAGCGCAGCGGACAACTCCTTACGCGCCTCGGGTTTGAAAAAGAGGGCTATGCGAAGGATTATCTGATGATCAACGGGCAGTGGCGTGACCATGTTCTGACCGTACTGACCACCCGGGATTGGGTTAAGCCACGTTAACGGCGGGTTTTTCTGTCCCGCCCGCGTTATCGTGATACTATTTCCGCCCTTGTTATCTGACCAGCATATTCAGCATGAATTTATTGAAATCTCTCGCCGCAGTAAGCTCGATGACGATGTTCTCGCGTGTACTCGGCTTTATCCGCGATGCAATTATTGCCCGGATTTTCGGGGCGTCGATGGCCGCCGATGCCTTCTTTGTCGCCTTTAAACTGCCAAATCTGTTACGACGTATTTTTGCTGAGGGGGCATTCTCCCAGGCATTTGTACCGATTCTATCGGAATACAAAACGCAGGAGGGTGAAGAGGCGACACGAACCTTTATCGCCTATGTCTCCGGGATGCTGACACTGATCCTGGCGATAGTGACGGTTATCGGTATATTCACCGCGCCGTGGATTATTTATGTCACCGCCCCCGGTTTTGTTGATGATCAGGATAAATTTGTCCTGACGACGGATTTGCTGAAGGTAACTTTTCCCTATATTTTTCTGATTTCTATTGCCTCACTGGCTGGCGGGATCCTTAACACCTGGAACCGGTTTTCTGTTCCGGCATTTGCGCCGACGCTGCTTAACGTCAGTATGATAGGTTTTGCCCTGTTTGCCGCGCCGTATTTTAACCCGCCGATTATGGCGATGGCGTGGGCGGTACTGGTTGGCGGCGTATTACAGATTGCTTATCAGCTTCCGCATCTGAAAAAAATCGGTATGCTGGTGTTACCGCGGATCTCATTTCGCAACAGCGGTGTCTGGCGGGTGATGAGACTGATGGGACCGGCTATTCTCGGGGTGTCAGTCAGTCAGATTTCCCTGATTATCAACACGATTTTTGCCTCATTCCTGGTCTCCGGCTCTGTCTCCTGGATGTATTACGCCGATCGCCTGATGGAGCTGCCGTCCGGTGTGCTGGGTGTGGCACTGGGTACCATTTTGCTGCCGTCACTGGCGAAAAGTTTTACCAAAGGGGATACCACAGAGTACCGCAAGCTGATGGACTGGGGGTTGCGACTGTGTTTCCTGCTGGCTCTGCCGTGTGCGGTGGCGCTGGCAATTCTGGCAGAGGCACTGACTGTCAGCCTGTTCCAGTACAAAAATTTCACCAGTTTTGATGCACTGATGACGCAGCAGGCGCTGATGGCATATTGTGTTGGGCTGATGGGCATGATTATGATTAAAGTGCTGGCGCCGGGCTTCTATTCCCGCCAGAACATTAAAACACCGGTAAAAATTGCTATTGCAACCCTGATCCTGACCCAACTGATGAACCTGGTGTTTATCGGACCGTTTAAACATGCCGGTCTGGCGCTGTCTATCGGGATCGGGGCCTGCTTTAATGCCTCTTTACTGTACTGGCAACTGCGCAAGCAAAATATCTTTACACCCTTGCCGGGCTGGGGAAAATTCTTCCTGAAACTGGTTATCGCGATGCTGTTTATGGTCGTAGTTCTGCTGGGGATGTTGTATGTGCTGCCGGAGTGGTCGCAGGACGGCATGACACTGCGTATGCTGCGCCTGATAGGTGTGGTGATAGCAGGTGCAACAGCGTATTTTGCGGCACTTTATGCACTGGGCTTTCGTTTGCGGGACTTTGCACAGCGCGGCTTATAAGCCTGATTAAATCATATTAATCAAACCGGAAACCGGCACCTGATAACAGGAGCCGGTTTTTTTGATCCGGCGGCACAAATATTAATATATTAATGTTACTAATTAATTGATTTTAGATTGTTCTTCACTATCGTTTTGATTTTAAAGTAATTAAATAAAACTGCATTTTTAGGTTTATCGATTCAGCTAGCGAAGTGGAATTATTCCGCTGAAATATCAGAAAAAGCATCGTCAAATGCAACTCTGACAGATAATCATCATATCATTACGGGAATAATAATATAATTATCCGGGATGGGTCAGTGTTGACTCATAATAAAGAAAAATCATATTTCACTGAACCCCGGCATTATTCAGGTGAATAACCACGTTTACACTGTAGCTTGAATACCATCACGTCTTTATTTATCCCTCTGTAATAAAACAGTCCGCTCTGTTGTGAAACAGAATGATATTTATATACAAACAGTATTATTACTTATAATTACAACGCGGAGAACGTGATGGCACTATTTTCTGAATCACCGGACAAACCGGTTACCATGAGTAAACCCGAGATTGACAAAACATATCGCTACTGGCGTTTACATTTGATGATCGTGAGTTATATCGGTTATGCCGTATTTTATTTCACCCGGAAAAGCTTTAACTTTGTGATGCCGGAAATGCTGGCAGATCTCGGGATCACCAAAGGTGATATCGGGATGGTGGGAACTGCATTCTATTTAACGTACGGTGCATCAAAGTTTCTCTCCGGTATTATCGGTGACCGCTCTAATCCGCGCTGGTTTATGGGAATGGGTCTGATTATGACCGGTGTGGTAAATATTCTGTTTGGCTTAACCTCATCAATTCCGTTATTTATTGCATTATGGATGGTTAATGCGTTTTTCCAGGGTTGGGGATGGCCGCCGTGCTCTAAAATACTGAATACCTGGTATTCACGTAATGAACGCGGCTTCTGGTGGTCTATCTGGAATACCTCTCATAATATCGGCGGGGCGATTATCCCTATTTTGTCAGGGAGTGTGGCACTGTGGCTGGGCTGGCGTTACGGAATGATAATCCCCGGTATTATTGCCATTATTGTCGGGGTGTTTCTCTGTATTTTCCTGCGTGACCGCCCGCGCTCTATGGGCTTGCCGACTGTTGGTGAATGGCGTGACGACCAGGTGGAAATAGCGCACGAAGAACAAGGTATGGGGCTGTCCCGCTGGACAATCCTGAAAGAATATATCTTCAAAAATAAGATAATCTGGGTATTGGCGCTCTCTTATGCGGTGATTTATATCATCCGTACCGGCATCAACGACTGGGGTAACTTATATCTTATTGAAACGCACCATTATGACTTATTAACCGCCAATGCCACCGTGATGATGTTTGAAATCGGCGGTTTCTTTGGTGCGATTATTGCCGGTTGGGGCTCTGACTTAATATTTAAAGGCAACCGCTCGCAGATGAACGTTATTTATACACTCGGGATCGTTATTTCCGCTCTGTGTTTATGGGCGGTACCGATTGACAATAAATACGTTTTCTCCGCACTTTTCTTTATGACCGGTTTCTTTATTTTCGGACCACAATTTTTAATCGCGATGGCGGCAGCTGAAAACTCTCATAAATATGCTTCCGGTGCATCTACCGGATTTGTCAGCTTATTTGCGTATATCGGGGCATCTGTTGCCGGATATCCGCTGTCAAAAGTGATTGAAAATTACCAGTGGAACGGCTTCTATTCCCTGTTATTAATCTTGTCAGTCGTGCTGGTAGTCTTACTGTTAATTGCCATGCAATTGCAGGCGGCCAAAGCAAAAAGGCTGAAAAAACAGGCTGGTTAAATTAACACTATTTGTGATATGGCAGATTATACCCGATGTCATTCAAGATGCAGGCTGGCTGAGTGCAGCCAACGAACCTGTAGCTTGAATGGATAAGGGTATAATCCAATTATCAGTACTTACTTCATTTATGTTGGTAGCGTTAATTGCGGAGAGTTATCTGATTAATTCTGGCTCCTGCTCTTTGTTAACTGATATCTATTACCATCTGCCAGCGGATTGTCCGCCATCAACATGCAGGATTTCACCCGTGATATACGGAGAATCCTCTAAAAAAATAATTGCATTTACAATATCTTCAATTTCACCCATCCGGCCGATTGGGTGCAGGGCATTGAAAAAATCATGAGTTTCCTGCTGATGCATTGGCGTTCTGATAATCCCGGGAGAAACGGCATTAACACGAATACCGGTATCAGCATACTCAATAGCTAAAGATCGGGTTGCTGCATTTAATCCACCTTTGGTCAGAGACGCTAATACACTCGGAACCCCTTTAATTGGCTGATCCACCAGGCTGGTCGTTATCTGTATAACATGACCGCCGCGTTGTTGTTTCATTTGATCAATTGTCCGTTGAGTGATGTAAAAGAAACCACCGAGATTTGTTGATATATTTTTATTCCAGTCATCGCTATTAAACTCTGTAAATGGTTTTGTCAAAAATACACCAGCATTATTAACTAAAGTGTCAATTCGTCGGAATTTCTTTAATGTGGCATCAATTACACGGTCAACGGTTTCTGCTGAAGAAATATCGCCCGGGATAGTAATTAAATTGTCACTGTCATGTGGCTCAATACTTCTGGATGTCGCCACGACGGAATACCCTTTATTGAGATATGCGGTGACTATTGATTTGCCTATACCCTGAGATGCGCCTGTTACAATAGCAACTTTGTTTCCGTGCATTTTTTTCTCCAATCGTTATATAAAACGTATTGTGACTGAGCCGTGCTACTGCGGCTGGAATAAGCTAAGTATATTTAGTACATTGGGTAAGAAAAATAGCACTTATGTAACATCAATGATTACACGGTGTAATAAATGAAAAGACATTTTAATGATATGCAAATAGGTAGCATCGAGCTGTTCTGTCTGGCTGCTGAGCACAAAAGCTTTACAATTGCTGCGGCTGAAGCTGGCGTAACGCCAACAGCTGTGAGTCGTTCAATCGGACGACTGGAGAGCCGGATGGGGGTAAAACTATTTTCACGCACTACCCGGCGTGTAAACCTGACCGATGCCGGGCAACAGTATTTTGAACAGTGCAGTCACGCACTCGCTCAATTAATTGATGCGGAACAGTCCGTAATGGGAAGACAAAATAAGCCCGCTGGATTAATACGCATCAGTCTGCCTGTTACTTATGGTCATATCAGGATATTTCCGTTACTAACCGAGTTTAAGGCTTTATATCCGGATGTTTTATTTGACGTAAACCTGAGCAATCGTAATGTTGATTTTATTGGCGAAGGTTACGATATAAGTATCAGAGTACGACAGCAACCAGACTCATCATTAATTGCGAGGCACTTTGAGGATCTGGATTTAATCACTATCGCGTCCCCTGAGTATTTATCTTCCCGCCCAATCCCACGGGTATTAGAAGATCTTGCATATCATGATTGCATTCAATTTAAATTGCCCAGTACCGGAATAAATATACCCTGGATTTTCAATACCGCCGACGGCCTGTGCGAGGTCAATACTAAAGGGAGTTTCCGATGCAGTGAAGACTTGGTGGCAGGAGTCACATTGGCTGTTAACGGAGCAGGGCTGTTTCAATCCTACCGCTTATTTGCCGAAGAGGACATCAAAGCCGGTCGCCTGGTGGAAGTATTAAAGGATTACAGTGGTGCGACCAGGCCTTATACGATTTTGTATCCGGGTAACAAACTTATGCCTTTACGTCTCAGAGTTTTTATTGATTTTTTAATAAGCAAGCGTGATGGTCATCTCCCCGAAAAATAACGGCACGTATAAATGTGAGTTAAGTGGCATTTTTC
This sequence comes from Morganella psychrotolerans, assembly GCF_001676055.1. GTDB lineage: Bacteria > Pseudomonadota > Gammaproteobacteria > Enterobacterales > Enterobacteriaceae > Morganella > Morganella psychrotolerans_B. Next base: position 178,806 of record NZ_LZEX01000001.1, on the reverse strand, counting down.
CGTAACCCGAATCGGGGGATTCCAATAAAAAATCCTATTTAATTATTATCAGGAGGTTATTCCGGCAATTTCCCGATGACTCATACCCTGTGTCCGGTCAGGATACCGCCGGAATAAGCGGGGGCTCCCTATACCGTTTTTTGCGTACGGATAACATTATCCGTATCACGGAATAAGCAGTATGCCTCACCGTCCTCCAGCTGTGATAATACAACCGGTGACTGTGTGGTGAGATAAAAAATAGTGTTCGGGAAAACGGCTTGCAGTAATGACATACAATGTTCCAGCCATTCTGTATTCAGGTGTTCTTCCAGCATGCAGATAAACACCGTACCGTCTACCTCAGCCAGGTTTTCGCTATCGGTAAATTCACTGTAGCCGTCTTTGATACGATTAATTAAGATAGGCATGGAGATAAATCCCGGATCTGACATATTGCCGTAATGTTGTGATAAATGCATCTGAGTATCCGGGTCAGGGTCTCTCATCGTTACAGACATGCCATCATCCGGAGGCGCGAGATACACTACAGCTTCGTCATGCACAAAGGGTAAAAAGCGACTTTTGATATCACCGGCAGCGATAATATAATTGTCGGTGTGTAATTGCCGTGCAACCGGTGAATATTCAGTACAATGTTTAAACGTCAGATGAATATCATCAGTACGCGGCTGATTATAAATAACCCGGTTAGAAAAATAACGCAGTTGGAATAAACTGGTTAACAGCGCGCTGGTATCAGCATTATTATCACCGGTCAAACCATATACTGATTTATCCGCCGCCGTGGTCAACTCAATATCACCGCTGATTTTTACATCAGAAAAATATATTTTATCGTCACTCATAAGCTCTCCTGTTATTTGACTGGCGGAGGATAACACCGGCTGTCGGAGGAGAGGGATGTCAAAATAACATAACCGGGCAACAACAGTGTTACCATGATGCAGAAAATTAATCTGTACCTGCTGACGCCGGAGATCTTCCCTGATGCTGCACCAACATGCTATTTCTGATACTGAACTGAACCTTGATAATGGCGGACACCTGTCAATCGATGCCTTTATTACTCCCCCTTATACCTTGCGGGTACTCAGCGCGTATAATAACCAGCTCAGTGAGTTTCCGGCAGGGATATGTCTGAATCATCATCTGCGGGTGCTGAATCTGTCCTGTAATCAGATAACGCAGATACCTGCACAAATTGCGCAGCTACCCGCTGTGAAATGCTGGATTTGGGGCATAACCATATCACAGATGTTGCACCTGAAATTGGTGCGCTGACTGAATTACGATTTTTGTATCTGAGTGAGAATGGTTTTTCTGCATTACCGGCTGACTTTTCCGGGCTGCATAAACTGACCTATTTCAATGCCACCGACAACAAACTGACGGTGCTGCCGAGGTGGTTTTCAGCGATGTCAGAATTGATTGAAATCCGGTTATATAACAATCAGATAAAAGATATATCTGCTTCTGTCAGCGGACTGAAAAAGGCGCGTGAAATTCACCTGATGAATAATGCAGTGACATCAATACCGGATGATATTGCCGCGCTGTCTGCGCTGGAAATACTCGATCTGAACAATAATAAAGTCAGTTACATTACACCACGGATCAGCGCACTGAATAATTTAACGACACTTAATCTTCGTTTCAACGCATTAACGGTATTACCGGCCGATCTCAGCGGATTATCATCACTGACTCACCTGGATTTACGGGCGAATCAGCTGAGTACGCTGCCGGACAGCCTGGTGAATCTGCCTCACCTGAGAAAATTGGATTTACGCTGGAATTCATTTTCAGTCGTTCCGTCTGTTGTCGGGCAATTAAAGCAGCAGGGGTGCATTGTATTATTATAATAACCTGTTCTTGCTGCTGAGTTTTTATTTAAATAAAGAATAAAAAATCACAGTAGAAAATAAATATTATTTTACGCGATATCTGGAATAATTTTTCGCCGGATAGCGTTTGAGATAAATAAAAGAGAATAATTTTCTTTAATTAATAAAAAAGGCCATAAAAACATCAAAAATAAAACATAATTACAACAATGACGACTTACAAAATAAATATTTAACATTAAATTTCAACAACATAAATAATATCATGTTGGTTTATTGTTTATTTTATGTGGGTAACTGCATTTGTCGTCATTTTTTGATATTCCGCAAATATAACAGGGGTATTCGCCGATAGGATAACCGTGATAACCCATATCCTTTGTATGGGAATAGCGGATAATACCTATGAATATTAAAAATAACGTATTAAAGAGCAATGTATCGCGACGCAATGTCATAAAGGCAGGTGCCACAGGTGGCTTACTTGCCGCAGCCGGTGGTATTTCACTGCCATTCACCAACGTGGCACTGGCAGCACAATCAAAATCATCACCTGAAGAAAAAGCCGTCTGGAGCTCCTGTACAGTAAACTGCGGCAGTCGCTGTCTGCTGCGCCTGCATGTCCGTGATGATGAAGTATATTGGGTTGAGTCTGACAATACAGGTAACGATGAATACGGTAATCATCAGGTGCGCGCCTGTTTACGCGGGCGCTCTATCCGCCGCCGGATGAATCATCCGGACAGATTAAAATATCCGATGAAACGGACAGGTAAGCGGGGCGAAGGTAAATTTGAACGGATAAGCTGGCAGGAAGCGCTGGATACAGTCGGGGACAGTCTGCGTGATGTACTGAAAAATTACGGTAATGAAGCGGTACATGTATTGTACGGCACTGGTGTGGATGGCGGCAATATTACCAACTCCAACGTACCTTATCGCCTGATGAATGCCTGCGGCGGTTTTCTCAGCCGTTACGGCAGTTACAGTACCGCCCAAATCCGTGCAGGTATGAATTATTTGTACGGCGGTCAGGAAGCCAACAGTCCGGATGATATTGCCAACACTAAACTGGTGGTGATGTTTGGTAATAACCCGGCAGAAACCCGTATGAGCGGCGGCGGTGTGACTTATTATGTGGAGCAGGCGCGGGAACGCTCAAATGCCCGCATGATTATTATTGATCCGCGTTATAACGATACTGCATCAGGTCGTGAAGATGAATGGCTGCCTGTGCGTCCGGGGACTGATGGTGCTCTGGCAGCAGCACTTGCCTACGTTATTATTACAGAAGGTATGGTTGATCAGGCCTTCGTGGATAAATACTGTGTAGGTTACGATGAAAAAACCTTACCGGCCTCCGCCCCGCGTAACGGTCATTATAAAGCCTATATCCTGGGTGATGGCAAAGACGCAATAGCAAAAACACCGGCATGGGCCTCAAAAATCACCGGCGTCCCGACGGATAAAATCATTAAGCTGGCACGCGAAATAGGTCAGGCAAAACCGGCCTGTATTGTTCAGGGTTGGGGGCCGCAGCGTCATGCGAACGGGGAACAAACGGTTCGTGCGATTGCCATGCTGGCGATTATCACCGGTAATGTCGGCATCAGCGGTGGAAATTCAGGTTGCCGTGAAGGGACTTATGATTCAGGTGTTGAATGGTTCCCTATGTTGGATAATCCGGTTAAAACCCAGATTTCTGTGTTTACCTGGACGGATGCCATTGAGCGTGGTGCTGAAATGACCGCTATCCGCGATGGTATTAAAGGGAAAGATAAACTGGATGTTCCTGTCAAATTTTTATGGTGTTATGCCAGTAATACCCTGATAAATCAGCATGGTGATATCGCACGGACTCATGAAATCCTTCAGGATGACAGCAAGTGTGAAATGATTGTGGGTATTGATCATTTTATGACAGCCTCAGCCAAATATTGTGACATTCTGCTGCCTGATTTGATGCCGACTGAGCAGGAAGATCTTATTCCGAGTGAGTCAGCCGGGAATATGTCTTACATGATCCTGGGTCAGCCTGCGACTACGCCAAAATTTGAACGCAAACCTATCTATGAAATCCTCTCTGAAATTGCAAAACGCCTGGGGCCGGATGTTGAGCAGCGTTTTACTGAAGGCCGGACACAACACGAATGGGTGAAATACCTGTGTGAAAAAAGCCGTGAGCGCTTCCCGGATATGCCGGAGTACGAAGAACTGAAAACCACCGGTATTTTCAAACATAAATGTCCGGATGAGCATGTAATCGGCTATAAGGCTTTCCGTGATGATCCGCAGGCTAATCCGTTGAATACGCCGTCCGGTAAGATTGAGATTTATTCGGAACGTCTGGCTGAGATTTCTGAAACCTGGGAGCTGGCAGAAGATGATGTTATCGATCCGCTGCCGGTGTATGCGGCAGGTTTTGAAGGCTACAGCGATAAATTGAATGAAAAATACCCGTTACAGATGACTGGTTTCCATTACAAAGCCCGCACACACTCCAGTTACGGCAACATTGATGTGCTGAAGCAGGCCTGTCGTCAGGAAATCTGGATTAACCCGATTGATGCCAAAAAGCGGAATATTAAGCAGGGTGATATGGTCAGGGTCTTTAATGACCGTGGTGAAGTGCATATTGCGGCAAAAGTCACGCCGCGGATTATTCCCGGTGTGACGGCAATGGGACAGGGCGCCTGGCTGGATGCGGATATGTTCGGCGATAAAATTGATAAAGGCGGCAGTATTAATGTTCTGACAACCCAGCGTCCTTCGCCGCTGGCGAAAGGGAACCCGCAGCATACTAACTTAGTTGAAATCGCCAAACTGTAAGGAGCCCGTGATGTCTCAGCAATATGGTTTTTATATTGATACAAATCGCTGTACGGGCTGCAAAACCTGCGAATTAGCCTGTAAAGACTTTAAAAATTTATCCGCCGGTGTGCATTTCCGCCGCATCTATGAATACGCGGGTGGTGACTGGACAGAGCAGGATGGTGCCTGGCATCAGAATGTTTTTTCATACTATTTGTCCATATCCTGCAATCACTGTGAAGATCCGGCCTGTACCAAAGTGTGTCCGAGCGGTGCGATGCATAAACGTGAAGACGGGTTTGTCGTGGTGGATGAGGATATTTGCATTGGCTGCCGCTACTGTCATATGGCGTGTCCGTACAGTGCGCCGCAGTTTGATGAAGTTAAAGGTCACATGACTAAATGTGATGGTTGTTATGAACGGGTGGCAGAAGGACTGAAACCGATTTGCGTAGAATCCTGTCCGTTACGTGCACTGGATTTCGGACCCGTTGAGGAGCTGCGCGCAAAATACGGCACTATCAATGAAGTTGCACCGTTACCGGCGGCACACTATACCAAACCAAATATCATCCTTAATTTAAATGCAAATTGCCGTCCTGTCGGAGATACCACAGGTTACCTGGCGAATCCGGAGGAAGTGTAAATGGGGGCAGGATTACATGAATGGCCGCTGATGTTTTTTACGGTTATCGGGCAGAGTGTGGCAGGGGCGTTTATCCTGATGACGGCGGTGCTGTTATGCAGTGCCATGCCGCAAGGGCAACGCTATAAAATTACACTGAGTATGTTCGGATTATGGGCGCTGATGGGTGTTGGCTTCATGTTATCTATGATGCACATGGGTTCACCACTGCGGGCGTTTAATTCAATGCTCCGTTTCGGGCATTCCGCGTTGAGTAATGAGATTGTCAGCGGCTCGGTATTTTTTGCCGCCGGTGGTTTTTACTGGCTGCTCAGTGCGCTGAAAAAATTACCGCGTGCGGCGGATAAGCCGTTTCTTCTTCTGGTATCCGTTCTGGCCGTTATCTTTATTTACGCAATTTCCCGGGTGTATCAGATTGAAACCGTCCCGACCTGGTTTAATCACTATACCAGCCTTCAGTTTATTCTGACCAGTCTGATAGCCGGGCCTGTACTGGCTGCATTGCTGCTGCGCTCAGCCGGGTCTGACCTTACCGGTTGCCGTATTCTGGTACTGATCAGCCTGCTTGCCGCTATTGCCGGTTGCATTGTTGCAATCGCACAGGGGTTTGAGCTGGGAACTATCCACAGTTCTGTGCAGCGCGCGTCAGAGCTGGTTCCGGATTATCCGTTGCTCAGCGGGCTGCGTTTTGTGATGATTTTCGCCGGACTGGGGTTATGGGGGATCTCTGTGGCTAAATTGAGAAATCCCTCAGTGATCATTATGCTGATCGCGTTTGTCCTGGTTTTCCTTGGTGAGTTTACCGGCAGAGGGTTGTTCTATGGCATGCATATGACTGTCGGCATGGCGGTTGCCGGCTAATAACGGAAACAAAAAAACCGGTTATCACAGATAACCGGTTTTTGTCCTCAGGCGAGAATTATTACATCTTCTCGACAGTACCGATACCCAGTGTATCCAATCCGGCTTTCAGGGTTTTCTGGGTCAGAAGTGCCAGTTTCAGGCGGCTCTGACGCAGTTCTTCGGTTTCCGCTGCCAAAATCGGGCAGTGCTCGTAGAAACCGGAGAACAGACACGCCAGTTCATACAGGTAGCTGCACATCATGTGCGGCATACCTTCACGCGCAACAGAGGTAATGGTTTCCTCAAATTGCAGCAGGCGGGCAGCAAGCTGGCGCTCGCGGTCATCATTGAGGATTATCGGCAGCGTCAGTGAGGCACTGTCAATACCGGCACGTTTAAAGACAGATGCCACGCGGGTATACGCATATTGCATATAAGGCGCGGTATTGCCTTCAAAGGCGAGCATGTTATCCCAGTCAAAAATGTAGTCCGTGGTCCGGCTTTTTGACAGGTCAGCGTATTTCACCGCACCAATACCGACAACTTCTGCCAGCTGTTTCAGTTCATTTTCCGCCATATCACTGTTCTTTTCACGGATCAGTTTTCCGGCGCGTTCAACCGCTTCATCCAGCAGATCAGACAGACGGATAGTGCCGCCGGCACGGGTTTTGAACGGCTTGCCGTCTTTGCCGAGCATCATCCCGAACATGTGGTGTTCCAGTGTCATGCTCTCCGGGATATAACCGGCTTTGCGGACAATTGTCCACGCCTGCATCAGGTGCTGGTGCTGGCGGGAGTCAATATAATAGAGAACGCGATCCGCATGCAGCACATCGTGACGGTATTTTGCGCAGGCAATATCGGTGGTGGTGTAGAGGTATCCGCCGTCTTTCTTGCGGATAATAACCCCCATCGGGTCGCCTTCTTTATTTTTGAATTCATCAAGATAAACGACAACCGCGCCTTCGCTTTCCTGCGCGATTTTGCGTGCCATCAGGTCACTGACGATGCCCGGCAGCATATCGTTATAGAGACTTTCACCCATCACATCATCTTCTGTCAGGGTGACATTCAGACGGTTGTAGGTTTCCTGGTTCTGCTGCATGGTGATATCCACCAGCTTGCGCCACATAGTACGGCAATATTCATCGCCGCCCTGTAATTTCACCACATAACCACGGGCGCGCACGGCAAAGTCTTCATCTTCGTCGTAATATTTTTTTGCTTCGCGGTAAAAAAACTTCCAGATCAGCCAGCGCCATATCCGCAGCATCTTCATTCTGCATTTTTTCCAGGTAAGCGATGAGCATACCAAACTGCGTACCCCAGTCCCCGACGTGGTTACAACGGATCACATTATGACCCAGGTATTCCTGGGTGCGGGCCGCAGCGTCACCGATAATGGTGGAGCGCAGGTGACCGACGTGCATCTGTTTGGCAACGTTCGGGGCTGAGTAGTCGATAGCAATGGTCATCGGCTCAACAGGGGTCAGACCCAGTTTTTCATCAGCCAGTGCAACCTCAAGCTGAGCTAAGAGCCAGGCCGGAGAGAGAAAAATATTGATAAATCCGGGTCCGGCGATTTCTGTTTTGTCGGCAATACCGTTCAGATCCAGCAGTTCAACTACTTTCTCAGCGAGCTGTCGGGGCTGCATACCCATTTTTTTCGCCGCAGCCATGACACCATTGGCCTGGTAGTCACCAAACTGCACTTTGGCAGACTGCTTAACGATGGCATCACAATCAAGTGGTGCGCCCGCGCTGATAAGAGCCTGTTGGATCTTATCGGAAAGAATTGCCTGAATATTCACCGGTTTACCTTAATATAGAAAACAACATGACACACCGGATACAGCGGAGGATGAACACGCTCGTCCGGGCGGGATGTTGTCGGGAAATTTGGGAGGTTTTATACCATAAAAAGGGGGTCTCATGCTACCATCAGCGCCTTTCCGGGGTGGTAAATTCTCACAGGGGATCATGATGAAAAGCCCAGAACAAATTGCGGCACTTGCCGGGCTGGTGGCGGAACTGCCGGTTTTTGCCGGCAAACTACAGCAGTTTGCTGATGATTTGCAGTTGGATCTGCGTGCGTATAAGGCAGACCATATCTCACTGCGCACACATGATACCGAACTGGCAGAACACTGGGTGGCAGGATTTCGTCAGTGTGCAACGGTATTATCGGATAATCATATTAACGGACGCCCGGTATACCTGTTTTTGCTGCATCAGCCTCTGGCACTGTTGCACTGGCACATTCCGGTTATTGAACTGCCGTTTCCGAAAGGTAAGCAGTATGCACATCAGGGGTGGGAACATGTGGAACTGGTGCTGCCCGGCGGGCCTGACACACTGACGGAACGCGCGGCGGCATTACTCCCGTCTCCTCTGCCGTCCGGGGTGATAATTAAAGAGAGTCATCCGCGGGGAGAGAATGAGCGGTTACCAAACCCGACACTGGCGGTCAGCAGGGATAACATAACAATTAAATTTCATCCGTTTACGTTGCAGGAAATTGTAGAAAGTGAGCGTTGACCGACAATTCTGACATTTGCGGGCGATTATCTTCCGGATATTTTGCATCTTGTGATATTTAACAATTCATTAATCTATATTGCGTGTAATAGTGTATCGCAAGATAACTGAATCGTTTTAAACCGATATTTACCTGCGTAACTATGTAATGAGGCTAATCAATGGCTAAACTGGAAATTTGTTGCTACAGCGTGGAATGTGCCCTCACTGCGGAAAAAGCCGGTGCAGACCGGATTGAATTGTGTGCAGCGCCCTCAGAAGGAGGACTGACACCCAGTTGGGGAATGTTAAAACAAACTATTGATCGTCTGCGGATCCCTGTTCACCCGATTGTCCGCCCGCGCAGCGGGGATTTTTGTTATACCGCATCTGAATTTGCTGTGATGAAAAATGACATTGCCAAGATCAGGGATCTGGGTTTTCCGGGCGTGGTGACCGGACTGCTGGATGAAGACGGACATGTGGATCTGCCACGGATGAAGATGCTGTGTAAATTGGCGGGAGGTATGGCAGTCACTTTCCACAGGGCCTTTGATATGTGTGCTAACCCGTTACTGGCACTGCAACAGCTTACCGACCTCGGGGTCAGCCGGATCCTGACATCCGGACAGCAACTGAGCGCAGAACTGGGTTTGCCGCTGCTGAAAGAGTTGCAAAAAGCCAGTCAGGGACCGCTGATTATGGCGGGTGCCGGTGTAAGACTGGCAAATATACAGAAATTTCTGGACATTGGTTTGCAGGAAGTACACAGCTCCGCATCCAAAATTAAACCCTCCACCATGCGTTACCGTAAAGTCGGGGTGGCAATGGGCAGTGACAGTGAAACGGATGAGTTTTCACACACCTGCGTGGACGGGGATACCGTGGAAGCCATGAAAGGTGTTCTTGATCTGCACAGTGTGGTGATGCACTGACAGGCGGCAGTAAAATGACCTCAGTATTGCGTTACTATAGTGAGGTCATTTTTAGCTGGTTAGGTATTTTTACTCAGAAACAGGTAAATCAAAATAATGTATTGATATTCTGTCTGCCCGGCAATATTACGTTAACAGTATGTGGCGGATTATTCCGGCTTTTGTGCAATCAGAACCGCCCGGCGGGGAGCCGGATAACCTTCGACGGTCAGCAGCTTATTCTCAGGATCAAGATAGTCCGCCAGTGATTCATTGATCATCCACTCAGTCCGGCGCTGTTCATCTGTGGAGGTAGTTGATTCATCAACAATCCGCACATTCACAAAACCGCATTTTTCCAGCCAGACGGCGAGCATTTTCGCGGACGGAATAAAGTACACATTACTCATTTGTGCGTAGCGGTCACCCGGGATCAGACACTGGTGTTCATCACCTTCAATGACAATGCTTTCCAGCACCAGTTCGCCGCCGCTGACCAACTGATCTTTCAACTGCCAGAGGTGGTCGAGCGGGGAACGGCGGTGATACAGAACGCCCATGGAGAAAACAGTATCAAAGGCTTTCAGGGCAGGAAGCTCCTGAATACCCAGCGGCAGAAGATGTGCGCGCTGATCATTGCCGAGCAGCTTGCGCACCGCTTCAAACTGACAGAGGAAAAGCTGTGTCGGATCGACACCGACCACCAGTTCCGCGCCAACACCGACCATTCGCCACATGTGATAACCACTACCGCAGCCGACATCCAGCACAGTGCGTCCCGCCAGCGGAGAGAGATGCGGCAGCACACGTTCCCACTTCCAATCCGAGCGCCATTCGGTATCAATATCAACGCCATAGAGAGAGAACGGGCCTTTGCGCCACGGCATCAGGTTACGCAGGATATTTGTTATCCGCCGGGTTTCACCGTCAGTTAGTTCAGGCACCCGCGTTGCGGTGACACTGTTTTTGAGATCAAGTGTGTGCGGGGTCATATCCGGCAGGTTCTCAATAGATTTGACCCAGCCCGGATAGTAGCCGTGCAGAGATTCCCGCTGCCACTGAGCCAACTGTGCGGGGAGGGTTTCCAGCCAGCAGCTCAGACGTTCATTTTTTGCAATTAACTGATAAAAATCACTGAAATCAATCATGTTATTTCTCTTTTACCGCCAGCAGCGACCCGAAATTAAAGCACTGGAACCAGACTTCACAATGTTCAAATCCTGCCTGTTTCAGCCGTGTTTTATGGGTTTCCACGCTGTCGGTCAGCATGACATCTTCCAGCATGGTGCGTTTCTGACTGATTTCCAGCTCACTGTAGCCGTTGGCCCGTTTAAAATCATGGTGCATGCTGAACAGCAATCCGCCAATCTGAGTATCTTCAAAGCTGAATTTCTCGGACAGTACGAGTACACCGCCGGGCAATAATCCCTGATAAATTTTATGCAGAAGCGTTTGGCGATCCGCCGGGGCGAGAAATTGCAGGGTAAAATTGAGTACCACCATTGAGGCATTTTCAATGGCAATATCACGGATATCCCCTTCAATCACCTCAACCGGGACAGGGGATTTATAGCCTTCGATATGGCGGCGGGCGTGTTCAACCATCGGCGCGGAGTTATCCACGGCGATGATACGACAGCCGGTTTTATCTGTGATATTACGGCGGACGGACAGGGTGGCTGCAGCCCGCGAGCAACCAAGGTCATACACCTGAGAGCCGGGCGTGACAAAACGACCGGCAAGCATACCGATCATCGCAATAATATTGGAATACCCGGGAATTGAGCGTTTGATCATGTCGGGGAAAACATCCGCAACTTTTTCATCAAACGTCCAGTCACCAAGCTGGGCAATAGGGGCCGCAAATAACATATCCTGCGGTAAATCCGGAATTTCTTTGGACATAACTCGGGTCTGCAGTACAAAAAGATGCGCGTATTCTAACAGAGCCGCCCCGGTGCAGAAAGTGTTATGTCCGTGCGGGCCACTCACATATAGGGTGAAAAAATCTGCTGCCAGGGCAGATACCAGATATTTGCCAGAACCATCAGTATCATTGAGGTAAAAGTGGCGATCATTCCGGAGCGCCGCCAGCGGTACTCACGGTGCTTTAGTCCGTATGAATGAAAAAGACGTCCGAGGATCAGGATGATACCGCAGACATGCACCATCCAGACCTGTGCGCCATTTTGTTCCATCACCAGTAACAGCAGCAGAGCAATGGGGATGTATTCAATCGCATTGCCCTGTACGCGAATCGCAGTCTGTAATTCATAAAACCCGCCGTCGCCATAGGCAACGCGGTAAAGTGTCCGTAACTTTATAACATCGAGTGACAGCTTAATAATCAGCAGCGCACCCAGTATAATGTAAAGAGAACTAACCATTTTTCCCCTCATGGTCAATTGAAACAGCAAAACAATGATAAACCTCAAAGCAGATAAGGTCACAATAAATAATATTAATCTATACCCTTATCCATTCAAACCACAGATTCGTTGGCGGAGTAAAGCCTGCCTGCATTCTGAATGACGTCGGGTGTAAACTGAATTATTTGAAAATTATCAATTAGTGAGAGAATTCTCTGCCGCAGATGTGCGGTTTGCTCTTATCTCATCAGGAGTTTTCCACTATAATGGTGGCCTTTTTGACATTTCTTCATAAAAGAACCATGCCAAAATTTTGCAGAAACGCACAATAGCGGACAAAAGGATATCGTATGCGTACTAATTATTGCGGGCAGCTCAACAGTGCTCACATCGGTCAAAAAGTAACCCTTAGTGGTTGGGTAAACCGTCGTCGTGATCTCGGGGGTTTGATTTTTATCGATATGCGTGACCGCGAAGGCATCGTTCAGGTTTTTTTCGATCCTGAGCAAAAAGACGCATTTGCCGCGGCATCAGAATTACGTAATGAATTCTGTATTCAGATTACCGGTATTGTCCGCGCGCGGCCTGAAAATCAAATTAATAAAGAGATGGCGACCGGCAGTGTGGAAGTGCATGCAGATGGTCTGACCATTTTTAATAAGTCAGAGCCGTTACCGCTCGACAGCAATCAGACCAATACCGAAGAGATGCGTCTGAAATACCGTTATCTGGATCTGCGCCGCACTGAAATGGCAACCCGCCTGAAAACCCGTGCGCGGGTAACCGGGTTTGTCCGCCGGTTTATGGATGGCGAAGGGTTCCTCGATATCGAAACCCCGATGCTGACCAAAGCGACACCGGAAGGTGCGCGTGACTATCTGGTGCCGAGCCGCGTGCATAAAGGCAAATTCTATGCGTTGCCGCAGTCTCCGCAGCTTTTCAAACAATTACTGATGATGTCCGGTTTTGACCGTTATTATCAGATTGTGAAATGTTTCCGCGATGAAGATTTACGTGCTGACCGCCAGCCTGAATTTACCCAGATCGATGTCGAAACTTCCTTTATGAGCGCAGATCAGGTCCGTGGCGTCATGGAAAAAATGATCCGCGAATTGTGGAATGACATTATTAATGTCGACCTCGGTGATTTCCCGGTCATGACATTCGGGGAAGCAATGCGTCGTTTCGGTTCTGATAAGCCGGATTTACGTAACCCGTTAGAGTTAACCGATATTGCGGATCTGGTCAAAGAGTCTGAATTCTCTGTTTTTGCCGATGCAGCCAACAATCCGAAAGGTCGCGTTGTGGCACTGTGTGTCACCGGCGGGGCAGAAATGACCCGTAAGCAGATTGATGAATACGGCAAATTTGTCGGGATTTATGGCGCGAAAGGCCTGGCGTGGATGAAAGTCAACGACCGCTCACTCGGTCTTGAAGGCGTTCAGTCTCCGGTTGCCAAATTCCTGACAGCAGAAACGGCTGAAGCTATTCTGGAACGCACTGATGCACAGTCCGGCGATATTATTTTCTTCGGTGCCGGTGCCAAATCGATGGTGACGGATGCAATGGGTGCGCTGCGCCTGAAAACCGGCCGCGACCTTGGTATCACTGACCTGAACAGCTGGCGTCCGCTGTGGGTGATTGACTTCCCGATGTTTGAAGAAACCGGCGAAGGCGGTCTGACCGCGATGCACCATCCGTTTACATCCCCGCGTGATATGTCAGCACAAGAGCTGAAAGATGCGCCGGAAGACGCAATTGCCAACGCATACGACATGGTCATTAACGGCTATGAAGTGGGTGGTGGTTCAGTGCGTATTCACCGCAATGAAATGCAGCAGGTTGTATTCGGCATTCTGGGGATCACTCAGGAAGAGCAGCGCCAGAAGTTCGGCTTCCTGCTGGATGCACTGCAATACGGCACACCACCGCACGCAGGTCTGGCCTTTGGTCTTGATCGCCTGGTGATGTTGCTGACCGGGACTGAAAATATCCGTGATGTCATCGCGTTCCCTAAAACTACGGCAGCAGCCTGTCTGATGACGGATGCCCCGAGTTTTGCTGCGCCTGATTCGCTGAAAGAACTGGCGATTGCCGTTACGCAGAAAGAAAGCGACTGATCTGATGGCTTATAAGCGCCCTGAATCCGTGCTGGTGGTAATTTATGAGCAGGAAACGGGGCGTGTTCTGATGTTACAGCGCCGTGATGACCCTGCATTCTGGCAGTCAGTCACCGGCAGTCTGGAAGCGGCAGAAACTCCCCGGCAGGCCGCAGTCCGGGAAGTAAAAGAAGAAACCGGTATTGATATAATGACCGAGCGGTTGCAACTGACGGATTGTCAGCGCACCGTTATTTATACTATTTTTCCGCATTTTCGTCATCGCTACGCACCTGAGGTGACGCACAATACGGAACATTGGTTTATGTTACGCTTACCCGCGCCGAGGGCGATCCCTTTGACGGAACATCTGGCGTATGAATGGCTGCCGGCGGAAGATGCCGCCGGGAAAACCATTTCACCCAGTAACGGGGATGCAATTGAAGAATTCGTCTGTCAGTCAGGGACGGGCGGGGTACACACAGTGTAACCTCCCGCAATGGCAGCGGATCAATATGAATGAACGTCGTAAAGACTTAATTTGGAGATTAGAGAATGGCAGGTCATAGTAAATGGGCCAACACCAAACACCGCAAAGCAGCTCAGGATTCTAAGCGCGGTAAAATTTTCACGAAAATCATTCGTGAATTAGTCACGGCGTCCCGCATTGGTGGTCCTGATCCTGCATCTAACCCACGTCTGCGCGCGGCAGTGGATAAAGCGTTATCAAATAATATGACCCGCGATACCCTGAACCGTGCGATTGCACGCGGGGCGGGTAACGATGAAAACGATAACATGGAATCCATTGTGTACGAAGGTTACGGCCCGGGTGGTACTGCGGTAATGGTGGAATGCCTGACTGACAACCGTAAACGCACGGTTTCTGATGTGCGCCACGCGTTCACCAAAACCGGCGGTAACTTAGGTACTGACGGCTCTGTAGCCTATCTCTTCACCCGTAAAGGTGTAATTTCTTATGCACCGGGTCTGGATGAAGATGCTGTGATGGAAGCCGCTCTGGAATCTGGTGCGGAAGACGTTGAAGCCTTTGATGACGGTGCTATTGATGTGTATACCGCATGGGAATCGCTTGGTGATGTGAAGGATGCGATGGATGCCGCCGGGTTTACCGCGGAATCAGCTGAAGTGTCTATGATCCCATCCACCAAAGCGGATCTTGATGAAGAAACAGCACCAAAACTGATGCGCCTGATTGATATGCTGGAAGACTCTGACGATGTTCAGGAAGTCTACCACAACGGCGAAATCTCTGACGAAATCGCAGCACTGCTGTAATCGTCTTCCCTTTACAGAGAGATGCACATGGTGTATCTCTCTGTCATCTTTCTGCTAATACGCGGTTCTCCTATGTCCATTATTCTGGGTATTGATCCCGGCTCCCGGGTGACCGGTTATGGTGTTATCCGCCAGCAGGGCCGCCGGTTGCTGTATATCGGCAGCGGCTGTATCCGCACTCAGGTCGCAGATCTTCCGTCCCGGCTCGGAAAAATTTACGCCGGTGTCAGCGAAATCATCACACAATATCAGCCGGACAATTTTGCCATCGAACAGGTCTTTATGGCTAAAAATGCCGATTCAGCCCTGAAACTCGGGCAGGCGCGTGGCGTGGCTATTCTCGCTGCGGTTAATAACAGTATTCCGGTATTTGAATATGCCGCCCGTCAGGTCAAACAATCAGTTACCGGCACGGGTGCCGCAGAGAAAGCGCAGGTGCAGCACATGGTGCGCTCTATCCTCAAACTCTCGGCCGCGCCGCAGGCTGATGCCGCCGATGCGCTGGCGATTGCTATTACTCACTGTCATTTCAATCAGAATTTAATACAGATGGGGCAACCTCGCCTGGTGATGGCGCGCGGGCGGCTGAAAGAGTAACCTCCCGTTATCTGTGCGTGGTAAACTGAATTTTCTGACAGCTGGATATACGTCCAGCTTTTTTTATGTTATAAACGGGCACTGCCGGTAATTATAAAGGAAACGCGCGTGATCGGACGATTAAGAGGTATTGTGCTGGAAAAACAGCCACCTATCGTATTATTAGAAACGAATGGTGTGGGTTATGAAGTCCATATGCCGATGACCTGCTTTTATGAACTGCCGGATGTGGGACTGGAAGCCATTCTGTTCACCCAGTTTATTGTGCGTGAAGATGCACAGTTGCTGTACGGGTTTAATGATAAACAGGAACGTGCGCTGTTCCGTGAATTAATCAAAGTCAACGGCGTCGGACCCAAACTGGCGCTGGCTATCCTCTCCGGAATGTCCGCTCAACAATTTGTTGCGGCGATTGAGCAGGGCGCGGTAGCTCAGCTGGTTAAATTACCGGGTGTCGGTAAAAAAATTGCCGAGCGCCTGGTTGTTGAAATGAAAGACCGCTTTAAAGGGCTTAACGGCGACCTGTTCCGTGATGCGGAAATGTCACTGCCGGCAAGTCAGCAGGCAGGTAATACGCAGGCAGATGCGGAATCTGAAGCTGTTGAGGCACTGATCTCCCTGGGCTATAAACCACAGGAAGCCAGCCGGATGATTGCGAAAGTAACCAAACCGGGTGCTGACAGTGAAACACTGATCCGCGAAGCACTGCGCGCTGCGCTGTAAATATAACGACAAGACGATGATGGCAGAACGGAGTGACAGGTCATGATTGAAGCAGACAGACTGATTACGGCAGAAATATTACCGGATGATGAAGTGGTGGATCGCGCAATCCGTCC
This sequence comes from Morganella psychrotolerans, assembly GCF_001676055.1. Taxonomy (GTDB): domain Bacteria; phylum Pseudomonadota; class Gammaproteobacteria; order Enterobacterales; family Enterobacteriaceae; genus Morganella; species Morganella psychrotolerans_B. The sequence goes on along the minus strand of NZ_LZEX01000001.1, from coordinate 162,025 downwards.
GAAATTACTGGCGGAATATGTGGGTCAGCCGCAGGTCTGTTCACAGATGGAAATTTTTATCGAAGCGGCACGTCAGCGCGGAGATGCGCTTGATCATCTGTTGATTTTCGGCCCGCCCGGGCTCGGAAAAACCACACTGGCAAACATTGTTGCCAATGAAATGGGTGTTAATCTGCGTACAACATCAGGCCCGGTACTGGAAAAAGCCGGTGATCTGGCCGCCATGCTGACGAACCTCGAACCTCACGATGTCTTATTTATTGATGAAATTCACCGCTTATCGCCGGTAGTCGAAGAAATTTTGTATCCGGCAATGGAAGATTACCAACTGGATATTATGATCGGCGAAGGTCCGGCTGCCCGCTCGATTAAAATTGATTTGCCGCCGTTTACCCTGATTGGCGCGACAACCCGGGCCGGCTCTCTGACCTCTCCGCTGCGTGATCGTTTTGGTATTGTCCAGCGGCTTGAGTTTTATAATGTGGATGATTTACAACATATTGTCAGCCGCAGCGCCCATTTTATGGGCGTGGATATGTCTGCTGAAGGTGCCCGCCAGATAGCGATGCGCTCACGAGGGACACCGCGTATCACCAACCGCCTGTTACGCAGGGTGCGGGATTTTGCCCAGGTGAAAGGTGACGGGTCGATAGATGAATCTATCGCCGGGCTGGCGCTGGATATGCTGAGTGTGGATGCCGCCGGGTTTGATTATCTCGACCGTAAGTTATTAGTTACTATTATTGATAAATTTATGGGCGGCCCGGTCGGGCTGGATAACCTCGCAGCAGCTATTGGTGAAGAGCGGGAAACTATCGAAGATGTGATTGAGCCGTTCTTAATTCAGCAGGGGTTTATTCAGAGGACACCGCGCGGACGACTGGCGACAATACACGCTTATCGCCATTTCGGGATTGAACATCACGGAAACCAATAAGCGGAATAATGAAATTCAGCTGACCAATAATCAGTCAATTAAACATTATATGCTTATCTTTTTGTACTCATGATAATTAAATGTTTTTTCCGGGGATTATTCCGGGAGTAATTCGCTGTAATTGGTGATTATTCGATATTTAAAAATTGGCATGCATAGTCGTAACCCTGTATTGTAGAAAGGATAATTTCTATATAGTTGAAAAGGAACTGACTATGCGCGTTCATTTTATCATTCATGACTATTTTGAAGCGCCGGGCGCTTACGAATATTGGGCACGGAAGAACAAATTCAACGTCACATTCACCCGTCTTTATGAAGGTGATAAGCTGCCTGACAGTGTCAGCGGTATTGATTTTCTGATTGTGATGGGGGGCCCGCAAAGCCCGGCAACAACAACGGCTGAATGCTCTTATTTCGATTCGAAAAAAGAGCAGGCCTTTATTGCAAGCGCTATTGCGGCAAATAAAGCCGTTATTGGTGTCTGTCTCGGCGCACAGCTTATCGGTGAAGCATTAGGGGCGCCGTATGAACAAAGCCCTGACAAAGAGATAGGCAAGTTTACGATGCATATCACCAATGCCGGAAAACGAAGCCAGCTTTTCTCGAATTTCGGGGATTCTCTGGGGGTTGGTCACTGGCACAACGATATGCCGGGACTCACTGAAAATGCACAAATTATTGCGTTCAGTGCCGGATGCCCGCGACAGATTGTCGCTTACAGTAATCAGGTGTTTGGTTTTCAGTGTCACATGGAATTCACCCGCGATGTGGTTGAATACCTGATCCTTAACAGTGAAGATGACCTGAAATCCGCGTCAAACTACCGCTTTGTTGATACACCGAGTGCTATCCGCCGCCACAGTTACAGCGAAATGAATGAGAAACTTATTGAATTCCTTGATAAGTTAGCTCAGGGCTACACGGTCAGCCGCAGCAACAAAACAGAAAAAACAGAAGAGAAAAAAGTTCATCGTCCGATGGCGAAGACGAAAAAACGCCGGTCAATCCATCCGGTTACCGGCCTGTAATCATCCCGCCGGTTATTAACAAAAACCCCCGCAGTGTGTACTGACGGGGGTTTTTATTTATATATACCCAACGTCATTCAGGCTGCAGGCGGGCTGAGTGCGGCCAACGAACCTGCAGTTTGAATGAATAAGGGTATACAGTGTTTTAGTTTTTAGGTTTAACCAGCAGGCTCAGAATAAAGCAGCATGCTGCACACAGCACAACTGACGGACCGGCAGGTGTGTCATAAAAGGCAGAAAACGCTAATCCGCCGGTAATCGCAATCATGCCGGTAATTACCGCACCGGCTGCCATCTGCTCCGGTGTCCGCGCAAAGCGACGGGCAGCAGCGGCAGGAATTATCAGTAATGATGTGATAATCAGTGCACCGACAAATTTCATTGCCAGCCCGATAGTCAGCGCTGTGACTAACATCAGCATCATCCGCAGGCGACCGGGTTGTATACCATCAACAAACGCCAGTTCAGGACTTATCGTCACTGACAATAAATTTCGCCACTGCCATAACAGTAAACCGGTGACAATCATCACACCAACGGCTATCGGCAGCAAATCTTCATAAGTGACTGACAGCAAATCACCGAACAGATAAGCCATCAAATCCACCCGGACATCCGACATCAGGCTGACCACCACCAGACCGAGTGACAGCGCACTGTGTGCCATAATCCCCAGCAGGGTATCAACCGCCAGTTGCGGGCGGCGCTCCAGCCAGGCGAGCAGCAGCGCCAGGATCAGCGTAACTGCTATCACCGCATAAAACGGACTGACATTGAGCAATAAACCAAAAGCGACGCCCAGCAGTGACGCATGTGCCAGAGTATCCCCGAAGTAGGACATCCGGCGCCAGACCACAAATGAGCCGAGCGGACCGGCGGCAATGGCCAGTAACATACCGGCGAGCCAGCCGGGTAACAGTAACTCAATCATGGCGGCACTCCGCGGCACTGTCCGGTGATCCGCTTACAGGTGAATGATTACCGCAGCAGGGCGCAGAAGGGGATAAAACGGCTGCGCCATTTTCATGACTGTGGTTATGATGATGACGGTAAACGCCGATTTGTGTGGCGGCACGTGTGCCGAACATCGCTGTAAATTCCGGATGTGCCGCAACAATATCCGGCTCACCGGAGCAGCAGATATGGCGGTTAATGCAGAGCACGGTATCTGTTTTTGCCATCACCAGATGCAGATCGTGGGAAACCATTAATACGGCACAGTTTAGTTCATCACGCAGTTGAGTGATTAAATCATACAATACCACCTGACCATTCACATCCACACCCTGGGTAGGTTCATCCAGAACCAGCAACTGAGGACGGGCTAACAGTGCCCGTGCCAGCAGTACGCGCTGCATTTCACCACCCGAGAGGCGTTGCATGGGTTTGTCTGTCAGATGCGCGGCATTTACCCGTCCGAGTGCTGTCAGGCAATCTGTTTTGCTGACACCGCGTTTGAGATGCAGAAAGCGGGCAACGGTCAGGGGCATGGTCGGGTCAAGATACAGTTTTTGCGGAACATAGCCGACGGTTAACCCGGGTGCACGCGTCACCGAGCCAGATGACGGCGCGATAAGCCCGAGAACAACACGGACGATCGTGGATTTTCCCGCACCATTGGGGCCGAGAAGGGTGATGATTTTGCCCGGTGTTAATGCAAATGAAATATCGTTCAGCACGGTATTGCTGCCGAAAGTAACGGATACATCATTTACTGCGATAAGTGTTGACATGGGAAATTGTTATCTTGCAGAATGAGTGAAACGTTATAATATAACATTACTAAAATCATGTCACGGAGTTTAAATTATGTTACATCAGTCACGGCGCGGTATAAAAACGGTGTTTATTGCCACTTTTTTGAGTTTAAGCGCACAAACCGCCAGTGCGGATGTGTTAACATCATTACGTCCTGTCGGATTAATCGCAGCCGCTATCGCTGATGGCGTAACGGACACACAGATTTTATTGCCTGATGGCGCGTCGCCCCATGATTATGCACTAAAACCCTCTGATCTGAAAAAAATCCGGTCGGCGGATTTGGTTATATGGGTCGGGCCTGAGCTGGAAACCTTTTTGCAAAAGCCGTTAGCGGCTGTTCCGGCGCAAAAACAGATTGTTATCAGTGAGCTTGAGCAAGTCAGGCCGTTTTTGCTGAAAAACAATGAAGATGATGACCACGATGACGACGAACATCATCACCACGGAGTATATAATATGCACCTGTGGTTATCGCCGGATATTGCGCGGCAAACAGCTCAGGTTGTCTATAATAAACTCCTTGAGAGTTATCCGGATAAAAAATCTGCGTTGGACGTAAACCTGCGTAAATTCAATGGACAACTTACTGAAACTGAGAAGAATATTACTCAGCAACTGGCACCGGTAAAAAATAAGGGATATTTTGTTTTTCATGATGCTTACGGTTATTTTGAAAAACGCTTCGATCTGTCGCCTTCAGGGCATTTTACGATCAATCCTGAGATTTCGCCGGGAGCTCAGACACTCAGCAACATCAAATTAAAGCTGGCTGAGCAAGACGCATTATGTGTGTTTGCTGAGCCACAATTCAGGCCGGCAGTGATTACAGCGGTAGCCAAAGGTACGAACGCGAAGATGGGCGTACTGGACCCGCTGGGCAGCGCAATTGCAGTGGGCAGGGACGGTTATACCGAGTTCCTGTCCCGGTTATCGACGCAGTACGCATCCTGCCTGGAGAAATAAATAAGGAACAGAACGCGTGCAATTGCAGCAAATGGCAAAATCCGCCGTTCTGGTATACAACCAGTTACCGAAAGCGCATCGTATGATGCTGGGAATGTTAACTGCCGCAACTCTGGGTGTCGCTGTCTGGCACCCGTTTGCTGTATATCACGAGCGGACCTCCGATAACGAACAGTATATTGAATCAGATTTTGCGCCGCCTGCGGATCTCAGCACTATTCAGGCCGATGCTGATACCGATGATATCATTACTGACAGCAGCGACCAGTTACCGGATGAAGGTCTGGCAAAAGAGTCTGATGATGTCGATGAATCATCACCGACTGATACTGTCATTCCGACATCGCTGGAATATACCGTTGCAAACGGCGACAGTTTGTCCGCCATTCTGACGCAATACGGCATCGATTCATCTGATGTGGCACTGTTATCAAACAAATACAAAGGGTTGCGTAATCTTCAGATCGGGCAGACTCTTGCCTGGGAACTGAACGAAGACGGTGAGCTGAAATCCCTGAGCTGGACGGTTAACCGTCGTGAAACCCGGACCTACGTCCGCAGTGATAACGGATTTAAAGAAACCAAAGAAACCCGTGAAGGTGAGTGGCAGACAAAACGCATCACCGGAAAAGTCAGCGGCAGCCTGAATGCCAGTGTCAGTAAAGCCGGTTTAACCCGCAGCGAAGTGCGGGATATCGCTAAAGCATTGCAATGGCAGGTGGATGTGCGCCGGGTGAAAAACGGCGACAGTTTTACGGTGTTAACGTCGCGCGAAATGCTGGACGGTAAACAGGAACAGAGCCAGATGATGGCTATCCGTCTGCATACTAACGGACGTGATTATTATGCCTTCCGTGCAGAAGACGGCCGTTTTTATGATGCCAAAGGTGATGGCCTGGAGCGTGGTTTTCTGCGGTTCCCGACAGGCAAACAGTTCCGTGTCTCTTCTCACTTTAATCCGCGCCGTGTAAACCCGGTAACCGGGCGTGTTGCGCCGCATAAAGGCGTTGATTTTGCGATGCCGGTCGGCACACCGGTGCTGGCAGTTGGTGACGGTGAAGTCGTTGTGGCAAAATTCAGCGGTGCGGCAGGAAACTTTGTGGCAATCCGCCACGGGCGCCAGTTTACGACCCGCTACATGCACATGCGTAAATTATTAGTCAAACCCGGTCAGAAAGTGAAACGGGGTGACAAAGTCGGATTATCCGGCAACACCGGGCGTTCAACCGGTCCGCACCTGCATTTTGAAGTCTGGAACGGACAGCAGGCAGTGAACCCGTTAACGGCTAAATTACCACGCTCCGGTGGATTGTCCGGTAAAGATCGTGCGAATTACCTGTCTGTGGTTAAACAGCAGCGCCCGCAACTGACCTTCAATTAATATCTCCTTTTGTGAACGCGGGTACTCAGGTATCCGCGTTCTGTTCATCCGCTGTAGCGAATCTTAATGTATCCCCGGTGTCATTTGAATACATAAGGGTATACATCTGATCATAAATAATTAATAATGATACGTTAAAATAGTTATAACGCCATGATATATATGTTTAATTCAATATTGGTGTCCATCTGTGAATAAAGAAACCGATACAGACAGCAAAGCGGGATATATCCCGACATTTCACCGCCACTATCTGCACCCGAAATACTGGGGAATGTGGGCGGCGGCAGGCGCTCTGGCGGGGCTGACGTTTTTGCCGGTTAAATTGCGTGATCCTATGCTGGCCGGTATTGGTAAAGCTGCCGGACGCTTAGCCAAAAGTGCCCGCCGCAGGGCACTGATTAATCTTTATTACTGCTTTCCTGATATGTCTGCAGCAGAGCGGGAGGCATTGGCGGATAACATGTTTGCCAGTGCGCCTCATGCATTTGTAATGCTGGCAGAGCTCTGTCTGCGTAATCCTCAGCGGGTTATCTCCCGCACACAGGTCCACGGACAGGATATTATTGATAGCCTGCAGGCGCAGGGGCGTAATATTATTTTTATGGTGCCGCACGGTTGGGCGATTGACTTACCGGCAATGTTATTTGCTGCGCAGGGAAATAAAGTCGCCGGCATGTTCCATCATCAGAAAAACCCGGTGGCGGACTATTTATGGAACAAAGCGCGGGTGCATTTCGGCGGACGTCTGCATTCACGGGAAGCCGGAATTAAGCCGTTTATTGCCAGTGTCCGTAGTGGTTACAGTGGTTATTATCTGCCGGATCAGGATCATGGTGAGGAGCACAGTGAGTTTGTACCCTTCTTCAGTACTTACAAAGCAACACTGCCGGCTATCGGACGGCTGATGAAAGTCTGCAAAGCGGCAATTGTTCCGCTGTTTCCGGTGTACGATCATAAAAATCACCAGTTTCATATTCATGTGCGTCCGCCGATGGATGATATTGACGGGCAGGATGATCCGTATATCGCAAGGCGCATGAATGAAGAAGTGGAAGCACTTGTACGCCCGAATATTGAGCAGTACACCTGGATTCTGAAACTGCTGAAGACACGCCGTGATGGTGAAGAAGAACCGTATCAGCGGTTTAAGCGAAAAGAATTGCCCTGACGGAGTGGTTTATCAAATCATAAAAAAACCGCCGGTCATCTGACCGGCGGTTTTGTTTGTAACTTCAGGTGATTATTTCACTTCAAGAATACGGCTGGTATTGGTGCTGCCGACCAGACCCATCTGATCCCCCTGGGTGACCATTACCAGATCGCCCTGTAAGAGATAGCCTTTTTCACGCAAACGACTGACCGCTTCAGTTACTGCGGCAAGGCCGTCAGTGTGAGTGCTGCAAAATACCGGGGTTACGCCACGGTAAAGTGCTGTCTGGTTCAGGGTTTTTTCATGGCGCGACATCGCAAAGATAGGCAGACCGGAACTGATGCGGGACATCATACGGGCAGTACGGCCGGATTCTGTCATGGCGATAATGGCTTTCACGCCATTGAGATGGTTCGCCGCATACATAGTTGACATCGCAATCGCTTCTTCCGGATTGTCGAATGTCATGTCCATGCGGTGTTTGGAGATATTGACGTTAGGCATTTTCTCTGCGCCCAGGCAGACGCGTGCCATTGCTTCAACTGTTTCAGCAGGATACTGACCTGCTGCTGTTTCAGCAGAAAGCATTACGGCATCCGTACCATCAAGAACAGCATTGGCGACATCCATGACTTCTGCGCGGGTCGGCATCGGATTTGTTATCATTGATTCCATCATCTGAGTTGCCGTGATAACGACACGATTCAGTTGACGGCTGCGGCGAATGAGCTTTTTCTGGACGCCGACAAGTTCCGGATCACCGATTTCCACGCCGAGATCACCACGGGCAACCATCACCACATCAGAAGCAAGGATAATCTCATCCATTATCTGATCTGTGGCAACGGCTTCTGCGCGCTCCACTTTGGAGACAATCTGTGCTTCACAACCGGCATCACGCGCGAGGCGGCGTGCATAATGTAAATCTTCCGCACTGCGCGGGAAGGAGACGGCAAGGTAATCAACATTGATTCTGGCAGCTGTTTTGATGTCTTCCTTGTCTTTTTCAGTCAGTGCATCTGCAGACAGTCCGCCGCCTTGTTTATTAATGCCTTTATTATTAGAAAGTAAACCACCAACAGTCACTTCAGTGATGATTTTTGTGCCTTTAACATCCAGTACTTTAAGCTGAACGCGGCCATCATCAAGTAACAGAATATCGCCGGGAACCACATCTTCCGGCAATTTTTTGTAATCAATACCGACGTGCTCATTGGTGCCTTCACCTTTACCCAGCTCAGCATCAAGGGTGAACTTATCACCCACATTCAGCAGGATTTTATTATCTTTAAAGGTGGATACGCGGATTTTCGGGCCCTGAAGATCGCCAAGAATAGCGACCTGAACACCGAGGCGTGCAGCAATTTCACGGACTTTCACCGCTCGTTCAACGTGATCTTCCGGGCTGCCGTGAGAGAAGTTCATGCGAACAACGTTCGCGCCTGCCTGAATGATTTTTTCGAGATTATTATCACGATCCGTAGCCGGACCCAGGGTCGTCACAATTTTTGTTCTTCTGAGACGTGTTGACATACATTTCTCCGTTGACCTGAATAAGGTAAAAATGGTGTTAATAAAAACACTCTTCCACCCGGAGGATCATTCACCGGATAGTGAGTGTAAAATCGATTCACTCCTGTTTGATTATCGCGTAATTAAAATAAAAATCGAGTCAGCAAACGTAAAACAGTGATTCAGGTATATCGTATCATTCACCATGTTACTAATTCGTGACATTAATTGCAGTCAGCGGCAGTAAATGTGTCAAAACGACACAAATGATTAAGAATTAACAGAGTTTGTCAATGCGGGAGTCTTTCAGTGCGTCTTTGACCCGTTTCAGGTTATCCCGGAATTTCGGACCACGGCGCAGGGTAAAACCGGTGGCGAGAACATCAATAATGGTCAGTTGTGCCAGGCGTGACACCATCGGCATATAAATATCCGTGTCTTCCGGGACATTCAGTATGATAGTGACAGAGGCTTCGGCGGCAAGCGGTGAATTTTCTGATGTGATTGCCAGCACGGTGGCATCATTTTCACGGGCGATGCGGGCTATTTCAACCAGGTTTTTGGTGCGGCCGGTATGGGAAATCAGTACGACGACATCACCTTCTGTGCTATTGATGCAACTCATGCGTTGTATAACAACATCATCAGAATAAATCACCGGGATGTTAAAACGGAAAAATTTATTCATGGCATCATGGGCAACGGCCGCTGACGCGCCCAGGCCAAAAAAGGCGATTTTCCGTGCCTGGGTCAGGCAATCCACGGCGCGGTTGATAGTCAGCATATCCAGCGTGCTTCTGACGGCATCCAACCCCGCCATGGCGGATTCAAATATTTTACCGGTATAGGCGTCAACAGAGTCATTTTCATCGACATTGCGGCTGACATAGGGCGTGCCGTTAGCCAGACTTTGTGCCAGCAGCAGTTTGAAGTCCGGAAATCCTTTGGTATCCAGACGGCGGCAGAAACGATTCACGGTAGGCTCGCTGACATCCGCCATTTTGGCGAGAGTGGCAATGCTGGAATGGATGGCTATCTGTGGCGCACCCAGGATAGTCTCCGCCACTTTTTTTTCAGATTTACTCAGATAATCCAGACTGTTACGCAGCCGGTCTAAAATATTCATACCACTTTGCCTTTTATATTGATCTGTGTGACACGACAGGCTGTCATTATTTTCTGAAAATATACTACGTAAACCGGGACAGAGGCGCGGATAACCGGCAGAAAATACGGCTTTTTTTTGAAAGTTTGAGCTGTGTCTGACTTTCATTCCGGTAAATTTGCATCAAAAAAGTAATTTTATTACATATTACTGAAAATCAGATAGTGGCAGGTCTCCAATTTACTACTGTCCCGTAAGGCTGCCGGAATGTGCGGTGGCTCGCATTTATGTTTACTGACCGGGCGCAAACGGGTACATTATTCATTATCTCTGTAACAAAATTACAATTCCATGCCACGAGGAGAGGTTTTTTATGGCGTTGACAGCAACGGCTCCCGCTTGTGATTTAGTCATTTTCGGCACCAAAGGCGATCTTGCACGCCGCAAGTTACTTCCATCCTTATACCAGCTTGAAAAAGCAGGCAATATCCACGCCGAAACCCGGATTATCGGTGCCGGTCGTGCTGAATGGTCCCGTGAGGAATATCAGCAGTTCGTGGAAGATGCTTTTAATACCTTCCTGAATGAACCTCTGGACCCGCAACTGTGGGCGCGCTTCAGTGCCCGTCTGGAATTCTGCAATCTTGATGTGAATGATTTATCCCATTTCAAAAGTCTGGCAAATATTATTGCGGAAAATAAAAATACCGCTGTTTATTATTTCGCCATGCCACCAAGCACATTCAGTGCGATGTGCAAAGGGCTGGGTGAAGCGCATCTGAATAAAGAACCAAGCCGTGTGGTGATGGAAAAACCACTGGGTAATGATCTTGAGTCTTCTCAGGCCATCAATACCGAAGTGGCGAAATACTTTAAAGAGAGTCAGATTTACCGTATCGACCATTATCTCGGAAAAGAAACGGTACTGAATCTGCTGGCGCTGCGCTTTGCCAACTCACTGTTTGTGAATAACTGGGATAACCGGACTATCGATCATGTCCAGATAACAGTGGCGGAAGAAGTGGGTATTGAAGGGCGCTGGGGCTATTTTGATAAAGCGGGTCAGATGCGCGATATGGTGCAGAGCCATTTGCTGCAAATTCTGACCATGATTGCGATGTCGCCGCCGGATGACCTGAGCAGTGACCGCATCCGCGATGAAAAAGTGAAAGTTCTGCGCTCGCTGCGAACCATTGATATCAGTAATGTCCGGGAGAAAACCGTTCGCGGGCAGTATACGGGCGGGTTTGTTCATGGCACAAAAGTGCCTGGCTATCTGGATGAAGAGGGTGCGAATACCGTCAGTCAGACAGAAACCTTTGTGGCGATCCGCGCGGATATCGATGACTGGCGCTGGTCCGGTGTGCCGTTCTACCTGCGTACCGGCAAACGTATGCCGTCAAAATGCTCTGAAGTGGTGGTGTATTTCAAACAGCCGTCCCTGAATATCTTTAATGAGACATACCAGCATCTGCCGCCGAATAAACTGACTATTCGTTTACAGCCCGATGAAGGTATCGATATTGAAGTGCTGAACAAAGCACCGGGGCTGGATCACAAGCATCGTCTGCAGACAACAAAACTGGATCTGAGTTTCTCGGAAACCTTTAACCAGACCCATATTGCTGATGCATACGAGCGTTTGCTGCTGGAAGCTATGCGCGGCATTCAGGCGCTGTTTGTCCGTCGTGACGAAGTGGAGGAAGCCTGGAAGTGGGTGGATTCCATTATGCACGCGTGGTCACTGGATAATGAACCGCCTAAGCCTTATCAGGCGGGAAGTTGGGGACCTATCGCCTCTATTGCGATGATGGCCCGTGACGGGCACTCCTGGAACGAACTGGAATAATTATACAGTCCGGCGCATAAAAACCCGTGAACGGTGGGTTTGAGCTGCTTAAATATGGCCATCTTCTGAATAAGAAGGTGGCCATTTTTGTAACTGACTAAAAAAATAAAATTATTTACTAAAAAATAATGAGTGCCGGCATTGCTGAACGCTATTAGTTGTGTTAAAAATGGTATCAATATTAATAACCGGAGGATTCTTTCATTGTTGTGACCCGACCGGGTACAAACAAAAGAATAAAGACATCATGCAAAGCGACAGTAGTAGCAGGATTAAAATCCGACGTTCTACCCACGTACTTTTCCTTTCCGCTATCGTATCAAGCGAGCACTATTGGTACAGCGAATTATAGCTATTTCTCTTTCCGTCTGACGAGCCAAACGCCGCTGCGCTTTTGGTTGCACTGTTATATTTAACATTTTCGTTTAGCGTTAAACGCGACTGGTTACGCACCTGCTTTATGGTGTGTCGTAAACCTGTATGCGTTGCACATCAGGAAAAATAACTATGATTTACTGGATGTTTTTAGGCTTAGCCATTGTGACCGAGGTTATCGGAACGTTGTCGATGAAATACGCAAGTGTTTCCGGTGACACCGCAGGTATGGTTGTGATGTATATCATGATCGCTGCATCTTATATTTTACTGTCCATGGCGGTTAAAAAAGTGGCTCTCGGCGTGGCATACGCGCTGTGGGAAGGGATCGGGATCCTCATCATCACCACATTCAGTGTGATGTGGTTCCAGGAATCACTTTCACCAATGAAACTGGGCGGTCTGGCTCTGTTAATTGCAGGGATCACCCTGATTAAATACGGCACCAAAAAAGCAGTACAGAAAAAACAGCCTGTTGCAAAACCGTCTTACGCGCCACTGAACGAGATGATGAAAGGGGCGTAATATGTTGTCGACATTTGAATGGTGGCACGGGGCATTTTTACTGCTGGCTGTGGTGCTGGAGATTATGGCTAATATCCTGCTGAAGATGTCAAACGGCTTTAAACGCCTGTGGCTGGGGATATTATCACTGCTGGCAGTATTAGGTGCATTCAGTTGCCTGGCACTGGCGGTCCGCGGTATTGAGTTATCTGTGGCGTATGCACTCTGGGGTGCATTCGGGATTGTGGCAACGGTTGCCGCTGGCTGGATCTTGTTTAATCAGCGCCTCAATTACAAAGGCTGGGGCGGTATTGTGCTGCTTCTGCTGGGGATGGTGATGATTAAGTTCGCGTAATTATTGTGATTATGCACAAGACTGAAAAATTTCCCCTGATACCGGACTCCGGCATCAGGGGAATTTTTATGGGTAATACTCAATCACTTTAGTGACTATTGTGGCTGTATTTTCTCTGAGTCCGGTCTTTTTATCACCGTGGATATACTGCAAAGAAACACGTTCCTGCGTACAGTTGCCGTGAGTATCCCATCTCTGACACTCTGTAAAATAGCGGTTGGTAAGGACGCCGCCCTCATAAAGATCTTCCTGCGTGGCGCTATAACCTTCCGGTGTATAAGTAAATGTCTGAGTGAGTGGTGTATCACCGTCAGTCGCTATGGATATAATACGCCCCGCATCGTCGTAGCCTATTTTAAAGTTCTGATCGAGATATAAATCCGGCCAGTGTGTAATAAGACCGGAAAGCTGTCCGTTCTGTAGTTGCACTTGTATATCGCCGTGCATGGTGGTGTCGTTATTTTCAACATACATTTTTGCTTTACCGCCGACTATCTGCTGTTTTTCATCTTTGGTAAATTCTGTACTGATCACCATCGGGTAACGATCGGTTCTCCCCGTGCGGTGACGGTAGTTTTTAAACGTATAATTTGCATTATTACCGGTTTCGGATGCTGACAGAATACGGGTCTTTTTTATCCTGCCGGCGATATCGCTGCGCAGGGATTTAAAGTGCGTTATGAGTCCGCAGGGATCAAAATCAATTTCTGTTGTAATGGTAAACTCACGGAAATCATCAGGATCCGGAGCTGATTGCGCCCTGAGTGATTTTACGGGACCTCTGATATAGGGTACCCCGAGAATAGTGCGGTTATTTTGTATTGTTTGCAGATTTTCTTGTGTGCAGTGACTCTTTTCAGCTGCATATAATGCAGAACTACCGGTGAGTAGCGTGATGATCGTTGTATAAAGGAACAGGTTTGCCATTATTTGTCACCGTAATAATCATAAACGGTATGGAAAACCGTCTGCCCCTGAACATCTGTCATGCCGGGCTGGTTGTTACTGTTTGTTTTTGTCCAGATCCCCGATGTACAGTTTTGCCATGCATCCCATTGAGTACATTCAACGTGGTTGGTGACAGTGATCCCGGCGATATCCGTTTTGTCTGAGCCGGTGACAAGCCCGCCTTTATCATTGTATGTAAAGGTGTATTCGAGCATGGGGGATGTGTCTGTATAAATCCGCGAGATATCACCGTTATCATTATAGTTATATTTCATGCTGTAGGTTTGTGCGAACAATTGGCTGTTAATCACAATGTTATCGATATCACCGCTGCGGTAATTCAGTTCCCCTGTTTCGGACAGGATAGTACTGTTTCCTTTAATAAAATTCTCTGTCCGGTAACCGGTGATGATTTTCTGCGCGTCTTTCGTCAGTGTTATGCGGGACACCATCGGGCGTGGCTTTTTCTGTGTGATATAACCGGTTGAGTAGGTGTATTCCAGATTAATAGCGGCATCATCTTCGGCAGCGGTGACGGTTGTGGTTGTCAGCATGCCGTATTCCTGACTTTTGCGCATAAAATCATAACTGATGATGTCTCCGCAGGGGCTCAGGTGTATCCGGTTGAATGAGGAGAGGCGGATATCACTTTGCGGATTTCTTTCCGTGGTCATCGAGACAGATTTAACCGGACCGCGCAGGTAGGGTATTCCCATCAGGCGGTAATGGTTGAGCTGCGTTTGCGCGGACACGGGTTTACAGTCATCAGCGGCATAAGCCGGTACGGCTGAGACAGACAACAACAGCAGTGAACCACAGAGGTGTATTTTTTTCACGGAGTACCCCGGCTGATAACAGCACTTAACATACAGAACGAATGAGTCCGATAGTAGGCGGTTTGCCGCGTCAGGACAATAAAAAACCTGCCGCAGCAGGTTTTTCAGAATATCGCCTGTACTTACCTGATTTCAGGCATTAAACCGATAAACGCGGTTTTCTTACGCGGGCCGGTCATCAGGGCTTCCAGTTTTTCAACACACTGCAAATAGTGCGGTGTTTTCTTATGTGCGGCAACGGCGGCATCATCCGTATAGGCTTCATAGATATAAAAACGGGTCTGAACGTCCGGATCCTGCAACACATCAAATCGCAGGTTGCCGGGTTCTTTTACCGAACCCAGATGATTTTCACGGAATACCGCAATAAATTCATCCACCTTGTCCGCTTTTACATTAATTTCAACTAATGTTACGTTCAAAATTTACCCCTTATTCTTTTCACTCAGGAACAATGCATAAGCCTGTTTTGCGCTCTCGCCGCCATGAACCACGGCATGAACCGCTTTCATCATGGCAACCGGGTCTTCGGACTGGAAGATATTGCGTCCCATGTCCACACCTGAAGCGCCCTGGTCTATGGCGCGGAAACACATATCGAGTGCTTCATCTTCCGGCAGTTTTTTCCCGCCGGCGATAACAATCGGCACCGGACACCCGGCAGTAATGCGCTCGAAACCTTCTTCAACAAAATAGGTTTTGATTATCTGCGCGCCCATCTCGGCGGCGATACGGCTGGCAAGTGAGAAATAACGCTGATCACGCGCCATATCTTTACCGACACCTGTTACCGCCATCACCGGCATACCGACACGCATTCCCGCATCCACCATACTGATGATGTTTTTGATGGACTGATGCTCATGCTCTGTCCCGATATACACCTGTGCCGCAACTGCTGCCACATTCAGGCGCACCGCATCATCCATTGCCACCGCGACGGCTTCATTGGAAAGCTCGGTCAGAATGGAGTTGGCGCCGGATGCGCGCAGAACAACCGGTTTGTTGGTGGCGACCGGCACTTGTGAGCGCAGGATCCCGCGGGTACACATCAGAACATCGGTATGTTCAAAGAGCGGGGCGATATTAATATCTATGCGCTCAAGACCGGTGGTCGGTCCCTGGAAATAGCCGTGGTCAAAGGCCAGCATCACAGTTCTGTTATCTTGCGGATTAAAAATGCGGGCAAGGCGCGATTGCATTCCCCAATCCAGCGAGCCACAGCCTTTAAGGGTATAAAGGGTGTTTTTCTGCGGGGTGTTCAGCCCGAAATCTTTACCGTCACGGATATCATCTAAATCAGCCATGGAATTCTCCCTTGGTTAAACTGGCGCAGTTAACAACTGCGCCAATGAATAAATCAGCAACCACATCAGAAATTGTAGTTGTTAATGTTCTTTTTGGTGAAGATTACGCGCTCAGGAAGAACAACAACGCCGTTGCCTTTTGCTTCGTAGTCATACCCCTGGATACTGTTCGGGGAAACTTCGACTTCACCCACGCCGTCGACCATAATTTTGTCGCCGACATTCAATTCACCTTTTTTCATCAGTGCATCTGCCACAGCAACAGAAATTTCACCCTGTTTCACCACATCCCATAAAGCGAACTGGTCAACAGTGCCGCGCTCCACATACGGGCGCATAACATTCGGGGTGCTGAAACCGACGACCGCAACATTATTACGTTTCAGGTTTTCTTTTGCCTGAGCCGCTGCCGGTAAGGCATTGGCATCCGGTGCAATAATCACATCCAGGTCGCTCCAGGCATTCATGATCCCTTCGGCTGTCTGTAATGATTTTGTCGCATCGTTATAGCCATACTGTGTGGTAACCACTTCCCAGCCCGGATGTTCAGCAGCGATTTTTGCTTTCGCCTCTTTCACCCACTGGTTCTGGTCGGTCACGGTCGGGCTGGAATAGAAGAATGCGACTTTTGCTTTCTCTTTTTTCACCTGATCCGCGGCCATATCCACAAGGATCCCGCCGAGTTGCTTCGGCGTGCCCTGGTCGATATAAATAGAGCGGCATTCCGGATTGGTATCAGAGTCCCATGTCAGCACTTTCACACCGCGCTGCATGGCGCGTTTAAGAGCAGGGCATAAACCGTCCGGTGATACGGCGGAGACAATAACCGCGTCATAACCACGATTGACAAAGTTATTGATAAGCTGAACCTGACCGGAAACACTCGGCTCAGTCGGTCCGTCATACGTGACATCGATACCGAGTTTTTTCCCGGCTTCTACTGCACCCTGACCGCCGCTGGTAAAGAATCCGACACCGACAAGTTTAGGAATAAAGGCGACTTTTTGTGCTGCATTCGCCCAGGAAACACATGCGAGACTTAATGCAGTGGCGAGCGCCAGTTTTTTCATGATGGGTTTCATGGTTTTCTCCATTTCGTCAAATCTGTGATAAGAAACGTGTTTTACTCTGATACGAATTGCCTGTTGCGTTTACGCGCCCACCATCCGAGGATGTGATGTCGGTGTAAAGAAACGGAACGACCAACAACGGCAACAATAAGCAGCGCACCCGAAAGTGCACTGGAAACCTGATTTGGTACACCTACCATTTGCAGCCCCTGCTGTAAGAAACCAACCAGCAGTACAGCGAGTGCCGTCCCTAACACAGAGCCGGATCCGCCGTAAATATTTGCGCCGCCTAATACAACCGCCGTGATTGCCGGCATCAGGAATGACGCACCGAGATCGGCACGGGCAGAGCCGAAATAGGAGACTAAAATAATGGCAGCGAGCGCGGCGGAGACACCGACCATCGCATAAAGCAGACAAATTGTGCGTGTCACCGGAAAGGCACTGTAACGCGCGACCCGGGCATTTTGTCCGATCAGAAAGACATTACGTCCCGGATGTGTGCGGTGCAGATAAAACCAGAACACAATCACACAGAGAGCAAAAATAATCAGCGGAAGCGGAATACCGTACAAGTCCAGATTGGCAAAATCAGTAAAGGCCATCGGAAAGCCGCCGATCCCCTCAAAGCCGCTGGCACCGGAAAGCCCGGAGAGCAGCAGGGCGCAGCCGCCGAACAGATACATAGTACCGAGGGTAATAACCAGCGGGTTTATACCGGTAAATAAGATAAGCAGGGCATTAATCAGCCCGCACAGAGCACCGGTCAGTAATGTCAGGGGGATAGCGGCAATCATCGGCACGCCCGCCTGGTTAAGAATTCCGAGCACAATAGACGACAAGCCGATAGTGGCACCGAAAGAGATATCCATTCCGCCGCTGACAATCACCAGGGTGAGCGGCAGCGCCACCAGCCCGATACAGATAAAGTCACTGGTACTGAACAGCAGCACATTGGCATCCAGCATGCGCGGGTTGCCCATCCCGAATAACAGGATCTCTGCCACCAGCAGCAGCAACAGTGAAATTTCCCAGCCGTAACGTTTGATACCAGTCATTTTTTTGTCTCCTGCTGCGGGGACGGATTGAGGAACCGTGCATAACGCTGGGCGCGGAGGTTTTTCTCCAGTGCCACGCGCAGACGACCATCAAAGACTAAGACGGCGAGTAACACAAAACCGGCGATAAAATCATTCCACCAGGCCGGTAATTTCAGCAGCACCAGCACGCTGTCAATCTGAGTCATAAAATAAGCGCCCAGAATCGCCCCGGCGATAGTACCGGTGCCGCCGAGCAGGCTTATTCCGCCCAATACACAGGCGGCGATAGCTTTCATTTCCAGCCCGTTGCCGGTCTGGTTCGGAATAAACCCGATTTGGGAGGCAAAGACGATACCGGCAAGTGCTGCCATCATGCCATTGACTGAAAAGGCAATAATACGTGTTCTGTCTACCGGAACACCTAACTGACGCGCGCCCTGTAAGTTATCGCCGGTGGCATAAAAACCGCGTCCGGCAGTCGTGCGCGCTAAAAACAGTGTCATCAGAATAATCAGCAGGATAATGAACCAGCCAATCGGTGATAATCCGAGGAATACCGGCTGAGACAGGGCTTTCAGCTCTGCGGGTAAGCCTTCGATCCATTTGCCGCCGGTCAGTAATAACATAATGCCGCGATACAGCCCGAGCGTGCCGAGGGTGGCAACAATCGCCGGTATTTTGAACCAGGTTACCAGGATACCGTTAAATAACCCGGCAAGCAGACCGGTGGCAACGGTCAGCAGAATAGCGACTGTCAGGGGGAGTCCGGCATTCAGTGAAATGCCGATAATCACCGCACACAGCCCGGTGGTGGAGCCGACCGAGACATCAATATTGCGCGTCAGCATCACCAGGGTGGCACCAATCGCCAGCAGCATCTGGATTTGTGCACTGCCGAAAATCATGGTGGCGGTCTGAAAACTAAAATAGCGGGTTTCCATTGTGCCCAGTAATACGAACAGGCAGAGGATCGCAAGCAGCGCGGTCATTTCACGGTTATTTTGTATATATTTCAGCATGATGCCGCCTCCTGTGATGAACTGCTTTCTGTTTCTGTGCTTTTTGTTCCGGTACTTTTCGTGTCAGTGTTGCGGCGCTGCTCACCAAATGCCATGTGCATAATGGTATCGACATTCATTTCATCCTGTTGCAGTTCACCGACAAATTCGCCCTGATGCATGACCAGCACGCGGTCAGCCAGTGCCACAACTTCATCCAGATCCGATGAAATCAGTAAAATCGCCACATTTTGCTGTGCAATGCTTTGTATAAGCTGATAAATATCATTTCGCGCCCCGACATCCACGCCGCGTGTCGGTTCATCAATAATCAGCAGGGAAGGATTGGCTTCCAGACACTTGGCAATCAGGATTTTTTGCTGATTTCCGCCGGAAAGGGTGCGCACCAGTTGCTGACCGTCATTGAATTTGATATTCAGTGCGCGGCGGTAGCGCTCCAGCACTGCGTCATCATAAGCACGGCGGACCAGCAGCCCCCGGTGGTTATGCACCAGCGCGCCTATATTCCATGTCAGCGGCGCATCAAGGAAAAGCCGGATGCCTGGCGATCTTCCGGCAAACAGACCAGCCCGCGGGTAAGGCGTTTTTCTGTACTGATGCCGCGTAAATTCTCACCGTTGAGGTGAATGTCACCGGCGATCAGCGGGCGCAGCCATATAATGTCTCCGCGAGTTCAGTCCGGCCGGCGCCAACGACGCCGGCCAGTCCGACCACTTCCCCGGGGTTGACAACAAAACTGATGTGGCGGAACCCTTCGCCACAGGCATTACGGACATCCAGCACCGGCTCACCGGATTGCGGATTATTGCGGGCAGAGGCGAGATCCAGCCACAACTTCTGAGTCTCTGATAACGGTTTTTTCTTGGCTTCCGGCGTGATCGCCTGAATGATTTCATCTGTTGAAAACTGTTTTGCCGGTCCGGTCAGAGCAATATTGCCGTCACGCATCACACTCAGATAATCAGCAATCGCATGAATTTCCGGAATTTTATGGGAGATAAAGACAATCCCGACCCCTTTTTGCTGTAACTCCCTGATGCGTTCAAACAGGCGGTGTGTTTCAGCCGGTGTCAGCGAGGCGGTCGGTTCGTCCAGAATAAGGATGCGTGAGTCCCGCATCAGCCCCCGCATTATCTCAACTAACTGCTGGTCAGCCACATTCAGGCTGCCCGCACGGGCACTCAGGTCAAAATTACAGCGCAGAGCGCTGAGCATCTGCTGTAATTTGGCTTTGCCCGCCTGATGTTTCGGCAGACGAAAGAGAATATTTTCCTGCACAGTCAGATTGGGGAACAGCAGCGGCTCCTGCGGAACCAGATACAGCCCGAGCTGATGCGCTTTTGCCGGTGTCAGGTGCGAAATTTCCTGACCTTCAAGTGTCAGTGTGCCGCTATCCGGCTGCTCAATACCTGCAATGATTTTCATCAGAGTGGATTTACCCGCGCCGTTTCCGCCGAGCAGGGCATGAACCTGTCCCGGTAACAGTGTGAAGTCGATGTGTTTCAGCACTACCACGCCGGAAAATTGCTTGGCGATTCCGCGGGCAGTCAGCAGTGGCTGAACAGGGTGTTGCTTTCCGGACATAACGGCACCTCTGATGTTATGGGTATTGTGCTCGGATGTTATGTGATGAAGAAAACATCAAAAATGAACATTTATAATTTATAAACACATTTGTTCATAAATGTAAGCCATAAAAATGAAATATGACAATAATTTCACCACATTTTGTGAAAAAAATTAGATCTGCGTTAGAATCTGTTCAAAATTTTGGCTTGCACCTCTGGCGAAATCTGCAAAAAGGTGCTTATCTGTAAAAATGGAAAACAAAAGTTCACATGTCGACAGTATCTAAAAATACAAAAGCAGCCCCGGTAAGCCCCGTTTCTTCGATGGACTATGACGCCTCAGGACTGAGTATGAATGAAGAAGAGTTATTGGCCCGTATTGCCTGGTTTTATTACCATGATGGCCTCACACAGGGAGACATCGGGGATCTGCTCGGCCTGACACGACTGAAAGTGTCGCGTTTACTCGAAAAAGGACGTCAGTCCGGTGTTATCCGCGTACAGATAAATTCCCGGTTTGAAGGATGTCTGGAGCTTGAAGATATTCTGAAAAAAAGATTCTCGTTAAAACAAATTCGCATCCTGCCTTCACTGAACGGACCTGAGCTTCACAGCCGGCTCGGTGTTGCCGGTGCACATTTACTGATGTCTCAGCTTACACCCGGGCAATTACTGGCGGTCGGCTTTGGTGAAGCGGCAATGGCGACATTGCAGCACCTGAGCGGGTTTGTGTCATCACAACAAATCAGGCTGGTGACATTGTCCGGCGGGGTCGGGCAATACATGACCGGCATCGGGCAGCTCGATGCCAATTGCCCGGTCAGTATCATTCCTGCACCGCTGCGGGCATCCAACGCGACGGTTGCCGCGACATTCCGCCGCGAGCGCAGTGTGCAGGATGTCCTTATGGCAGCCTGCGCGGCAGATATTGCGGTGGTCGGGCTGGGTGCGGTTAATCAGAAGCAGGATGCGACCATTATGCGCTCCGGCTACATCAGCAGCGGTGAACAGCTGATGCTGGGACGACGCGGCGCAGTCGGTGACATTCTCGGCTATTTTATCGGCCGCGAAGGTGAAATGACCGACGATGTGGAAATGCACCGCGAACTTATCGGTATCACACCGGCGGAGCTGAAAAACATTCCGACTGTTGTGGGTGTGGCGGGCGGAGAAGAGAAAGCTGAGGTAATAGTGGCAGCACTGCTGGGTGGGTATATCAATGCGCTGGTCACGGATGAACAAACGGCACGGGTAATGCTGACATTATTAACCTGATGCGCTGACTGTCTGTGCTCTGTGGCTGACAGCCGTCGCTGAATATACGCTGTATTTCATGATGTACCGGTATCAATCCAATTAATTTTGTGAGGATGGCGACATGGATCAGAGCACAGGCAGCCAGTCATCAAAGTACCTGATGGCACTGGATGCGGGAACAGGCAGTATCAGAGCCGTAATTTTTGATCTTCACGGCAACCAGATTGCCGCCGGACAGGCGGAGTGGCGTCATAATGAACTGCCGGATGTTCCGGGCTCGATGGAATTTGACCTGCACACCAACTGGCAGCTGGCATGTCACTGCATTAAGCTGGCACTGAAAAATGCCGGATTACCGGCCTCCGCGATTGCCGGAGTGTCTGCCTGCTCTATGCGTGAGGGAATTGTTCTCTATGATCGCAGCGGGGAACCTATCTGGGCATGTGCGAATGTGGATGCGCGCTCAAGCCGCGAAGTCAGCGAATTAAAAGAGCTGTACAACAATACCTTTGAATATGATGTTTATCAGTGCTCCGGGCAGACCCTGGCGCTGGGTGCGATGCCGCGCCTGTTATGGCTGGCACATCACCGCCCGGATATCTACCGGCAGGCGGGAACCCTGACGATGATAAGCGACTGGCTCGCCTGCAAACTGAGCGGCGAACTGGCAGTCGATCCCTCCAATGCCGGAACTACCGGTATGCTCGATTTAGTTACACGTGACTGGCGTCCCGGTTTGCTGGAAATGGCGGGGTTGCGTGCGGATATTCTCTCGCCGGTAAAAGAAACCGGTACGGTACTGGGATATATTACGGCGAAAGCGGCGGAAGAATCCGGGCTGGCAAAAGGTACGCCGGTTGTTATGGGCGGCGGAGATGTTCAGCTTGGCTGCCTGGGTCTCGGCGTTGTCAAACCCGGACAAACAGCAGTACTCGGCGGAACCTTCTGGCAACAGGTAGTTAACCTGCCGCAGCCGGTGACGGATCCTGATATGAATACCCGCATTAACCCGCATGTTATCCCGGGAATGGTGCAGGCGGAATCGATCAGTTTCTTTACCGGGCTTACCATGCGCTGGTTCCGTGATGCGTTCTGTGCAGAAGAAAAACTGATCGCCGAACGGCTTGGGGTGGATACGTATTCCTTACTGGAAGATATGGCCGCCCGTGTTCCGGCAGGCTCTCACGGTATCATGCCGATTTTCTCTGATGTGATGCGCTTTAAATCCTGGTATCACGCCGCACCCTCTTTTATCAATCTGTCGATTGATGCAGAAAAGAGCAATAAGGCTTCTTTGTTCCGCGCACTGGAAGAGAACGCCGCGATTGTTTCAGCGCTGAATCTGGATTTAATTGCACAATTCAGTGGCGTAAAAGCGGATTCTCTGGTGTTTGCCGGAGGCGGTTCGAAAGGTAAACTCTGGAGCCAGATTCTGGCTGATGTCACCGGTGTACCGGTTCGTGTGCCGGTCGTGAAAGAAGCGACCGCGCTGGGTTGTGCGATTGCCGCCGGTGCCGGTGTCGGGTTATATGATGATATGGCATCTGCCGGTGAGCGTCTGGTGCAGTGGCAGCATGAATACCAGCCAAACCCGGCTCATCGCGACGTCTATGACAAAGCGAAACAAAACTGGCAAAAAGTCTATGCAGATCAACTGACGCTGGTGGATTCCGGTCTGACCACATCAATGTGGAAAGCGCCGGGCCTTAAATAACCGGCGCTGAACCGGGTGATTTAATCTGTTCGTCATGGAAAAACCATCAGGAACAATTAAAACGCCCGGTTTTATTTTTTCAGTAGTACGAATACATTCCCTTATGTGTTATCCGGATTTACGGATAGACACAAATACTTTTCCCGCGTTTTCCTCCAGCAATAAACAACCCTAACGTTGTTTATCTTCAATTTACAACATAGCAGTTGTTTATTGCATTCTTTACAACACCAAGATTGTATGTGATATTATTAACAACGTAGAAGTTGTTTTTTGGAGCGATGATGCCGGCATAGTAGGGGCAGCACAATGAAAGATATCAAAAATTTTGCAAAAATAATCACTCAGCAGCGCAAAGCATTGGGTATTGAACAGAAAGATATGTATATGCGCATTGGCATGAAGCAGCAGCAATACCAGCGTGTGGAAGCCGGTAATGATATAAAATTATCAACATTGCTCCGGATTCTGGAAGGGCTTGAGCTTGAGCTGGTTATCACCCCCCGTAAGGACAGTCACATTATCGGTTTAACGGATGTGGCCAGACCTGATAATACTAAAAATGATTTAAATGATGATTCTGATGATCTTGGCTTTTGGTTTGATACAAAGGAAAACGCATGAGTATGCTTACGGAGAAGGTGGAAGGTCTCCGGATTAAAATATATGACATTGATGTTGCTGTTGTTGTTCATTACGCCGGAGGTAAAAATATACTCACCTTTGATCCGGCGTTTATCGCTATGCCGGTTGATATCCGCCCGGTTTTTACACTCAGGCAGCTATCGGACGCTGAATATTTAACTCATCCCCTCATAAGAACACAAAAGCTTGCGCCTGTACTTTCAAATTTATTACCGGAAGGGATCTTAAGAGAGCAGATGGCAGAAATGCTTCAGTGCCATCCGGATAATGAATTTTCAATTTTGGCGTATTCCGGATTTCATCTGCCGGGGGCGGTGTCAGCCATACCGATAAAAGCGGGAGACGTTCCTGAATGGGCACTTGAGCATCGTTTATCTGTTGAGCCCCGGCAAATTGATGTTAAGCATGCAGATACTAAATTTTCTCTTGCCGGTGTCCAGGTCAAATTTTCGTCATCTCATATTGACGGGCGTTATCATATAGATCAGGCGATTTCACAGGATATGTGGATAATTAAAACACCATCAACAATTCATAAAGGTGTTCCTGTTAATGAATATACCTGTATGACGCTGGCCGGTGTTGCAGGTGCTGATGTGCCTGAAATCCGGCTGATTGAATTGTCAAAACTGGACGGTTTACCTGATATACGGTTACCGGATGAATTATATGCTTATGGTATTAAGCGTTTTGACCGCGGCGGTGACGGTCGTATTCATACTGAGGATTTTGCTCAGATATTCGGACTTTATCCTTCTGATAAATATCAAAAAACCAATTATGAAAATATCGGAACGGTACTTTATCAATCATGCACTGAACGATTAAAAAATATTCAGCAAATGGCCCGCAGATTGCTTATCAATATTTTACTGGGTAATGGCGATGCTCACCTGAAAAACTGGACGATAATCTATCGTGACCGCCTTTCTGCCGGTTTATCACCACTCTATGATGTGGTGTTTACTGCGCCCTATATTAAACACGACAATCTTGCCTTGAATATGGCAGGAACAAAGCAGTGGTATAATATCTCGCTAAAACATTTTGAGACTTGGTCAGGGAAGGTTGGCGTTCCCTGGATTGCGGTTAAGCCACATTTGCTGGATGTGATAAACAAGGCACGGAGTCAGTGGCCGCAATTATTGCATGAGCTGCCAATGCTGGATGAGCATAAGGAAAAATTGCGATCACACTGGGCGGCGCTGGCAGATGATTTTAAAATTCTGTGAGCAGGCATAATTTCAGTAGCTGATTATATAAATTCAACCGTGCCATCCGTGGCGCGGGTATTATCACAACAATTTACACCGCAGCAATAATCTTGATTTCAACTTTATAATCAGGATTCATCAGTGCTGCTTCAACAGTACAGCGCACCGGCGCACTGCCGTGAGCAACCCAGGCATCCCATG
Organism: Morganella psychrotolerans; assembly: GCF_001676055.1. Lineage (GTDB taxonomy): Bacteria > Pseudomonadota > Gammaproteobacteria > Enterobacterales > Enterobacteriaceae > Morganella > Morganella psychrotolerans_B. The sequence continues at coordinate 136,280 of NZ_LZEX01000001.1, read as the reverse complement.
CCGCATTCATTCCGGCAAAATTGGCTTTATCCGCCAGGAAAATCGTCGCATCCAGGATTTTGGTTTTATCTGAACCGGCGCGGGCAAGTATTTTATCAATCGCGTGCAGCGCACTGGTTGTCTGCGCGGTAATATCGCCGCTCAGATCTTCCGGGACACTGGTGTAATAAACAGTGTTATTGTGCACAACGGCTTCAGACCAGCGGTCTTCCGGGTCAATTCGCTGAATTGTCATTCTCTCTCCTGTAAATATATCCAGTTTCTTACACAGCAAGGTGGTGCTATCGCTCAACCCTTGGCATAATTGCGGTCTATTTTGTCAGAAGAGAACGCGCGTGTCAGACGATTTTGCAAAAAATGGCCGGTTAGCTCAGGTGATCCCGGGTTTCCAACCACGGGAAGCACAGGTGACCATGTCCGCCGCCATCAGCCGGGCGATTGAAACACAAGGTCAGTTGGTGGCGGAAGCCGGCACCGGGACCGGGAAAACTTACGCCTATCTGGTGCCCGCCCTGCGCGCCGGAAAGAAGACGATTATCTCCACCGGCTCGAAAGCGTTGCAGGATCAGCTCTATAACCGCGACCTCCCGACCATTGTTCAGGCGCTGGACTATGACGGCAAAGTCGCGCTGCTGAAAGGGCGCTCAAATTACCTTTGCCTTGAGCGGCTGGACCAGCAGGCGCTCGGTGATATCAATACAGATCATGAAACGCTGAGCCGGATAGTCGCCGCGCGGCGCTGGGCAAGCGTGACTGAGCTGGGTGATATCAGCACCTGCCATGATATCCCGGAAGACAGCCCGGTCTGGCCGCTGATTACCAGCACCAATGATAACTGCCTCGGCAGTGACTGCCCGCAATATAAGGACTGCTTTGTTCTGAAAGCCAGGCGCAAGGCACTGGATGCGGACGTGGTGGTGGTAAACCATCATTTGTTTATGGCTGATCGCGTGGTGAAAGACACGGGTTTCGGGGAGTTAATTCCGGAAGCTGAAGTCATTATTTTTGATGAAGCGCATCAGATCCCTGATATCGCCAGCCAGTATTTCGGTCAGCAGCTCAGCAGCCGTCAGTTATTTGATCTCACGCGCGATATCATTATGGCTTACCGGACAGAGCTGCGCGACCAGGCTCAGTTACAAAAATGTGCTGATCGCCTGACCATGTGTACACAGGATTTTCGTCTGGCGCTGGGGGATACCGGTTATCGCGGTAATCTGCGTGAATTACTGGCAAAGCCGCATATTCAGCAGGCGATAACCCGCCTCGATGATACGCTGGAACTCTGTTACGACGTGATGAAACTGTCTCTCGGGCGCTCAGCTATGCTGGATGCGGCTTTTGAGCGGGCAACGGTTTACCGTAACCGGCTGAAACGCCTGAAAGATGTTTCCATTCCGGGCTACAGTTACTGGTTTGAAAGTTACGGACGTCACTTCCTGCTGGCACTGACGCCGCTCACGGTGGAAGATAAATTCCGTGAAATGATGAGCAGTGCGAATATCGCCTGGGTGTTTACATCAGCTACTCTGTCCGTCAATGACGATCTTCATCATTTTACCCGTCGCCTGGGACTGGACAGTGCGGAAACCCTTATTTTGCCGAGTCCGTTTAATTTTCAGGAGCAAACGTTACTGTGTGTCCCGCGTTTTCTGCCGGTGCCGAATCAGTACGGCGCGGCAAAACAACTGGCGGAACAACTCAGACCGCTTATCAATCACAATCGCGGGCGCTGCTTCTTTTTATGCACTTCACATCAGATGATGCGCGATCTCGCATCAGAATTTCGTCAGTCACTGACACTGCCGGTGCTGGTTCAGGGCGAAACCAGTAAAAGCCAGTTACTCAGTGATTTTGTCTCATCGGGAAATGCATTGCTGGTTGCAACCAGCAGTTTCTGGGAAGGCGTTGATGTGCGCGGTGATGCACTGACCTGTGTCATTATCGACAAACTGCCGTTTACCGCACCGGATGACCCGCTGCTGAAAGCCCGGATGGAAGATTGCGCGGTGCGGGGCGGCGACCCGTTCCGTGATGTGCAAATCCCGGATGCCGTCATAAGCCTTAAACAGGGCGTCGGGCGGCTGATTCGTGATACAGAAGATTACGGCGTGATTGTTATCTGTGACAACCGGATCGTCATGCGCCCTTATGGTGAAATTTTTCTGAAAAGTCTGCCGCCTTCACCCCGTACGCGTTCGCTGGCAAAAGCCGCCGAATTTCTGGCAGCACGGCACGCTCAGCGCGGGCAATCAACTGATTGATAACCGCAAGAATCATCACATATCAGGGTATATTACCCAACGTCATGATGATTTTTTTTGCTACCATAAACCTTACTTTTTTTTTGCCGGAGTTATGGCATGTCCACCCGAATTTTAGCGTTAGATACTGCAACCGAAGCCTGTTCTGTTGCGCTTTATAATAACGGCGAAATCACTGCTGATTTTGCTGAGACTCCCCGTGAGCACACACAGCGCATTCTGCCGATGGTGCAGGCCGTGCTGGCGCAGCAGAATATCAGGTTACAGGATCTTGATGCACTGGCGTTTGGTCAGGGGCCGGGAAGTTTTACCGGCGTGCGTATTGGTGTCGGAACAGCTCAGGGGCTGGCGCTTGGCGCAGAGCTGCCGATGATAGGCATTTCGTCGCTGAAAACCATGGCTGAAGGGGTTTTCCGCACCACCGGGCTTACCCGTGCGCTGATTGCTATTGATGCCCGAATGGATGAAATCTACTGCGCCGCCTATACGCGTGATGAGCAGGGTGTATTTCATGCACAATCAGCGGAAGCTGTGCTGAAACCAGCCGATTTCATTACCCGCTGTGCCGGGCTTTCCGGTGAATGGGGTCTCGCCGGTACAGGCTGGGCTGCGTATCCGGATATGCAGGGCGCCATCAGCACACAAACACAGATGACGGACATTACACTGCCTCATGCGCAAGATATGTTGCCGCTGGCGGTCATTGCGCTGCAGCAGGGTGAAACGGTTCCGGCAGAAGCCGCAGAGCCGGTTTATCTGCGCAATGAAGTGACCTGGAAGAAATTACCGGGCAGGGAATAGTGCAAAAATATAGACGGCATCAATTGTTGAATCGCCGGACATAAGCCACAATAGAGATATCGGGTCTGTCACAAGAGGTCACTGTTATGATGAATCGCTTACATAGTCGCCTGAAGAGTAGCCTGAAATATTGTGTTGTGATTACCACACTGGCGCTGACAGGCTGCGCTACGGTACCGGATGCTATCAAAGGCACCGGTCCGTCCCTGGTTACGGATTTTTCTGCGGCGCAAAAAGCCCCGCAGGCATATAAAGGCATGGAAGCACGTTTCGGCGGACGGGTACTGAATGTACTGAACCAGCCGGATACCACACAGTTAGAGATAGCCGTTATGCCGCTTAACAGCTCCGGTGCGCCGTTCCTGGGATCGGCGTCGGTCGGCAGGATGTATGCCCGGATAAACGGCTTCCATGAGCCCAGCAATTTCCGTGACCAGTATGTTACGGTTATAGGGACATTGAACGGAACAAAACAGGGAAAAATCGGGGAAGTGGAATACACGTTCCCGGTGATTGATGTTACCGGTTATCAGCGCTGGCATAAATCACAACAGGTGATGATGCCGCCGCCGGTTTACGGACCGGATCCATGGCGCTGGCATGACGGATATTACGGTGGCGGCTACTATGGCGGCGGCTGGTATTATCCGCCGGGACCTGCTGTGGTACAGGATTACCTGGTACCATAATCAGGAGTAATTTACGGATGGCAACACCTTAAAATTCAGCATAAATGCGGATTTGGGTGTACAATCACATACGTTTTTATAAGCAGACGTTATCATTATTGTCTGTTTAATATGAATAAATTAAGAGGCGGCATTTGCCGCCTCAATTATTATCTGTATTTGTAAAATAAATTAGTGATGTGTCTCTCAACCTGAAACAGATTAATTGTCTGAAATCGCCGGTTATGTAAATACTTTGTTAATACCGGCAGGGGCTGAGATAAGCAGCAATCATTAGGAGTAAAATCTTGGAAAGAGTCTGGCTTAAACACTATCCGGAAGACGTCCCGGCGGATATCAATCCTGACACCTATGCCTCAATGGCAGAGATGCTGGAAAATGCGGTATCCCGCTTTGCGGATCAGCCTGCGTTCATTAATATGGGCGAGGTGATGACGTTCCGGAAACTGGAAGAGCGCAGTCGTGCTTTTGCTGCCTATCTGCAAAACGGACTGGGGCTGAAAAAAGGAGACAGGGTCGCTCTGATGATGCCAAACTTACTGCAATACCCTATCGCGATGTTCGGGGTTTTGCGGGCAGGAATGGTTGTTGTCAATGTGAACCCGCTCTATACACCAAGAGAGTTAGAACATCAGTTAAATGACAGCGGCTGTGCTGCAATCGTCATTGTCTCCAATTTTGCACAAACGCTTGAGAAAATTGTATTTAACACACAAATCCGCCACGTTATCCTGACCCGCATGGGAGATCAGCTCTCGCGTCCCAAAGCGACGCTGGTGGACTTTGTTGTCAAATACATCAAGCGGCTGGTGCCGAAATATAACCTGCCGGATGCCATCTCTTTTCGCCGCGCTATCTATCAGGGCTACCGCATGCAGTATGTCAAACCGGACATTCACCGGGAGGACCTTGCTTTTTTACAATACACCGGCGGAACAACCGGGGTTGCCAAAGGCGCGATGCTGACACACCGTAATATGCTGGCGAATCTGGAGCAGGCGCGCGCCGCTTACATTCCTGAGCTGAGTGTCGGAAAAGAGCTGATTGTGACGGCGCTGCCGCTGTATCATGTTTTTGCCCTGACAGTAAACTGCCTGTTATTTCTTGAAATAGGCGGACGCAACCTGTTAATTACGAACCCGCGTGATGTCAGCGGCACCATAAAAGAACTGGGCAAATACCCGTTCACCGCGATAACCGGGGTAAATACATTATTTAATGTCTGGGTTAATGATCCTGAGTTTCGTAAACTGGATTTTTCCACACTGAATCTCTCCGTCGGCGGGGGAATGCCGGTACAAAAAGCAGTGGCTGAGCGCTGGGAAGCGCTGACCGGTAAACACCTGCTGGAAGGTTACGGGCTGACTGAGTGCTCGCCGCTGGTTGCCGGTAATCCGCATAATCTGAAAAGTTACAGCGGCAGCATTGGTTTTCCTGTGCCGTCCACAGATATTCGTCTGGTTGATGATGACGGTAATGATATGCCGGAAGGCCAGCCGGGTGAAATGTGGGTAAGTGGTCCGCAGGTTATGAGAGGGTACTGGAACCGGCCGGATGCCACGGCAGAAGTGTTAAAAGATGGCTGGGTGGCAACCGGGGATATTGCACAGTTTGATGAAAACGGCTTTCTGCATATTGTTGATCGCAAGAAAGATATGATCCTGGTATCGGGGTTTAACGTTTACCCGAATGAAGTTGAAGAGGCGGTTGTGTTGCATCCGGGCGTACTGGAATGTGCCGCCATTGGTGTTGAAAGCGAAAGTTCGGGTGAAACGGTTAAAGTATTTATTGTGCGCAAAGATCCCTCACTGACAGAGGATGAGCTGCGTTCACATTGCCGTCGTTATCTGACCGGTTATAAAGTGCCGAAAATCATTGAATTTCGTGATGAATTACCGAAATCCAATGTCGGCAAAATTTTACGCCGTGAATTACGTAACGAAGAAAAACAAAAAACACAGACTCAGCCGGTTGCATGACACCCCGTCCGGTTGCAAAATAATAACGTCGGTAGTTACCGGCGTTATTGCTGTTTATTGAATTAGTATAATTTTTTGAGTTATTCTGTTTCTATACTCTAAATAATTCAGTATGCATGTAGGCGACAAGCTCAGTCCGGCGGGGAGCATAGGTAAACTATGTGACCCGGCGGGCTGAGCGTAGTCAACACCCGGGCATCCTGAAGTATGACGAGTATAATTATTTATTAATCACGTCGTTTAAGACTAAGAGAAGTTGTTTTGAATCATCAGTTGATTACCAGCGATACACAGCTTGCTGCATTTTGTGAACAGGTTGCAGGCAAGCCATTTCTTGCACTGGATACCGAATTTATCCGTATCCGGACATACTATCCGCATCTCGGTCTGGTTCAGCTTTACGACGGGGAACACCTTGCACTTGTCGATCCGCTGGGTATTACTGACTGGGCGCCATTGCAACAATTGCTGACCGCACCGGATATGGTGAAATATCTGCATGCCGGCAGCGAAGATATTGAAGTTTTCCTCAACAGTCTGAACTGTGTACCGCACCCGATGGTGGATACCCAGGTTCTGGCGGCGTTTGTCGGACATCCGCTGTCCTGTGGGTTTGCCTCACTGGTGGAAACCTATCTGGGTACAACTCTGGATAAAAGTGAGTCCCGCACAGACTGGCTGGCGCGGCCGTTGACAGCAAGACAGTGTGAATACGCAGCCGCAGATGTGTACTATTTGCTGCCATTGGCAGAAATACTGACAGAAAAAGTGCAGGAAGCGGGCTGTACGCAGGCGGCACAGGAAGAGTGTGCCCTGATGGTGCAACGACGAATTAAACAGGCAGATCCGGCTGAGGTCTATAAAGAGTTCAGCGGGGCAGGCTTATTGCGTTCACAACAGTTGGCCTGTTTACAGAAACTGGCGCAGTGGCGTCTTGAGCAGGCGCGCGAGCGGGATATGGCGGTTAATTTTGTTGTCAGGGAAGAGCATCTGTGGAAAGTGGCGCGTTATATGCCGACATCGCTGGGTGAGCTGGACGGATTAGATTTGACCGGGCAGGAGATCCGCTGTCACGGTAAACGCGTGCTGGCTATTGTTGATGAGTGCCGTAATCTGAGTGACAGTGAATGTCCTCCGGCGGTGGAAAATGTGTCCGATCATCCGTTATACCGCAAAACATTTAAGGCGATCAAAGCCCGGGTAACGGCGCTGAGTGAAACGGAACAATTTAGCCCAGAACTATTGGCATCACGCCGTCAGATAAATCAATACCTGAATAAGGTATGGGATTGTAAAGCACAGCAGGGCGAGCCGGAGCTGCTCAGTGGCTGGCGTAAACCGCTGCTTGAAGATTTGCTGGCAGAAACAGTTGATGAAATTCAGTCAGGAACAGCCCGTACGCCGGATGCATAAAACAGAAAAAGCACAGTGAGTTACCCCGCTGTGCAGTCAGTTAGTATCACGCCGTTGTAATGACGGCAGTGCTACTCTTTTTTCGCTGTTTCGTCACCTTCGGGCAGTGTGACATTCAGTTCAAGAACTGAAATATCATCACCTTTCTGCTCAAATTGCACTGATAACATTTCAGGATCCACCTGAACATATTTACAGATAACAGCCAGTAAATCACGTTTCAGTTCCGGAAGGTAATTCGGTTCAGATTCACCGCGGCGACGCTCTGCAACAATGATTTGCAATCGTTCTTTTGCAATATTTGCTGTCGGTTTTTTTCTCGACAGGAAGAAGTCTAACAGCGCCATGGTTTACCCCCCGAATAAGCGTTTTAAGAAACTTTTCTTCTCTTCCTCAATAAATCGGAATGGACGATCTTCACCTAAAATCCGGGCAACCGCATCGTCATAAGCTTTCCCCGCATCTGATTCCTGATCCAGAATAACCGGCTCACCCTGGTTGGATGCACGCAGAACAGACTGATCTTCCGGAATAACCCCGATAAGCGGAATACACAGGATTTCCAGGACATCTTCCATACTCAGCATATCACCACGGCTGACACGACCCGGGTTGTAGCGGGTCAGAAGCAGATGTTCTTTGATAGGATCCTGACCTTTTTCCGCACGACGGGATTTAGAGGATAAAATCCCGAGAATACGGTCAGAGTCGCGGACAGATGAAACTTCAGGATTGGTGGTAATAATGGCTTCATCAGCGAAATACAGCGCCATCAGTGCGCCGCTTTCAATCCCTGCCGGTGAGTCGCAGATAATAAAATCAAAGTCCATCTCACCTAATTCGTTCAGTACTTTCTCGACCCCTTCGCGGGTCAGCGCATCTTTGTCACGGGTTTGTGACGCGGGCAGAATAAATAAATTATCTGTCCGTTTATCTTTAATCAGTGCCTGATTCAGTGTGGCATCGCCCTGAATCACGTTCACGAAGTCATATACAACACGACGCTCGCAGCCCATGATTAAATCAAGGTTACGTAAACCGATATCAAAATCGATAACAACGGTTTTATTTCCTTTCTGGGCAAGGCCGGTCGCTATGGCCGCGCTGGAAGTGGTTTTGCCTACGCCACCTTTACCTGAAGTAACAACTAAAATGCGTGCCATGGAATTATTCCTTGTTAAAGGTCTATATTAGATTGTTGATAGTGAGTTCATTATTAACCAGACTTAATTTGACGGCTTTCCCGGTAAATTCCGCCGGGATTTGATCGCTCAGCCAATATTGTCCGGCAATAGAAATCAGTTCCGCATGCAGGTGAGAACAGAAAACAAGACACTCTGTATCACCGGCAGCGCCAGCCAGCACACGTCCGCGCATCAGGCCATAAATATGTATATTGCCGTCTGCGATAAGCTCAGCGCCTGCGCTGACATTGGCGGTCACAATCAGGTCACTGTTAGGTGCATAAATTCGTTGCCCGGAACGGACAGGGACGGTAATCAGTTTGGTTTTTTGCGTATCCGGTGAAGATACCGTTGCGGTGGCCTGCTCTGACACATCCGGCTCAGCCGTAACAGGTCTGGCGCTTTTCCCTTCACTGAGAAGCGGAAATCCGCTGCGGATAGCCGCTTTGCGCATTTTTTCATTCTGACAGCCGCTGATCCCGACAACAGACAGACCGGCCTCAGCCACTGCCCGGCAGATGATTTTCAGGTTTACACCGGATGAAATCTGACTGACATTCAGGACAACAGGCGCATTTTGGAAAAAAGCGGGCGCCTGCCCGACTTTCTCGCGGACTGCCTGTTCAATAATCTGAGGATCCTCATTATTTAAATGAAGAACCGAAAGCGTAAAGTTACTGCCTTTTAACTCAATTGGCGATGATGACATCTGTCCGACTCAATGTAATTAAACGGCCCGGTATTCAGCCATACACAAATGACACGGCTGTGACACAATGCCGGGTGACGATATTATCAAAAACAATAGCATGTTATAGTTACTGCCATTTTCTGGCAAGTCACGATTTGATTTATACGGGATAATTCCAATGTTGTGTGCAATTTACAGAAGTCCTAACCGCGATCATACCTATCTCTATATTGAAAAAAGAGATGATTTCTCACGCGTGCCTGAAGAGTTAATGAAAAGCTTTGGCACACCGGCATTCAGCATGCTGATTAACCTGGCAAATCGCGACAAACTGGCAAATGCGGATATTGAAAAAGTAAAACAGGCATTAACCGAATCGGGTTATTATCTGCAATTCCCGCCACCGGCGGAAAATTTATTAACGGAATACCGGGATTTACTGAATATTCAGGATAAATCTGAATAATTATGTCTGCCAAACAGAAAGAAAGGATATCGTTATGCGCCTGACATTATTGTCTTCCGTTATTATTGCTGTATCTCTTACTGCATGCAGCGCATCTCAGCCGCCGGTATTGCCGTCCAAAGGATTGGTTGCTTCAGCACCGGCTGTAAAACAGGCTGTGCCACGCCTGACTGTCAGCGATTTGCAGCGTGATTTCCCGGCGGATTCCAGAACTGCAGAGCAATTTCCGGCTTATGCGGAACAATTAAAAGAGATGGCGCGTCAGGAAGGCATTAAAGAAGCGACACTAACCCGTGCTTTTGAGAATTTTCATTTTATCGAACGTGTTATAACATCCGATAAAAACCAGCCGGAAAAGAAAGTCACACTCGATGATTATCTGAACCGTCGTGTCACCAGTGGTGCTGTCAGTACCGCAGTGAAACAATATGATGCGAATACTGAAATCCTCGACCGTATCAGCCAGCGTTATGGTGTGCCGCAGGAATACATTGTGGCGTTGTGGGGTCTGGAAAGTGGTTTTGGTCGTTATCAGGGCAAAGAAGATGTGATTTCTGCGCTGGCGACACTGGCCTATGAAGGCCGCCGCGAAGAGATGTTTGTAAAACAGTTTATCGCGGCATTGCAGATTATTGATGACGGGCATATTCCGGCTGACCAGCAACTGAAAGGCTCCTGGGCGGGTGCAATGGGGCAGAACCAGTTTATGCCGACCAGCTACCTGACTTATGCCGTTGATGGTGACGGCGACGGCATTGTTGATATCTGGAAAAATAAAGCCGATGTTTTTGCCTCCACAGCGAATTACCTCGCCACAGAGGGCTGGGTAAAAGGGCTGCCGTGGGGTTATGAAATTACATTACCGGCAGAGTTTGACCGCTCAATTGAAGGCACAAAGGCTGCACAGAGTAAAACATTGGCACAGTGGCAAGCGCTGGGAGTTAGCCTTCCGGCACAGGCAAATCTTCCTGATAATATTCCGTTGTGGCTGGTTGTGCCGGACGATAATCAGGGACGGGTGTATCTGGTTACACAGAACTTTATCACTATCATGCACTGGAACCGCTCGTATTTCTTTGCGCTCAGTGTATCGCTGATGGCTGATAATATCGGTGCACGTATCCGGTAATATAATAAATTAAGGGGTAAAACTATGTATCAGCATCGTGACTGGCAGGGCGCTCTCCTCGACTTCCCGGCAGGTAAAGTGGTCTGTGTGGGGCTTAATTATGCGAAACATGTCGCAGAGATGAAATCTCAGACAGCCGCTGAACCTCTTCTTTTTATTAAACCGGAAACGGCACTGTGTGATTTACGCCAGCCCGTCGCCATCCCGAAAGAGTTTGGTGAGGTACATCATGAGACTGAGCTGGCAGTGCTGATTGGCGCACCGCTGAAACAGGCAAATGAAGATCGCTGCGCCCGTGCCATCGCCGGGTTTGGTATCGCGCTTGATTTAACCCTGCGGGATGTTCAGAGTAAACTGAAAGCAGCCGGACAGCCGTGGGAAAAGAGCAAAGCCTTTGATGGTTCAGCGCCGGTATCCGGTTTTATTCCGGTTAATGAATTTCCTGACCCGCAAAATGTCACGCTCAGCCTGACCGTCAATGGTGAATTACGTCAGCAGGGCAATACCCGCGATATGCTGACGCCGATTGTCCCGCTGATAAGCTATATGTCCCGTTATTTCACCCTGCGCCCCGGTGATATTATTCTGACGGGAACTCCTGAAGGTGTCGGGCCGCTGGTCTCCGGCGATATGCTGAAAATAGCAGTTAATGATTATATGCTGACAACCCGGGTAATCTGATGGTTGTCACGGTAAAAGATAAAAAATAAAAGTTATAAGAAGGAAATATAAAATGTCTCAACCATTCTGGACGGTGAAAACCCTCGATGAAATGAGTGATGAAGAGTGGGAATCATTGTGTGATGGCTGCGGACAGTGTTGTTTGCAGAAATTGATGGACGCAGACACCGATGAAATTTATTTCACTGATGTTGCCTGCAACCAGCTGGATATTAAAAGTTGCAAGTGCCGCCATTATGAAGACCGGTTCCGTTATGAGCCTGATTGTATAAAACTGACACGGGAAAATCTGCTGACATTTGACGCCTGGCTGCCGTTAACCTGCGCCTACCGCCGAATTTCGGAAGGGAATTCATTATTACCCTGGCATCCGTTAATCAGCGGATCAAAATCCCTGATGCACCAAAACGGTATTACCGTGCGCCATATTGCAGTGCCGGAAAGTGTGGTTCAGAACTGGGAAGATCATATCCTGAATAAGCCCGAGGGTGGGTTGTAATCAGTCAAAAAACGTTATTTCCGAAGTCCTGCGTTATGTTAGCGCGGGACTTTGGCTATGCTGGTTTTTTAATTATCATCTTTAAATTTATTATAATAATCTATTGCGTAATATATAAAATAGCCTGTGGCAAGAGGAATGGTAATTATCATGATGATTACCAAGTAAAAAGAACCATGGCTGGTTATCCTGCTCTCATTAATAATTTTAAATGTCTTCTCTGAGAAATGATGGCGTATTAAATCATCGCTCGCTTTTTTTGCAAATGGAAATAAAAGCATAGATATAGCTATGTAAATAATGAGCGTCAGGTTACTTGTTTCTTTACTATGTGAGTAAATAATCATACCGAATATAATGATGCTGAGTATCGATTTAGCTAAAAAATCACGGCTCCGGAGAAATACCCGTACAGGATGTGATTTTTTTCTTTTGAGAATCAGTTGTTTTCGTCGGTTTTCTTTTGTATACCGGCTGCCATTTCTGCTCATTAAACATCCTGTTAACCGCGGTAGACTCTCTTTTGACAGAGATAATTTAGTCAATAACCTGAATACTAACATATTATTTTTACTGATTATTCAGCATTAAAATAAATCTCGCAATATCCCACTCTTTAATATCTGAAACCTGACCGTCACCAATTTCAATCAAACGTAGTTCACCTGCTGTATTTTCTGTGATATCAACAGAGAAAAAAGGTGTGTTTATTTTATCGGCAATGTCATACACAATGGGCGGGATGTTATCATCCGCTGAATATATTATTTTATTAAGGACAAAATACCGGCGCTCAGTGTTTTCAATAAAATATTCAATATGACGCAGACAGATGCCACCTTCAATTTCTCCGCGATAATGTGCAATGAGTTTAATTATTTCACGTATCTCATCTGCATTTTTGGCGATGGATCCCCGGTTTGTTGTCAGTGACTTTACATAATCTTTAACAAAGTATGCCGGCCATCGGAGATTTCGGGTCACTTCCTCAAAGTCTGCATCAACTGATGTGATAACGGTTTCCGGTGTAAACTCCCGGCAGCACTCATACCAGCCGGTGATATGATGATTTCTGATGTAATCATCAGCGGAACTCAGCATGGTACTGCCGAGCAATGCAATCGCCCGGTGTAATTGCTGATACTCTTTAGTATTCAGCATCCACCCTCGCCAGATAACAGGGATATCAGGATTGAATGTACCGGAGAATTGATATTTTCCCGTTACCGTGCTTTCCGGATGAAGTAACAGGCAGGGAATTTTTTTCTTTTGAGCGAAATAATACTCCGCCTCAAACATGTCATCCGGAAGATCAGGATTTGAATAGTTACCAGGGTATATTATTTGCATTTTATTTCATACAGTTAATGATAAAAAAGAATAGCCATGTTATATCGGAAACATACTTAATGAAGTGTAAACAAATATTAAAAATAACATTAATCCATATGAACAATAAATACATCAAATATTAACTATTTGATGTATACCTGTGAGCAATGAAGATACTTGATTTTATAACGCCTGATGAGCATGAACCATCTCATTAAAACAGAACTGACTGCAGAACAACAGATCGCGTCTGAGGCATAATATCGTCAAAACCGGTGACCGTGTGTTGGTTGAATCCAGCCAGATTGATAAAATTCGGGTGGATTGCTTTAGCCAGGTATATATACCGATGTATTTATTCAGGATTGAATGAGAAATTCAGATAAGTTATATTCGTTTTTATTTAAAGGCGATCTGAAATGGCAGTCATATCACTCAATAAAAACCGATATTCTGAGAATGTTATCAGGCAGGCATTATATTGGCTGTCAGCAGAAACAAAATGGTCTTTATCCGAAGAGGCGATGACATTTGAAGTCACTCTGATAGATGATGAGACTTTATTTCATTTCCAACAATTACTTAACGATTATATTTTAAGGGAGCAAATTGATGCTAAGACCAAAAATATACGTGAATCAATAATAAATAAAGTGTTACTGAGTCTGGATGCGAGGCTGTCGAAATGACATTATTGCCATTTAATTTCAACAGGATTGATGATAAGTATATATTTATCAGTAATCCTGCCGGTTTTTCTATGGTTATAAACGACAACGACCTGAATGATTTAGTCAGTGATGGAAAAACACAGGATGCACTTGTCAATGCTGAGCTGGAAAGTAAATTTTTTATCAGTGACGATGTTTTTACAGCTGAAAAAATGCATGCTTCAGCATTAGGAAAAAAATTATCGGCAGAAATGAAATTCGGCCCTATTTTTATGATTGTACCGACCTTGCGCTGTGACCATACCTGTAAATATTGCCAGGTCAGCAGAGCATCGCTTAATTCTGCGGATAATGACCTGCCGGAAAGTGCTGTCCCGCAGATTATTTCAGTAATAAAAAAACTCTCATCAAAGCCATTTAAAATTGAAATACAGGGTGGAGAACCTCTTATTCGCTTTGATTTGATTGAGTATATCTATCAGGAAGCTGTCCTGCAGTTAGGTGAAGGCAGTTTTGAGCTAATTATTGCAACAAGTTTATCACTACTGAATGACCACATGATTACCTGGTCAGAGAATAAACCGGTTTATTATTCAGTATCATTGGATGGAAATGAATTTATTCATAATAAAAACAGGCTATTGCCTGATGGCAACTCATTTAAACTGGCAACTGACAATATAAAAAGATTGCAGGATAGTATCGGGCGCGATCGTGTATCAACGATTACGACGGTAACAAAAGCACTGTTGTCACAGCCCGGCGCACTGCTTGATGTACATAACGAGCTCGGAATTACTGATATTTTTATCAGACCAATAAGTCCGTATGGTTTTGCCAAGAAAAAAGATGAATACTCAATAGATGAATACATGCATTTTTACCGGGAGCTGCTTGACTTAATTATTGACTACAATAAAAACGGAATATGTTTTGTTGAGCATTCAGCGGCTATACATATAAAAAGATTGAATAATCCAATGTTTTGCGGTTATGCGGATTTAAAATCTCCCGGTGGTGTGATTTTTAACAGCCTGCTGTTTAATTATGACGGAAAACTGTATGGCAGCGATGAGTCCAGAATGCTGCAAAAGGTACATCCTGAGATTGATTTCTCTGTGGGGGATATTAATAATTTATCGTTTTCAGCTAATCCGATATATCAACATATACTGTCAAACTCTTTTAATATTACTCAGACGGCATGTAATACCTGTGCATATCAACCATTTTGTGGTGTAGATCCGTGCCAGAATATCAGCCGGTTTGGCGAACCGGTCGGAAATAAAAGCATGTCACGTTTTTGTGCTTATCATAAAGGTCTGTTCAGTCTGCTTATTCAAAAAATGAATCAAAATTCAGATGATGCAGAAATAGAAATTCTGAAAGGATGGTCATATGTCTGAGGTACAGAGGCTGGATACGTTTGATCTGAATGAAACGGTATTACCCGGATATTATCAACTCTATAAACATAAACTGGCAGCCCCTGAATTTTATTTTGACAATATCATTGTAATACAAGATAAAAATGATATTTGTGATATGACGGGTGCTGTTAGTTGTATTACTGACCCGGAACTCTATGCGGCGATTGATAATGGTGATATCGCCTCAGTAACACACCAGAAATTAAGAGTGATACTCTCAGGCAAAGCAAACCATAACACGCTACTGGTGACAGAGCGTTGTAATAATTTGTGCCTTTTCTGTTCTCAGCCGCCTAAAAATATGAATGATGACTGGCTGCTTGATGTTGCCGCCCGGGCGATTGCTGCATTTAAATCCGATAAACTTATGGGCATAAGTGGCGGAGAACCCTTACTGTATGGCAGGCAGTTTGTTGAATTTTTGCAATTTATTCAAGCGAACAGTCCCGCAACGCCGTTGCATATTCTGACGAATGGCAGGGCGTTTAATGAACTGGCATTTACTGCTGAAATAGTTGATGTGTTAAAAGGCTTATCTGTTTCATTTGGTATTCCTTTATATTCGGCTTGCGCAGCCCGGCACGATTATCTTGTCGGCAGTACAGGTGCCTTCAGGGAGACGGTCAGCGGAATTATCAACGCAGGTAACAGCGGTATACCGATTGAACTGAGGTTTATTCCGGTAAAATCCAATTATCAGGATCTTCCTGCGGTGACAGAAATGGCCGGACGGGTTTTTTCTAATATTAGTCAGATTTCAGTGATGAACCCGGAAGCTGAAGGATGGGCGCGTAAAAACTGGCTACAATTGTATGAGGAACCTAAAAATTACCAACAATACCTTTCAGCCGCCATCCGGACTGCGGAAAGATGTCAATTACAGATAGTGTTGTTTAATTATCCGTTATGCCATCTTCCTGAAGCGCTATGGCCGTACAGTATCCAATCTATTTCAGACTGGAAAAATTATTATCCGCCGGAATGTACAAATTGCCGGAAAATAAATGCATGCGGCGGTTATTTCAGTTCCTCTTACGGACGATATCACCAGTTACCGAGGGCTATATTATGAAAAAATGGAATCTTGCTGCGTTGTTGCCCGGTTTTCTTATGCTGAATAGCCAGGCGACAGCCGGCCCGGCGGTTGCACCGGAAAATATCACCTCACTCCTGCCTGACGATCTGATATTTTCACCGCTGAATACAGAAACACCATTTTATATTGCCGGTCACCGCAGTCATAGTTCGCACCGTAGCCACAGCAGTCACAGTTCGCACCGTTCATCTTCCGGCGGAGGATATTATCGTGCCGCACCGGTTGATTCATCCCCGGTTTATTCGGCTCCGGCCCGGACAGAAACATCACAAAGTACAAACAGGAACCGCGATATTTCGCAGAACCTTAATCAGACGGCAAATACTGGTGAGCAGCGTAAACGATTGATTATGCGGGTGCAGTATGCCTTATTTGAACGCCACTTTTTCACAGGAACCATCGATGGTGTTATGGGACCTCAAACACGTGATGCCATCAGCCGTTATAGAGAGGTAAGTAATTTGCCGGGCGGTGTATATATTGATGTTGATTTGCTCAATTCATTAAGCTTATATGCAACAAATTGATTTTTAATCTGAATAATAAACTGAGTTATATGAAAATTATTATTTTTTGTACCGCATTAATACTGATTTCCGGAGAGGTTTTTGCAGATGAATATCTGTATAACTACCGGTATGATGGTTCACCCTACGGTTATAACTACGATGTTTCCGGAACTGATGATAACGGGGACACTATTGAAGGAAATATTGATATTCGTGGCCGGTACGGAACCGGTGTTATTACGAATACAGAGGGTGACGACGTTGATGTTGATGTCCGGTGGGATGGTTATGGTGTTCTTGTTGCAGAAGATGAGGATGGAAATAGCTACGACCCGGAAGTTGAGTGATCGGGATAATATACACCGGCTTATTTTTGAATAAAACTATTTATGGTAAATGCGCCGGTTGCCCGGCGCGTTTTGTTTTCATAAGATAAATAGATTATATATTACTTCGTACTAACCACCGCAATATACCGCAGGCGGTCGCGGTTCGCGCGGAAGTGGCGGAACATCTGTAAAAACTGCGGGCGGTTCTCTTTTTTCAGCGCGTTGCGGATTATCTTCAGTGTCCCGGCAATACCTTCGTCGTGCAGCATGCCTTTCGGCGTCATCAGGGTCATCGCGCCTTCAGAGCGGGAAACATTGCAAAACCCTGCATCACGGAACAGTGCAAGCCAGTCATCACTGAGCATTGGTTGTGCTTTTACATGGATTGCTGCCTGCATCTCCTGTGTGACGCACTCTTCCTCACGCGGGGTGGTCAGGGCGATATCATGGGTTAACAGACGTCCGCCCGGTTTCAGTACCCGTAAATATTCCTGCACCAGACGCGTTTTGGCTTTATCTGCATACATAGTCAGCATCGCTTCATTAATGACCACATCAAAATGGTTATCCGGAAACGGCAGTTTGGAGGCATCGGCTTCCTGCACAGTCACCAGGTGGGATAATCCGTTTTGCAGAATATTTTTCCGCGCATTGGCAAGTGCCTGTTTATCCATATCAATACCGGTGATATGACACTGAAAGCGCTGTGCAATTTCAATGGCTGTTGTGCCCATATTGCAGGCAATTTCCAGTACACGGCTGTCAGATTGCAGGCCGCTGTGTGACAGTAACCATTCGGTGGCAATCCGTCCGCCGGGGCGCAGGCGCTTTTTACCTAACCGAGCCAGAAATTTGTGCCCGGCTTCATGACCTGTGTGTGTGCTTTCCATCAGTTTATCCTATTTGGTTTCTGGTTCGCGTAACATCACCAGCAGCATTTTTGCCTGCTCCGGTGCATCCACCGCATGAGGAATATTGGCAGGCATGCGGATGATTTCACCCGGCTTGGCTGTCACCGGAACACCTGCGATAGTCAGGGTAAGGCTGCCTTCAGCCACCATAACAATGGCATCGAACGGTGCGCTGTGTTCAGACAGCGCCTGACCCTTATCGAAGGCAAACAGCGTAATGTTGCCGCCGCCGTTTTTTGCCAGCACACGGCTGGAAATCCCTTGTTCAGTGTAGTTCACGAGATCGGCGATAATCAGGGCTTGTGCCGGGGTGATGGTGTTGTCGCTCATAATAAGTGTCCTTATATACCCTTATTCATTCAAACTGCAGGTTCGTTGGCTACGCTCAGCCCGCCGGGTCACATACTGATGTATGCTCCCCGTCAGTCTTCCCTTGCCGCCTTCCCGCAACTTGAATGACGTTGGGTATACCCTTATTCATTCAAACTGCAGGTTCGTTGGCTGCATTCTGAATGACGTTGGGTATGGTTAAATATAATGGTTGTCGTCAGCGGAACAGCGGGATAACCCCGCAGGTCTGCCGGTTCTGAGACGTCACGGGGGTGACTGCCACAGGGATTTGGTACAGTTTTTCAAGATTTTCAGCGGTAAGCATACTGTTGCTGTCGCCGAACTGTGCATGTGTGCCGCTGAACAAAAGCAATGAATAATCAGCAATATGCAGGGCATGCTGCGGATAATGGCTGGTGAATAAAATCGTTTTTCCGCGCTCTGCCGCCAGCATCTTCAGCACGGACAGCACGGTGTCCTGATTGGCTAAATCAAGGGCAGAGGTTGGTTCGTCGAGGATCAGAATTTCCGGTTCTCCTGCCAGTGCGCGGGCAATCATCACCATCTGTTTTTCACCGCCGCTGAGCAGATTGAACGGTTTATCTGCAAACAGAGTCAGTCCGAGATCGGCCATGGCCTGATCGGTGATGTCATGGTCACGGCGGGAAGGTGAGGCATACCAGGAAAGGTGTCGCACGCGCCCCAGGCTGACCATAGTACGGACAGAATAGTTAAACAGTGCGCCACTGAGTTGCGGCACATAAGCTGCCGGCGCATTCAGTTTTACCTTGCCGGTCGCTCCTTTTTGCAGTGACAGCAGCAGGCGCAGTAGTGTGGTTTTTCCGCGCCCGTTCGGGCCGAGAACCGCCGCGACAGAGCCCTGCGGCTGACTAAATGTTAATTTGTCAAACAACGGGCGCTGGCCGGTGTGATAACTGAGCTGATTAACGCGGATCATAAATCAGCCACCTTTTTATTCATGGAGTGAATAAGCAGGGCAAAAATAGGTGCGCCGATCAGGGCGGTTATCACACTCAGCGGAATTTCCGCGCTGGTCATGCTGCGGGCGAGGGTATCGACGGCAATCAGATAAATCGCGCCGGTCAGTGCACTGGCAGGCAGAAGCACGCGGTGATCGTGCCCGCTTATCAGCCGTGCGATATGCGGAATAATCAGACCGACCCAGCCGATAGTGCCGGAAACCGCAACAGTGGCACTGGTAATTAATGTCACACAAATCAACACCGTCCAGCGGGTCGCGGTGACCGGTAATCCCAGCGCTTGTGCGTTCTCTTCACCGAGAGAGAGCACGTTGATGCGAAAACGCAGGGCAAAAATAATTCCTCCCGCGATAATGACCACGGGAAGTAACACACTGACTTTCAGGTATGTGGCGGTCGCGAAACTGCCCATCAGCCAGAAGACAATAGTTTGCAGGGTATTATTCGGATCGGCAAAGTAGGTAATAAGTGAAATAAGGGCGGCAAAAAAGGCATTAATAATAACGCCTGCGAGGATAAGCATCAGCAGGCTGCTGCCGTGGCGGTTTAATCCCAGCAGAAACACCAGCACAATGGCGAGCAGACCGCCGAGAAAGGCAAAACTGATCGTAATAAAGAGGGATGAAAAGAGCAGCAGTGCCAGCGCGCCGCCGAGTGCGGCCCCGGAGGATACCCCGATTATCTGCGGGCCGACCAGCGGGTTACGGAAGATCCCTTGTAATGCTGCTCCGGCGACAGCCAGTCCCGCTCCGGCAAGCCCCGCTATCAGGATGCGCGGCAGGCGGACATACAACACTACGTTTTCGGCGGTACGGTTGTAATCACCGGTGGTATTGTGTCCGGTCAGGGTGTCGGACACGATCTGCAAAACGGTAGTGAAAGAGACATAATAGCGCCCGGCACAGAGGGCGGTAAGTACCGTGGCAAGCAACAGGATGGTGAGCAGGATCCAATGATTACGCATCAGATTTCCCCATCAGTGTCAGATAATCGCGTCCGGATCGGTTCAGATCAAGGTGCAAGATGCGGTCGATCTCTTGTTCACTGAGTGTGTAATTATAAAGCTGCTGATAGCGCAGGCGGATCTCATCACGTAACGGAAATGCGGCGGATTCAGGGTGGAATATCTGAGCCAGCCACTGCCAGTAAAGCGGGGTTTCCTGATTGGGAGCATCCCAGATAAAACCGCCGATCGGCAGTTTGTAGACGCGTTTATTTTTGACCGCGGTAACGTCACTGAGCATCGGGTTGTTATAGATATCAGATGGTGCAAGTCCGGCTTCAAAGTTACCCAACAGAATGATTTGCGGATCCCATACCAGGATCTGCTCAATATTCAGGGTGCGGGGACCGGTCAGGTCGCGGTTGAGGCTGATGCCCCCGGCGAGGGCAAAATCCGCATTGTTATGTGATGCCGCGCCAAAGGTCTGAATACTTTGTTTAAAGTGAGAGAGATAGAGCACGCGGGGTTGTTCTGATTCCGGGATGGCGGCAACACTGTTTTTCAGTTGTGCGATAACCTGATTACGCCAGGTTATAAGCCCGGCGACTTTGTCATTTTTGCCGAGGGTTTTACCCATCAGCGTCAGCCATTCCTGTGTATAGGCTTCTTTGCCGTAATCCAGTGTTGCAACTGTCAGGCCGGCGTTACGCATCGGTGCAATAATATCGTCACCCCGGTGTCCCCATTGCCAGACTAAATCCGGCTGAACAGAGAGCAGGGCTTCAACGTTAGGTGCAAAATCATTACCGACCATATCACTGCGCACAGATAATACATCCGGAAACATCACACCGAGCATACCTTCACGGGCGGCAACACCGGCAAACGGATGCATACCGACCAGCTTACGGCTGCTTTCATCCACCCCTGCGAGCATGGAGGCGGCGGGGATCGGGATCACAACAATACGCTCTGCCGGTGCAGCTAACTGAATGGGTTGCTGTGACATATCCGTAAAGATGACTGCGCCTTCAGGGGTGGCATATGCCGTGGTGCAGATAAGTAACAGAGCAGGTGTCAGCTTAAAAACATTAGTGATCATAAGGTTATCCGGGGTTTATTTTTAATAATTAAATTGATAATGCGATTTATTATCATTTATAATCGCATCTATTCTAGGCGGCACTGAGAGGAAAGCCCTATGACATTTGTCAAAAATACCGTTTACCCAGCGCGGCAAATGGCGATCCTCCGATCGTGCCCGCTATTTCAGGCAGTTGCGGATGGATCCCTGCCGCTGGTGCTGGCAAACAGCAGTTACCTTTCGTTTACGGCAGGGGAATTGATTAACCGTGAAGGTGAGTGGGTAAAGGCGTGCCCGCTTATTATTTCAGGGCAAATAGATGTATTCCGTCATACCTGGTCCGGTGAAGAGAAAGTATTCGGCATGTTTACGGCGGGTGAGCTGGTGGCGATTGCGGCGATATTTATGCCGCATAACCGGTTTCCGATGAGTCTGCGGGCGCGGACAGACGGCGAAGCGCTGTTACTGGATAAATCCGCCATTTTGCAACTGTGTCACGCCTGTCCTGCGATCATGGCGCAGTTACTCTCCCGTTTCAGTCTTAAACTGTATGAAAATATCAATCATATTGACTGGCTGACATCCAGTTCGGCAGAGCAGCGGCTGGCGGCATATCTTTTAGATCTGAAACGGTGTCAGCAATCTGATTGTGTTATTTTGCCGTTATCACGCGGGCAGCTTGCCACAAAACTGGGGGTGCGTTATGAAACCCTGAGCCGGTTATTTTCCGGCTGGCGGCAGAAGGCTTTTATCGGGATCGATAAAGATGCAGTGCGGATAACGAATGAACCCTATCTGACGGAGCTGGCAACGCCATCACAGCGCCCGTTCTGATATTTTTTGGCAGAAGCGCGGATAATCAAAAACTATATACTCTAAATAATTCGGGATGCCTGTAGGCGACAAACGAAGACCGCCGGGGAGCATACATCAGTATGTGACCCGGCGGGCTGAGTGCAGTCAACACCCGGGCATCCTGAAGTATGACGAGTATAAATTAAAAGTTATAGGTAACCCCACCATTTACACTAAACCCCATGCCCGGGAAAAGCGTACTGTCTTTGGCGGTAACAGAGCGGTTTGCCACAGATGTCGTCGCGTAGTGCTCATTGGTCAGGTTATCCAGCGACATATAGAGTGACCAGTTGTCCTCAGGCTGATAGCTGCCTCTCAGACCCAGAACGGCATAATGTTTGCGTTTCTGAATATCAAGATGGTTTTCGTGATCGACAGCCATATCAGTCGGCGCCCAGTGAATATTCGGACCGAAACGCCAGTTGCCGGTGCGGTACATCACTTCGGCTGACACCATATTACGCGGGATCCCCGCAATATAATTGCCGTTGTATTCGCCGCCCATAAAGCGGAAATCATTCCATGTCCAGGCGAGTTTATATTCCACATCACCGGGTCCGGCCGCAATAACGCCGCTCAGCCCGGCTTCCAGTCCCTGATGGCGGGTTTTGGCGGCATAGTTAAAGACGCCGGTGATATTGCCTTCGGTATCATAGGTTGTGATGTATTCATCTTTGATCATGCTGCGGTACAGCGCCACATTCCATTTCAGTTGTTCTGTGAAGTCACCGTCACCGCCGATTTCAAATGTGATGCCTTTCTGCGGATCGAGTTTTGTCAGCTTGCCGTCTGATGAATTGATAATTTCATGGAAGGTTGCGGGCTCCTGACTGGCGCTGATGTTCGCAAACCAGCGCTGATTATCAGCAGGATGCCAGATAACACCGGCTTTTGGTGTCCAGAATGTCCAGTTTTGGTCCAGCGTATCGGTGCCGCTGCGTTTCTCAACATCACGGCGGGCGTGAGTGGCTTTGAGATCCAGGTTCAGTGTCAGTTCCGGGGTCAGATGAATACCGGTACCGGCGGAGGCATAAATATTGTCTGCGAGCCCGTCAAATTTTCCGATAGGGGTTTTATCCATCGGCGTACCACGCCGGTTCTGCATCAGATTGGTATCCAGCCCCATATGATCTGCCGCCAGTGCTGCGCGCCAGGTCACAGGATCGGTTTCCATCTGCCAGGTTAGCTGCGCACCTTCACTGTGGCTCTGACTGAATCGGTAGTAAGCCGGGGTGGTAAAATTATCATGTGTGCGGATATACCAGACCCCGGCACTGATGTGCTGATTATCAGCCTGCCAGTCTGTGCGGTTGGCAACCCGGAGTTGTTCAACATTGCGGTGCGGATCGCGCAGCCAGACCATCGGATAAACTTCAGTCGGGTCACTGTCCAGTACAGCTTCAGAAACCGGGCCCGCCACATCAAAGCGCAGATCAGTCCAGCTCAGCCAGGTTCGGTTTTCAACATTATCCCCGACATAACCGAAATTAGTGCGCACCGTTTTGCGCTGTGAAGATGAATGCTTGCGGTAACCGTCAAAGTGGTCATAAGTGAAATTGATGCGTCCGTCGAATTTTCCGTCATCAGAGACACCACCAAAAGCGGTTTGCAGACCTTCACGTCCGTGAGAGCCATATTCATAGCGCAGCCGTCCCTGTTCGTCACGTCCGGTATAAGAGAGCAGATCCAGCTCGCCGCCCAGGGTATTACTTTGCGGGTTAAGGCTGTTTGCGCCGCGCCGGACACTGATCATCCGGGCATCCCGCATTTCCAGGGTACTGATATGGAAACTGCCGTCGGCATCTGTCACCGGCAGTCCGTCCTGCATCAGTAAAATACCGCGTGCCAGCGGAGCACTCTGCACACCGGAGCCACGGATATTCAGGCGGGGCTGATCAATACCGCCGAAGAAGTTTTGCACCAGCACGCCGGGCTGATAATCCAGCGCATCATGCAAGGTGGCAAGGCGCGTATCTTTTTCAACTATCACCAGATTGGTGCCGCCCGCGACACTCTCCAGTTTCTCTTTTTCCTGTTGAACGCCGGGAGCCGTCGTGCTCTGGCGCGGAGCGGTGACGATAAGCGTGTCCGTGTCTGTGGCAGCAGCATGAACAACGGTTGCCGGTGCGGCGGTACTGAGTGTAAGCGCAAGACAGTGTGTCAGCCTGCGGCGGTTTTTTATTATCTGCATTATCCCTGACCTCGTTATGGAAATGATTCTCATTTTTATTTGAGGCATAACATAGTGCAGGGGGTGGGTATCATCCTATGACATTTGTCAAAAATGGCGGATATACCCTTATTCATTCAAACTACAGGTGTGTTGGCTGCGCTCAGTCAGCCGGGTCACATACTGATGTATGCTCCCCGTCTGTCTTCCCTGGCCGCCTTCCTGTATCTTGAATGACGTTGGGTATGTACCCTTATAAGGGTTATTTCAACTTCAGGCGGCGCGCCAGCCGGTGAAGATTTCCGGCATCAATTCCCAGCGCGCGGGCGGTTGCCGCCCAGCTGTTATCACAGCGGATAAGTGTGTCGCGGATAAGCGCAGTCTGAAAGGTATCGGTTGCACTGCGCAGATCCTGCTCTGTAATATCAGGGATTGTCTCAGGCTCCGGCGCTTGTGGTGCATTTCCCGATTCAAAATGATGAGGCAACAGAAGGATTTCATCACTGTTGCCGGTCGCACGGGCGAGTACAATAGCGCGGTGAATGGCATGCTCCAGCTCGCGGACATTGCCCGGCCAGCGGTAATGCAGTAGTGCGCAGCGCAGCGCCGGGCTTATCACCACCTGTGGCAGATTAAATGTCAGGCGGTAGCGCTCACAGAAATAGCCGGTCAGTAACAGAACATCCTCTTCCCGGTCACGCAGCGGCGGCACCTGAAGCGGGAAAATACTCAGCCGGTGAAACAGATCAGCGCGGAAATTTCCGGCGGCAACTTCTGCGCGTAAATCGCGGTTGGTTGCTGCCAGTACGCGCACATTTACCCGCAGCGGGCGATCGTCACCCACGCGCTGAATATCACCGTACTGCAATACCCGCAGTAATTTTGCCTGTAATGCAGGGGAGAGCTCGCCGATTTCATCCAAAAACAGTGTGCCGTTATCCGCCATTTCAAATTTTCCGCTGCGGTTACTGATAGCGCCGGTAAATGCGCCTTTTACGTGACCGAACAGTTCACTTTCCGCAACTGTTTCCGGCAGTGCAGCACAGTTGAGATAGACCAGCGGGTTTTCCCGGCGGGAAGATAATTCATGGATGGACTGCACCACCAGCTCTTTCCCGGTCCCGGTTTCGCCGCTGATCAGGACATTCATTTCAGCGCTCGCGACAATGGCAATTTCTTTCTTTAACTGCAACATGCAGTCAGAAAGTCCGATAATATCGGTTTTTCCGGTTTGTGTTCCTGTGGCGATACCGGCAGACGGACTGAATGCAAGTTGCTGGCTCTCCAGCTGACCAATCAGCAAGGCATTATTTAATGCCCCGGCGGTAAGCGCGGCGATCAGGCGTAATTCCTCGTCACTGAACGCATCAAACTGATCCGGTTGCAGGCCGTCAAGGGTCAGCGCGCCGATAAGATTTTGTCCGGCAAACAGCGGCAGCCCGACACAGGCATGGACTTTCAGATGAATATGATCAGGGATAAGCCCGTCATAGGGATCGGGCAAATGGCTGTCTGCCGGGAAACGAACAATATCCCCGGCGCGGGCAATGGCTTCCAGGCGGGGATGTGCATCCAGGGCAAAGCGGCGGCCTAAAACATCCGGAGACAATCCGTCTATCGCCAGAGGGATAAACTGATGCGGCTCATAACGCAACAGGGCGGCGGCATCACATTTGAGCACCTGACGCAGCGTGGTGATCAGCCGCTGAAAACGATCGCGGTGACCAATATCCCGTTGCAGTGCAATCGCAATACCGGTTAGTACCTCAACTGAAAATCCCATGCATTCCTCCGCTGTCAATATGACAACACAATGTCATATTGACAATGAAATGAACAGTCATTTTGACAGTGATTTTTTATGTTAAAATTATAATTTGTTTAAAATCAACAGAGTAAAAGTTGGCACGCAAATTGATTATCTCTGTACAACGAAGCATAAAAACAGAAGGTAAAAATCAAATGGCTATTCATGTAAAAAACAATGTTCACTGGGTCGGACAACGTGACTGGGAAGTGCGTGATTTTCACGGGACAGAATATAAAACATTGCTGGGCAGCAGCTATAACAGCTACCTCATCCGTGAAGAAAAAAATGTGCTGATTGATACGGTCGATCATAAATTCAGCCGGGAGTTTGTGCAGCATCTGCAAACACAAATTGACCTCAATGATATTGATTACATTGTGATTAACCATGCAGAAGAAGATCACGCCGGTGCGCTGACTGAGCTTATGGGTCACATCCCGGACACACCGATTTACTGTACTGAAAATGCGATTGATTCCATTAACGGGCATCATCACCATCCTGAATGGAATTTCAATGTGGTAAAAACCGGAGACACGCTGGATATCGGTAATGGCAAGCAGCTGATTTTTGTGGAAACCCCGATGCTGCACTGGCCGGACAGCATGATGTCTTATCTGACCGGCGACGCGATCTTATTCAGTAACGATGCTTTTGGTCAGCACTATTGTGATGAGCGACTGTTTAATGATGAAGTGGATCAGACTGAGCTGTTTGAACAGTGCCAGCGCTATTATGCCAATATTCTGACACCGTTCAGCCGCCTGGTTACGCCGAAAATCACTGAAATTCTGGGATTTAATCTGCCGGTAGATATGATTGCTACGTCGCACGGCGTGGTCTGGCGTGATAATCCGACACAAATTGTGGAGTGGTATCTGAAATGGGCGGCGGATTATCAGGAAGATCGCATCACTATTTTTTACGACACTATGTCCAACAATACCCGGATGATGGCGGATGCTATCGCACAGGGCATTAATGAAACTGACCCCAATGTGATGGTGAAAATCTTTAATGTCGCCCGCAGTGATAAAAACGACATTATTACCAATGTGTTCCGTTCAAAAGGGGTGCTGGCGGGCTCATCCACCATGAATAATGTGATGATGCCGAAAGTGGCGGCAATTCTGGAAGAACTGACCGGGCTGCGCTTTCGTAACAAAAAAGCGGCGGCATTCGGCAGTTACGGCTGGAACGGCGGTGCGGTTGACCGTGTACAAACCCGCCTGATGGATGCCGGGTTTGAAACGACTATTGCGCTGAAAGCCAAATGGCGTCCGGATATGGATACGCTGGAAGTTTGCCGTCAGTATGGGCGGGACGTAGCACGACAGTGGGCAGTTGACGCATTACCTGCGGTGACAAGACCGGCAGCAGCAAAACCGTCACCGGTTGCAGTAACTGAACCGGCTGTAAATGATACAGATAATGATACAGGCAATAAAATTACAAGTGACGCTGTCACTAATTCTGTCGCTAAACCGGCGGAACAAAATTTGGGTCCGTGCATGCAGTGCAGTGTCTGTCAGTGGATATACGATCCGCTGAAAGGTGAGCCGTTACAGGGGGTTGAACCGGGTACACCATGGTCTTGTGTGCCGGACGGCTTCCTGTGTCCTGAATGTTCTCTCGGTAAAGATGTGTTTGATGTACTGGCATCGGAGGCGGCATGAGCGCAGGGATTGTGATTATCGGCGGGGGCTTTGCTGCCCGCCAGCTGGTGAAAAATATCCGCAAATCTGATACTCAGGTGCCGCTCACGGTTATTTCAGCGGACAGTATTGATGAATATAACAAACCGGATTTGAGCCATGTGATAAGTCAGAACCAGAGCGCAGCCGATCTCACCCGCCAGTCAGCGGATGAATTTGCGCAGCAATTTAATGTACAGCTGTTTCCGCATACCAGGATCAGCGGAATTGATGCACAGCAACATAGTGTCAGCAGCCATAATCAGCAATGGAACTATGACAAACTGGTACTGGCGACCGGCGCAACACCTTACCGTCCGCCGGTTACAGGTTCCTCTCTGATGCTGACACTGAACAGCCGTGAAGAGTATCAGGCGCATGAGGCTCAGATCAGACAGGCACAGCGGGTGCTGATTTTGGGCAGCGGGCTTGTCGGCACTGAACTGGCGATGGATTTCTGCCGTGCCGGTAAAACCGTTACCCTGGCAGATATGGCGGGCAGTATTTTATCATCCCTGATGCCGGCGGAGCTCAGCAGCCGTTTACAGCACTCACTGGCGCAGGCCGGGGTCCGGGTGCTGAACCGGGCACAATTACAGTCACTGACATCAGAAACGGACGGAATTTGCGCTGTATTTGACCATGACTGTGCGACCCGTGCTGATGTGGTGATCGCCGCCACCGGCCTGCAACCGAATATCAGCCTGGCAAACATGGCGGGACTGAATACCCGGCGCGGTATTGTGGTTGACCGGACATTGCAGACCTCACATCCGGATATTTACGCGCTGGGGGATTGTGCCGAAATCGACGGACAGGTACTGCAATTTCTGCAACCCATTATGCTAAGTGCCGTCCGGTTGGCAAAAAATCTGACGGGAGAGCAGGGAACACTGGTTCTGCCGCCGATGCTTATCCGGATAAAGACCCCGGACATGCCGGTTCAGCTGGCAGGAAATTTCCATCATCCGGATCTGCAATGGACGATTGATATCAGCAGCACAGGAATGACAGCAAAAGGGCACGATTCCACCGGAAATCTGCATGCATTTGCAGTAACGGAATCCCGGCTGACTGATGCGTTTACCTTACTGCGTCAGTTACCGCAGCCGTAAATTATGGCATCACTGATTAATACAAACTGAATTTCGGGGTAAAAAATGACATTACGTGAAAAAACATTAGGCGAACTCGCACTCTCAATTAATGGCGCATCAGCAGTTTTCCGCCGTTATGACCTGGATTTTTGCTGCGGAGGTAAACGTACGCTGGAAAAATCCGCAGAAAAGAAAGCATTAAATATTGATGAAATAGAGCAGGCATTGCTTGCCCTGAAAGATGACGCACTGGTTCAGGATTGGCGGGCCGCACCACTGAGCGACATTATTGCGTTTATCGTCAGCCGTTATCACGACCGCCACCGCGCACAACTGCCGGAGCTTATTTTACAGGCGGAGAAAGTGGAGCGGGTGCATGCCGCAAAAGCCAGTGTACCAAAAGGACTGACCCGGCAACTGACCGCACTGCATGAAGAACTGACCAGTCATATGATGAAAGAGGAGCAGATTTTGTTTCCGCTGATTTGTAACGGGATGGGACAACAGGCCGGTGGTCCGATTCAGGTGATGGAAGCGGAGCATGATGATGCAGGCGATATCGTGGAAGTGATTAAATTTATCACTAAAAATGTTACGCCACCGGAAGATGCCTGCACAACCTGGCGGGTACTGTATAACGGGATCAACACGTTTATCGATGATTTAATGGAACACCTCAGCCTGGAAAATAATTTATTGTTCCCGCGTGCGCTGGCAGGTGAATAATTAATCACATTATTTCCCGGCAGAAGGATCCCTGTCTGCCGGGATTTTTTTATAAAAATCAGCGAAACAGATCATAAGTCAGATGGTGTGTCATGGCGGTACAGGGCTATATAGTGCCCGCCTTGTTGCTCAGTCAGCTGTTTGTCATCCGCATTCCAGTCATAATGAATAGCGTGGCTGACAGCACCGGACTCACAGGTTGTGATAAGCAACGCAGCAACCGGCGCGGCTGCGGTAACGGACAGGGCATGCACTAATTGTATTAATTCTTCGCGGGTAAATGACACCGGCGAAAAGCCGGTATCCGTCTTCTCTGCGGCAGTTTGTAACCGCTGTAATAATGTCGCCTGGGTATCTGTCATTGTCGGTATAATCCCTTATTGTAAATATCCTGTTTTCATTAATATTGTTGCATATGGTTAAGTATATTTAACCATATATGACTGTATCATGTTACCTGAAGGCAGACCATCAGGTGAAATCTGACTGTCTGTGGTTATCTTCAGGTATACTAATTTAATGCCCTGCAAGCAGGAAGCATCACACCATAAAAAAAAAAGACACCCGAAGGTGTCTGTAGTGAATATCTGTATTACTTTATTTATTATTATAAGGGTAGAACGGCGTAATTATATATGGAACTAAAATTATAATATTATTATTGTATTTGCTGTTGTGTATATCTTTGCCGGTATTAACGATAGCTCAGTGTAACGATGTATTTATCAGGATCTGTCGGCAATGGCATTACCTGGCTTCACCAATGTGATCCGGAAGTAATGTACCTTTGAAATTATTTCCGGCCTGCATCTTACCATTATAGGGTTCAGACTGACCTGAGCGGTGACATTCGGTATTAATGTTGTCACCTGAAATATTATAAGAACAAGGTGATTCAACCAGTGCGCCCTGGAATGAGATGGTACCACCCTGGTGGTCTTGTGTTTCGCTGTGTGCAACAAAAGACAGTGCAATGCCTGCCACTAAAACTAAACGGGTTAACTTAGACATATTTTTTACTCTCTATTATTCGATACTAACCGAAGGTTCTCTTTTTAGTTAATGAGATACTCTTCGTTTAATAACATCACGAATGGTATTTAAAGTTAATTACGATATCTGGTTACTGCGTCTTACTTTATGGCGGAGATAATACATCAATAAATATAAACGAAAACATAACAAATAAAGATATACGACAGAAAAAGTAATCTTCTGTTTGTCACTGTTTTATTTAGGATTGGTTTATTAAGCGTGATTTATAATGCAATCATAAAAACAAAAATACATTACTCAATATTTATATCCTGTCCGCCCCGTTTCGGGGCTTTTTTTTTATATAAAATCAACCACCCCTCATATTGACAGGCTAAATTGAGATTCACATGATCATTTCAATACAGATGCTCTGGATGTTATCACTGAGTATATGTAAGAACTCTGTGACAACGGGAAAGATATTAGCACCAAAAATGAGTACGGGCAAAATTAAGATAAAACCTATGTAGTTAAGCTAAGTTTATGTTTATTAATTTACTTTATAAGTAAAGACCCGGAGACGGAGATGAAAACTCCGGGTTAAATTGTAAGAAAATGTGTAATGTTTACTGATTTTGTAACACAATATTACAGCATGTTTCATTATTATATAGCTGAGCAATATTGTTCAGCGTAGTTTCACTGATACTCAGGAGCGCTTCTTCAGTCAAAAATGCCTGGTGACCGGTAAATAACACATTATGGCAGGAGGAGAGACGCCGGAAGATATCATCCTGGATGACGTCATTTGACTTATCTTCAAAGAATAAATCACGCTCATTCTCATAAACATCCATACCCAGCGCACCGATTTTCTGCTGCTTGAGTGCATCAATTGCTGCCGCCGAGTCAATCAGCGCACCACGGCTGGTATTGATTATCATCACGCCATTTTTCATCTTATTAAAGGCATGCGCATCCAGCAGGTGATGATTTTCCGGGGTCAGCGGGCAGTGAAGTGAGATAACATCAGAGTTGGCAAACAAGGTATTCAGATCCACATACTCCGCACCCAAATCCAGCGCGGCCTGGTTAGGATAAGGGTCTGACACCAGCAGGCGCATACCGAACCCTTTTAAAATCCGCAGCAGCGCAAGACCAATCTTACCTGTGCCTATAATACCGGCGGTGCGGTTATGCATATTAAAGCCGGTCAGACCTTCGAGTGAAAAGTTAGCATCCCGGGTGCGTTGGTACGCACGGTGAATACGGCGGTTCAGGCTCAGCATCATACCAACCGCATGCTCAGCAACCGCCTCCGGTGAATAGGCCGGTACACGGACAACCTGTATGCCCAGTTCCTGTGCGGCGGCAAGGTCTACATTATTAAACCCGGCGCAGCGCAGCGCCAGGATGCGAATATCAAGATCAGCCAGTTCCTGTAATACATCGCGGTTAGCGTCATCATTGACAAAAATACAGACCGCATCCGCACCTACGGCGTTCTTGGCTGTTTGTTGTGTCAGCGGAAAATCAAAATATTCGATATCATACTGAAAACGCGGATCCTGATTCACCAAATCCATGTGTTTGCGGTCGTAATGTTTGGTACTGTAACTGACAATTTTCATCCGGGACTCCTCCGCTAAAATAAATCGCTACACTAAACCTGATAGCCCTGACAAAATAGGGCAGTTCCTTAGTTCAGAAATAATTGAATCTGTTGCGGTACAGTATAACGCTAACCCGCGTAACTGTACGCAGCCAATGTGGTTTTCCGCTTAACACAGGGAAAAACCACATAATTAACCCGGTAAGGCGCATGAGAAAATTACTGAAAATGCTGGTGGTATTATCTGTCTTGTTGTTGATGATGATACCTGTTGTCTGGCTGACATTACCCCGCTGGCTCCCGGTGGTCGTAAAATCCTATCTGCCGGACGGCGTGACGCTGTCACTTTCTCAGCCTGAGCTTCGCGGACGGGGGATCCACATTACTGACTGGGCACTAAAGGGAACCAATTGCACACTGGCAGACGGACATAATCTTTCTGTCCGCTACAGCCGCACAGGGCTTTGGCAGATTGATGCGTCCGGGCTGACAAGTGACACCGAATGTCTTCAGACTCTGCCTGCATCTGTGGATCAGCCGGAAAGTGAACCTGTCAATATTGCTGCACTGCTGTCACAACTGCCTTCTGCCACACTGACAATAGATAATGTGCTTATTACTTCTGTGCCTGATTATCAGGGCCGGCTGAGCCTGACCACGTCCCGGGCTGCGGGGCAGCATCTGTCGTATCAGGGCAAGAATATTCAGACAGAGATTACTGTTAACCCTGATCAAAGCGTGACGGTGTCACAATTAAGTGTCGCCGCAGGTGAGGATAAGTTGTCTCTCACCGGCAGTCTGACATTACCGGGCAACACAGTAACATTACCGGAACAAGGGCAATTGCAGGCGGGTATTGTCAGCCCGTCCCGGACACAACCGCTGTCGCTGACGTTTGACTGGCAGGGAAAACAGGGAACTCTGACCCTGCGCGAAACAGATAATGAAACGCTGTTGCTGAGTCTTCCCTGGGCGGCAACGGGGGAAACTGTCACTATCACAGATGGCGAATGGCGCTGGGATAAAGCAGAACAACCGTTGCGGGGAACGCTGAGTGCGACCCTGAGCAACTGGCAGAAAACGATAACGGATATGCGCCTTACTGCGCGGATTTCCGTGGTCACTCAGGGAAAGCGCGGCAAAGGCACCGTTGTATTGCAATTACCGGAGACCGGGTTGTCACTGACCGGGTTTGAGATCCCGTTTGAACTTGCCGGCCAGGTAAACAGTCAGGATATGTGGGCGGCGGGACGGCTTCCGGCCGTACTGACCGGTACGCTGTCTGATCCGGTGGTGCGCATCAGCTCCGGTGCCCTGATCCGCGCCCGCGGGCAACTCAGCCCGACGTTGCAGGTGGAGGAACTGCGCCTGCCGCTGGCGGGAACGCGGCTTTCGCAGGCAGGAATTTCCGGCCCGCTGGATGCGATTGTAACTATTAATAACCCTGAGCTGGGGCGCTACCGTTTTCAGATGAAAGGTCAGGCGCGGGAATTTTTACCCGACAGCGGACACTGGTACTGGCAGGTTTGGGGTAATGGTAATGTTAAACCACTGAGTGC
Source organism: Morganella psychrotolerans (assembly GCF_001676055.1). GTDB lineage: Bacteria > Pseudomonadota > Gammaproteobacteria > Enterobacterales > Enterobacteriaceae > Morganella > Morganella psychrotolerans_B. The sequence goes on along the minus strand of NZ_LZEX01000001.1, from coordinate 102,347 downwards.
GGACTGGACATTTTCCGGTGCCGGGTCCTGGATAGAGAATGAAATCAGGGTAAGGCGGCTGGATACGGGATTTAAGGGGATACGTTACGGCATGATGTCGATGGAATCTCCTGCGCTGACACTGTTATCGCCGGTTGTCTGGCAGCGGGATGCTGAGAACTCAGTACTGAGCGGGCAATTTCAGCTGACGACAAAAAAAATCAAAATTGACCAGAGCTATCTGCCTTCCGCCACTTTTGTGATGCGGGTGACCGGGCGTGACCCGCATGATTTTTCTGTCAAAGGCACATTATCAGCCGGAAAAAATGTCGGGCCGATACAGTATTGGACCCGCTGGGACGGTACCCGCCTGCGGGGGGAAGCGCGCTGGCCGGAGCAGGATCTGCGCGCCTTTCAGACGCTCATTCCGTCTGATTCAGGGATAACGCTGCGCAACGGGGAATTTTATGCGCAGGCGGCATTCTCTGCCGCGCCGGATCAGGGATTTGTCGCCGGTGGTCACTGGGTGGTAAAACAAGGCAGTATGTGGCTGAAAGACGGTGAAGTTGAGGGCGTGGATTTTGTACTGCCGTGGCGTCTGGCTGACAGCCGCTGGCAGCTTGGCAGCAAAACACCGGTCACGCTGCGTATTGCGCGGGTGAATAATTTATTTGAAGTCACCGATATTAAAGCAGATTTACAGGGCTATTATCCGTACAGTGATCGTTATCCGCTGGTGTTGTCAGGTATCAGTCTGGATTTGCTGGGCGGGCAGGTGACGATGGCATCATTATCTGTGCCGCAGAAAGAGGCCGCGGTGATACGCCTGGATAAACTGTCCACCGGACCGCTGATTAATACTCTTAAGGTGACACAGTTTGCTCTGGAAGGCAGTATCAGTGGCGAACTGCCGTTTTATATTGATAACCCGCAGTGGATTGTCCGTAACGGCTGGGTTGAGAATGATGACCCGCTGACACTGAATCTGGATAATCAGTTTGTCTCGTCAGTCAGTGAGAACAACCTCTCTGCAGGCACGGCTATCAGCTGGCTGGATTATCTGGTGATGAAACGGGTGCGTACCGATATCAATCTGACAAATTTAGGGGTACTGACTATGAGCTCGGTTATCTCCGGCTACAATCCGGTACTGGATGCCCGGCGGGTGGTGAATCTTAATTACAATCACGAAGAAAATGTGTTTCAGTTATGGCGCAGTCTGAGTTTTGGCAGCAATCTGGAAGCCTGGCTGGAAAAAACAATTTCACAGCAGCAAGAGTAAAATCCGACGGAGTAAGAATGAAAAACTGGATGGCAGGGGCAGTATTGCCGCTAATAATTATATCACTGGGCGGATGTTTGCGGGTCGAAGTTGCAACGCCTGATAAACCTATTGATATCAATATGAATGTCAAAATAGAGCATGAAATTAATGTCAAAATTGACCGTCAGGTAGAAGATCTGCTGAAGAGTAATTCAGCTATTTTTTGAGGTGAATAATGAGCACATTATTTAAAGCAGGGAAATTCCGCACGGGCGTGGCAGCACTGACACTGATGGTCAGCAGCTCAGCATTTGCGCTGACACTGGATGAAGCAAAGCAACAGGGGCTGGCGGGTGAAACCTTCAGCGGCTATATTGCACCGGTTGAAAGTGCGGCCTCACGGGATGATGTCAAAAAACTGGTAAAAGAGATTAATGTGGCCCGATCACAAAAATACAGTGAACTGGCACAGGGCAACCGGATGAAAGCGGATGAAGTGGCAAAAATTGCCGGACAAAAACTGGTTACCCGGGCAGCAAAAGGGGAGTATGTCCTCGGCATTAACGGGCAGTGGCTTAAGAAATAGCAGATAAGATACAGCAGCAAAACGTTGTAAACAGTTCGGTAAACAGTTCGCTGCTGTATTGGTTCTTATATTAATCAGTTATCAGGCAGAGAGCTGCTCAACACACAAACGGGCATCACACTGTGCTTTATCCGCTGACTCTTCCCCCATTGCCACACCTTCGGCAAAAATGAATTCAACCTCATTGATCCCGATAAAGCCCAGGAACTGCTTCATAAACGGCACAATCAGGTCTGATGTCTGATCACGGTGGAAACCACCGCGTGCAGTCAGTACAATAGCGCGCTTACCCAGCACTAAACCTTCGGCACCGTTTTCGGTATAGCGGAACGTTTTACCGGCAGAGGCGATAAAATCCAGCCAGGTTTTCAGTTGAGTGGGGATGGTGAAGTTATACATTGGCGCTGTGAATACAATGACATCATGAGCAAAGAGCTCATCAATCAGTTCCTTCTGTAATGCATTGGCAGATAACTGATGTGCTGTTAAGGCTCCGCCCGCCGGTACATTCATGCCGGAAATGATTTCATTATCCAGCACCGGAACCGGGTTTGCGCTGAGATCACGGACAGTAATTGCATCACCGGCATGATTTTTCTGCCATTGTCCGATAAAATAATCCGCCATTTTGTTGGTATGAGAGTGACCTGCAAGAATGCTGGATTTGAGCACGAGAATTTTTTGCATAGTAAACCTTGTTATATGTGATTCAGCTTATGTAATAAAAACATGACAATGAAGGGATCCATCCGCCATAAAGTGCAAGTTTACTGAAAATAATGCGGCATGTGTTACACCGAAAACGGGATAATAACGATACGGTAAAAAACCGCCGCACAAAAAGCTACGCCGGACAGGCGACAACAGGCTACAGACCATCTATCAGAAGGACAGCAAGGTGAATTCCCTTCTCAATGAATTAAAACAACTGCTCCCCCATTTATCGCTGCGGGATCAATGGCAATTGCGCAAGCGGCTTTCCGGTGTTGCGAAAATACATAATCCGGAATCACAGAAAAAAGTGCTCAGCGCATTGCAGGATGAGATACTGCACGGCATTACCCGGACAGAGCAGCGGATAGCAAGCCGCCCGGAAATAACCTATCCGGATAATCTGCCGGTATCGCAGATGCGTGACGTTATTTATAACGCGATCCGCGACCATCAGGTGGTGATCATCGCCGGGGAAACCGGATCAGGAAAAACCACGCAGATCCCGAAAATTTGTCTTGAGCTGGGACGCGGTATCACCGGGTTTATCGGCCATACACAACCCCGGCGCTTGGCGGCCCGCACCGTCGGCTCCCGTATTGCGGAAGAGCTGAAAGTACCGCTGGGTGCGGCGGTCGGGTATAAAGTCCGCTTCAGTGATCAGGTCGGTGATAATTCACTGGTTAAACTGATGACTGACGGGATCTTGCTGGCAGAACTGCAACAGGACAAACTGCTGCTGCAATATGACACGATCATTATTGATGAAGCACACGAACGCAGCCTGAATATTGACTTCATTCTTGGCTATCTGCGCCAGCTTCTGCCGAAACGCCCGGATCTGAAAGTGATCATCACCTCCGCGACGATCGACCCGGAACGGTTTTCACGTCATTTCAGTAATGCGCCGATCATCGAAGTCTCCGGGCGTACCTACCCGGTAGAGGTACGTTACCGGCCGGTGATGGGCGATGATAATGACGCGGATCGCGACCTGACTCAGGGCATTCTGGATGCGGTCCATGAACTCGGACGTGAAAGCGCCGGTGATATCCTTATCTTTATGAGCGGCGAGCGGGAGATCCGTGAAACCGCTGATGCCCTCAATAAAGCCGATCTGCGCTTTACAGACGTTCTGCCGTTATTTGCGCGGCTATCCAACAGTGAACAGAACAGGATCTTCCAGCCACATACCGGGCGGCGGATTGTTCTGGCGACCAACGTTGCAGAAACCTCCCTGACGGTGCCCGGTATCAAATATGTTATTGATACCGGCTTTGCCCGTATCAGCCGCTACAGCTACCGCACAAAAGTCCAGCGTCTGCCGGTCGAGCCGATTTCACAAGCCTCTGCCAATCAGCGCAAAGGGCGCTGCGGGCGTGTTTCAGACGGGATCTGTATCCGTCTCTATTCAGAAGATGATTTCCTGACCCGCCCGGAATTTACCGACCCGGAAATTCTGCGCACCAATCTCGCCTCCGTTATTTTGCAGATGACGGCTATCGGGCTGGGCGATATTGCTGCGTTTCCGTTTGTCGAAGCGCCGGACAAACGCAATATCCAGGATGGTGTAAAACTGCTGGAAGAACTTGGCGCGATTGATACTAAGGCCTCGCAGGAAAATCACTATCAACTGACACAAACCGGCCGCCAACTGGCAAAACTGCCGATTGACCCGCGTCTGGCACGAATGGTGCTCGAAGCCCGTAATCACGGCGCTGTCCGTGAAACAATGATCATCGCTGCGGCACTGTCGATTCAGGATCCGCGTGAACGGCCGATGGAAAAACAGCAGGCGTCTGACGAAAAACACCGGCGCTTTGTGGATAAAGAATCTGACTTTGTTTCATTTGTGAACCTGTGGAACTACCTGAAAGAACAACAAAAAGTCTTATCCAATTCACAACTGCGTAAACAGTGTCGCCAGGAGTTTCTCAACTATCTGCGGATCCGTGAATGGCAGGATGTTTATACTCAGTTGCGCCAGGTGGTAAAAGAGCAAGGTATTGCGGTGAACAGCGAACCGGCGGACCACCGGAGCATTCATCTGTCACTGCTGAGCGGGCTGCTTTCTCATATCGGACAAAAAGATGTTGAGAAGCAGGAGTTTACCGGTGCGCGTAATGCACGTTTCTCAATATTTCCCGGCTCCGGGCTGTTTAAAAAGCCGCCAAAATGGGCGATGGTGGCAGAGCTGGTGGAAACCAGCCGCTTATGGGGACGCATTGCCGCGAAGATTGAGCCGGACTGGATAGAGCCATTAGCGCAGCATCTGGTTAAATATCATTACAGCGAGCCGCACTGGGAGAAATCACAGGGCGCGGTGATGGCGACAGAAAAAGTCACTCTCTATGGTCTGCCGGTTGTGGCGGCGCGTCCGGTTAATTACGGTAACATTGACCCGGCGCTGTGTCGTGAGTTGTTTATTCGTAATGCCCTGGTCGAAGGCGACTGGCTGACGCGGCATACGTTTTTCCGCGACAATCAGAAGTTACGTAATGAAGTGGAAGAGCTGGAACACAAATCGCGACGCCGCGATATTCTGGTCGATGACGAAACCCTGTTCAGTTTCTATGATACGCGTCTGCCACCGGAGATAGTTTCATCTCAACACTTTGATAACTGGTGGAAAAAGGAACGGCTGCAAAAACCGGATTTTCTCAGTTATGAGAAAAATATGCTGATCCGCTCTGATGCGGATCAGGTAACAGCACAGGACTATCCGAACTACTGGTATCAGGGGGACTTAAAATTCCGTCTGAGTTATCAGTTTGAACCCGGAACCGAAGCCGATGGCGTGACAGTACATATTCCGCTGCCGGTTCTCAACCAGGTCAGCCCGGACGGCTTTGACTGGCAAATTCCGGGATTGCGGGAAGAGCTGATTATGGCATGGATAAAATCACTGCCGAAACCGGTGCGCCGTAATTTTGTTCCTGCACCTAACTATGCGGGCGCTTTCATGCAGCGGGTTCCTGAGCCGCAGGGCGGGCTGCTGGATACGCTGGAGCGCGAACTGCGCCGTATGACAGGTGTGACAATTGACCGTGAATCCTGGCAGCCGGAGCAGGTGCCGTCTCACCTCAAAATGACTTTCCGTGTTGTGGGCGATAAACAGAAAAAACTCGCGGAAGGATATGACCTGGATGCTCTGAAGGTCAGCCTGAAAGCGCAGGTTCAGCAGACATTGTCTGATGTGGTGGATGATGGTATCGAACAAAGCGGTGCGCACATCTGGCGTTTCGGCGATATTCCTGATTGCTATGAACAGAAACGGGGCGGATATGCCGTAAAAGCCTATCCTGCGCTGATCGATGAAAAGCAGAGTGTCGGGATTAAAGTGTTCGAAACCGAATTTGAGCAACAACTGGCCATGCTGGCGGGAACGCGGCGTCTGTTGTTGCTCAATATCCCGTCTCCGGTTAAATATCTCCATGAAAAACTGCCGAATAAAGCCAAACTGGGTCTGTATTTTAACCCGTACGGTAAGGTGCTGGAGCTGATTGATGACTGTATTGCCTGCGGTATCGATAAACTGGTTGCTCAGTTTGGCGGGGTAGTCCGGCAGGAAGAGAAATTTGCGCAATTACAGGAATTTGTCCGTGCGGAACTGAATGAAACCGTGGTCGGCATTGCCCGGCTGGTGGAGCAGATCCTGACAACCACATTTGCCATTAACAAACGTCTGAAAGGGCGGATTGATATGCAATTGGCCTTTGCGCTCTCTGACATCAAAGCGCAGATGTCAGGCCTGGTTTTCCCGGGCTTTGTGACATCACATGGCTGGCAGCGTCTGCCGGATGTTCTGCGTTATTTGCAGGGAATAGAGCGACGTATTGAAAAACTGATGGCGGATGTGAACCGCGACAGAGCCAATATGAATAAAATTGAGCATATTCAGAACCTTTGGAAGCAATGGCAAGGTAAATTGTCACCGGTGGATAAACGTAAACCGGAAGCTGAAGCAGTGCGCTGGATGATTGAAGAGCTGCGGATCAGTCTGTTTGCCCAACAATTAGGTACGCCATATCCTGTATCAGATAAACGGATTATCCAGGCAATGGCACAAATCAGCGGGTAAAGTGCCGTTTTTACGGGGTACTGTGTTTTTATACAGTAATTGGTTTTTTACCCATTAGCGGGCACAGAAGTGCCCGTTTTTTTGTACTGAAATAACGTGAAATGTAAAATTTGTGGTGTGATAAATAAAAAATAAACGTTGTTTAATTCATTGTATTCTGACGTTTTTTATACTGATTAAACTCATGATTCAGGAGTAGGGTTAGTTATCGCTGTGTATAAAACCAGCATATTGCTAATTTTATAAAAGGACACAATCATGAGTGGTGGTGATGGAAATGGTTACAACAGTGGTGCCCATGATACCGGGGGCAATATCAACGGCGGACCGACAGGGATTGGTGGTAACGGTGGTTCATCAAGTGGCGGTTCCGGCAGTGGTAGTGGATGGGGGACAAGTAATACGCCCTACGGAGATATCCATCACTTCGATCCGGACAAATTCGGAGGCTCCCGCAGTGGTAATAGCGAATCAGCCAATGGACGTGTAAATATAGATTCAAATCCTGAATCAGTAACGTCAATCGATTTAGGTGTTATAGGTGTAACGGCATTATCAGTCACTAATAAACAAGGTGTTTTCGGCGCTACTTTAGCAGAAACTGCGTTTACTGAATCTGTTTATGCAGCGGTTGTTGAGTTGGGTGAATATTTCTCAGGTATTCTGAGTAAATATGGTCCTTGGGGTGTTCGCGTAATGGGTGTTTTTGGTTTGCTATATCCGGCAACCATAGCAACAGAACCAAAAATGCATTTTAATATCAAGGATGTGGATTTTAATAAGCAAAAAATCTATGGCATTACAACACTGCCGGCTAACCTTGTCACATCTGTACCTGTGAACGAAATTCACAAATATGATGCAGTTCCGGCTGGAGTCATTGCTCAGGCGGTGATTGATGACCTGACTAACTCACGACGGGTGGCGATAACCCCCGTTACACCGACACCTGTTTCAGTTGTAAAAGCCCAAAAGACAAATAAACCGAATGTCTATACTGCGGCTGTTGTTCCCGGCATGACGCCGATGCGTATTGAGATCTATAAAAACAAGCGACGAAGATCAAAATCGGCAAAGCCAAATACAGCTCCTGCCATGCATCAGTATATCCCTTCTATAGAAACCGACCATTCATATCATGCCATGATTGATTTTGGTGGCGATCATGCACCGATTTATATTTCTGTTACGGAAAAACCAAAACCGGAAGAAGAGAAAAAAATAATTGAGCAGGCGAAAAAAGACTGGGTGGCGCGGCATCCGGTAGAGGCGGCTCAGGAGCAGTTTGACGCAGCGAATAATGAACTGAAATCTGCTAGTGACCGAGTTCTGAATGCTCAAATAAAATTTGAAACATTAAAGGTTAATATTCCTGAAAGTCAGGCAAAAGTTGCAGAACTGCATATTAAAGTTAGTCGTTATCTGTCAGGAGGGCTTCTTACTCTTAGTGACCACCCGGTTACAGCTATTTTAAATGCACTAACAAACATTAATAGAGCAATTAATCAGCATGAACAAGCAGAAAAAGCGCTTTCCGTTGCACTGGAAAGTCGTAAAAAAGCAGAAGAAAAGAAAAAATCCGCTGAAGATAAACTAAATAAAGAGAAAAAACGCAATCAACTGGGAATCGCCACAGGCAAAGGCAAAACGGTTGGTGATAAATGGCTGGAGGATGCAGGAAAAGAAGCCGGAGCACAGATCCCTGATCGTATTGCTGATAAATTACGGGGTAAGAAATTTAGCAGCTTTGATGATTTTCGGAAGCAATTTTGGATAGAGGTTTCTAAAGACCCTGAGTTATCAAAGCAGTTTATCAAGGGAAACCGGGATCGTATGCAGATTGGCAAGGCGCCTAAAACGCCGAAAGATGGGGTTGTAGGGAAACGAAATTCATTTGAAATCCATCACGATAAACTTATTAGCCGGGGCGGGGAAGTTTATGATATGGGTAATCTCCGTGTTACTACACCGAAACGTCATATTGATATTCACAGAGGTAACTGAGTAATGAAATTAAAAAATAGCATAACTGATTATACTGAAAGTGAATTTTTGGGTCTGATGAAGGAGATTTATAAGGAAAATATAGCGGAGACAGATGAACAATTAGATATCTTACTCAGTCACTTTGAAAAAATCACAGAGCATCCTGATGGTACTGATTTAATTTACTTCGCTAAGTCAGATGCTGATAGCACACCTGAGGCGATTACTAAAATAATTAAAGAATGGCGGGCTAGTCAGGGTAAGCAGGGGTTTAAAAAAGATTGAATAGATAAAGTGACGAGTTACTGGAATGCTGTGATATCTGCGGTATTCCGGTAACTCATATAAGGCTTGATGGTTTACCAGTAAAGCTGCAAGGGAAAATATTAGATAAGTTACTTCATTATCTGGAGTATATTACTTATACTGATTGTTCCTTTTATGACGTGGCAGATAGCCTAACAACCAATATGAAAAAAATTAACCTATTGAAATACCTGTCTATTAGTATAGTTGTGTTAGTTGGTTGTAAGGATGAAAATAATGAACTCACACCTGACAATCTGACTAAGGCTATCGATAAATACTATCAAAATTTTTGTATTGTGCCATCTCCTGCTCCCCATAATGGCGCAAAACCTTTTCCCGTTCAGGTAAAAAAAGGGCCATCAGGGCTATTTATTTCAGAAAAAGAGACGGAAACGAATTTCAAAAATGACATTAAATCTTTTGATGCATTTAAATCCGTTGGTTTGTTAGATAAAGAGGGGATGACAAACAGTGAAGGAGAGATAACGGGTTATCGTTATGCTCCGACATTGGAAGGTAAAAAATATCTGCAAAATGATTCAAGTCTCTATATTTGCGCTGGTAATTATCAGGTCACAAACATTGTTAAAATAAACCCACCGATTGAAAATGCCTTCAAGGAAGTTGAGGTCACATTTACCTACAATGCCATCAATATATCACCTTGGGTTAACAATAAGGTGATTAAAGAGACATTTCCATTGTTACAGCAGCAGTTAAGCCCCAAAGAAGAAAATACAAAAATGGTAAGGTTGCGAAATGATGTGTGGGTAGTCATCAATTAATAAAATGGATTCAAAATGAGCAAACGTAACTTTATTTCAAAATTTCGATTACCAATCGTTTTTCTCTTATTATCCGGTGTAGCATTTGCTGATTCAAATAAGGAAATCGAACGTTTATTGACGGATCATGAAGATGGTTCTCTTAATGCAATTGCTGAACTTAATTTGCTTGCGAAGGAACGAGACCCACATGCATTAAGTACTCTCGGTTTTATTTATGAGCATGGAATTAATACACCTAAAGATGTACTAAAAGCGATAGATTATTATCAGCAGGCTTGTGATCTTGGCGGAGACTATGGCTGTGGTAATGCGTGGTATTTCTATCAATATGGTATTGGTGTTGAGAAAAATAAAACGAAAGCACAGCAGTTTGTCGAGAAAGTAAATAAAGAAGGTATTGATGTAAATAATGCTAATGATCTAAGTATTACGCTTTTTGATGCTAAATCGGAAGCTGAGACGGATAAAAAAATCCGCTATCAATTGATTGATTACATATCAAGGTATTTGACGTCAGGTGATCAATCCACGCAAGATATGTTGACGCGAATAGGGTTCAGTAAACAAGATACACTGCACCTTGCAAAACTATGGGCATCAGATGGGGATGGCGAACTCCTTTTTAAGGTTGGCCATTTTTATAATTTTGGTTATTCCTCTTTAGCACCTGAAGAAAAAGACTTGGAGGCACTGAAATGGTTCAGAAAAGCTGCTGATAAAGGTGAACCTGCATCGCAAAATATTTTAGGTCAGTTATATGAAAAAGGTGATTGGGGAATACATCAAGATCCTGCGAAAGCCATGGAGTGGTATAGCAAAGCAGCGGAGTCTGGTGATAATAATGCCATATTAAAGTTAGCTACGATCTATTATGAAGGTGAAATCATTGAGGTTAATTACCCCAAAGCATTGCAACTATTCAATCAATCAAGCGATTATAGCCGGCGAGAAGCTGAAAAATATTTAAGCTTAATGTATTACAATGGTAACGGTGTAAAAGTTGATTGCCAAAAATCCGCTAATTTATATGAAAATAGTACCAGCGGTTTTAGTGAGACGCTCACGCGTACAAAATATATCCAGTTATGCGAATCAGATAAAAAACGACGTAATGAATTTAGCAGTGATTTACCAAAATTAACCATAAAGCGGATATCAACCTTTTCGGGTAACAGTGATTCAGGAGTGGAATGTGAGTTATATTTTGGAGTTGAGAGCAATAATAGGATCCCTGTTGAAAACTTACGTGTTGGGCTGAAAATCACCACTAAAGATAGAGATAGTGAGGGGCTATTTGAACAAATCCAAGTAGTAGCGTTTAAACCTTTCGGGTTTAATAGCCTCTACGAGCATGACAGTGACGGCAAAAAAATAGAATATGAAGGCTCCAGACTGGTGCCAATTTATGATAAAAAAGGCTGCGACTATTCTATGTCACAATTTAACATAGAATCTGCTTCTGCGTTAGTTAATGGCAAACCAGTTGATTTATTAGAGAAAGAATTAATCACCTTTAAAGATCAAAAGAAAAAAAGGTAGATTCAACAGCGTGTTTAGCCTGGGGCTGTATATCATCGAGCCAGGCAGAAAGAATAAAAAAGCCCCATCAGAGAATTGATGGGGCTGTTGTCGTATACGCGTAGGAGCGTTTAACTGACCATTTTTCGGAACTGACTAATGCTGCCACTTTTTAGAGCTTTCTTTTACCTTATTTTATATCCATTGCCGCTATTTTATGAATAAAAGGATGAAGTCATTCTATCAATGGAATAGACTTAACTTAAATTTCTCCAGATAAGGCGAGGGCGATAAAGTGTCTGCAAAAATTAGTATTCCGCATCGAGTATGGTTGATTATCTGCTTATTATTTATTTCTGTATTAATTGTTCTAGGTATTTTTCATTTCAAGCATCCTTCTGAAAAAAACACTGAATATAACTTCCATAATGATGATGTGCAGAAATTCGCCCACACTTCCAAGTCTGGTCCTAAGAATAGTCAAGATGCCTTTAATCTCGCCATGGCGTACTGGGATGGAAGAGGTCAGCCGCAGGATCGTCTGCAAGCGAAAGAGTGGTTAATCAAATCTGCCGATGCGGGGAACCCAAATGCTCTGTATAATTTGGGGGTTTTTCGTTATCTGCAATTACTTGCAGATACTCCGGATGACCCATTCGGATATCGTTCACTTGAAAAAGCCGCTGACCTTGGTAACAGTCGGGCTCAGGTTTTTATTGGTATTCGCTACTATCTTGATGATAAAAAAATTCTTCCTGAAGATTTAAAGAAAGCACGTCAATACATTACATTAGCGGCAAAACAGAATGAACCATTTGGATTATATGTCTATTCGGGAATACTGGAGCGGGAGGACCAGAATAGCCAAGAAGCTGTTAAAATCCTGACTTCATTAATTAATGATGGCTTCTTACTGGCAGCGTATCCATTGTCTGCTATTTATGAAGAAGGTAAAAATGGCGTTGAGAAAAATCCTCAACTCGCCAGGCAATACTCCGATATATTCAATGAGCTGCTCAAGTGTGGTAATGAAGATATATTTAATCCTCCGCTTCTGCCAATATCAATGTTCAGTGTGTTGAATCCAACTGAACGAGCTAATAAATTATCCGAACTCGAGTCATTAGCAAAAAAAGGTGATAGTGTCGCGATTTATCAACTTGTTGAACTCTATAATCTAGGTGATGGTGTCATTGAAAATAAATCTAAAGCTGTTGATTATCTTAAACCATTAATTGATAAAAAAGATCCCAAAGCGCTCTATCTTCGTTATACCATAACACACAAAAATCCAGATGATGTCATTACTATCGCGGATAGTGGATATGCTCCAGCAGCATTTTATTTGTACCGTGTTTATTCCGTCTATATAGAGGATAACAATTTTAAATTTTCCTCTGAACTTGCCGAAAAATATCTTCGCCAAGCAGCAGAGTTAGGTAACAAAGGGGCGATGTCATCTCTTATCAAGAACCTACTTGAAGACAGTGATTACCCAAACACTCAGCTTAATCAACAAGTAACGTATTATGCCAATAAGCTATTGGCTGATTATCCCAATGACCCAATGGCACTGACCTATGCCAGCTATGCTTATTACACTGAACACAGTGAAATTTATGATCCAGGCAAAGCCTTTGAGTTAACGCAAAAAGCTTTTGATATCTCACCTGAAAGTTATCTTCGTCTCAATTTAGCTGAAAAATATGCCTATGGTATTGGTACTGCGCAAAATATAAAAAAAAGCAGTTCAGTTGTATAATGAAAATATCATTAAATTCCCTGAAGATACCCGCGCAAACCGTTATCTTACAGAATTATTTTATACATATGACCTTACGCCTTATCTCGATGAAAAAAATTGTTATTGAGTACATTCTCGACGACATGAATAATAAAAATTATTACTTGCAAGCACATCATTATGCCGACTATCTGCTGCGTACTGATGCCAAGAAAAACAATCAGCAAGCCTTTGAACTTTATGATAAATATAACAAATATAATTTAAATGCTAAAATTCATTATGCTATCGCTTTAATTAAATATAAGGAAAATCAACAATCCCAAGCTATATCCCTCATTGATGAAGTCTTCAACGATAAACAGTACAAAGATACGTTATCGGATAAAGAGCTTAATGCCGCCTACGAAATATTGATGGAGTATGGTCTGAATAATTCTGTGGCTAAGAAATTATTACTGACATTAGCAGTCAATAAATCGTATCCAAAAGCCGAAGAGTATGTACTTCCATTAATTGGTAAAGACCCCGATATCACCTTTCAATATGCGATAGAGCAGCTGAAAAAAATCAACAATATTGATGAAGTTTCTGATGAACAACTAAAATCTTATTATGACTTAATATTTAAAGCGGCAGACTTGGGTAGTTCAGATGCTAATTTATATATTGCCAAAAATATTCAGGGTTATGAATACATTGGAAGATGGCCCTATTTCTCTAAACGATTTAGCATAATTACTAAGTTGCAAGAAGATTCGTTAATCTCCTGGCTTGAAAAATGTGCCAACCTAGGAGAAAACGAATGCTGGTATCAACTTGGGAATATTTTTGAAATGGGTCGCTATAAAAACCCGGTTAATTATCAAAGAGCATTAAGTTATTACCAGCAGATCATCACCGAAAAAAATCAGTATGTTCAGGCTCAGTCACACATTGATGCCATCAAAAAAGTACTGGCGGAATTCAATGAACATAAAACCAAAGCAGCTGATGGTGATGATTATGCTAATCTTATCGTTGCCAATGCTTATAAAAATGGTAAGTTCGGGCAACTTATTGATAACGATAAATGGCTTGAGTACCTGGACCGCAGTGCAATGTTAGGTAATCAAGCTGCTCTGGCAGAGATAATTCGTTATTACGACACTGATTCATTGCAACAAAAAGATCATCAAAAATTACTCAATTATTATCTGAAAGCCGTAGAGGTTAATAACTCGTCTCTTACTTATAAACTTGCTAACCATTATTTCTATGGGAGTTCATTCGTTTCAGTCAACCGAAATAAAGCGAAAGAACTCTATGGGAAATCAGGATCTACCGGGCAAGAAAACGCCGATAAAATGAAGCAATTTGATGCTCTTTTTAGTCAAAAAGATAATAACCCACATGCCTTATATGAAATAGGTAACGCTTATTTTTATGGTAATGGCGTTCCATTTGATATCATCAAAGCAAAAGATTATTACCATCAAGCTGCTAAAAAAGGTGATGAAGATGGTTTATTAGCTTATGCGGAGTTACTGAAAACAGGTATTGTAGATAGAAGAACCGAATCAACACTTGTACTATCGAATTGGGACGAAGCTGTTTTGTGGCTCAAAAAAATCCCGGATAATGCATCGGCTAAAGATGACCTTATATTTTATCACTCAACGATTCTTCCGGCTCGAAATGGTGATGCCGATAAAGCGCTCGAACTTGGTTATTGGTACGTTAGAGAGTCGAATATCACTGAAGCATTGCCATGGTTTAATGCTAGCTACCAAGCTGGCAATATCGAGGCTATCAAACCACTTATCGTAAATAGTGATCTCGATACAGAGGAAGAGAAAAAATTATTGCAATCAGGTGCCGGGAAGGGTGATCTTTTTTCTATTGATAGATTTGCTCAGTTAATTATTTCATCACCCGAAGTGGTGACTGATTCAAAAGAGTATCAAGCTGTTATCACCGCCCTTGAAAGCAATTTGCACAGTAATGATGAAGACTATAAATATAGCGCTTATTCTCAACTTAAAGAACTCTATGGTGATGGTATAACAAGTAATAAGCAGTTGATTAGAGAGAAATCCGCCGAGAAATATGTCGCATTACTTGAGCAACAATCGGATACCCGTATCAGTGCGTTATATGATTTATATTTATATTACAGAGATAGTGATTTTAATAAGGCCATCAGCTATCTTGAGAAAGCCGCTAAAATAGAGCCTAAAAAAGCAACGTATAAACTTTTCCGTGCCTACTATCCCTATAAAAACTGCTCCAATAAAAATATGGATATGACGAAAACCGATCAATACTTAAAAGCGTGGTTAACCTTATCTGGGGCACCAGAGATGGAGAAAATATATCGCCCTAATGCTTATGCCCAGGAAAGTAAAAGTTTAGGGGATTACTATTTTAATGGAGAGTGCGGCATTCCCAAAAATGTAGATAAAGCCATCGGCTGGTATCTAATATCATTGGAAAATCATCCTTACCACGCAGCAGAAAATATATATGAGGCTTATCTCATTAAGCAAGATGCTAAACAAGCTTACTACTATGCATTAGTTCTGCAAAAAAAACACGACGGATATCACATTGTTTGAGCAACTCTCACCAGAAGAAAAAGAGTCCATTAAAGCAAGCGTACAAAAAAACAGTAGTAAATAAAGCAATATGATTAGCTCTCTCCGGTTTGGTTGAGAGCTTTAATCTGGATACATCGGTAGGTGGCTGATGTTTTAGAACAGTATTCTATACGTTAATTAGTTACAACATACAATTTTTCTTTATTTAAAATCAGACCCGATAAACTATCGTGTCTGATTAGCATAACAGGGATAAAAAGGCGGGGCACTTCTGGTGTAGGGATTATCTGAGCGTAGCGGGCCGCGTTGGCCCGCTACGCTCAGATAACTATCGGATTAAATACCAGAGCGCAGGAACCGCTCCTGCCAGCAGGAGGGCAATAATGGTCCACTCAACAAAGTGCAGGGTGGTTTTTATTTCACGATTTTTCAGCGCGTACAGAAAAACCAGGATTCCCGGCGCGTAAAGCACTACGGAAAGCAGCAGATTGAGCAAACCGGAGGCATAAATCAGCCATAATCCGTACAGTGCCGCGACCATTCCCACGCCCAGCAGTGCCGGTTTTTTTAGTCTCAACGCAGTTTTCACCAGGAAAGCGCCGACCAGAAAATAGGGCACCAGAATCATTTCAGACGCAATCGTCAGCAACGTATTATAATTGCTGCCACTCAGCCAGATCAGCACCAGCGCAAGCTGCACCGCACAGTTTGTCATCCATAATGATGTCGATGGTGTATTGTTTGCATTCTGCTTTTTGAACGGAGACGGAAAAGATCCGTGAAGTGCGGCAATAAACGGGACTTCCGCTGCCATAATTGTCCAGCTCAGATACGCGCCGCAGACAGAGACTATCAGCCCCGCAGCAATGATAATTTCGCCGCTGCCGCCAATCAGATTCACCATCAGTGTGGCCATCGACGGATTACGCATTTCAGCCAGTTCCGGACGGGCAACAACCCCGAGAGAGAGCAGCGTTACACAGATATAGATACTTAATGCTGATATCACGGCAAACATGGTTGCCAGTCCGACATCTTTGCGCCGCCGTGCGCGGGCAGAGACAACAACTGCACCTTCAATACCGATAAAAACCCACAATGTGATAAGCATAGTGTCTTTTACCTGTTGCCAGACCGGAACACCCAGCTCAACACCGGTAAAATCGAGATGAAATGTATCCCAGCGGAAGGCGATCACCGCAAGCACAATAAACAGACCGAGAGGCACCAGCTTGGCAAATGTGGCGAGTTTATTAATACCTGCGGCAGTCTGAACACCGCGCAGAACCAGGCAATGAACAATCCACAGCAGAACAGATTCACCAATCAGTGATTGCCAGGTATTACCATCACCAAAAACAATATGCTCAGGTGTATCAGTAAAAAAACTGAATGCAGCAAACACGATAACCAGATAAGACACATTGGCAATCACGGCGCACAGCCAATATCCCCATGCCGAGCAGAAACCTATCAGCTCGCCGAATCCGTCTTTGGCATAGGTAAAGATGCCGCCATCAAGATCAGGACGCAGACGGGAAAGAAGCAGTAATGCAAAAGCGAGAAAGAGAATACCGACGCCGGTAATTGACCAGCCGATGATTAGTGCTGCCGGGCTGGCGACTTCTGCCATATTTTGCGGCAGGCTGAAAACACCGGCGCCCACCATTGAGCTGAGCACTAATGCCGTAAGCGCGGTTAAACTGAGTTTTTTATCCAAAGTACCATCCCGGTAAGTCTGCAGCAGTAATATAAGTGCAGGGTATTCATGCAATCAATTTGACTGAATACGCAAAAATTGGCGCTGATTGTACGGAGAGTCGGGGGGATATGCAATGTTTAATCATGCATTAATTGCATTATATTATGCATATTTACTGTTACTTAATGCATTTGCAGCAGATTGTGAGGATAAGGTAAACGTACTGAATTAAAGGTATAAAAAAAGCGTATCAGACGATACGCTTTTTATTGACCGCAGGAATGGATTACTTATAGAAATCCGCGCTGATGGTCACGTTACCGCCACTGGCCTGCCATTGGCGGGTAATGTGGTAAAATTTTGCGCCTTTGGCTGCTGCACGTTTCGCCACCTGATAAGACACTTCCGGAGAGGTTGTGTAATAACCGGTGAAGGTTACGCTGTCAAATGGTGCCATAACAGCGGCAGAGGCTTTATTCAGCTCTTCTACTTTAGTACCGTCAGGCAAAGTAACAGTGTAACGCCCGCCACGTGACGCCTGAGTTTCAAAGAAACGACCTACGCTGTTACCGGCAGTATCTGTTGAAGAGGCAACGCCCGGAATTTCAACCTGTTTTGCCGCTTCACCACCGGCTGCCAGTGCGGCACGGCCGGCATCTGAATCAGCAGGGATCAGCGCTTCATCGGTCTGAAGAATACGCTTAGGTGCATCGGCTTTATAAACATAGGCTGTTGCCAGCTGATTACCGCCGTCATTGGTAAAGATATTACGGACGATAAAGAAAGAGGCTGCGCCTTTTTTGATGGCTTCTTTGGCAATAGCATCATTCAGATCAGGACTGTTGGCGAAATACCCGTTTACCGTCACTGTGTCGAAAGGCTGGAGACCAATGGCTTCTTTTTCAGGTAATTCATTGATACCGCGGAATGACCGGTAGTTTTTCTTTTCAGCCGGTGCAGCATCTTTGTGGTAAACATCAGCAACCACACGCATGTTTCCGTTACTGTTCAGATCATCGAGGCTCTGGATATAGAAAGCATCGGCACCCATTTTGTCTGCTTTACGGGAAACGGCGGCAGCAGCTTCGTAAATTGCATTGAAACGGCCTGTAACGGCAATGCGCTCAAAAGGTTGGTATTGAGCCGCTTGCTCCGGCGTTAATTCCTGTGCTGCGTGAACCGGCAGCAAACTCGTAAATGAAAAAAACATCGCAGATGCGATGACCGTTGTTTTCAGCTTCATACAAAATCCTTCCGCCTTGCGCAATTAATATTCATAACGTGCTGAACCTGTAATTTTATATCCTGGCCGCACGATTATGACATGTATTTGTGCTTGTTGTCGCTTTAATTTATCGTGCCGGTTTGAGACTGTTAATCATACAGCAATTTTTACCACAAATTTATGCAATCATAGTCATTTATCGGCAAAATAATTTTCTGTCCGGGGAAATACTGTTTAGTATGAATTAACGAATAAATTAGATGGATCGATATCACATTTTTCAGTAGGTTATTAGGACATTTCAGATAAAAGGGTGTGTTTGATCTGATTTCGTGCAGATGGCTGTTTTTTTATGCACAAGTCTGACCAGCATGTCCGTAAAACACTTGAGCTTATTACCCAACGTCATTCAGCGCACAGGCAGGCTGACCGCAGCCAACGAACCTGCAGGTTGAATGAATAAGGGTACATATAAGGGAACATTATGCGTATTGGTGTACCAAAAGAGCGACAGTCCAGTGAAACCCGGGTCGCCGCCACGCCGGCTACCATTGTACAACTGAAAAAACTCGGGTTTGATGTGGTTGTTGAAACAGGAGCCGGTCATCTTGCCAGTTTTGATGACAACGCTTACCGTGAAGCCGGGGCAGATATCGCCGGCACACAGGATGTCTGGCAGTCTGACCTTATTTTTAAGGTAAACGCACCGCTTGACAGTGAAATCCCGCTGATGAAAGCAGGCAGTTCTCTGGTCAGCTTTATCTGGCCTGCCCAGAACCCGCAGCTGCTTGAAAAATTGTCTGCGCAGGGCGTTAACGTGTTTGCAATGGACTCGGTTCCGCGTATTTCCCGTGCACAGTCACTGGATGCGCTCAGTTCGATGGCCAATATTGCCGGTTACCGTGCAATTGTTGAAGCCGCCAATGCATTCGGTCGTTTTTTCACCGGACAAATCACTGCCGCCGGTAAAATTCCGCCGGCAAAAGTGCTGGTTATCGGAGCTGGTGTTGCCGGTCTTGCCGCCATTGGTGCCGCAGGCAGCCTGGGTGCGATAGTCCGCGCATTCGATACCCGCCCTGAAGTAAAAGAGCAGGTCAACAGCATGGGCGCTGATTTCCTCGAACTGCATTTCGAGGAAGCCGCAGGCAGCGGTGACGGCTATGCAAAAGTGATGTCAGAAGCCTTTATTAAGGCAGAAATGGCGCTGTTTGCTGAACAGGCAAAAGACGTTGATATCATTGTGACTACCGCACTGATCCCGGGACGTCCGGCACCAAAACTCATCACAAAAGACATGGTCGGGTCGATGAAAGCGGGCAGTGTGATTGTCGATTTAGCCGCGCAAAACGGCGGTAACTGCGAACTGACAGTGCCGGGTGAGATTCACACCACCGAAAACGGGGTGAAAATCATTGGTTATACCGATCTCGCCGCGCGTCTGGCAACTCAGTCTTCTCAGCTTTACGGCACCAACCTGGTGAACCTGATGAAGCTGATGTGCAAAGAGAAAAACGGCGAAATCAATATTGATTTTGATGATGTGGTCATCCGTGGTCTGACTGTGGTGAAAGCCGGTGAAATCACCTGGCCGGCACCACCAATCCAGGTTTCAGCTCAGCCGCAGGCAAAACCTGCTGCGGTAAAAGCTGAAAAGAAACCGGCAAAACCAATGTCTCCGTGGCTGAAATACGGACTGATGGCGCTGGCGTTTGTTCTGTTTGCCTGGCTCGCCAATGTGGCTCCGGCGGAATTTTTATCCCACTTTACTGTTTTTGCGCTCTCCTGTGTGGTTGGTTACTACGTGGTATGGAATGTCAGCCATGCACTGCACACGCCACTGATGGCGGTAACCAATGCAATTTCGGGCATTATTGTTGTCGGCGCACTTCTGCAAATCGGCAGCGGTGGCTGGGTAACGTTTTTCTCCTTTATTGCGGTGCTGATTGCCAGTATCAATATCTTCGGCGGTTTTACCGTCACTCAGCGTATGCTTAAAATGTTTCGTAAGGGGTAATGAATATGTCTGGCGGAGTCGTTACAGCGGCATATATTGTTGCCGCAATCTTATTTATCTTCAGTCTTGCCGGGTTATCCCGCCACGAAACCTCTCAGCGCGGTAATCTGCTGGGTGTTATCGGGATGGCTATCGCACTGGCTGCCACCATTTTCGGACCATATTCATCCAATATCGGCTGGATCATTGTTGCCATGGTGATTGGTGCTGTGATTGGTATTCGTCTGGCGCGTAAAGTCGAAATGACTGAAATGCCGGAGCTGGTTGCGATTTTACACAGCTTTGTGGGTCTGGCTGCGGTTCTGGTCGGTTTCAATAGTTATATGGATCACAACCAGGCGCTGACGTCTTCGGTGATGAACAATATTCACCTGACTGAAGTGTTCCTTGGCATATTCATTGGTGCGATAACATTCACCGGCTCAATTGTTGCCTACGGCAAATTATGCGGTAAGTTATCCTCAAAACCGCTGATGCTGCCGAACCGTCACAAACTGAACCTGGCGGCACTGGTTGTCTCTTTCCTGCTGTTGTGGACCTTTGTTAAAACAGACAGCGCAGGGTTACAGGTTCTCACCTTAATCGTGATGGCAGTGATTGCCCTGGCATTCGGCTGGCACCTTGTTGCCTCTATCGGCGGTGCAGACATGCCGGTCGTGGTATCTATGCTCAACTCCTATTCAGGATGGGCAGCAGCGGCAGCCGGTTTCATGCTGAGTAATGACCTTCTGATTGTTACCGGTGCTCTGGTCGGTTCGTCCGGTGCGATTCTGTCTTATATTATGTGTAAGGCAATGAACCGCTCCTTCTTCAGTGTTATTGCAGGCGGCTTCGGAACTGACGGAACAGCAAGCTCCGGTGATGAAGAAGTCGGTGAGCATCGTGAAATCAACGCGGAAGAAGTGGCGGATATGCTGAAAAATGCCACATCCGTTATCATCACTCCGGGCTATGGTATGGCGGTTGCCCAGGCACAGTATCCGGTGCACGATATTACGCAGAAGCTGCGCGATAAAGGCGTCAAGGTACGTTTTGGTATCCATCCTGTGGCAGGACGTCTGCCGGGTCACATGAATGTGTTGCTGGCTGAAGCAAAAGTGCCGTATGACATCGTGCTGGAAATGGATGAAATCAATGATGATTTCAAAGATACCGATGTGGTTCTGGTGATCGGCGCAAATGATACGGTTAACCCGGCGGCGCTGGATGACCCGAACAGCCCGATTGCAGGAATGCCGGTACTGGAAGTCTGGAAAGCGCAGAACGTGATTGTATTCAAACGTTCGATGAATACCGGTTACGCCGGGGTTCAGAACCCGCTGTTCTTTAAAGAAAACACCCAGATGTTATTTGGCGACGCCAAAGCCAGCTGTGAAGCGATTCTGCGTTCACTGTAAAACCGGTTATTAACATCAGTAGTTAAAACAAAAAACGGGTGATTAATCATAATCACCCGCTTTTTTATGCGTTTTTTATATAGCCGAGAAACTAATCAGTAATTAATCATCATCATCAATCGGGCACACAAAACCATCCGGTTTTACCGCCAGAAGGTCACATTTGAGATGATCAACGACATGCTCCGCCGTATTACCGAGGAACGCCGCTGAAATCCCGGTCCGCCCGATAATTCCCAGTACAACCACCCCGGCATTCAGTTCAGCAGTCACTTCAGGAATGACTTTCTCCGGCAATCCCTCATACACATGCGTGTATTCCTCACCGATAGAGAACTGCTGGCGCAGCTCTTTCATTGCGATAAGGTGCTGTCCGCGCAGGGCATTATTGTAGGTGTTCGGGTCGAAGTCCGGCAATTCAATCGCGATATTAATAGGGGCAACCGGGTACGCGCTGACCAGATGAATAGCGGGATCTTTGACTATCCGTTTGGCGAGCTCTTGTGTGATAGCCACCAGCTTCAGATTCAGTGCATCGTGATAAGACTCTTCATTTGACAGATTCACGCCGACCACCACAGAACCTTGTTCCGGCCAGACTTTATCTTTCACCATCCAGACCGGACACGGACATTTGCGCAGCAGATGCCAGTCAAGCGGGGTGAATATCAATGATTCAAACTTATCATTCTGATGCGCCATTTTCAGCATCAGGTCATGACCGCCGCTGATCACTTCTTTGATAATGGCCTCATAAGGACGGTTATGCCACACGACTTTTACTTCAATGTCGATGCCGGCTTCCAGATAATAACGCGCCTGCTGTTTAATCCATGCACTGCGCTGAGCAATAACACCTTTGCGCATCGCATCCCGCTCTTCAGGGGAGAGCAGGGTTGTCATGTCATAAGAGAGGTCATAGATAGGTAAGAAAGCCTTAATTCGTCCGCCATTGCGTTGCACGATATATACCGCACGCCGTAATGCCGGCTGATCATCCTGATTGGGGTCTATTGCAACTAAGAGGTTTTGATAGTCAGACATTCATCTCTCCTCGCGGAACGGGATTCGTATCTGTAAAGATAAACCAAACCGGAGCAGGAATGTAGGAAATATTAGCACCAAACCGAAATAATTCGGTCTGGTGCAGATCACAGCGCAGAGAAATGCAGTCCCGGTATCTTTATTAATCAGTCCTGTGGCAGAGCAGGTACTTTACCGGCGAGGGCTGCCAGCTGATCCATATCTTCAATGGTAATGTACTTACCTTTTACGGCCAGCATGCCGCTTTTCTGGAAACGCCCCAGTAAACGACTGATTGTTTCGACAGTCAGACCGAGGTAGTTACCGATATCACCACGGGTCATGGTCAGGCGGAATTCACGCGGAGAGAAACCACGCTGTGCAAAACGGCGTGATAAATTATAAATAAATGCCGCTAAGCGTTCTTCTGCGTTCTTTTTAGACAACAACAGGATCATTTCCTGGTCGCCTTTAATTTCGCCGCTCATCAGACGCATCATTTGCTGGCGTAAATTCGGCATCTTCCCTGAGAGGTCGTCCAGGGTTTCATACGGAATTTCACAGACCATCGAGGTTTCCAGTGCCTGTGCGAAGCTCGGATGTTCGGTATTGATAATAGCGTCAAAACCCACCAGGTCACCCGCCAGATGAAAACCGGTGATTTGCTCATCACCTTCTTCGGTAATGGTATAACTCTTGATGGTTCCGGAGCGGATAGCATACAGAGATTTCAGTTCATCTCCGGCTTTGAACAGCGCCTGACCTTTCTGGATAGGCTTTTTGCGCTCAATGATATTATCAAGCTGATCCAGCTCATGCTCATTAAGCGTAAAAGGGATACACAGCTGGCTGATGCTGCAATCCTGACAATGGATCGCACAGCCGCCTGATTGAATTCTACGTACTACACGTTTTTCCGGGATCATAGGCTTGCTCTTGAAATAATATTGATTTGAATCAATTTTATCACAGACTACCAAAAGTGGTAAGTGGTCTGAGTTTAAATATAGTTATACCCGGCTAAAAACAGGCGCATAATATTGACATACTATGCTTTTTTCGTGATGTCGTAATGTAATTTTTTTGATTAACGTCTCATTAATCCACCCGGGAACAACAGATGAGTCATTTTCAGGTCAATTTATTACATATCAGCATGTTAATAATATACCCGAATGTGAATAAGGCGTTCATTATTCGTTGTAAAACAGTGTGTCAGGTTAAATTAAATCGTGCTTTTTCAATGGCACGAACAGACATAGCCGGAGCATAAAAAATAACCATGCTTTTAATATGGTTAATATAAAAGAAGACGTCTCAGATATTATATTTTCGTCATCTTGCTATGCTATCTTTTATAAGCAGCGGTATGATACGGACAATAATTCATCCGGAATTTTAAAGTAGTCATATAACGACTTATATTATATATCCAGGACTGTTTAAGGAAACGTAATGATTTCACATACATTACCCGAATCAATGATGGCAATCGATATTACCCGGCCCGGCGGACCTGAGGTATTACAGGTAATTGAAATGCCATTACCTAAGGTACAGGGAGAATACCTGCTGGTTAAAGTCGCGGCTGCCGGAGTTAACCGGCCTGATGTGTTTCAGCGGATGGGCAGTTACCCGCCGCCACCGGATGCATCTCCTGTGCCGGGGCTTGAAATTGCGGGTGAGGTGGTCGCTGTTGGTGAAGATTGTAAACGCTGGCAGGTGGGAGATAAAATTTGTGCACTTGTGGCAGGCGGCGGATATGCGCAATACTGCCTCGTCCATGACAGCATCGCTCTGCCGCTGGAAAATCTGAGTTATACAGATGCCGCCGGTATTCCTGAAAATTTCTTTACGGTCTGGGCGAATGTCTTTCAGATCGGTAAGTTACAAAGTGAAGAGAGCGTTCTTATTCATGGCGGTACATCCGGTATCGGCAGCGTGGCAATCATGCTGGCGAAAGCATTTGGTGCAACCGTATACACCACTGTCGGCTCTGCAGAAAAAGCCGATATTGCCCGCCAGCTTGGCGCAGACCATGTGATTAATTACCGGGAAGCCGATTTCGCACAGGTCATTCCTGACCTGACCGGCGGGCAGGGTGTCAATATGGTTGTGGATATTATCGGTGGCGATTATATTCAGAAAAACTATGAAGTTGCCGCAAAAGCAGGCCGGATAATCCAGATAGGGCTGATGCGCGGCAATCCGCAGAACCTGAATATGATGCCGCTGATGGTAAAGCGTCTGACTCACACAGGATCAACCCTGCGGGCGCGGACACCGGAAGAAAAAGCCATTATTGCCCGTGACCTTGCACAAAAAGTCTGGCCGTTATTACGGGCGGGTAAAATAAAACCGCTGATAAGCCATACTTTTGAACTGGCGGATGTGGTGAAAGCTCATCAATTGATGGAGTCCGGGGATCTGACCGGCAAAATCATTCTGACCAATCCTGACTTCTGATCCTTCTTTTTTGCACTATACCCAACATCATTCAGAATGCAGAAAGGCAGCCGGGGAGCATACCCCGGCTGCCTTTCTGCTGCCAACGAACCAGCAGTTTGAATGAATAAGGGTATATCCGCATTATTTGTTGATAGTGCATCCTGCCTGCACGCTACAATATGAGAGTGGTTATCATTCCCGTTAAGCGCAAATCGTGCTATTTTAGATATATCTAAATTGACCTTTGGTTATGGAGTGGCTATAGTTATCCACGAAGCGAAACAGATATATCTAATATCCGTCGCTGATTAAAATTATTAATTACAAAAGGAATTACTCTATGTTTTTACATGCTTTACGTCATCGCACCTGCGATGCACAGGAAGGGCGTCAACGTCACGGCGGGCATGGCAGCCATCACGACGAACACCACGGACAAAGCAAACGCTGCTGTCATGGCGATCATCATGAACACGGCGAACATCATGGTCGCGGTGAACATGGCTGTCATGGCGACCACCACGAACACGGTGAGCATCATGGCCGCGGTGAACACGGTTGTCATGGTGACCATCACGAGCACGGCGAACATCATGGTCGCGGTGAACACGGTCAGCGCCGTGGCGGACGGGGCAAAGGTCTGCGTCGTTTGTTAGATCATGGCGACCTGCGCATTATGATGCTGGCGAACCTTAATCAGAAACCAAGTCATGGTTATGAATTAATTAAATCAATCAGTCAGTTAACATCAGGTCTGTATACACCAAGCCCGGGTGTGATTTATCCGACACTGACACTGCTTGAAGACCAGTTGCTGATTGTTGCTGAAGACACCGGAAACGGACGTAAGAGTTACAGCCTGACGCCGGAAGGGAAGCTGCATCTGGATGAAAATGCCGGGGTTCTGGAGCAAATCGCACTGCGCCTGAAAGAAACAGACTCTTTCCGCCGGGGTTCTTTGTTATCTGATGAAATCGAACAGGCTCTCGGTAATTTACGCGCATTGCTGCGCCACAAACTGGTTACCAGCGAGCTGGATGCCGGTAAGCTCAGCAAAATCGCAGATATTCTTAATGACGCCGTACAAAAAATAGAAGCGGTTAACGACGCACTCAGTAAAGAAGGGGAATAAAATGGCGGATAACACCACCTCCGGTAAAATCCAACCGCAAACGCAGACAGCGCCGGTAAAGGATGAAAAACAGGAAGCGGTGAAGACCGGCAGGCCGGATGACAAAATATGTCCGGGTTTACCGTTTTCTTATTTACGCCGGGCTTTACGCAATAAGGTCGGCAAACATGAATGACCGGGATGCTGTAATATCCCGGCCCGTAAAAAGTATTTATTTTAGAGTATGTGTCAGCGTGTTTTCAGCGCACTAATCAATTTATCCATCCTGCGGCAAGTTTTTCCCGCGGGCATCCGGCATTAAGACGTAAAAAACCGCGACCTTCTTCTCCGTAGGTATATCCCGGCATGATCGCCACCTTTTCCCGGTTAATCAGTGTATCCTGCAGTATATTGTCATCAATATTCAGCGGATTGAGATCTATCCAGGCAAGATAGGTCGATTGCGGTATTTGCCAGTTAAGCTCAGGAAACGCATCATCCAACCGCTGTTTCACATACTGTAAGTTAGCAAACAGATAATCACGCAGTTCATCAAGCCACGGCGCACTGTTCCGGTATGCGGCAATATGGGCAATAACGGCCAGAACCGCGGGAGAAGATAGCCCGTCACAGGCTTTCAGGCGATGAAAATACGCTTCACGGGATGCCATATTATTAATGAGCCCGTAAGCACCGGTCAGTGCCGGTACATTAAACGACTTCGATGCTGAGGTGAACAGTGCCCATTCCTGACGCCCGACTTCAGACCAGGGCGTGTGTTGATGCGGCGACCAGCACAAATCCATATGGATTTCATCACTGATCACTTTTACATTATAGCGCTCACACAGTTGTGCCATTGTCTCCAGCTCTGTGCGGGTCCAGACTTTACCGGTCGGATTATGCGGGCTGCACAACAGCATAATACGGGTATCCGGTCGTGCCAGTCGTGCCTCCAGTTTTTCCATATCACACCACCAGCCATCCGCTGTTTTCTCCAGCGGGCACGCGACTATATTGCGTCCGTTTCCGGTGATTGTTTTATAAAAAGCGTCATACGCCGGGGTGTGAACCAGAACCCCGTCCCCGGGTTGCGACCACAGCCGGATCATCTGACTGACCATATAAATAACAGACGGACCATAAACCAATGATTGTGTATCGATTTCCGCCTGAAAGCGGGATGAAAACCAGTGCGCAACGGCACTGAGAAAATCCTCATGCTGCCAGCGGCTGTAACCAAATACGCCATGAGTGGTGCGGTCAGTGATTGCCTGCAAAATAGCCGGAGCGGTGGCAAAATCCATATCAGAGATAGTAAACGGCAGTAAATCGGCCTGACCAAAGCGATCCTGTACAAAATCCCATTGCGTACAATAGGTTCCGTGGCGATCGACCGGAACAGAAAATAATGAAGATGACATAGTTTCTGATGACATAGCTTCTGGCGACATAGTTTCTGGCGACATAGTTTCTCCGGAAAAAAACCGCACTGATAAACAGTGCGGTGAGGAATATCAGGCGTTTTGAACGATCAGGTATTTTGAACGATCAGATATTTTGAACAACAGGCTGTGCGCTGTCAGGCGCAGATTTCATCAGTTGATCCAGTTCATCTTTGACCGACTGAACCTGCGGACCAATAACAACCTGTAAATTATGGTCATTAAGATGAACAACCCCGATTGCCCGCAGCGCTTTGAGCTGTGCATCATCGACCTTGCTCATATCATTCACTGACATCCGCAGACGGGTGATACAGTTATCCAGTGAGATAATATTCTCTTTACCGCCGAGAGCCTGAAGGATCGCAGGGACATTATAACCGGATTTACCCGCTGAGCCGGTGACAGCAGGGGTTTTATCACCCGTTTTAGTATCTGTATCGCGGCCCGGGGTTTTGATATTAAAGCGGGTGATGGCGAAACGGAAAATCCCGTAGTAAGCGGCGAACCAGATAAAGGCGACAACCGGTACCATATACCACTTAGTCTGAATACCGTGCAGGATCCCGAAGACCACAAAATCAATCAGGTTACCGTCTGTATTACCAATAGTCACCCCGGTGATTGCCATCACAGTGAAACCAAGACCGGTCAGAATCGCATGGATCAGATACAGGAACGGTGCGACAAACAGGAACAGGAATTCCAGTGGTTCTGTCGTGCCGCCAATCACACAGGCAACCACACCGGAGATAAGCAATCCTTTAATTTTATGACGATTTTCAGGATGTGCGCAGTGGTACATAGCTAACGCCGCACCAGGCAGACCGCCGAGGAAAGCGGGCATTTTTCCCTGAGAAAGGAACTGAGTGGCACTTGCTGCAAAACCCTGGGTATCCGGACAGGAAAGTTGTGCCTGGAAGATAGTCAGCGCGCCGTTAACGGTATTACCGCACACATCCATGGTACCGCCGGCTTCAGTAAAGCGGATAAGTGCGACAAGAATATGATGCAGCCCGAAAGGCAGTAACAACCGTTCACCAGAGCCGAAAATCATCGGGCCGAATGCACCCGCACTGTGAATAAGTTTGCCTAATCCGTTGATCCCCATCGCGAACCACGGCCAGATAAGCGGCACCAGCAAACCACATAAACCCAGTACCAGAGTAGTGATAATCGGCACAAACCGGGTGCCGCCGAAAAACGCGAGCGCATCCGGCAGGCGGATAGTATTAAAGCGCTCATGCAGCATATAAACAATGATACCGACAATCACCGCACCCAGAATTCCGCTGTCAATTGACTGAATACCAATGATATTCTGAATATTATGCGCTTTGAGGATCAACGGGTCAGTTGTGGGTAATACGCCGGTTGCTGTCAGATAAAAATTGGTGGCAAGGTTGAATACCGCAAAACCGACAAAGCCCGCAAATGCGGCGACACCTTTGTTTTCGCGCGCCAGACCCAGCGGAATGGCGATAGCAAACATCACCGGCAGAAAACTGAAGGCAAATGAGCCGACTTTACTCATCCAGGTAAAAACCAGCTGGAATGCAGTGTGGTCAAGGAACGGCAGCAGAGTGAGAACATCACGGCTGCTGAGCGAACTGCCTATCCCGAGCATGATCCCGCAAAATGAGAGCAGTGCGACAGGCAGCATAAATGTTTTGCCAAGTCCCTGGAAAAACTCCCAGAGCGTGACTTTTTGTTTTGGTTGGCTACTCATACCGTATCCTGTAATTATTAGTGTGGTGTTGTGAAGGTAAAATAAGATAAAACGTTTTACCAAAATATAATACTTACCCGATCACAAAAAATAAACATGACCTGACAACCATATTTAATAAATAGATAAAACGTTTTATCGGATATTGTGTAAAATTCTCTGCGGTATCTGATGTATAAG
The DNA here is from genome assembly GCF_001676055.1 of Morganella psychrotolerans. Classification (GTDB taxonomy): domain Bacteria; phylum Pseudomonadota; class Gammaproteobacteria; order Enterobacterales; family Enterobacteriaceae; genus Morganella; species Morganella psychrotolerans_B. The sequence continues at coordinate 72,528 of NZ_LZEX01000001.1, read as the reverse complement.
GGAAGTATCTGGCGTTATGAATCTCAGAAAAGTCACGATTGTCGATGTGGCGCAACTGGCCGGGGTGTCGGTCACAACAGTATCGCTGGTACTCAGCGGAAAAGGGCGGATCTCGCGTAAAACCGCGGAAAAAGTAAATGCCGCAATTGAGTCGCTGGGCTATGTCCGCAACCAGCAGGCAGCAACATTACGCGATAACATTTCAAATGTGATCGGGCTGATTGTCAAAGATATTACTGAGCCGTTTTATGCTGAAGTTGCCGCCGGGGTCAGTGAATACGCGGAGACTCAGGGAAAACAGGTCTTTCTGACACAATGCGGTAATTCAGCCGACGGATTTACCCGCTCGCTGGACAGCCTGATCCGCTATGGTGTGGATGGTGTAATTGCCGGCGGCGGAAAGTTCCTGACGGATGATGTCGTTGAGCGGGTAAAGCATTATCAGATCCCACTGGTATGTGCTGCCCGAGCCAGCGAATTCGCGGGTATCGATGTTGTCCGCCCGGATAATGCAGTTGCCGCCAGGCTGGCAACAGAATACCTCATCAAAAACGGTCACCGGCAGATTGCCTATTTTGGCGGAGAGGGGGATTCACTGACCCGCGCAGAGCGGATCGGCGGTTACTGCTCCACCTTAGTACAATACGGGCTGCCGTTCCGGACCGAATGGATTGTTGAGACTGATAATAAGCAGCAAAATATTATCCGCATGGTGTCTGAATTTTTGTATCAGTACCCCAATGTCAGTGCCATTGTCTGTCATAACACCGGCACTGCGCTCGGCGCTTATTTTGCGGCACTGAGCACCGGGAATGCAGTAAAACAAGGTGATAACGAAAGTTATTATACCAGGGAAATTGCATTGGTCGGGTTTGATGATATCGGCAGCGAAGCGCTGTATGACATCCCGGTCGCCTTTATCACCCAGCCGTCACGTGCAGTGGGAAGTAGCGCCGCCACCCGGTTATTGCGCCGCATCCGGGGTGATGATACTCCGCCGGTAAGCGTGACACTGTCACCTGGTTTTGCGCAGTTGAACGGATAAGGGTATAAAAATGCGATCAGAAATACAAAACAGGGCAAGATACTCGCGCTGTACAATGTTCCTGTTATGATGCGGACATATCTGTCTTGCCGGAAGTCCGCTGATGTTTGCTATATTAATGACATTGTGGCCGTTATTTGCTTTAATTTTATTGGGTTGCGTATTAAAACGGCGTCCGGTATTTGATGCGGGGTTCTGGAATGGTGCGGAAAAACTCAATTATTATATTCTGTTTCCCGCACTGCTGATAAGCAGCCTCGCGACCGCGCCGCTGGATAATCCGCAACTGCCGAAACTCGCGCTTTCTCTGGTTATCATGCTCGGCCTGGCGACAATCGGTTTTGTGATCGCAAAACGGTTTCGTGCAATGCCGGTTGCTGAATTTGGTGTGCTTATCCAGGGCGCGATCCGCTTTAATACCTACCTCGGGTTATCTATCGTCAATGATTTTTATGGTCCTTCCGGTGTTGCTGTTGCCGCGGTGATCCTCGCGGTATTAGTACCTCTGTGTAACATTATTTCCGTGATTTCCCTGTCAGAATTTCAGCAACTGTCGCTGCGCCGTCTGCTGGTTCCCGTTCTGACCAATCCGTTAATAATATCCTGTATTATCGGGATGTTACTGAATATCTCCGGTATCGGGCTGCCGTATAATACCCATCAGTTTGCTAAATTACTTGCCGGTGCCAGTCTGCCGCTCGGGTTGCTGTGTGTGGGGGCTGCATTACAGGTTGCAACTATTCGTTATTCGGCACTGAAAATCGGATTTAACAGTGTTATCCGCTTATGTCTTATGCCGCTTCTGGCAATTGCTGTTGCCGCTGTAACGGGGCTGAATGATCTTGAATATCATCTGTTTGTGATTTTCTTTGCTATCCCGACCGCACCGACCGCCTATATTTTATCGCGCCAGCTCGGTGGTGACAGTCAGTTAATGGCGGGTATCATTACATTTCAGACAATGGTTGCTGTGCTGACACTACCGGTCATCATAACAATGGTTAACTCCTTAGGTTGACGATAAAAGGTGCATCATTCAGCAAACTTGAATCGAGGATATCCCACCACAGATCTTGTTCGATGCGGGTTTTTTCCCATGCAGGATCTGTGCAGAGTTTTGACACTGCTCTGCGATATTGCCCCCAGGCGGCTTCATCGGCGAATGCAACGTAATGTTCCAGACAATGAACATTATCGCCGATAGTGCGGATATACCAACGGCGTTCTCCCGCCATATCCAGTGAATGGTAGAACCATTTGTCACGTTTTTCCACCCAATGCCAAAAGGCGACCATATCCAGATGAGCTTTATGTGTCGGTTTCAATAAATACATCAGATGAAGCATAAGGTTTTCCTTTAGTTTAGCAGTGTCCAGTCGGACGTAAGATGTCTGTCGTATTGCTGTTTGTAACGTTGATAAAAAAGGCGGTTATAGTCTTCACACTCGCTAATTGACAGGGGAGAAGCATTGTCAAACAGCAATAGCGCTGCCAGTGGCTCTATTTTTGCACCACGTTGAGCCTTAGCTCTGAGGGCAGAAATAGAAAACCGACATTCACTAATGCCATTTTTTGCTGCGTAATCTAAAGAGTGGTAATAGTTCAGAACGAAATAACGGTAGTCTTTATCTTCTGTCTGATAATCTGAACCGTAATAGCGGGCATGAAGGCTGTAACCAAAACGGTAAAAAATGGTTATACCTACTATTTGATTATCGCGCCTGGCGACGGCAGCGATAGCTGTGCTGATAATCGAAGATCTTTTTTGTCCATCAAATATACGCCTCATCCAGTCAGCCCCTTGATGGCTACCGTATTTTTTTCGATTTTCAGCAATCAATTCTGCTGCTTGTTTTAGTAGGGGCTCGTCCGGGTAACACCATTCGACGGTGTTACCTACCTGAGAAAAAGCAGCCATTTCTGCACGGACTCTATTCCGGAAATTACGTCGTAGTTGCCGTAATTGAGAATCAAGTCCACCTTCGGGTACAGTCAGAGATGCTTCTGCTGAATGCATCACTACCCGGGCATGAGGATAGTATTGAGCAACTTCCACAGCCTGGCGAAGTGGCATATAAGGGATAACTGCTGCGTAATATCCCCGGCGTTTAGCCAATTGGGCCAACCTTTTAGCAATGGCAGACAATGCTGCACCACGCCGCCGTCCTTGCACACAGGGGATTTCATTATGTGTGGAACGGCGGGCACCACCCCATAAGAATGGCTGCTGCCAGGGACCTTCCAAACCGGGAAAGTAGTCTGATAGATAGAACAACCCGGGTTGATCTTCGCCATCCCAAAGTGGGCAGCCACCCAATAACCCGGCACTGTCGTACAAAGTAAAAACCTCTCCCTCCCCCAGAGAGTAATCCAGTGCAGCTAACCAGCCGTGGCTATTAAAGAAATTATGACTAGTGACCAGAGCATCCCATTCATGCTGGTCAATATGTTCAATGTTGGAACATAAACGGGGATCAACGGGTTGGCTAAAATGGCTTAACATATTTTTCCTTAATGCATTCAATAATGGCCGCATGCGGACATTGATCGTAGTGGGAAAGATATGCTGGCAGAATATTGGCCAGTACATTTAATGGTTTCCAGCTCACAGTCTGAAACCCCACCTGATATAACGTATTTTCTAATGTCTGGCGTGACCAATAATAGGCTTGTATATTGATATCGTAAGGTGGTTGACAGATATGAAACCGAACCGGACTGCCGTCCATACGGGGCTGTTCTTCAATCAGACGCAGGCCAAAGGGGCGATAATATTCTGGATTTGCATTGAAATCAGGATGAATAGGTAATGTGAGTAATCTCCCTCCCGGTTTTAATATCCTGGCCATGGTTTGGCTCATTTCCAGTAAGTCTTTGTGGTGAGTCGCATAGGGCATGACATAAACGGCAAGGACGATATCGAAATACTCATTGTATTTTTCATCAATATTTGAAAGATAAAGAATTCCACGCTGTTCTTTTTCCTCACGTCGGCGGGCATAATTAAGCATACCTTCAGAAATATCATGTCCGATAATGCCTTTTGCTCCCAGCTCATTTAACCAACGCGTGATTACACCCGGCCCGCAGCCAAAGTCCAACACATTTAAACCAGAGAGATCCCCCATTAATTGTTCTAACGTTGGAAGCTCTAATTTCTTACGGTACGGCCAAGAAAACATCTTTTCATAGAGTTCGGCGTACTCGTCAAAGGTTGCAGGATTAAATTTAGATAAATTTGCCTGATTTTCCTTGGCGGATGAAGTGCCTGAAAATGGTGTAAGAAGCATAACGTATCTCCACTTTCTCACAATAACATGATTAATTAACAGATTGTTTTCTCACCTTTTACACAAGGCAGAAAAAAAATATAAACTAAGTTAGTCTTGTTGATATGCCAACATATAATATAAGATGCGCGTAATAAGCAAGTTGATTAAGTTAATATTTTTATAAATGAGTTAATATATAAAAATGCCATGAGTTATTAACGGATTGGTTGGTTATTAGTTTTTAATTGCTGTCATTAAGTATTTCGTTACATTCATTGCGATGATTGCTTTATATTTAATGGCATTTTTATTTAATTCCTAATTTCATTTTTTTTAATTTTATCGTTGCTAAGTTTATTTATTATTAATATGCATTATTTAAGTTATATAAAAATTCCTTTGCATTAGCGTAGACACTACCGGTAATCATGACGATAATTACCTGAACCATTAACTAAAAGATAAATACACAGAGAAAATATGACATCATCTGTTATCAAACATTTCACCGCATCCGGGCTTATCAGTGACAACCGGGGGCATTTTCTGTTGCATCTGCACCCCAAGCTCGGGATCTGGCTGCCGCCGGGCGGGCACATTGAAGAAAATGAAGAGCCACAGGATGCGGTGCTGCGCGAAATCCATGAAGAAACCGGACTGGATTGCCGGGTAATCAGCTGGGATACACAGGCACAACAACACATCACACCACTGCCGGAAGTGGATGTACTCCCGCTGCCGATGGCCATTCTGAAAGAATTTATCCGTGATAAAAAAACCGGTGAACACCGGCACATTGATATGGTGTACTGGTGCCGACCGTTACGTGAGGATGTCGCCGTACATCCGGAATTTCACTGGCTGACACCCGATGAAATCAGTACGCTGGATAATGTCCCGCAGGATGTTTGCGGGTTGATAGCCATGATTCAGTCCCGGCTCTGATCACAAAATATCATCCGGTTAACCTTTTTGCCGGTTTCAGGGCAATTGCCCTGGAGAGATATAATGCACTCCGTTACTGTGACGAAATTCCCCGTTATTGAAGACGTACACAGGAGTTGCTATGGTCACCGGTATCTATAAAGATCTCTCACTAGCCCCTCAGGGCGAGCAAAAAATCACCTGGGTCCGTGCCCACATGCCACTGCTACGGGCACTGGAACAACGGTTTATACAAGAGCAACCCTTTGCCGGAAAACGTATTGCGCTCTCTATTCACCTGGAAGCCAAAACCGCCTATCTGGCACGGGTTCTGGCGGCAGGCGGCGCACAGGTGTCAGTCACCGGCAGTAATCCGATGTCCACAAAAGATGATATTGTCGCTGCTCTGATTGTCAGCGGGATCAGTACCTTTGCTATTCACGGGGCTGATTCGCAGGCATATCAGGAATTTGTAAAACAGACACTGGCCTGTGAGCCGCACATTGTGATTGATGACGGCGGCGACCTGGTTCATGAATTGCACAGTATCTATCCTGAATATGCAAAACACACTATCGGCGCCTGTGAAGAAACCACCACCGGTGTTTTACGCGCGATTGCCCGTGAAAAAAATCAGGCACTTAATTTCCCGGTGTTATCCATTAACGGCGCACAATCCAAACACTTGTTTGATAACCGTTACGGTACAGGGCAATCCACTTTTGACGGCATTATGCGCACGACCAACCTGGTCATTGCCGGGAAAACGGTTGTCGTTGCCGGTTACGGCTGGTGTGGTAAAGGCTGTGCAATGCGGGCCAAAGGATTGGGTGCTGAAGTCATTGTGACAGAAGTTGATCCTATCAAAGCACTGGAAGCGAAAATGGACGGCTTTGCCGTTATGACCATGAACGCGGCGGCAGAGCGGGGAGATATCTTTATTACCGCCACCGGCTGCTGTGATGTACTGACAGCGGAGCATTTCAGTCTGATGAAAGAGGGTGCGATAATCAGCAATACCGGTCATTTTGAAGATGAAATTAACCTGACTGACCTGAAACAGCTCAGCGACACTATCACGACAGTCCGTGATAATATCGAGGGCTGTACTCTGAAAAACGGACACACTCTCTATTTATTAGGTCGCGGTGCGCTGGTCAATATCGCGTGTGCGGATGGTCATCCGGCAGAAATTATGGACATGAGTTTTGCGCTTCAGGCACTGAGTGCTGAATACCTGCTCAAACACAGCCTGGAAGCCAAAGTCTATGATGTCAGTGATGAAATCGATCGCAATGTTGCCGCGCTGAAACTGAAAGACATGGGCGTTTCGCTGGACAATCTGAGTACAAAACAACAAAAATACCTGAATGGTTATGAACTGAATTAATACAATTCACTGCATATACATCAACCGCAGGAAACACACGCCTGCGGTTGATACAGACTGTTACACCGTAACAAAAAATAACCCGCCACAATCTATTCAAACACACGATTAACCGTGTTACCGTATTTTCACGACAAATATCTCAGTCCGACCAATTAATAACGATGATGCAAAACGATACCCCGTTTCGTGAACTATGGCTGAAATTCAGTGAAGAAGAGCTTTTGCCCGGAGCAGACGGCTTGTTCCGTGATGCCCCTGATCTCATCAGAAATACCGTTACCACACTGCATATCCGTAACGGACAAAACCTTATCTGTCAGGGTGACCCTAACCAGGCGGTTTATGTTATCCTGGACGGTGAATTTATCGTTAATAAACAAGCGGAAAATGGCAAGCAAGTCGGATTAACTTTTTGTTATCGCGGAGAGTTCCTGGGTGAAATGGAAGCCATCTGCCGGCAGTCCTACCGGTATGATGTTATTGCATTATCAGATTGTCGTGTTCTGCGCATGCCGGCAACGGCATTTCTGACCTGGCTTGCTCAGGATCACCGCTTGTCACTGCTGCTTAATCGTCAACTGGCAAAACGTTGTCTGATTAACGGCGAGCAGCGCCTGATGAATGCCGTTGATTCTATTGAAAATAACTTACTTTATATGCTGACACAAATCAGTGGTCACCAAATCCGTCTTCCCCGGGATATGCTCGCCAGTATCCTGGGAACCTCCCGGCGCCATGCTGACAAAGTCCTGCTGCGCCTGAAAACTCAGGGAAAAATCACCCTGGATGAGGGCGTGATCGGGTTGGTAAGCACGACCTGATTTTTCAGGAAAACATAATTGGAGGAATATATGTACCGTTTTCAGAATGATTATAATGAAGTAGCCCATCCGGCTGTTTTAAAAGAAATAATTGACACCGCGGGGCACCGTCACGACGGCTACGGAATGGATTCACTGTGCAGTCGGGCGGCTGAATTGATTAAACAGCGGATTGGTCGTCCTCAGGCTGACGTGCATTTTTTCAACGGCGGCACCATCACAAACCTGACGGCTCTCTCTCACTTTCTGCGTCCGCATCAGGCGGTTATCTCTGTCAGCACAGGGCACATTGCGACACATGAAACCGGCGCGATTGAAGCAACAGGGCACAAAGTTATCACTGTCTTTTCCCCTGACGGAAAACTGACACCCGATCATCTGAAACCGATTGTTGCTCAACACAATGATGAGCACTGGGTGCAGCCAAAACTGGTCTATATCACGAACTCCACCGAAATCGGTACGGTTTACCGTAAAGCGGAGCTACAGGTGCTGCGCCAATTCTGTGATGAGCACGGTTTATGGCTATATTTAGACGGAGCACGTCTGGCATCCGGTCTGATGTCTGACGTGAGCGATCTCACGATTGAAAATATTGCCGCACTGACAGACGCATTTTACATCGGTGGTACTAAAATCGGAGCCATCGCCGCAGAAGCGCTGGTGATTAACAATCCGGCACTGAAAGACGATTTCCGCTTTAGTATCAAGCAAAAGGGTGGCTTACAGGCAAAAGGCTGGTTGCTTGGAGCGCAATTCCTTGCACTGTTTACCGATGACCTTTATTTCACATTGGGCCGCCATCTGAATAATATGGCAGGGCAGTTATCTGCATTCTTTACAGAACAGGGTTTCACCTTTCTGGCACCACCTGAATCCAATCAGGTGTTTGTGATCCTGCCTGCGACACTGGCCGAAAAACTGAAAAAACAGTTTGTATTCCATGAAACCTTGCTTGCTGAACCTGGTAAATCCTGTTTACGCCTGTGTACCTCATGGGCGACGACACAACATGATATCGATGACTTTAAAAAGACATTTTTATCTTTGATATAAGCCACTCAGCCTCTTATTGATACCGCCCGGCAGATAACGCCGGGCGGTATTTTTTATCTGATAGCAAATAAATTATTAATTCCTACATTAATTAATGAATATTTAATTAATAAACACACCTCTGATTAACTTTAATTTAAAGAATTGTTTTTTTGTGACTGCCATCTAAGAAATTACATGTATCACGAAAAAATGTTTTTTTTATTTTTTGTTTTTAATTTACGATTTATTGGTTATTCAAACACAGTAATAATCAATTTAACTCCATTTGTTATTATTTATAAGGAATTAAAATAATGAAAAAATTAGATACCAGTAAGTTACTGAAGATAAAATCTCCGTTATCTGGTTGGTCATTTAGCAAATAATATGCTCGCTATTTAATAATGGTTGCACGTCATGCCTGTTTATTACAGGCATGACCCTCTTACGGACGTTACTATATATAATAAATGGAGCATGATAGTATGTTTAATCTGACTTTCCCTGATTATTCGCACCAGCAGGCTTATCACTATTTTTCACACGAGATTTATACATCACTGAATTATCTATTGAGTTTTTATCAATTACCTGAAATACAACCCTCATTGCCGTTATCATGGGAAACCTGTGCTATCCACTATATAGCCGGTATATATGCTGAACACGAAGAGCACTCAACTGCGATAACCTATCTTAATCAATTAAAAAGAGAAGGTAGCCAGCAACAACTTACAATATCACCACTGAGTTCTGATGATTGTTCATTTGCAGCACATATAATTTTAAAGATAATCAGGGACGATAAACAGCTTGGTTTCGGCTATTGTGATGACAACCAACTGGCGGCGGATGAAACGGTAAAAATTAAGGAGGCGCTTGCCGTCATTTATCGTTATGTCCCTGATACCGGAAAGGAGATCAATCAATTTATTCATCAGATCTACCTGACTCAGGAAACAAAAGATGGCTCCCGTTTTATGCGATCAGGGACTAATTTTTATATGTGGGGCATGTTATTTACCTATATTCATCCGTCGCATTCTGTGGCGTATTACATTGATATTCTGGCCCATGAGTGTGGACATACCGCACTGAATATACTGAATGCACAGGATCAACTGGTATTGAATTCACCCGATGATGTCTTTACCGCTCCATTACGTGATGATGACAGGCCGATGATCGGTATCTTTCATGCGCTATTTGTTCTTTCCCGTATTTGCTATGTATTTGATGCAATTATTAAAAAAAAATACCGGTGAATGTACCCGTGAGTATAACGAACGGTTTACGGAGAGCCTGAAGAAATTACGCAATACAGCAGATATTGTCAAACAACATGCTGTATTTACCGATACCGGAAGGGCGATTTTTTCTGAAATATGCCAGCGTTGGGATATTATCTGATGGGGACATACCGGGCCATTTTTGAAAAAAACAACCGGTCTATTAACCTCTGTTTTTTGCTTAATGCGATGGGATCCGGGTTACTGATGCCTCTGGCACTGTTATACCTTGTCGGTACACATCTCAGTGCTAAAGAGATCCTTTATTTAGGAACAGTAAAGTTTTGGTCATATTCACTGGCTTACTTTATAGTGATCCCGTCAGCAGTACGGTTTGACAGTAAAAAAGTCATTATTTTTTCGCTGATATTTAAATTAATATCACTGTCACTGCTATTTTATGACCAATCCTTTTATCTTTGTCTGATTGTTATGCTGACAAACGGTATTGCCACATCTTTTTTTTTCAGTTGCATCAAAATATTATATTAAAGCCACAGCAGAAAATATGAGTGAAATCTTCTCTGTACGGATGACACTCAATAATACAGGTGCGGCCATTTCACCTATGATGATCAGTGCGTTTGTCTTTTTTTCTGTGACATTTACCTTTGCACTTCTGATGATAATTTTGTTCCTTATCATCGGTATCTTATTCTCAACCGGGTTAAAAAATTGCCCCGGAAAACCACATCAGCCACGTAGTGCTATCACTGTTTCAGATCTGGTAAATAAAGATGTCGCGATTATTTCAGTTATCAGTATTCTTTTCTCTATGCTGTACTACACCTTTGAAGTCATTGTTCCACTGGAGTTAGTGCAATCAGATAACAAATCACTCATTGGGCCGGTGATGTTATTCAACACCGGTGTGATAATTCTCGGACAGATCCCGGTCTACCGGTATTTCACAGAAAAGTGGGGCATAGTGAATGCGATACTGATGGCAACCGGACTTTGTATCCTTCTGTTTGTTCCCTGGTTTTTTCAACTGACAGCATTACCGGGGCTGCTGTTAATTGTCATTGGTGTAACATTCCTGGAAATGTTTTACGGAGCAGGCATTGATACGATGATTACATCAGTGGACAGCGACCGGAATATTGCCATACTGGATGGTATTTCCGGTGTGGCACTTGCCATTGGTGCCGCAATAGCGGCGGTTATCTATGGTGATTCGGTTATGTTTATGCCGTTGGTAATAACACTGTTTATGTTAACCATCGTTTTCAATATTCAGTCAAAAAATAAATCCCCCACATAATAACCTGTCAGGAAAATCGCTTTGAACCTGCCACGCAGGCAATAACACCAACGGTTGATGCAATCATAACAACACTAACCGTTTCATTGAGTAGCAACGCAGAAAGAACCAATCCGAAGAATGGCTGTAACAGCTGCAACTGACTGACGCCGGCAATACCGCCCTCAGCCAGCCCGCGATACCAAAAGAAAAAACCAATCAGCATGCTGAATAACGCAACATAGATTAATCCGCTCCATGCCTGCGCCGGTATACCACGGAATGTTTCCGGCCAAAATGCAATACACAAAATTAACATCACCGGCAGAGAAATAACTAACGCCTGGCAAATCACCTGCCAACTGCCGATATGACGGGAAAGGGCTGCGCCTTCGGCATACCCGAGCCCGCAAAGTAATACGGCCGCCAGCATACAGAAATCACCTGTCAGTGTACTTTCCCCCCCCTGAAACAATGCAAATCCCATAACAAATACACTGCCGAGGACTGAAAAAAACCAAAAGGCAGGTTTCGGACGTTCATTGCTGCGCAAAACACCAAACAATGCCGTCGCCAGAGGTAATAATCCGAGATAGACAATAGAATGAGCAGAACTGACATATTGCAGGGCAAGGGCGGTCAGCAACGGAAAACCAACTACCACACCGGCGGCCACTAACAGTAATGACGGGACATATTTTGCAGCCGGCAGGCGCTGGCGCATAACCACTAAAATTACCAGTGCAAAAATACCTGCTATTGCCGCCCGTGCCACGGTCAGAAAATCAGGTGCAAATCCGGTAATACCCGCTTTTGTGGCGGGTAAAGAGCCGCTGAAAATCAGGACACCAATAAACCCGTTGATCCAGCCGCGCGCCGAACGGGAAGCGGGTCTTATTTCATCATTCATATCATATTCCGGTTAATAACGTCTTGTGATACCAGAGCCTAATACTGATAATCATGACAATCAAAAAATTGTCATGGATACACTTCAGATGGTCGCACCACGTTATAAATGCTACGTCGATACAATCGCAGCCCGTATCCTGAGTGGTGAGTTGCCTCCCGGGACTAAATTACCCGCACACAGAAAGTTTGCCGCTGATGAGAAAATTTCATTAGTGACAGCGTCACGAATATATAAGGAATTAATCAATCTCGGATTGGTCAGAGGAGAAACAGGACGCGGAACATTTGTGCGCGATATCAGTTTGTTGCCAACATTTAGTATTGAGCGGGATGTCATGCCGGAAATGTATGATCTTAATTTTATTTATCCGGAAATTACAGGACAGGAAACACTGCTGCGCCGTTCATTGCGTCAGTTATCCATGAGAGGTGATCTGGACAGTCTGTTACATTATCAGCCTCACACCGGACGACGTCATGAACGCATGATAGCGGCACAACACCTGAGATTACGCGGTTTTTCATCCGTTAATCCGGAAACGGTCGTTATGGTGAGCGGCGCACAACATGGTCTTGCCACCATTGTGCTGGGCATGTTCAGCCGGGGGATGTTATTGCAACAGATGCACTGACATACCCTGGTTTCAAGGCACTGGCACAAATGTATCATATTGATTTAGTAGCAATTCCTGTTACAGAATCCGGCCCTGATTTAACGGCATTTGCGAAAATATGCGAACACCGGAAGATCCGTGGTTATTTCACCATGCCGACATTGCATAACCCACTGGGCTGGGTGATGGATTTAGCATCCCGCAAGGCGTTGATTAACCTTGCAAGAAAATATCAATTCTGGCTGATAGAAGATGGTTCATATTCATTTCTGCAAAAAACATCACCACCGCCACTGGCTGAACTCGCTCCGGATATCACATTCTATGTGACCGGCTTTTCTAAAAATATTGCGAGCGGCTTGCGAGTGGGATTGGTTGTTGCACCACCGGAACATATTGCCAATCTTGAGCGCATTATCCGTATTACGACCTGGAACACACCGGCACTGACAACAGCGATTATCAGTGAATGGTTAGAGCAGGGGGATGCGGAAAAACTGGAGCAGAGAAAACGCCGTGATGCAAAAAACCGACAGGAGATTGTCCGCAGAATTTTTACTGATTTTCCCTATATTGCCCATCCATGCAGTTATTTTTTATGGATCCCATTACCTGCGGGAGTGCGTTGCGATGCCGTTATCAGCCGTCTGCGGGAAGCCAATATTGCCGTCAGTTCCGCTGAATCTTATGCCGTCACCCGGGATATTCCGCAAGCTATTCGTGTTGCAATTAGTTCACTGACGTATGACGAGCTGGAAACAGTACTGCAAACAATAAAACAAACAATAATCTATTTCATTGATTTTTAATCTGAAAATAAAATTCAATCTATCGGCGTATACTGATTATTATCATCGTATTGTCAGAATAAAAAAGGATATGGCTCCTGATTTATTTTAAAAATACAACAATTAGTTTAAAGTAAGTGTTGTTTTTTGATACGGGACAATAACATAAATAATGTGGCAGTTAAGATATGAGCACACTACGCAGAAATGTGAGGATTTATGCCATACTTATTCTTAGCATTAGCAGCCTGTTTTTGGGGAGGAAATTATGTTATCGGCCACCTTTTAGTCTCTGATGCAGACCCCATAATATTGTCTCAATTACGCTGGTTAGTGACTGCCATATTGCTCATGTCGCTTTATTTTAAACAGGTAAAACAACAGTGGGCATCAATGAAGGAAGCAAAGGGTATTATCCTTTTCCTTTCATTATGCGGTCAGGTTTTATTCCCGGTAACACTGTATATTGGCTTGCAATATACCAGTTCATTGAATGCCGCTATTTATATGTCAGCCACACCATCTATTGTATTACTTATCAATGCCGTTGTTTTTAAAGAGAAAATAAACAAACGGAATTATTTTGGCGTATTTCTCAGTACATTAGGTGTTATCTATCTGGTATTCAGAGGTAATTTAGACTTGAATAGTGTGACTGACAACCTAAATAAAGGTGATTTATGGGCAATTTGCTCTGCTGTCAGTTGGGCATTATATTGTGCATTCCTGAGATTAAAACCCCGTACTGTTAACGGTAATGCCTTTGTCGCAGTGAGTTCAGTGATAGGTAGCCTTATTTTATTGCCAATTTTAATATATCATCTGTACACATCAGGCTCTGCTTCTGATTATAATGCTATAGATGCTGGTCATTATATTTCATTATTCTTTCTGGCCGGGCTTGCTTATTTAGTTATTTTTCCGTCATGGCTATCTTACCTGTTATGGAACAAGGGGATATTAACAATAGGTGCAACCAGAGGCGAAATTTTTTCTCATCTTATCCCACTGAGCGGCGGTTTTTTTTGGCGTGATATTTTTAAATGACGCACTGCAAAGTTTTCATTTGTTAAGTGCGGTTCTGATCATTTCCGGTATTTACTTTTGTTCGACGACCAGGAAATAGAATAGGAAAATTATTGATTCCGATTTGAAAAACTGCAAATATTAAATAATCGATTGATAATTAAAAAATCACAAAATGAAAACATACAAAAGCAAAGACTTCACCGCAGACAAAGCGTGGCAGGCATTAGATATCGCTAATTTTGACGGCACAACAGTACGGTTGCACTGGACAGATAAAGCATACAAGTGGCACGTTAATGACGGACAAGAAGTTTTTGCCGTCATGGATGGCACGGTAGAAATGCATTACAAAGAGAATGGCGAAACAAAGAAAGTTATCTTAAATGCCGGTGATATTTTTTATGCCGGTATCGGCTGTGAACATGTTGCACATCCGGTGGGTGAAGCCAGGATACTGGTGATTGAAAAAGAGGGCTCGGTTTAGGGAGGAGGAATTCAACAAGATCGGAACAGGGTAATCACAGACGCCAAAGCATCGGATTCCTACATTTGATACTTTGGTTCGTATAATGTATATTATGTTAAATGCGATTAGTGTAATGATAAATACGCTCACATCCCACGCTATCACACTTGATTACCTACCGCCTGCTGCATCGATAATGCTACCGGTGACGTAGGAAGAAGAATTGCTTAATAGCCAGATTATGATTTCTGCTATCTCTTCCGGTTCTCCGCCTCTTTTCATCGGTAATTGTTCTGCAACCCGGTTAACGCGTCCCGGTTCTCCACCATCGGAATGCATCTGCGTATAAATATAACCGGGACGCACGCCGTTTACTCTTATGCCGTCGGCGGCAAGTTCCAGCGATAATCCTTTTGTTATGGTATCCATAGCACCTTTAGATGCAGCATAATCAATATATTCTCCGGCAGCTCCCAGCCTTGCCGCAGCCGAAGAAACATTAACAATCCCTTTATCTTTATAATTGCCATAAATCCGGGCATTTCGGATAAATTCCCTGCAACAAATTAATGTTCCGGTAACGTTGATACTTAACACCCGGTTTATCCTTTCTGCTGTTAATTCTGCTGTAGTGCACTGCTGAAATAAGACTCCTGCGTTATTAACCAGGTAATGAAGTTCACCTCTCTGTTGCTTAATAATTTCAAACATACGGACGACATCATCCTCACAGGCAATATCACATTGGATAGCCATCGCCTGTCCGCCCTGTTCTTTTATTTGCGAAATTACAGAATCCGCGGCGTGGTTATCAGATTTGTAATTGATAAATACAAAATGTCCCGATACGGCGAGTTTCATTGCAGTTGCCTTGCCTATACCTCTGCTACCACCTGTGATTAGTACATTTTTCATTAAATTTGTTCTCTCTGGTAACGCATAAAGATAAGCATACAGATTGCCGTGCAATAGCGCCAATACAAAGACTCCTGTTGTTAAATCATCCGGTGTCCGAAGCCGCTACCTGCTAACGTAACAGTTCACGCAACTAAATCGCTGTAATCACCATACTACGGGCACACCAGACAAGTGCCCTTTCTGGCTTGGGAAACTACTGCCGCCAGTTGTTCACCACCGACAAGGCTTATTTATTCGTATCTTAAAAGCATAGCTGGCTCGTGAAACCGGGAGTTTTACTGTAATGGAAGGATGTCATTTTCAGCGTTTTCCCGGTCAGATGATAAAATAAAAAATAAAACAGACACTTTAGTATGCGTTGTTATTTATATAATGATATATATCAGTCAGATGAGATTATTTATATTTTAGTTTCAAAGCAGAATATTGTGAGAATGATAATTAAGTAAATATAAAATTCATGTGAAAACATCTGTTTTTTACGTGTTAATACCGCATTTTTCTGGTTAGTTACTATTAATAATCCTGTCACATCATTATTCAGAGTAATTATGTTTTTATAAATAACCGTCGTGCTATATAGTAAATTATGTAGTGCCGAGATTTTTAATATGATGATAGTTCAGCTTACAGGCAACCTTTTTCAGGAATGATACGTTATGAAAACCGATCGTTATTCGTGGGTAATATTTATTCCTTTTATTTTTGGCATGTCGATGAGCACTGGCGTATTAGCCGCTTTTGATGATGAAATTGAAGATGCGCGTCAGGGCGATTCTACAGCACAAACCCGAATCGGTTATTTTTATGAAAATGGTGAAGGTGTTGCTCAGGATTATCAGCAGGCCCGGTATTGGTATGAAAAATCGGCATTACAAGGTGATGCTGTCGGACAGCGAAATATGGGCTGGCTCTATAATCAGGGGATTGGTGTAGCTCGTGATTATGTAAAAGCGGCACAGTGGTATCAGAAATCTGTTAATCAGGGTGATGCTAATGCTCAGTTTAATCTTGCTTTATTATATGAAAAAGGACGTGGTGTTAAACAGGATTATGCGAAAGCACTTAAACTGTATACGCAATCTGCAAATCAGGGTTTCAGATACGGACAACGTAATTTGGGCATGATGTACGTCGATGGACTGGGTGTTACGCCTGACTATGAACAGGGTGCAAAATATATCCGGATGGCGGCCGATCAAAACGAAACCCTTGCTCAGGCAATGCTTGGTTATTTGTATTATGAAGGCGCCGGAGTCAAACAAAGCAATACGGAAGGCTATTTTTGGTCAGAATTATCTTGCCGGAGCGGTAATGCGGATGGTTGCCGTATTTTAAAAGAATATGGTAATAAATAAATTATATAAGGAAATTAATAGCATGAAATCATTAAAAATTACTTCTGTACTTATTTTTATGTTCTTTTTATCGGCTTGTGCATCATTACCTAATTTCGGAAAAAAAGTGGACCAGACGTCTCCGGATGCGGTTGCTAACGCCTATATAGAAGCTTTTTATTCAGGTAACCCGGGTACGATAAAAAAGATACTCTCCCCAAAGGAGCTTGCTGAAATAAATGAAGACGAAGATACAAAAATGATTTTTATTGCTGTCGAGAATATAGGTAAATATATTAAAAATGGTGGTGGTTACAAAAATTTAAAAATCACAAATATTAAGAAAAGCAATAATGACACCTCCCGTAATTATTACTATGATATTGATTTACCTTACGTTACCCGTCATAGTCCGACTGAATGGTTTGAGAAAAGCTCCAGTATCGATCTCATTAAAGATGCCAATGGCTTATGGTGGGTAGCAGAAATAGATGGCATCTATCGTCTGTAGTAATATTTCATTAACAGTTAAATACAGATTTCCTGTATTTAACTGTTACTCTTTTCGTGTATTAATCATCTGAATAAAAGCTTTTAATTCATGGGGTTTCTATGAATACAATCCGGTTTTTTATGTTCAGTTCTTTATTTCTTCTCGCTGCCTGCGGAACATCCTATGTCACACAGGATAACGGAATATCATTTGATAACCTTTATGCTCTTGAAGGCTCAGAGATCCCCGTGTTCGATGTTCCTGACGACACAGAGAATGGCGCGTATGTTCACTACAAAAACGGTAATCTGAGATATAAAACATGGATAAACAACGGATGCATCGACCGTTATCTTTACACTTATTATGATAACGGAAATTTAAAAATGTTTCTTCCATTAAGGAATTGTAAAGGTAACGGTATTATCCGAAGTTATTATTCCAACGGAAATTTAGAAAATGAAATGGGTGTTCGTGACGGGTATCTTTATGGTCCGTTCAAACGCTATCACAATACGTCCAATAACGGTATTTATATGCAGGGAACAATGAGCAACGGTGTTTTTGAAGGACTCGTTGAGCAATATGATGATGACGGAGAATTAGTTAAAAAAGGTGAGATCAGGAATGGTAAAATTTATCCGTTACAGTAAAGCCCTTCTGCTCCGGATAAATAGCTGACAATAACCGAGTCCGGAAGGGAAACTCATTCCCCTCCGGAACAGATATTTTGTGTTATTTTTTCACAGCACAATTCTTTTTGCCGTCACAATAAAAAATAACCACTCTGCCCCCGGGAACGTCATTACGGCGGCCAAGCATGGCATTAAGCCTGGTTAATGTATAATCTTCGCGGTAATAACGGGCATCGGTCGCTGACATCGCCAGTGTCATATCGCCGTTCCAGGCCGGTAGTCTCGCCGGGGGCAACGGCAGAACATTTTCCAGATTCGGGTATCGTCTGTATCCCGAACCTTTTTTCAGCGGATTTTGTCCGATACTTTTTCGGTACGGGTCACTCAAAAACAGCCCGAAATGTAAACTGTCAGCAAAGCGCCCGGTCCGTTTTATAAATTCCGGGGAAAGATAATTTTTACCTTGTTGGGCCTTATAATCGCTATTAAAGCGGGCAAACTCTTTAAATGATGAGGCGTTTCCTGCTTTTGCGGCACGCCAGAGTGTATTAAAGGCAGTATCCCAGTCCGATTGTGTTGTGGCATTTAAATTCTGTGCCAGTGCTATCATATTTAACGCAATCCCTGAGCCATTTTGTGCTGCACAGTGCAGGAAGGGTTTTGCTTTTGCTGTATTGCGGGCATCAATATGTAACTTCGCAATTCCCATCATTGCCTGCGGATGGCCGTTTTCCAGCGCCCTGTTAAAAAAGAAAGAGGCAGGACTGACTGTTTTGATAAGACTGTAGCTGCGGATATTTGCCGTATTAAAGAAGGCTTCGGTATATCCTCTTTCCATCAGGTAATTCAGGTATTGCTCTGCTTTTTGGGAATTAAATTCGATATATTCGTAAAATCCGTTATCTATTTTCTCCTGAGTATATAATGTTGCCATCAGCAGCATAGCCCGGAGGTGTCCGGCACTGGCCGCTTGTTCGCCCAGTTGATACATCTGCGGGTATAAGCCGATTTCTTCGTCTTCCCATATTTTGCGTGCAATCTGATAGGCATTTTCTGCAGACGGAACAGAATTGTCAGGTATTCGTTTATATTCGACACAGGGAGGTGCCGGTATTTCCAGTATTTTTACCGCAGGATATCGTTTTGACGGATTATAATCCGATGCATGTGCAGTAATACCCGAAAATCCGGCAATCAATAGTCCGGTGATAAGAAGTCCGGTAATTTTTTTCATATTTTCTTTATTCCCTGTCATCGATTACCGGACATTTATCAGCTGTTGTGTACAGCCGGCATCAGTTATCATAAAGGTACGCGGCTGGATAATATTATCCAACTGATACAGTTGACCGATCACAAAATTATAGCGAACCTGTCCGTCTTTATTCGCGAGGCCATTTTGCACGGTGCGTCCGTTTTCACGCAAAACATATACTTCACCTGCATAAATTACCCCGAGTGACCCGTCTTCCACAGGTTTATCGGGGGCGGCAAGTACAACCCCCTGACTACCGATAGTGATAGCCAGATCAATGGTTTTTCCGCAGGTTCCGGCCATAGCACCGGCACTCACAGATGTGTATGCCAGTAATAACAGTGAGTGAAAAAGTTTTATTTTCATAATAATCCGTCTACCTGAATCTCTTTTGCCAGTCGTTTATAATCATAGTCTGTCTGATAATCCCGTTTATCTTCATCGGATAACAGGATGGTGATATCGTCATTCCATGGTGGCAGGTTTTTAACAGGCGGAAACGGCAGAACTTTATTAAGATTCGGGTAACTGTAATTATCATTACCCTGCACCCGCCGTTTTTTACCTTTCTGACTGATATCATCATGATAAAAAAGCGGGTCCGCCAGTACCATTAAAGTATGCATTCTTCTGGCATACTCCGGGTTGGTGAAGTAGTAATATTTAAATCTCGGCCGGAAGTCACGGTCATCATAAAACATAATACCGCTGAGAGCGTCGATATAACCGGATTTGGCGGCAGCCAGGTAATAACTAAAACCTTTATTCCACTCCTGCATATTTTTCCCGGCATGGAATACGACATCAGTGGCCAAATCATCCAGAGCAGCTCCCCCGCCATCGTATTTTAAGGTGCAAGACAGCAGTTTGTTTGCATCATCGAAGCGCTTAACCGTCTGGAATATTTTGGCGACACTCACCATTGATTCCGGATCACCGAGTGCGGCGGCCTGAAATAAAAATGCGGATTGTGGTGTTTTGACATCTTTATATAAACGTCGGTTTTCAACCATCAGTGCAAATGATTTTGCGACATTCTGACGCATCAGGATATCCAGATATACTCTGGCCTGTTGGGGATTAAATTCCACGTAATAGCTCGGGTTTTTCCGGCGCAGATAAAGTTCAGCCATCATTAACTGCGCTTTCCAGTGTCCGGAATCTGCAGCTTTGCGGCCGAGAACATACATTTGTTTGTAGAACATTACATCGCGCTGCCCTTTTATTTTATTGGCAGCACGGTAATAAGTGTCAATTGTTGAATAAGGAGCTAAGGATAATACCGGTTCAACCGGGGTATAACACTCCGGCACAGGAACATTGACGAAATTAATTTTGTTCTCTGAAAGTACCGGCGGACCGGCATTGACATTACAACTTACAATACCTGCAATAAGTATCACCACCATGGAAATTCGCACCAGACCCTCCCGGCGATATTAAACCGCTCATATCACGACTGACCATGTTATCTCAATAATTCACAGGCAGTATAAAATACATAAAAATCCGTATACAGATAGTGATATCAGCATACAATATTATTTTTACTGCGGACGTGACTGATATAACATCATATCAGGATTATGTATTTTCAGAATATACCTGGTGAACACGATTATCAGTTATATCTTGCGATTAATTACATTTCGTAAGAAGTTATATAGCGGTCTTGAAACATTAAATCCAATCTCAGATATACCCGCCCGTAAACAGGCGGGTAATTCAGGTGCCATATCAACTTTTGCAGGATTGTCCCGGTTTTTTCACAATTTCACCAAAGTCATTCAGTGCATTTGGTTTGCTGATTTTGCTCTGTGCATTATCCAGCACCGGTAATTCCGGGTTCATTTGCCATGCATTCCAACCGCCATCATATATCTGACTGTTTTCCCAGCCCGCCATTTGCGTCATAAACCACGAGACACTTGCCCGCCATCCGGTTCCGCAATAGAACGCAACGTGATCTGAAGGCTCAATTCCCTGCATTTTCCAGAGTGCAAAGATCTCTTCCGGATTACGTAATGTGCCGTCAGGGTCATAATAATCAGACATGTCATTGGAATTCTTACCGCCAAATCCCCAGATAGCCCCTGCCGGCTCGCCTTTACGCGGAATATAATCATAGCCGGTAATTTTTCCGGTATATTCATCCCATGTACGATTACTGATCAGTTTTAATCCTGATTTTTGTGCCTGAACAGCTTCAGCAGGCATGGAAATATTGACCTGTGGATTTGCCGGAATAACGGTACCAAAATCAGAAACCGGTACAGGTATATTAACCACAGTTTCTGTCGGTAATTCGGCATCAATCCAAACATTCAAACCACCGTTAAGAAAACGGATATCTTCAACTCCTGCCCACTTCAGCGCCCATAATACCCTTAATGCCGCCATCTGATTTTCAGAATAGACTACGACCGGGGTATCTTTGCGGATACCATTTTTCAGTAAATTATTTTTAATAACATCTGGTTCGGATAAATTCCATACCGGTGCATTTTCAATCCAGTCAGTATTAAAATGATAGGCACCTTTAATATGGGTGGAATATGATTTTGATTGTTCCGCCTCTCCCCATGAAACTTCAAATATCACGGGTTTCTTATCACTGGTATAACTTTCCGGCTTTTCACCGTTAAGTGCGGCATTAACCCATCCGGCTGAAACACTCATCTGATAATTCGGGTATTTTTCCATCGGGTAATTTGAATTTGCATAGTGAATAAACTCTTTAAATGCGAGTACATTATAGCCTTTGGCGGCAAATTCAGCGGTGACTCTGTCCAGGTCGTCTGGGTTACTGTCATAGAAAACCAGCGTTTTTTCTTTGGTAATTCCTTTTTCAGCAACAAAATTGCTGAATTTGTCTTCATCAATAAAATCGAGCCAACCGGTAGTAAATTGCATTGCACCCTTTATATGACCACCGCGGGTGGCACCTTTATCTTTAAAACCAAAATACAGGCTGTCCGGACGTGTATCTATAATAAGGTAATCCGGATTATCCAGGTTTTTTGATAACTCACCGACACTGATATCTTTTACGACGGTCTGATCACAGCCTGACAACAGCGCTGATAATAATAAGATTGTTAATTTTCCTTTCATATAGGTTCCTATATTCTGCACTGTGATGGTCTTATGAAATAACTGGTGATCCAGACGCCGGCCATAATAGTCAGTGTTGAAATCCAACCCTGCCAGGAGAAATACGCGGTCGCAACAAGAGAATTAGTGACGGTACACCCGCCGGCAAGTGTTGCCCCTATTCCCATGACTATGCCGCCGGTTAACCTTTTTACAACGGTTTTTCCGTCCGGTGGTAATGTTAAAGTAAACTCCCCGCGTATTTTAGCGCTGATCATTGAACCGGCGAAAATACCGATAACAAATAACATTCCCCAATTGAAATAACGCTGCTGACCTGTCACTAAATATTGAATGACATTGGCGGAAGGCACAGAAATACCAAAACCGAAATTGCGGCCGCTTTCCGCACTGAAATACCAGGCAATAATACCCAGTATACCAATAAGTACGGCGGTAAGGTTAAGAGGTAATCGCTTAAATTTTCCCGATGATGGCGGCGAATAACGGGGATGACGATGCTGATAAATCAGTAATCCGACAGTGATAATAATTAATACAGCGACCAGAAACCACGGAGAGATATTCAGTGTTTTATAAATAGTGTCAGCCTGTGCCGGATGTATTAATAATGGATCAATCCAATGTTTTAAACTGCCTTTCCAGGCTGACGCCATGGTGACGACAAATGCAAACAAGGCAATCCACGTTCCTGTCAGTCCTTCACCGGATCGGAACCAGGCACCGCTACCGCAGCAGCCCGCTAATACCATGCCAATCCCGAATAAAAAACCGCCAATAATAGTAGCGGTAACCGGCAGTGTACCTTCCGGAATAGTCAGTAATCCCATGGATTGCAGAGTAAAAAATCCGGTCGCCTGAATAGAAACCGCAATCAGCAGCGCAGTAAGAAAACGGGGGTTTTTCTGATAAACAATATTCCTGAAACCGGAAACAAAACAAAATTGTCCTGATTGTAAAAGCCCGCCAAAGAGCATGCCGATGAATAAGCCGCTAATCATGAGCAGGCTCCCGTAAAGATCCTGTGAACCGCATAAATATCCCTCAATAGTTATCCTGAATAAAACCAGAAAAACCGGTAACCGCGCTTTAAATTATATCCTGAGCGCGATGTTCCGGTTCTTTTCTGATTTTCTTATGATAACGCTTAAACAATGAGATTGAATCTTATTAACTTGTTCTGCATCAATTTCCGGAAGAAAAAAGAGTGATCTGATGAAATATCCACCAGATCGGATAAGTGATATCAGCTCTTTTGTCGGGACAGATTATGAACCACCTCTCCATCCTCTTTAATAAAGTCACACTTTTGTGGTTGAGGTAATATTGTAAGCACAACTTCTGACGGGCGGCAAAGTTTTGTACCTGACGGTGAAACCACAATTGGCCGGTTAATTAATATCGGATGCTGTAACATGAAATCGACAAGCTGTTCATCTGTGAAAATATCATTTTCCAAATTTAATTGTTGGTAAGGTACAACATTTTTCCGCAGAAGATCTCTGGCCGTGATCGCCATGTCTGACATCAATGTTACCAGGGTATCTCTGTCCGGAGGTGTGTCCAGATAATAAACAATATCAGGCTCTTCCCCGCTGTTACGGATAATCCCGAGAACATTTCGTGATGTGCCACAATCCGGATTATGATAAATTGTTATATTACTCATGCTATCTCTCTTAATTCAGGGCAGACAAACGAAGCACCAGTGCTACCAATGTGACGGTTAATACAGGAATGGTCATGATAATTCCCGTTCTGAAATAATAGCCCCATGTAATGGTGATGTTTTTTTGTGATAAAACATGAAGCCATAACAGTGTCGCCAGGCTGCCTATTGGTGTAATTTTAGGTCCTAAATCTGCACCGATCACATTGGCATACACCATTGCCTGCTGTATTAATCCGCTTGCCTCACTGCCTTCGATTGATAATGCGCCAATTAATACTGTCGGCATATTGTTCATTACGGAGGATAAAAAAGCGGTGATAAATCCTGTGCCTAATGTGGCCGCCCAAAGACCAATGCCTGCAAGGTAATTCAATATATCTGAAAGATAATTCGTCAGGCCTGCATTTTTCAAGCCATAAACAACCAGATACATTCCCAGTGAAAAAATAACGATTTGCCATGGTGCGCCGCGTAATACGGTTACGGTATTAATCACCTTCCCGGCTGATGCAATGATATAAAGAATTAACGCACCCGTTGCCGCAATGGCGCTGACAGGAATACCTAATGGCTCTAATACAAAAAAGCCGATCAATAACAGCAGTAATACACACCATCCGGCTTTAAACGTTGCCGGGTCTTTAATTGCAGATGCCGGGCTATTCAGCTTTGATACGGTATAGTGCTGAGGAATATCTTTACGGAAAAACCAATGTAACATCACCAGTGTTGCTATAATTGCCGCAATATCAACGGGAACCATTACAGAAGCATATTCGTTAAAACTGATATTAAAAAAATCAGCAGAAACGATATTAACAAGGTTAGAAACAATCAGCGGGAGACTTGCTGTATCCGCTATAAACCCGGCCGCCATAACAAATGCCAGTGTTGTACCTTTACTGAAACCTAATGCGAGCAACATGGCAATGACAATCGGTGTCAGAATTAATGCCGCACCATCATTGGCAAACAGAGCGGCAACGGATGCGCCCAACAGAACAATATAAGTAAATAATAAGCGCCCTTTTCCGCCTCCCCATTTAGCCACATGCAGCGCTGCCCATTCAAAAAAACCACTTTCATCTAAAAGTAAACTTATGATAATAACCGCGACAAATGTTGCAGTCGCATTCCAGACTATATTCCAAACAACCGGGATATCCTGAAAACTGATTACCCCGGATACCAGTGCTAATACCGCACCAATAGTTGCACTCCATCCTATGCCAAGCCCTTTGGGTTGCCAGATAACAAAGGTGATAGTCAGAATAAAAATAAATGCTGCAATTAGCATGCGTTGCCTCTTTTGAAAAATGAGGGACTATTAGTCGTCACGACTTCATATATGAATTATCAAATGTGTTTGTCTAAATTTTTTTTAGTCAGCACAACTGCCGGCAGATCCTTTGTTTTTTATCGGGCTCAGTAATCCGGATACTCTGCTTTGTTCTGTGATATAAACCTGGTCTATAATTTGTTTTACCCAGGGTAATAATGCAGGAGATAGCCGGTAGTGAACCCATTTCCCGTGTTTTGAATCCAGCAATAGTCCGGCTTCACGTAACATAGCCAGATGTCGGGATGTTTTTGGCTGAGAGAGGTTTAATGCCGTATAAATATCACAGACACACAATTCACCTGATGCCTTTAAAAGCAAAATAATATTCAGTCGTGTTTCGTCACTGAGTATTTTGAATAGTTGTAATGGTTCCATACCCTCTCCTTTATTATCTGTCAGTTAGTGTATATCACCACGTCATATCCGTCAAAACATATATATTAATAAAACAGCTATGAGTTCGGTTCACCGGATACCTTTATCACATCGACACATATCAGTGATATGTCGATAAAAGTGGGTTTTTCGTACATATAGTGCGTGACATGTTTATACTATCAACATAGTATGGTCATATGTCGATAAAAACAGGTTTTGTAAACATATGACTCATGATCCGAAAGTTCCTTACAATGCGCTCCCGGCTCTGCCGCCGGATTTGGATCTTATTGAAACACGGAAAATACTCAAAGCCTGCATCACTGCACGTGCGGCGGTTGCTGAACTGAAAACAGCAGGAGAACTGATTCCGGATCCTGCCCTGCTGATCAATATTTTGCCGTTGCTGGAAGCAAAAGATTCTTCCCGTATTGAAAATATCGTTACCACCAGCGATCAATTATTTCAGTATGCCGGTCACGAAGAGAACGCTGACCCCGCAACTAAAGAAGCATTACGCTACCGCACTGCGTTGCATAATGGTTTTGCACAGTTAAACACATTTCCGCTGTGTACTAATACCGCAATAACGATTTGTACAACGCTGAGATCTATTCAGACGGATATCCGCAAAACGCCGGGAACCGTATTAAGCGACCAATACGGGAATGTGATATATACCCCGCCGTCAGGCGAAACGGTTATCCGGGATTTGCTGACAAACTGGGAAACATTCCTGCATGCGGAAGATGATATTGACCCTTTGATTAAAATGGCAATATTACACTATCAATTTGAATGCATTCATCCGTTTCCCGATGGTAACGGGCGAACCGGGCGGATACTGAATATTTTATATCTGATTCAGACTGACATTCTGTCATTGCCTATTCTCTATCTGTCACGTTTTATTCTGGAAAACCGGGATAAGTACTACACATTATTACGCGGAGTGACAGAAAACCGGGGCTGGGAGCCCTGGATACTTTTTATGCTGGAAGCCACTGAAAACACAGCAAAATGGACATCCCGAAAAATAGCCGTTATCCGCAGACTAATAGAAGAAATTACCGGATACGTACGGGAAAAATTACCTAAAATTTATACTCATGAGTTAATTCAGGTTCTTTTTGTACAACCTTATTGCCGGATAGAGAATCTTGTTGAACGGGGTGTGGCAAAACGTCAGACGGCCTCTGCT
This sequence comes from Morganella psychrotolerans, assembly GCF_001676055.1. Classification (GTDB taxonomy): domain Bacteria; phylum Pseudomonadota; class Gammaproteobacteria; order Enterobacterales; family Enterobacteriaceae; genus Morganella; species Morganella psychrotolerans_B. The sequence goes on along the minus strand of NZ_LZEX01000001.1, from coordinate 45,349 downwards.
TACCTGAAACAACTGGTTGAAATAGGTGTGCTGGAAGAAATGCAGTCAGGGCGGGAAAAACTGTATCTTAATACTCGTCTGTTACAGGAATTAAACCGGTAATCTGTGTTAAACTCCGCCAGCTCCCCTATTTTTTGATATCTGATATAACAGGACACTTTATTCATGACAGCAAATACGTCTAAAGACCCTTTGCACGGCGTCACTCTTGAAATGCAGGTTAATGCTCTCGTTGCCAGATATGGCTGGGTCAAATTGTCTCAGATTATTAAGATAAATTGCTTTAAAAGTGACCCGAGTGTGAAATCAAGCCTGAAGTTTTTGCGCAGAACCCCCTGGGCGCGCGCAGAAGTTGAAGCGCTGTATCTTGATTCACGGGATGAAGATATTCAGGAAGAAGAGACACATCCGGGATTTAATCCCTGGACTAAAACGATTGAATAGATATTATCCGGCTTTTCTTCTGCTCAGTGATTAATAACCTGAACCAGGCGTAATAAATACCCGTCCGGATCCTGAACAAGGAATTGGCGTTGCACCCGTTCAGTGTTATTGACCTGATAGACTCTTTCCTGTGGCGCTGAAAATAAAGGATAATGATTTTTTTCTAATGCCGATAAAATCATATCCTGTTGTTCAACATCAATCTGAAAATTAATGCCACGCCCGAAAGGCGGAACCAATGGTGCAGTTATCCATTGATCTTCCTGGTGCTCCTCCAGCATAAACTGAACCCCGTTTAAATCCAGATAAACAAAACGTTCTTCCGGGCGTTCATATAAAATCGTAAAACCAAGAATGCCGACCCAAAAAGCGAGACTTTTCTCTAAATGACTGACAATCAGTTCCGGGACATTTTTATTTCTGTAAATCATGTTCTTTCCTCTGTGTCATAACACTCCACCAGATAATACTTTGTTCAGGTTACACCACAACGTAACGCTGAAGCCGTGACTTTGAATCAATATTAGTCCATTGCGTCTGATGAAAGCCAAATACAACACTCTTTGAAAAAAAACTAATAACGCTTGACCTTCCCCTAAAGGGAAGGGTTAGTCTTCTTATTATAAATCTTATTCCAGAGGGAAAAACTATGAATACGACTCTATCCCCATCTTCATCATCCGGACGGCTGAGCTTATCAGTTGAAGGCATGACCTGCGCATCTTGTGTAGGTCGCGTTGAAAAAGCGCTGAAAGCCGTTCCGGGTGTAAATAATGCAATTGTTAACCTGGCAACTGAACGGGCAGATATCACCTTTGCCGGCGATACCGATGCGCCGGCAGCTATTCGCGCCATTGAAGGTGCGGGTTATAACGTCACAATGGAAACCACCGAATTCGCCATTGAAGAAATGACCTGTGCATCCTGTGTCGGGCGCGTTGAAAAAGCATTGGCAAATGTCCCGGGCGTTACTGAAGCGATCGTAAACCTGGCAACAGAGCGCGCCCGGGTACGCCATCTTGCGGGTGCGGTAACATTTGCTGACCTGGATGCAGCAGTCACACAAGCGGGCTATAAAGCCAGGCGTTTGTCTGACAGCGGAACAACCACAAACGATCAGGCAGAGATCCGCCGGGAAAAAGAAGACCGTTCATTGCGCCGTGCACTTCTGACTGCGGCGGTCTTCACCCTGCCTGTTTTTATCATTGAAATGGGTTCTCACTTTATTCCCGGCGTACACGGCTGGGTTACAGATACGCTCGGGCAACAGCTGAACTGGTATATTCAGTTTGTGCTCGCCACTATTGTGTTATTTGGTCCGGGAATGCGTTTTTACCGCAAAGGATTTCCTGCATTACTGCGTGGCGCACCGGATATGAACTCGCTGGTTGCTGTAGGTACCGCAGCGGCGTATCTTTTTTCCGTGGTATCCACCTTTATTCCGCAGATTTTACCGGCAGGAACGGCAAATATTTATTATGAAGCTGCCGTTGTGATAGTGACACTGATCCTGCTCGGACGCACTCTGGAAGCCCGCGCCAAAGGGAAAACATCACAGGCAATCAAACGTCTGGTCGGACTTCAGCCTAAAACGGCACGCGTATTGCGTGACGGAAAAACAGTCGAAGTCGAACTCAGTGATGTGATGACAGATGACATTGTTCTTGTGCGTCCCGGGGAGAAAATTCCGGTCGATGGCGAGGTAACTGACGGTGCTTCTTATGTCGATGAGAGCATGATCACCGGTGAACCGGTTCCGGTATCAAAAGAAACCGGCTCACAAGTCGTCGGCGGAACCATTAACAAAACCGGCGCATTCAGCTTCCGTGTCACTAAAATTGGTGCAGATACAGTACTGGCACAGATCATCCGGTTAGTCGAAGAAGCACAGGGATCGAAATTACCTATCCAGGCGATGGTAGATAAAATCACCATGTGGTTTGTTCCGGCGGTTATGACGGGTGCGGTAATCACCTTCCTTATCTGGTTATTTATCGGGCCGGACCCGGCACTGGCATTCGCGCTGATTAATGCGGTTGCGGTTCTGATCATTGCCTGCCCGTGTGCAATGGGACTGGCAACACCAACCTCCATTATGGTGGGAACCGGCCGCGCCGCTGAGCTGGGAATTTTATTCCGTAAAGGCGAAGCATTGCAGGCACTGCGTGATGTCAGCGTTGTCGCACTCGACAAAACAGGCACTCTGACCAAGGGCCGCCCGGAACTGACCGACCTCGTGCCGGCAGACGGATTTGAATACAATGACGTGCTCGCCCTGGTTGCAGCCATTGAAACCCGCTCAGAGCATCCTATTGCCGAAGCGATTGTGGCGGCGGCAGAGGAAAAAGGACTGACACTGGCGCCAATCGGGAATTTTGCCGCCGTACCGGGCTTTGGTGTCTCAGCTGATGTCGGCGGGCGCACTGTTTCTGTCGGCGCAGACCGGTTTATGACACAGCTGGGTCTGGATATCAGCCGCTTATTACCGGAAGCACAGCGTCTTGGTGAACAAGGTAAAAGCCCGCTTTATGCTGCAATTGACGGGAAATTAGCAGCGATTATTGCAGTGGCAGATCCGATTAAAGACACAACGCCGGAAGCTATCCGGACCCTGCATGCTCTGGGTCTGAAAGTTGCGATGATCACCGGTGATAATGCAGCAACAGCAGCAGCCATCGCCAAACAACTGGGTATTGATGAAGTCGCGGCGGAAGTTCTGCCTGACGGCAAAGTGGCAGCACTGAAGAAATTGCGCAGTAACGGGGCGAAAGTTGCATTTGTCGGCGACGGTATTAATGATGCACCGGCGCTTGCCGAAGCTGATGTTGGCCTTGCTATCGGAACCGGAACCGATGTGGCGATTGAAGCGGCGGATGTGGTTCTGATGTCGGGTGATTTACGTGGTGTGGCGGATGCGATTGCATTAAGCCGCGCAACAATCCGTAATATCAAACAGAATCTGTTCTGGGCATTTGCGTATAACGCCCTGCTTATCCCTGTCGCGGCGGGTCTGCTGTATCCGGTCAACGGAATGTTACTGTCACCGATGATCGCCGCTGCAGCAATGGCGCTCTCCAGTGTCTTTGTTCTGGCTAATGCATTACGCCTGAAACGTTTTCAGGTTCCCGCGAAAAACTGATTTATTATGATGTATTATTCCGCCGTGCAATCATCTGCACGGCGGAATGTTATAAAAAAAAGATGTGTTTATTTTGTTAATATTTTGCGGATTAAAGACACATCTTCATACCTTTTTATAATTCCCGCCCGTGATTGTAACAGATTAATTTCAATTACCTTGACCACTCTCACCCTTTGAATTTTTACTCTTATTTTTAGTAACTTAGCCTGTTGTTTTTTTGTAGAATGATAATGCCTATCATTTGTGGGCAATATTCTTTATTACAGGGAAACCTTCCGGATATTACCGGTTGATATTTTGGTTATGCCATAAATAAAAATAATGAGTTTTGAGATGAAAATAGACAGCAGGAAAATAGCACTTCTTTCATTAATTATATCGTATTCACAAATAGCAGTCAGTGCAGAAAATAACAGTAAATCCGATCCGGCAAGTGACACCATTGTGGTTACCGCATCCGGACGTGAAGAGCAGCAACGCAAATCTACGGTGACCACTCAGGTTATTGACAGCGAACAAATAGAGCGCGCTCACGCAACCAGCCTGACAGATTTATTAGCACAAAACAGTGTCGGGTTTTTCAGTGAATGGAGCCCCGGACAAACATCCGTGAATATCCGTGGTGCTGCAACCGACGGTCAGGGAAAAGATTTTGCCGGTCAGATTTTAGTACTGGTAAACGGCCGCCGTGCCGGTACCGCGAATTTATCTAAATTATCACCTAAAGATGTCAGCCGGATTGAAATTATCAGAGGCCCCTCTTCTGTTATTTACGGTTCTCAGGCAATGGGCGGGGTAATTAATATTTTCCTGAAAAACGGATTAACCGATGAAGGCGGAAAATTATCAGTTGAAACCGGTTCATGGGGATTAGCACAAACCTATGGCGGCTATGGTTTTCAGAATGATAACGGCGATATATACGGCTATTTTGGTTTTGAAGCCGGGCGCCGGGATGATTACCACTCAGGTAAAGGCGGACATAAACAGGAAAATACAAACTGGGAACGCTTTGGTTTAAGCGGGAATTTAGGCTGGAAAATAGACGAAAATAACCTGGTGGATTTATCACTGAGGACAGATGGTATTTATGACGGCGGTTTTCGCGGGTCAACCGGGAATATTTATGCCAAAGATACCCGTTATAACCGTTCTGCGGATCTGGTCTGGAAAAACGGTAATAATGACAGTATCGTCAGCATGGATACCCATGCATATTTTATTCAGGATGTGGATAATTTCAGATGGGCATCGCCGATAACAGCGAAAACCAGCAGTGATCATAACCGCCGTGCATTAGATATTTATGGTATTAAATTTCAGCCGGTCATTAAAATTCATGAGCAAAACGATCTGTTACTGGGTGTCGATTATGAACACAGTCGTTTACGCTCTGAGCGGCATCAGGTCAGTGTGAGCGGAAAACCAATCAAACAATCCGCGCCTTACGATAATAATCAGACTGAAAACCTGTATGCATTTTATTTTGATGACAAACAGAGCTTATTTGATGACAGCTGGATAATTCGCGGCGGAATGCGTTATACCTATGGTAAAACAGACTTTGATAAAACACCGCACCTGGACAATCAATTTACCGGCAGTACATCCTATAATAAATTAACCTGGAGTCTGGGAACAAACTATCAGGTAAATGAGTGGCTGAACCTGAAATCCTCTCTGGCAACCGGATACCGCGCCCCTACTGCAACACAGTTGGGTGCCGATTATACAACCCTGTCCGGCGCACAATATTTAGGTAACAGCACACTGAATGCAGAAAGTAACCGGCAGATTGAAGTTGGTGCCATTATTGGCAATTCTCTCCATTCCGTTGATATCTCTCTGTTTCAAAATACTATTCAGGACAGAATACAAACAGATACTATCTCACCCAATGTATATCAGTATGCAAACAGTGAAAATGATATTGTTGTGCGCGGGCTGGAAATAAACAGCCGTACCGCCGTAAATCAATTAATGAACTGGCAGACTGACTGGGACTGGGTATTACGGTTTAACGGCAGCTGGAACTTCGATATGGAAGATAAAGGCGCACAGATAACCGCGACCAATAACAGTACAAAAGTGCAGCGGATGTATCAATATCAGGGCGCCGTGATTAATGACCTGTATTTTTCCAATGGTCAGTATCCGTGGAGTATTCAGCTTCAGGGCATTTTGCGCGGACCAATGTGGTATAAAACCGAAGAAGGAATTATCCCTGAAGTCCGTCCTTATACCTCTTATGTTATGCGTAAATCCCCGTTTATGGTCTGGAATTTACATGCGGATGTCGATATCAGCCCGTCCCTGACATTTTATGGTCGCATAGATAATATTCTGGATAAAAATGAACACCCGGTATTTTTCGCACTGGATGAAGACCCGTACATTATGTTGCCGGCCAAATCTAACGGCAGTTTGGGAACCTCCATGCCGGGGCGCTCCTTTATTGCCGGTGTGTCTTACCGGTTTTAACAGATAATAATGATGAGAAATCTGTTTTTAATTATCACACTGAGCATGGCCTTGTGCCATGCTCTTCCTGCTTTTTGCATAACAGCACCGTTATATACACCGGTTACACTGCATGAAAAACCACAGCGCATTGTGACAATATTTTCATCAAATACTGAAATCACGGCAATCCTGGGTCTGTCAGATAATATTGTCGGTATTGATGCATACACTTATTTCCCCGATGAAATAAAAAACAAGCCTTTAATCGGCGGGCGTCTTGGTTTTTCCCTTGAGCGTATTATTGAGCAAAAACCTGATTTGGTGATTATGACACCTGCCCGCCAGGCAACTCATCAACTGTTAATTCCCCTGCAAAAATTCGGGATCCCGGTATTAGTGCTCGAAGGTAACAGTATTGAAGAAATTATCAGTAATATCCGCCTGGTGGCAAAGGTTACAAAAACGACAGAGAAAGGCGAACAGATCGCCGTTGAGATGGAAAGACGGTTGAGTAATGTGCAGCATAAACCGGCGGATTATCACGCCCCCCGCGTGATTATGATAACCGGGCAAATCAGCAACGGATTATTATTGGTCGCCAGACCGCAGACTTATAAAAAAACACCCGGCTATACCGCAGACTCCATTTTAAAAGCAGGCGGAACACTTGCCCTTGAGGAATATAAACATGGCGGTCCGGTGTTAAAACAAATCTCACCTGAAGCGATTATTGCCGCTGATCCGGATATTCTTCTTTATACCATTACGGATGCAAAAATGGCCTCCTTGCTGGCATTACCGGGCTGGTCTCAGATAAAGGCGGTAAAAAACAGCGATATTTATCCGGTGAAAAGTGCTTTTGTTCTGATCCCGGGTCCCCGCATTATTGATGGTATTGAATACATGTCTGAACTATTTGAACAATGGAGCACAAAACAGTGAAGGTAGTCAGTCTGTTATTTCTGCTCATCATCACCTTTATTTTTTCTGCCTGTGCCGGGCACACATGGGAAAGCCCTGTTAAAGTCATCGGTGCGTTATTTTATGCAGATGACCTGACATCCCGGCTATTAATTGAATGGCGTTTGCCTCGGGTGATTACCGCCGGGTTTACCGGCGCATTGCTGGGATTAAGCGGCGCTGTATTTCAGGGGGTATTTCGTAACCCGCTGGCAGAGCCCTGGTTATTAGGTTCATCCGGTGGTGCGGCAATTGGCGGAACGATTGCATTATTAGTGCCGCTGGCATTACCGATGACCGTTACCCTGCCCTTATTTGCCTTCAGTGGTGCACTCGCGGCAATATTTATTGTAATCTCTGTTTCCCGAATAGCGGGCTCACTGGATACCGCCACATTATTATTAACCGGTGTTGCAGTGAGCGCGGTATTAAATGCAACCCGTTCTTTTATGATGATGGCGCTATCTGATGAAAGCACCAGCCTTCAGGTTGTGCTCAGCTGGATTTTGGGCGGCATACAAACGCCTTCTCCGGAAGGTTTATTTATCTGCCTGCTGTTAACCGCATCCTGTATTCTGATTTCTGTCTTTATTTTGTCTGACGGGCTGGATCTAATGGGACTCGACAGAACAATGGCGATGAGTTTTGGTTTATCCGTTGAACGGTTCACTATATTAGCGTTAATTGCCGGGTCGGCTATTGTGGCGATTGCGGTTTCACTCGGGGGAATTGTCGGGTTTATCGGGCTTATTGCCCCGCATATTGCCCGCTGGCAGGTTGGTACGCGCCATAAAGCCGTATTACCGGCAGCCGCTGTTATTGGTGCGGCACTGGTTATGTTTTCTGATGCCCTGTCCCGCAGTTTACTGCCACCGGGTGAAATACCGCTCGGACTGATTACAGCCTTTATCGGCGGCCCCTTCTTTATTTACTTACTGGCAAAGCGGGTGCGGAAAATATGATCACAGTAAAAAACCTGCATATTTGCAAACAGGAAAAAACGCTTCTCTCAATAGATGAATTGAATTTACCGGATAAAGGCAGCATTGCCTTAATCGGCCCCAATGGCTCTGGTAAATCAACTCTGATTAATGCCTTATCCGGTCTAAACCGGGAGGTATTTTCATCCGTCACATTAAACGGAAAAAATATCGCGGCGTATCGCGGGGCGGCACGAATGCAACAAATCGGGCTTATTCCTCAAAGTTTTAATCCCTGCTGGGATCAACAGGTGGATGAGTTAATTACACTTGCCGCAGAGCGGGCGACAGACCCTGCACAGGCAAAATCAATGGTCTGTCAGAAATATGAATTAATACCGCTGCTGGATAAACACTGGCATATTCTGTCCGGCGGTGAAAAAAGTCGGGTATTAACCGCGATGGCGCTGATGTGTAATCCGCCGGTTATTTTTGCTGATGAGCCGGGCGCGGCATTGGATATCAAACACCGGATACAGCTTATTGAAGACTTAACCACACAGGGTAAAGATAAATTAGTTATCGTGTGTTTGCATGAGCTGGATATGGTTTTTCGGTATTTTGAGTCTGTTATTTTACTGTCTCAAGGGCAATTACGTTATTTCGGATCATCGGCTGAATTAATTGATTCCGCACTGTTAAGTGACGTATTTGATGTCAGATTTAAAAAAATAGAAATGGACGGATATTGCACTGTGTATGCCGACAGAATACTGCGTTCCTGAAAAGAAAAAGCGGCATAATTCGCCGCTTTTGTCTGTTTGTTTTTCATACTTTGCTATACGAGGAATGGATAATCCGTATACCCCTGCTCGCCACCACCATAAAAGGTTTCCGGATGTTGCGGATTCAGTGCGGCTTTTTGTTTCAGACGCGCGACCAGATCCGGATTAGAAATATAATCACGACCGAAAGCAACGGCATCAATAAGCCCTTTTTCAATTAAATTTTCCGCTTTTTCCGTTGTATAAGCACCGGCACCGATAATCACACCACGGAAACGCGCACGCACTTTCCGGCGGAATTCTTCACTGTACGGCTTGCCTCCAGCCCAGTCCGGCTCCGACAGATGCAGATACGCAATACCACGTTTATCCAACTGTTCAATAAGATACAACGCGTCTGATTCCTCATCCGGACCATTTGTCATATTCTGGAAAGTGCCGATTGGCGAAAGACGGATCCCGATGCGCTCCGGTGCCCATTCATCACAAACCGCATCAACCACATCCAGTACAAGACGGGCGCGGTTTTCTACGCTGCCGCCGTACTGATCAGTACGGTGATTGGCGTCCGGTGATAAAAACTGATGCAGCAGATAACCATGGGCGGAATGCAGCTCTGCCATATCAAAACCAGCCTCACGCGCATTTGCGACTGCGTGGCGGAAATCATTCACAATTCCCGGAATTTCATCCGTTTCCAATGCACGCGGCATGGAGGTATCCTCGCGGATGGCGCGCCCGTTTTCATCACGCAATGATGTGCGGGTTCCGGCACTGATAGCCGATGGCGCAACAGGTGCCTGCCCGCCCGGTTGAATGCTGGTGTGCGAAATTCGACCGGTATGCCACAACTGAACGGCAATATGGCCGCCTTCATCATGAACACCGGCCGTGATTTTTTTCCATGCTGCTACCTGCTCCGGGCTGTGCAGCCCCGGTGCCCCGGCGTAGCCTTTGGCCTGCGCAGAAATTTGTGTCGCTTCTGAGATAATCAGTCCGGCACTGGCGCGCTGACGATAATATTCAACCATCAGTGGCGTCGGAATATCACCCGGCTCAATACTGCGCAGGCGGGTAAGCGGCGCCATAAAAATACGGTTCGGGGCAGTAAATGCACCCACTTTCAGCGGGGTGAATAATTTTTCTTGTGACATAATATCTCCGGATTAGACCAGTCGACTAGTTGCAAGGTAAATAAAAACGCCGGTTATACATCCGACGCTGTAAGCAATACATTCACATGAGCCAGCGCGCTTTCCAGCGGAACCGCACTGCGGGAAATCTTGGCCTGCAAATTCGCCCCCAGCCACAGGGAATATAAAACCTGTGCGGTGGCAAGAGAACTGCCGCTGAAAACGAGTGATTTTTCATCACGCCCGTTTTCCAGCGCCTGCGCCAGCAGAGCAATGACTTTGCTGACACCGTTATCCATTGCGGCATTCATATCTTCTGATAAATCACAGACTTCCGCTGATAATTTTACGGTCAGACACCCGTGGATACGGCTGTGCTGACAAGCGTTTTTCAGCATCTCCCCGTAATACGCGAGAAAACGCGCCCGGTAATTCCCTTCCCCGCGCTCAAAATGATCGGCTAAGCGCGTGAGATAATCCGCATAATAGCGCTCCAGCATAGCAACACCGAACGCTTCTTTTGAGCGGAAATAGTGGTAAAACGACCCCTTAGGCACTTCTGCGGTTCTGAGCAGCTCACTCAGTCCCATTCCGGTAAAGCCCCGGTGCAGGCAAAGCTGTTCGCCGGTGGCTAAAAGGTGTTCACGGGTATCATGGTCAGTCTGTCTGTTCATGCAAATACTGTAATAGACCGATCGGTCTGGTGCAAGTTTATTTGAAACAAATTTCACCCCAGCGTGCCAGACCGGCTGTAACAGAGCCGAAATCATTCCCTCTGACCACCGGGATCCCCGGTAACTGCTGTTCTATGGCACGGCACAATACCGGTGAACGCCCTGTTCCGCCGGTAATAAAGATGGTGTCCGGTGTAACGCCGCCCTGCTGCACGGCGTCATTAACCAGCGCGATCATTTTATCCTTCGGGGATGAAATCGCGTCTTCCATCTCCTGAGCAGCAATCTCAACTTCCAGCACTTCACTGAGAAGCCGGATGCCCGCCCGGTATTGCGGAGAGGATGAAAGCGCTATTTTAGCTTCTTCCGCACGCCGGACAATACTGTAACCCAGGCTTTCGTTATACACTTCGAGCAGGCGCAGCAGTTTTTCCGGCTCTGCCGCATCACGCCTGAGCTGTTGTAATGCAGCCAAATTAGGCCGTGAATAGAATTCACGCTGGGCTTCCACATTATTAATGGCGATCGGGTTCCAGAATTGCATCAGCGGCATTTCAATACCGGATGATGCGCGGGTACTCATGCCGAATAACGGCATCAGTTTTTTGAACGCCAGATAAATATCCAGGTCATTCCCGCCAACGCGCTGCCCGCTGTGTGCAAGCAATGTTTCAGTGCGATCTGCCTGTCCGCGGTAACCGGGCCCCATGCGGATTAATGAGCAGTCGGTTGTACCACCGCCGATATCAACCACCAGCACAGTCTGATCTTTTTCCAGGGTCGCTTCATATTCCAGCCCCGCCGCAACCGGCTCAAACTGGAAAGTAACATCATGAAAGCCGGATCGTTTTGCCGCACGCAATAAAATTGCTTCCGCCTGCTGATTTGCCGTTTCACCACCGAGTCCGTGGAAGTTAACCGGACGGCCGATCACGGCTTGTGTGATGGTATTTTGTGTTGATTTTTCAGCCTGATGTTTGATATTCGCCATCATGGCACAGACTAAATCCTCAAAAAAACTGATCTGCACTTCATGTAATCCGGACGCGCCCAAAAAGGATTTAGGGGATTTGACATAATACACATCGCGCGGATCATTAAGGTATAATTCCAGTGCTGCCTGCCCGAAAACAATATCTTCCGGCTCCAGATCAATACTCTCTTCCCGGTTTGCCGCAATGGCTTTGCGCAATATTTGTTCGCCGGTTTTATCTGACGGTAAAATATCCCGGTGGCGGAATAAGTGTTCAGAAACCGAATCACGGGTAGGCGCGCACAATGTTGAAGGAATATACACATTATCGCCTTCCAGCGGTAAAAGTAGCGGAACACCCTCTTTCATGACTGCAACAGAGCAATTTGATGTTCCGTAATCAAAACCAATAAACATACCGCCACCCAAATAGTTATTTCGTACCGGAAAAAAGCCGGCAACTTTACATCAGGTTGCGTAAAAACACCACCGAAAACAGATAGAAATCCGTTATATAGCAGGTTTCAGTTATTCAATATCATCTAACATCGCAGACGGCGGAATAAAAAACAGAGTGCCGGTAACCGCGGTACTGAATTTCAGTAATTCATCACTCGCGCCACTTTCTGCACCTGCAAACATATTTTCCAGCATCCGGCGGGTGGTGGAGAAATAACGCGCATAGCCGATAAAATAGGTACCGTATTCATCTTTTGCCGGATTGGAAAACGGCATATTCGCGCGGACAATTTTCAGGTCATTTCCGTCTGCATCCTGAATATTGGTAACTACGTTATGGGAGCCGGGTATTTTTTGCTCATCCGTCAGTTCAACATCATTAAATTTATGGCGTCCGATGACTTTTTCCTGATATTCCGTGCTCTGATTTTGCCAGGCACTCATATCATGAATATATTTTTGCACAAAGGCATAACTGCCACCGGTAAATGCCGGGTCTTCACCACCAATAACCGAATATTCAGCGCGCTCATCTTCAAATGCCGGGTTTTCTGTGCCGTCAACAAAACCAATAATGGCGCGTCCGTCCATATAACGGAATCCGTGGACTTCATCCACAGCGGTCACCGCTCCGCTTAATGCCTGACTGATAACAGATCCCAGTTCATAACAGGCAGAGACATTTAATGCCCGGATATGAAAGAAAATATCACCGGGAGTGGATACCGCGGTAAAGTGCGTACCTTTTATTTCTTTAAATGTATTCAGTTCACGGGGTTTTCCTGCATCAGGAAATAACCGCGACCAGGCATCCGCACCGAATCCTGCCACACAACTGACTTCCAGCGCAGGATAACGGGTCCGCATACTGCGCAGCATGCCTGATAAGTTATTACACAGCGTAACCACTTTATCCCGTGTCTGTGAATTCTCCGTCAGATTAAAAACAAGAAAATACGCATTTTCGCCGGGTTGGTTAGTCACATCCTGGTATTTCATATTATCTCCGTTTCTTCAGTTATTGATTATTTGACCTTCTGTCATCGTACACCAATTAACAGGGTGTCGGCTGAAATAAACAACACTTTGTCGGACAAATAATCATTGCCTAATAATCCGTCATAATTTATCCGGCTGTCACTGACCTGAAATAACAGCGCTGAGAGTGTAACGGAGTCCGGGGTAATAATAGTTTCCCGCGGGCAGGATAAAGACGGTGTCGCACAGCCTTTTCCGTTCCGGTTAAACAGCACCGTGTGACTTGCGCCGGTATCAATCATCATCCGGTAAGAATGATTACTTTCCCCGCGCACCTTAATCACTATTCCCTGATCTGAACGTGTAAAGTCCATCGTTTGCCAGCGATAGCCCTCAGGGCGCGCCGCAGGGGTGTTTGCGATGGTCAGTTGTTTTGCCGCAAAATTAATAATCAGAGACCGGTTTTTATTGACCACGCCCAGCCCGAGCACACCATCAATAAGCAGACGTCCGTCAGCCGCTGCCATTCCTGCACCCCACGGATTGAACACAAAAACATCTGTGCCGGTCATGGCTTCATTATTCATAGTCACTGTAGCATTACGGATAAATTCTGTTGAATTCTGTCCTCCGAATATATCAATGGCGGCCTGAGTCTCTTTTGTTTTATTTTTCTGCACAGATAAAACCTGTTCAAATACCGGCGGTAACAGATATAAGCCGCCGGGTGCGCCGGTATCAATAGATAATTTAGGGACCTGAATGCCGTTAACAGTAAGTGATACCGCCGGAATAGCATTTTCAACATATATAATCGGAACTGTAATATCCGCGTTTGCGGTCTGAACAGACAATACGGTAAATAAAAAACTGCTGAATACCCATGAAATAGTTTTCATACACAACTCCCTGTGTTTGTTTAACATATCTGCCGCTCTGTTTCCGGAAACGGCAGATTTAACTCATTTTTACCGCTTGCGGCTGAATAACTGCAATAATCCTTTTACCGTAACATCCAGCTGGCTACCCTCTTCATAGCTGGCAGGCACCACGTAATTCGCCCGCTCTTCCGCGATCAATTTACCGACTTTCTGCTGAGTCTCCGGATTACCCCATTTTTTCTGATCAAATACCGCTAATGAAAAACCGCCTTGTAAACGGATCATTTTCATTGCCGGAATATCTGTATCCCCGTCACCGAAATAGATCATATGACGAAACTGGATATCGCGCTCCTCCGGCTCGATAAACTCATTCACCGCTGCGTTATTCCAGGAATTATGTATTCCTTTATTGATACGGAATAAAAACTGGGTTTTGGTGGTGTAATTGATCGCCTGAGCCGGCCACAGGGCTTTTTTTCCGTCAGGGGAATAGTGATATTTACAGGCGTAGATATCACGAAATTCCTTGCCGATAGCCGTGCCGCGGATCATGGCATCCAACCCGCTGGAGAGAATATAGTGCTCCAGCAGTAAGTTATGCTCCTGTGCCCACTTATTGATCCGGCCAAACCAGGCGGTTACACCGGGAAATAACGGGATGGTTTTACCGTGTTTCATCAGCTTTTCAACACTAAGCTCATCTGAGTGTGTTGCATTGGCCTTTGCCGCCAGCGTTCCCATGTAAGACAGAATCTCATCACCGTCATCTTCTTTGGCATGTGCTTTCACTTCACGCCAGAATGCAGGGAAATCATTCACGCCCAGCGCGGGCATTAATCCGTGCTCAGGGCAATCGCCCTCGGCTAGTGTGCCGTCAAAATCATAAATCAGCGCGCACTTTAATTTTTCGGTCATTTCACCTCTTCCCCTGATGCCAGCACGGTTTCACGGACTTTGTCCGCAAAAATCTGTGCGTCCTTAATAATGGCGGTCTCGTCTGCGGTCAGTAATTTGCGGTCTTCCATTAAAATGGTACCGTCCACAATGGTATGGCGGACATTCGCCCCGTTTGCCCCGTATACCAATGCGGCAAACGCGTTATACATCGGAACCATATTCGGCGCTTTGGTATCCACCACAATGATATCAGCAAGCTTGCCCGGTTCCAGAGAGCCGAGTTTATCCTCCATGTGCAGCGCGCGGGCTGAGCCCATGGTTGCCATTTCAACCACTGTCAGCGGCGGCATTGCTGCACGGTTTTTGGTTTCCAGTTTGTGGATTTTACCCACCAGCCCGAGCTCATTCATCGTCGTCAGCGTGTTGGATGACATCGGGCCATCCGTTCCCAGCCCGACACGAATGCCTTTTTCCAGCATTGCCGTTACCGGTGCAACCCCTTTGGCGGATTTGGTATTGGCACTGATATTATGCGCCACACCGACATCATATTGCTTCAGCAGCGCCAAATCATTGTCATCAGCCATAATAACGTGTGCCGCCAGCAACTTATGATTAAGCACACCGATATCCGCCATATACTGAACCGGACTTTTCCCACCGGTGCGTTTGGCAATCTCTTCTTTTTCGCGGTCGGTTTCTGCCAGATGCGTTATTACCGGTACATCCAGTTCCAGAGACAATGCCGCGATTTTCTGTAAGTTTTCGGTGCTATTGGTATAAGGTGCATGTGGCGCAAAGGCCGGTGTAATGCGCGGGTGATCTTTATATTCCTTAATAAAGCGCACGGCATAAGCAATACCTTCATCGGCATTTTGAGCATCCGCAACCGGGAAATTAATAATGGTTTCACCCAGAACCGCCCGCAGACCGATTTTATCGACTGTTTTAGCGACTTCATCCTCAAAATAATACATATCGACGTACGTTGTTACGCCGCCTTTGATCATTTCAATATTGGCAAGATTCGCGCCAATGCGCACCATATCGCGGGAAACTAATTTATTTTCCAGCGGAAAAATATAGCGGTGCAGGCGATCAGGAACATCATCCCCGAGGGAACGAAAAACCGTCATTGACCCGTGCGTGTGGGTGTTGATAAGCCCCGGCATCACAATATCGCCCTCTGCATTGAGGATTTTTTTTGCCTGATATTTCTCTGCCAGTTCGGGACCGCCGACCGCAATTATTTTATTGGCATTAATCACTACCGTGCCGTGTTCAATGACCTGGTTTTCCGGGTTCATCGTCAGAACCGTTCCGTCAGTTATCATCAGGTCGGCGGGCGTGGCGGCATAAACAGAACAGGCGGCGGCAAGCAAGGTTACAACACAGGCAGAACGGGATAATGACATAAAAACCTCAAGCGGGGCTGAAAAAACCAATATACCATTGCCTCTTATGTACTTCCAATCGGCAGATTTCATTGAAAACCCGGACGATAATCACTACCATAACGGGGTTTTCAACTGTATCCCAATGGATAAACCCAATTTATGTTAAATAACTATGTTCTGCGCAGTGTCCGTTACATGCTGGATCTGTCTGATATCAAAATGACTGAAGTTACCGCACTGGGCGGACTCACTGTAACGCAGGCAGAAATGACCGCGTGGCTGAAAAAAGAAGATGATGCGGATTATCAGGAAATTAATGATAATGCGATGGGGCATTTTCTTAACGGACTGATCTCTTTCCGTCGCGGAAAAGATGACAGCCGCCCTGATCCGGTAATTGATGCGCGGCTCACCAACAATATTATGCTGAAAAAACTGCGCGTCGCTTTCGAACTGAAAGATGCGGATTTGCAGGAAATTTATAAGAATGCTGATTTCACTGTATCAAAACCAGAATTAAGCGCCCTGTTCCGTAACCCGGATCATAAAAATTACCGCAACTGCGGTGATCAACTGCTGCGTTATTTCCTGAAAGGACTGACAGTCCGCCTGCGCGGCTGATTTGACTCCTGCCTGATACCGGGTGTTATCACCCGGTGATTATTCTGATTTAAAACCTTACTTCCCGCTCTGCTCTGTACCGGTTTTTACCGCAGGTTTGCGTTTTCTGTATTGGATCCAGCCGAATAAAATACCGGCAATCGCACCACTGATATGGGATTCCACAGAGACATATTGCTCCCCCGGAAACAACCCGGTTATCATGCCGCCATAATAAAACAGCACAGCAATACCAATCAGAATATCCAGTGGCTTACGGCGGAAAATCCCCTGATATATAAGTAACGCCCACAGGCCGAAAATCCACCCGCTGGCCCCCACATGCACAGCATTTCTGCCGAACAGCCAGACCAGTAACCCGCCGACAATAATAATAAACACAGAGGCTTTCACATAGTGCTTAAATGACGGCAGCATCAGCAGAACACTTAAAATTAATAACGGCGGCAGATTGCTGAACAAATGCCCCCAACTGCTGTGAATAAAGGGCGCAAGCAAAATGCCAAACAGCCCGTTAATGGTACGCGGCTCAATCCCCAACGCAGTGACTGCACCACCGGTGATCGCGGTCAGTAACTGAATGCCGATTAAAAACAGCACAAAATAGAGACCATTTTTCAGCCCGGTTTTTAATCCGCCGGCAGAGCCGGATTTTTCATTATTACTGCTTACTGTCGGGTTCGTCATTATCCCTGTCCGATGGATGAATAAAACTGCCTTACTATAGCGGAATTTTCCGGCTGATCCACCGGGAGATTGTATGGTGATACCTTCCTGTCTGCCACCCCGATTTGAGTATCTCCGTCAAAAAGCCCGAAACACAGGCTATTACTGATGCTCAATTTTACGGCATCAATATCAAACAGTTTAGTATCTGTCGTAACCGTATATTGCTGATATTGCCGGGTCAGAATGCGCTTCATTTTCTTATTATTCTTCAGAGGATCTGCCGGTCCGGACCGTTCCTTAAATCAGCTTAATGCAAAATCACGTCTTAACGCAGAATTAAGGAAAACTAGACTAATTAGTTTAATTTATCGGGTAACTCCCCGGAATGGAAATAGTATTACGATGAAAACCAGGTTGCTGATGACGGTAACACTTATTTTATTTGCTGCATCATTTTCCAGTGGTGCAGAAACTGCCCGCGTCAGTGTGACACACCCGCAGATAACCCGGACGGCAGACGAAATGGTGCTGCCCGGAACTTTTGTGGCAAGAAATGAAATTGCGGTTGGCTCACCACTGCAACAACAGATGGTAACGGATGTCTTTGCCGAAGAAGGTCAGTGGGTGGAGAAAAATCAGTTGCTGGCGACACTTGAATCACCACAGCAGAGCGCCTCTGTCCGCCAGTTACAGGCCGAAACAGAAAAAGCGGCAGCTGATATCCGCCGGGAAAGCACCCTCGCTCAGCAATCACAGCGTGATCTGGCACGCCTGACACCGCTGGCACGCAGTGGTGTTATCTCTGCCAGTGAATTTGAAAAAGCCAAATCCGATGCGCAAGCCCTGAAAGCGCAGACGGATGCCGCCCGTGCAGAACTGCGTCAGTTACAGGCGCAACTGGCGCGGGAAAAGAGTCAGGAAGATAAATCAAAGATTTTCGCCCCTGCCGCCGGGGTTATCAGTGAACGCCATGCTGTTAAAGGTATGCTGTCAGATAACGCCCTGTTATTTAAGATAATTGAAAATAATGAGATTGAATTTGAAGCCTCCGTTTATGCCGCTGACCTGGCTCAGATGCGCCCCGGACATGAGGTTATACTTAAAACCGGACAGCAGACTGCGCTCAGGGGAAAAATCCGCTATCTGCCGGCAAAATTATCGTCACTGACACAATCCGGCGGCGTTCGTACCACCATCATTGATATACCGGAAAATATGTCCGCATACCCGGGACAAACCGGTGTCATGATTTATACAAAAACGCCGCAATCCCGGCAAACACTGCCTTACAGCGCTATCCGCACCGGTCAGAATGGTGAGCGTTCTGTTTTTATTGTGAATAACAATAAAGCATTACAGCACCCTGTGCAGACCGGGAGAACAGAAAACGGGTTCATTGAGATCCTCAGCCCGCTGGCAGAGGATGCGGATGTGGTTATCAATGCGCAGGCATTTCTGACAAATGGTGACACTGTCACGCCGGTTAAGGCTTACGAATGAAATTACAGCTATCCTCATGGGCGATTACGCGCCCTATTCCCGTTATTGTTATCTTTCTGGCGCTGACCATTGCCGGGTTATTTTCATTTTCACAGTTACCGGTCACCGCAAACCCGGTGATTAACTTTCCGATTGTCACCGTCACTGTCACTCAGGACGGCTCTTCACCGGCAGAGCTTGAAAATGCGGTCACCAAACAGGTTGAGCGTGCAGTATCCGGCATTCCCGGTATCCGCCATATTTCTTCCTCTGTGACAGAGGGCATTTCCTCCACGACGGTGGAATTTAACCTGGATATTGATGCCAATACCGCCACAAATGATGTCCGTGAGCAGATAACTCAAATCCGCAGCGAATTGCCGCAAAGTATTGATGAACCGCTGATTAACCGCATCGATGTTGAAGGCGGGGCTATCCTGCGCTATGCCGTGTCATCCGATACAATCCCGGCCGCCGATCTCTCCTGGTTTGTGGATGACACCATCAGTAAGCAACTGATTATGCAGCCCGGTGTGCAGAAAGTGAGCCGTACAGGCGGCGCTGACCGGGTGATCCGTATTGAACCGGATGCCGGTAAACTCGCGGCACTGCAACTCTCTGTCGTGACAATCAACGATCTGCTGCGCGGTGTTCATCAGAACTCAGCGGGCGGATCATCAAAATACAATGCGCTTTCACACACCATTCGTGTGCCGGGTGAAAAGAAATCGATTGATGACATCAAAAGCATTCAGTTACCCGTGGGTGATGAACAATGGATAACCCTGGGGGATATCGCTGAGATCTATAACGGACAAAAGACCACACGCACAATTTCACAGCTTAACGGGCGTGATGTGGTGGGTTTTTCCGTGTTCCGTGCAAAAGGTGCCAGTGATACCGCCGTGGCTGAACATGTTGAAAAAGCACTGGGCGACCTTGCGAAAAAACATCCGGAGTTGACGATTGACCTGGTGTCATCAACCGTAACCTACACAGAATCAAGCTATCAGCTGACCATTCAGACACTGCTCGAAGGTGCTTTTCTGACAGTTGTGATTGTTTTTTTCTTTCTGAAAAGCTGGCGGGCAACATTGATCGCAGCAGTCGCACTGCCCTTATCCATCCTGCCGGCATTTTTTTGTCCTTATGATGTTTGGCTACAGCCTGAACAGTATAACCCTGCTGGCATTGACACTGGTTATCGGTATTTTGGTGGATGACGCAATTGTCGAAATCGAAAATATCCAGAAATATATTGAACGCGGAGAGCGGCCCTATCTTGCCGCACTGAAAGCATCGGACGCTATCGGATTTGCCATAGTGGCGATTACCTTAACGATTGTCGCGGTATTCCTGCCGGTCAGTTTTATCGGCGGATTTGTCGGGAAGTATTTTGTGCCGTTCGGGATCACCGTCTCTGCGGCTGTATTGTCTTCTCTGCTCGTGGCCCGCCTGGTTACCCCTCTGATGGCCGCGTATATTTTGCTGCCGGCGAAAAAACCGCATACCACCGGACAGATCCCGCGCTGGATCAAAAAATACACACAGATCCTGGCGCTGACACTGACGCACCGCAAATCAGCCCTGGCGCTGGCGCTGGTTTTTTTGGTGGGCTCTGTTGCATCGGTAAGCTATCTGCCGGTCGGTTTCATGCCTGAGGGCGATATCAGTGTGACTCAGATAGAGGTTGAACTGCCGCCGGGAACCCCGGTGGAAGAAACGCAGAAGCGCCTGCGGTTTCTGGCACAATCACTGAAAACCCGGCCGGAAATAGAATCAGTTTATACCATTGCCGGTGTTGCGGATGACGCAGATGGCATTGCACAACACAAAGGTGAAATCATCTTAACGCTGACTCCGCCGGGGGAGCGTGAGCTATCACAAAAGGAGTTTGAACAGGCGATTGCCCCGTTGTTGGATGAACGCCCAGATGCGCACTATAACTTCAGCAACAGTAACGGTGGCAAAGAATTTTCGCTGGTCTTTACCGGCAGCGACCCGGCTGAGCTGGAAACAGCAATGCAGCATCTGCGCGCAGGAATGGCCCGGATCCCCGGGATAAATAATGTGCAGGTGATTAAACCTCTGCTGCGCAAAGAGCTGATTGTTTCGCCGGTATCTGAAAACCTCGGTCGTACCGGGGTCAATACAGCTGAAATCGCTGATACACTGCGCGTTGCCACCATGGGCGAATCCGGCTCACGCAGTGCAAAATTCAATCTGCCGGACAGACAACTGATGTTACAGGTGACCTTGCCGGAACATCAGAAAAACGATATCCGCGTGCTGAATAATTTATATATAAGAAGTGATTCACAAGGCAATATCCCGCTGAAATCCGTCGCAACTATTGATTTCAGTGATGGTCCTGCACAAATAGACCGGATAAACCGATCACGGAAAATATCAGTAGACGCCAATCTGGACGGGCTATCTCTTGGCGACGCACTGGATGCCGTTATGGCACTGCCTGAATATCAGAATCTACCAGTGACAGTGTCACAGTTAGAATACGGCGATATGGAGTATATGAATGATATGTTTATGCGTTTCAGTACCACCATGCTGTTCAGTATTTTGCTGGTGCTGGCTATCCTGATTATTCTGTTTAAGGATTTTATGCAGCCAATCACTATTCTTGCCGCCCTGCCGTTTTCTGTCGGCGGCGCCATTGTGGCGCTGGTGATATATGGCGCAATGATTGATCTGCCGGTGATTATCGGCATTCTGATGCTGATGGGAATAGTCACCAAAAACTCTATTCTGCTGGTGGAATTTATCCTGGAAAAACAGCGCAGCGGCATGTGTCGTATGCAGGCCATTCAGGAAGCCGGACAGGCGCGTATCCGCCCGATTATCATGACCACTTTTGCCATGATCGCCGGCATGGTGCCATTGGTACTCACCAGCGGTGCGGATGCAGGGTTCCGTGCCCCGATGGCAGTTGCGGTAATAGGCGGGCTTATCAGCTCTACTCTGCTGAGCTTATTGTTTGTTCCGGTGATTTATACCTTTATGGATGACCTGAAAATGGCATTGCAGCCCCGGCTGGCAAAACTGACCTCCGTCACTAACGCGGATCGCGATGTGAAAGAATGGTAAGTAATCATCCGTAGTGATGCTATACCCAACGTCATTCAAGATGCAGTCAACTGAATGAATAAGGGTATAAACAATAAATTCACCTGTGAATGCTTGTACCAAACGATTATTATTTAAAAGAAGAGTCATTCATATTTAAGGAATAATCAGTGAAAAAATTAACTGCGGCTGTCGTATTTGCGCCGGTATTCGTTCTGCTGTCAGCCTGTACAATCCCGGTTGAGAAAGCCGCGACGACAGAATGTGATGCCGCAACCGCCGCAAAAACAACCGGGCAGTTTCAGTGGCCGCTGAAAGGCAATATTGTTGATAACTTTACCACCCTCAAAGCAATCACTATTGCGGGTGAAAAAGGCAAGCCCGTCCTTTCCGCTGCTGACGGCGATGTTGTATATGTCGGCAATGCCCTGAAAGGCTACGGTAACCTGATTATCATCAGTCATGATGAGGTTTACCGCACAGCCTACGGACATAACGATAAAATATTGGTAAAAGAAGGCGATAAAGTCAAAACCGGTCAGCAAATCGCCACAGTCGGAAACACTGACGCCAAACAGTCACTGCTGCACTTTGAAGTCAGAAAAAATGGTCATGCCGTAGATCCTTGCCTGTATCTGGCGAAATAATCACTCTGTTGTTTGCATAAACCTCCTTATCTGAAGGAGGTTTTTAGTGTTAACTATAGTGGTCAAATTATTCATGAATGCCCGCCACCAATCCGTAAGTAACGGGAATTCGCTTTCATTTCATTCCTGGTGGTAATTAATTACCACTTATCTCGGTAATCAAAGGCAATAAAATAATCATATTTATCCTGTTCAATTTTATGAGTTACATGTTTTTGAATAGCATTAGTCCATTCTTTTTTCAGATCAAACTCACCATTATTGATAATATTCTCATTTTGGGGGTTAACTGTTTCTTCAATTAAAAAATCATCATCACCAAAATCTTTTGAATATTCCTCACCAATAAAGTTTTCTGTCTTTTTATCGAACCAATAAACTCTTAGTTTCAATCCCATGATGTTATCTCCTTATAAATATTCTTTGATATTGCGTTTAGGATCGGCAGGCTTAAGTTGATTACCGGTTTTCGGGTCAAAAGCACCTATATGTTGGCCATCACTGTTGTTGTGAGTGAATACCCGTCACTTATCCGTAAGGAACGGGTATTCGCCTTCATTTCATTCCTGATATAAATTAATTACCACGTATCGCGGTAATCAAAGGACACCTGATAGTCGTATTTATCCAACTCGATTTTATGAGCCAGATGCTTCTGAAGATAAGAAACCCATGCCGGAATAACATCGAAACCACCATTATTAATAATATTTTCTTTTGGCTTAACTGTCTGCTCGATAACAGTATCGTCATCGCCAAGATCCTTTGAATACTCTTCACCAATTAGTAGTTCTGTTTTTTTATCAAACCATTCCAGTCTTAATTTCAATCCCATGATGTTATCTCCTTACAGGTATTCTTTGATATTGCGTTTAGGGTCGGCAGGCTTCAGTTGATTACCGGTTTTCGGATCAAATGCTCCGATATGCTGGCCGTCGCTGGCACGGTACCCTTCTAATTCACCGTGCTGTGAGTCCCACTCATAGATTTTACGGCCTTTGCTTCCTATCCAGCGGTCTCGTTTTCCTCCTCCGCCTTGTTTTGGTGTCTTTTTCCGAGTTCCTTTTAAATCACCCAACCCTTTAATTTCTTCAGTTTTCGGTGCCGGATGGTAATCATGACCTTTTTCTTTAACGCCCTGACGTTTTTTGTTCTTAGCTTCCTTAACCTTATCCTCAGCGGCTTTTTTCTTACCTTCTGCTTTATTTCGGCTTTCCATCGCATCCGATAGCGCTTTTTCCAGTAAACCGACTTCGGTAGAGAGCTGATTGATTACAAGGTTAATTTCCCGCTTCTTTTTATCGCGCGCATTTTTTACCATTAACTCTTTGCTCAGGTCTTGTAACTCAGCCTGTTTATTTTTCAGCTCCTGTTGCTTCGCTGCCAGCGGTTTTTCCTTTTCTGTAACCCGGGCGCGGGCTTTGGTCAGTGCAGTATTTGCCGCCGCAAGTTCTTTCTCTGCATCTTCCGGAGTGTTAACCTGATTTAGCTCCTGCTTTTTCAGTTCTGCCAGCGTTTTTTTCATTGAGAATTTTATTCTCTGCAGCATCTGCCAGATCTTTCTGAATATTGCTGAGATCGGCGGTAAGCTGATTGATTACAGTGTTAATTTCCCGTTTCTTTTTATCGCGTGCATTTTTTACCATTAATTCTTTGCTCAGGTCTTGTAATTCAGCCTGTTTATTTCTCAGTTCCTGTTGCTTCGCTGACATCTGCTTTTCTGTGCTGATAATCAGCGTGTTAATATCCGCCAGAACCTTAATCACTCCAACCGAATTATCCGCCACCCACTCTTTTCGCGCCTTTTCCGCCAGTTTTTTCTCTTCTTCCGGTTTGAGTTGTTTTGTGACTGAAACGTAAACCGGCGCATGATCTCTGCCAAAATCCAGAATAGCATGGTGTGAACGCCCCTCATCAGGATGAGATAAATACTGTTTTACGGCAGGTGTACTGTTTGGCATCACCTGAGATTTATCAGGATAGGAACTGACATGGATCCGCACCGGCTTCATACCGGGAACAACCTGCGCAGTATACACATTATGCTTGTTAGTCTTCTGCGCTTTAACAACCGGCACCAGCGTAGATTTTACCGGCGTAATCGTGACCGGCCGGGTTTGGGCCAGTTCATCAATCACCGCCTGTGCCAGTACTCTGGCCGGAACCGTCGTATTTTTAGGAATATCCGCAACCGGTACCGATGTAACCAGTTCTGCTGGTAATGCGGTAACACTGTAAGGATTGTCTTTATCGACCAGGGGATCTTTAAGGTTATATGAAAATTTTGGGTCCGGGGCTATCTGGCCCGGCAACAGACTGCCGACGACGACACCAAGAAGACGTCCGGCGTAAGGAGCCGTCCGGGCAAGAGAATTACCCAAATAGGTATCCAGTCCGATAAATGCCTCACGTACTGCGGCTGTTATGGTCGGCCAGTTCAGTGAAACAGTTAATACACCGCTGACCGGATAAAGTGCGACCGGAATTCCGGCGTGAGCCATATTCACCCGGCTTGCATTTTCCGGAGCATCCCCACGGGAAGAGGATGAACCTCCGCTTCCGTCGCCGCCGCGCCCCCAACCATGATCACCTTTACTACCGCCGCTGTCTGTGTGGTGACTGATATCACCGCGATTATCTGAGCTGGTAGACTTACCATTACCGTGGTCAGTGGTATGGCCACCCAGGTTACTGCCACCATAGCCGCCGCTGTTATTTTTACCCATAGTAAAATCCTTTTTTATTAAAATAATCCATTTAATATACTGTATATTCGCACAGTGAATAGTACTATAGTTCTCGTTAAACAGAATGTCAAAATTGGTTCATGATGTTAATTTTTGCATAGTAATTAGTAAGTTAATAATAAAAATAGGTTGCATGATAACAGCACCGTCATTATGAAAAAACGGCAGTTAAGGTGCGGGAATGAAAAATACGGAGAGAACGAGAAACCACAGAATGGACAGGCATAATCCCTCAATTATAAGGGACTATGCCTTGGTAACTTAACTACGTCACAATAAAGAACGCAAACCGGTCAGAAAATCGCCACGGTCGGGGACACTGACGCCAAACAGCCACTGCTGCACTTTGAAGTCAGAAAAAACGGTAATACCGTAGATCCGTGCCTGTATCTGGCAAAATAATCATTCTGTTGTTTGCATAAACCTCCTTATTTCAGGGAGGTTTTTAGTGTTAACGGTCTTCCCCTGAATATTTGCCTCCCTCAGTCAAAACAACACGGTTGTAAAACATTAGCCGATAACTTTGTAGGATAATTATTTATAATCATATGGTTACTGTCCTAATCCTGTTCTGGCAGGTAAGCTTATTTGTAAATGTGGCCTCAGAATACCGCATTGACATATAAGCTCTAGCTTATTATATTCAATGAACCCATAATTTATGGATGGTGAGTTGTGTGGACAGTAATATTAACGGATTATTTTGATACGTGGTTATCCGGGCAGGACATTCATACCAGAGAAAAAATACTTATATCTCTTGGAAATTTAGAGGTTTATGGTCCGTTATTGGCAAGACCCTATGTGGATACAATTAAAGGATCTCAATACCTGAATATGAAGGAACTGAGAATTCAGCACACCGGCAGAGCCATACGTGCCTTTTTTGCTTTCGACTCCAAGAGACAGGCAATTGTTTTATGTGCAGGCGATAAAAGTAAGGATAAAAAATTTTATCAGACAATGATTCGTATTGCTGACGAACAATTTTCGTCATATCTTGCATCAACAGAAGGAAAATAATATGAAGACATTGCAGGATGTAATTGCAGAACAGAGCCCTGAAAGCCGGGCCCGCATAAAAAAGCTGACTGATGAACTGGTTCTTGAAACCGGATTACAACTTATCAGGGAAGAGCTGAATGTTTCGCAGAAAATGCTGGCTGCTAACCTGGGAATATCTCAGCCCGCGGTCACTCAAATAGAACAACGCGGCAACGATATAAAACTGGCAACACTGAAACGCTATATTGAAGCAATGGGCTGTAAACTTCGCCTGACTATTGAACTTCCGGCCGGTCATGACCGGGTTTTCCGTATCTGACTAACACAGGCATAATCCCTCAATGATAAGGAACTATGCCTTGGTAACTTAACTACTTCACAATAAAAAACGCAAACCGGTTAAGCACCTCACCGGCAAAAATCAGGATTGAACCGGATAAAATAACCGGCAGACCACTGGTCAGTACAGTGTTGCGCATCCGCATCAGGCTGAATCCGAGGAACAAAATTCCGCTGATTGATAATGCACCGGCAATAATCCTCAGTCCGGACGTTGTTGCGTAAGCGGCCAGCGGTGAGTGCGGAAAGGTTATCGCATCACTGTTTTGTGCCGTTTCAGACAACCATTCCAGGAAGAATGGCTGAGCTGCCATCCGTACCGCAACCGCCAGGAAAATCAGACCCAGTGCGGTTGCAACAATCCGTACTGCTGTTGTACCGTCAATAACTGATTTCACCCGAAGCGCGGTTAATCCCAGCGCAATGGCACCGCCTGCGGCAAACACGGCTGCAAAGAACAGAATATAGGTATTCACATGCATCCATGTCATCATCGCGGTACTGAAATACAGGGATGCCATACAGTAAATATCAATCAGTCCGAGCAATCCAATCAGCGCAAGAATACTCCGGTTCATCCGCCCTTTGATCAAAACAAACAGGGTATAAAGACACAGCGCACCCAGATATACGGCAGCAAAAACAATCTCACGGCTCAGCCAGGAAGTGCTGATATGGCGCAGCGCATGAAATGCATTCCACGGATACCCCATGTGCAGTGTCGAAGCGAGCAGCCCGAGACAACCGAGAACTGCGCCGGTCAGCAATACCGGTTTCATGGCAAGGCTTGCCCGCTGATTGCCCAGTGATTTTTCCAGATAACAGAAGAAAAGCGCGGAAAAAATCACAACACCGACTGAGCTTTGTACAAATAACGTAAATGCAACTAACGGCCACTCACTCATGATGTCGCCTCCCCTTTATTCTGCGCCCCTTTGTGTGGTTTTATCACCAGGTTAGGCTGTGTGATGGTAAAGTCAGGCAATCCCTGAACCTGGCTTAAATGCCCGTATTTTTCACGAAGTTCGCGTATTTTACCGAATTTTATGGCATTAAGCGGACAGGTATCAACGCATACCGGATTCTGACCTTCCGCCAGCAAGTCGACACAAAGGTCACATTTGGACATTTGCCCTGTATCTTTATTCATCTGCGGCGCGCCGTAAGGACACGACCAGGCGCAATAGCCGCAGCCGACACATTTGTCCGTATCAACCCGCACAATGCCATCACCCGGACGTTTATGCATCGCGGTGGTCGGGCAGTTTTTAACACAGACCGGATCGTCGCAGTGGTTACAGGAGATAGTCAGCGTGTAGGAAAAAACATTGTTTTCATAACCGCCCTGACCATTGGGTGCAAATCCGCCACCCTGAACTTCATACACACGGCGGAATTTGCGCCCGACTTCCAGATTATTTTTATCTTTACAGGCGACCTGGCAGGCTTTACAGCCGGAACAGCGTGAGGAGTCAATAAAGAACCCGAGCTGTTCATCACTGACCGGTGCGTATTCTTTAAAATCACTCATGCTTTTGTTACCTCAACCAGAACTGTCAGATGCGAGTTACCGTGTGCCAGCGGGGTCATCCGTGTGGATGTCAGCACATTCGGGCAGCCGCCGTGATCAACACCCTTTTCATCCGGATTCCACCAGGCACCAGCCTGCATTCCGACAACGCCCGGGATAATGCGCTGAGTGATAAGCGCGGGGATCTGAGAAATACCGCGCTCATTATAAATACGCACCATATCCCCTTCACTGATCCCGCGTTTTTCTGCATCAATCGGGTTAATCCACAATGTTTGTCCCTGTACTTCCTGCAACCACGGATTAGAAAACTGCGTGGAGTTTGCGCGGTTGCGCCCTTTCCAGGTCAGCATCTGAAGCGGATAGGTGTCCGTCAGTTTATCTTCCGGTCCTTCAATCGCCGGGACATAATGAGACAGCGCCGGAATATCCGGATTCTGCATGTCATACAAACGTTTGGAGAAAATTTCAATTTTGCCGGACGGTGTCGGGAACGGATTATTTTCCGGGTCACGGATATTCGCTTCAAAGGCAACAAACGGCTTATCTTTGAAAAGGTAACGGCGGGTTTTCTGTAACTCCTCAAAGGTCGGGAAATCAGGGCGCTCAGGGAAGCGGGCTTTATTCATCCCGACAAGATACGCAATCCACTCTTTTTCACTGCGC
The DNA here is from genome assembly GCF_001676055.1 of Morganella psychrotolerans. Taxonomy (GTDB): domain Bacteria; phylum Pseudomonadota; class Gammaproteobacteria; order Enterobacterales; family Enterobacteriaceae; genus Morganella; species Morganella psychrotolerans_B. The sequence continues at coordinate 16,452 of NZ_LZEX01000001.1, read as the reverse complement.
CCTTCTGTCAGCGCTTCTTTTACACCCATTTTATCTGCCACTTCACTTATCCAGTCATAATCAGAACGGCGTTCAAATGCGGGTTCGATGAGTTTTTCAGACAGAATAAAGTAACTGCCGGTGCCCCAGGTATCGCCAATATTCCAGCGCTCCATAAAGCTGGTTTCCGGCAGCAGCAGATCAGCGTATTTGGCGGACGGCGACATATACAGGTCACTGACAACGATAAATTCAACTTTTGATTCATCTGCCAGTAATTTTGCTGCCGCATTCACATCCGGGTTTTGATTAACCAGATAGTTACCCGCCAGCGAAAAGATCATTTTGATATTGGTATCAAGTTTATCAACACCGAGTAACCCGTCTTCCGGGCGCACTTTACCGGCATCTTCAACCGCCTGCATCCAGTTCATAATGGAGATTTGTGCTTTAACCGGGTTTTCGCCGGTATCCGGCCCGTGCATTGACACACGGTTACCGCCGCCGCCGTAACCGGCAGCCCATGCGCCCTCTTTCCCGACATTCCCGGTGATCGCCGCCAGCAGAGTGGAGCCGCGCGCACTGCGCTCACCACAAATGTGGCGTTGTGGTCCCCAGCCCTGAATAAGTGCCGCCGGTTTGGTCATCGCATACTCACGTGCCAGCTGGCGGATTGTATTTGCCGGGACGCGGGTAATTTTTTCTGCCCACTCCGGTGTTTTTTCGGTGCCGTCTTTTTTACCGGTCAGATAAGCGACCAGCGATTCACCTGCCGGAACACCCTCCGGCATATGCTCTTCATCAAAACCGATAACATATTTATCCACAAACGCTTTGTCGTGGAGGTTTTCAGTGACGATGACATACATCATCGCGTCCATCAGGGCATTATCTGTGGTCGGCAACAGTGGGATCCACTGGTCAGCCAGAGACTGCGCGGTATCAGAATAGCGCGGATCAACGACAATAAACTTTGTGCCGTTTTGCTTCATTTTCTGATAGTAATGATTGGAATGCCCGAATACGGTTTCGTTCGGGTTATGTCCCCAGAGGATCACTAACGGCGTATTTGCCAGGGTATCCATCGAGCTGCCGGTTTTGGCAATCCCGTAAGTATAAGGGGTGACTTTGACTGTGTTTCCCAGACTGACGGAGTGATAATACGGCAGATAACCGCCGGTCAGGTTAAACAGTTTCTTCATCATAGTATCGCCGGAGAAAATTCCCCCGGTAACAGCGGTGTTAACTGTCAGAAAGCGGCTGGCTGCGCCATGTTTTTCTGTCAGCCGGGTGACATTTTCGGCGATCATGGTGGTTGCTTCATCCCATGAAATCCGCTCAAACTTCCCTTCGCCGCGCTTGCCGACCCGTTTCATCGGGTATTTCAGCCGATCAGCGTTATAGACAAATTTACGGTAACCGCGCCCGCGGACACACGCCCGCATCACCGGCATGCCCTCATCAAGATCCGCATCCGGGCGGGTGGTTATCCGCGTGACAATGCCCTCTTTCACATGTGCGCGAATATCACATTTCCCGCCGCAGTCAAACGTGCTGCATGTGGCTATCACATCAGCTCCGGCATGCGCGGTCACACTGTCGGCCGAACTCTGCGGCAAACTCTCATCCGCCTGTGCACCGGCGTTACTGCTGATAAACGGCAAGGTAACCAGTGCGGCACCCGCCTGCACAAAGTGACGGCGGCTGACCGGCAATCCATCCGTATTTTCAGGTATTATTTTTGTTGTCATTATAATCTCACATCGCTCTTTAATTACTGACAATCATAAAATGGACTGGTCAGACCTTATTGATTAATATCAAAACCATATAAAAGGTGCGGGATTATTTTGAATACAGGAAGAGTTAACAGGCAGAGTGCCATTTTATAGTGAAAAGCCGACTCGTGTCAGCATATCGTTGTCTCAAAAGGCAGAATAACGCAGTATGTACACGCCGGGGAATAACAGGATTAATTATCTTAATTCAACAGGTTATAACAATTTTATTAGTACAGCGGACAAGTAACGGACTTATACCCCGAAAAGTATAAATCCGTTAATTATGATGCCGCTATATCACCTTACGGGCGTACTGCGGTCACTTCAATCTCTACACGCCATGCAGGGTTGGCTAATTTCGCCACCTGGAAAGTGCTGCGTGCCGGTAATGCATTGCCGGAATCTTTATCGTTATAGAATTTAGAATAACCTGCCATAAAGCCTGCGAAATCCATTGTGCCGTTGGTTTCATCACCGCCGACCAGGAACACCTGCATTTTCACCACATCTTTCATTTCCAGACCTAATTCAGCCAGATGTGCTTTTATTTGTTCCATAACACTGATGGTCTGAGCTTCAGTGTTACCGTAAGACGCCAGAACACCTTCCGGTGCGTCTTTTGAAATTTTAGCCGGGACTTTTCCGCTGAGGAAAATAATGTTTTTGTTGCCGCTGATTTCCACAGATTCAGAGATAGGCATGCCGTTCAGTTTGTGATGAACAACACCTTCAGCTGCATTTGCCGCACCCCATACTAACGGAAGAGCTAACAGTAAACTTTTATAACGCATATTAAGCCTCTTTATAATATTGCAGGTAATTAACTAATTAACTGAAACGTGAAAGACTAAACGGTGCCGGATCAATCACCGGTTTTTTGCCGGTAACAATATCCGCTGTAATTTCGCCGGATGCAGGACCTTCGGTCATGCCCCATACGGTTGCGGTATTGATAACCAGTCCCGGATACTCTTTCACTTCAGAAATAATCGGCAGTTCGTCAAACGTAGGTGCAACAACCGCACCCCAGCGCTCAACCACTTTTGATTGTTCAAATACAGGAAACTCTGCTTTCATGCGGGCGAATACCGCATCCAGATGTTCGCTGTTCTGTGTTGCTGTCGCAATCCGGTGAGTCTCAAACGGCGATACTTCATCCATATTCCAGGAGGTTGCCATTTTAAAGGAGTTAAATAAATCTTCCCCGATGGAGAATTCCAGCGGTAATTCGCCACCGCCCAGCAGATGCAGGAATTTTGGTCCCAGCAGGAAGCTGTCTTTCACCACTGAGCTGGTGAAAATACGCGGCGCTACTGCATAAGTGCCGTCGGCCTGCTCACGGAAATGGATACCGCTTGGTAAATGCACATTGCCGCGTGGCGCACCCGGCACACCGGAAACCCTTTGCTGTGACAAGTACACATTCAGTGTCGGGATATCAATACCCAGATTGCCCATAAACAGACGCGACCAGATCCCCCCGGTCAGTACAACATGAGAGGTTTTGATTGCGCCTTTCTCAGTAACAACATCAGATACTTTACCGCCGGCAGTTTCAATACCGCGAACCGCACAGTGGGTGAAAATTTTAACACCCAGTGTTTTGGCATACTCAGCCAGAACCGGCACGCCTGTTTCCGGATCCACACTGCCGGAATCTTCTTCAAACCCGGCAATCGGCCAGTCTGTTTTTGCACCGGCAAGACGTTGTTTTAATTCATCACCCTTAATAAAACGGGTATTGAGCGGCGCATCAAAGTCAGATGCCCACACTTTGGCAGATTCAACCCACGCCTGTGATTTTTCGAGATCGTCCGCACTTGACGGCACTTCAACGCGGCCCTGAGTCCGGTAACTGGTATCCGCGCCAATTTTTTCATTCATACCGCGCCACAGCATTTTGCCGTAATGGTGCAGCGGGAAAATTTCTTTTGATGTTTTATAGCTGATGATCTGGCTGTAAGCCCGTCCGGACTGTTCACCGGCAATATCTCCTTTTTCCAGGACGGTAACGCTCATGCCCCTTTCAGCCAGGTTAATTGCAGTCATGATGCCCATCATACCGCCGCCGATAATCACAGCATCGGCTTCTTTCGGTAACGCGCCTTCCGTGCCGGTAACTGCTTTTGCACGGGATGTGGTTTCCACAAATTTACCGTCGCGGCGAACCATCGGAACTAATACTGAAGCACCACCTGCCAACACCCCGGCAGCACCAACCCCTAAGATTAACTTTCTGCGTGAGATTTTCATCTAAAGCCTCATCATTTTATTTAATATTTATATGGCAATTCTTTAATAAAGTAGCACGCTAATTATAACAAATATCATTATATTGTTAATGAATATGATGCATTGTTAATAATATCAGTGCTAAATAGAAGCATTATCAGGAATGACCGATATAAAGTATCGGATTTAACGAGGCATTTAGTCAGATCCAGACCAGATCGTCTGCATAAATACGGCAGCAGAATAATTATAACCCATTGTTATTATGATGTTTTAGGTCGGATAGTGAACAAAGAGAGGGAATTATTACTGCCGGGCTACATAATGCAGCCCGGAAAACATTCATATATTAATGACATGGAGGGATCAGGACACAGAGAGGCGTTTTTTGCGCTGTAACAGCCATTTATCCAGTTCATTGGCAAACTGCTGGCGGTCACGCTGATTCATGGTTGCCGGACCGCCGGTCTGAACACCGCTGGCTCGCATAGTGTCCATAAAGTCACGCATGGTCAGGCGCTCCCGGATAGTGGCATTGCTGTAGCGTTCTCCACGCGGGTTGAGCGCTACACCGCCCTTTTCCAGCACTTCGGCTGCCAGCGGAATATCGGCGGTGATCACCAGTTCATCCGGTTGCACCCGGCAGACAATTTCGTTATCAGCGACATCAAACCCTGCGGACACCTGTAATGTTCGCAAAAAGGGTGATGCCGGGACAACCAGGCGCTGGTTGGCAACAAATGTAATCTCTATTTTTTCACGATCTGCTGCCCGGTAGAGTATCTCTTTGATTACTTTCGGACAGGCGTCAGCATCGACCCAGATTGCCATGGTATTTCCTCTGAACAGGTATGTTGCGCTAAGGGCTGCGCTAAAATTTATACCAAGAATACCGGAGTGACATCAAAACGCACAGAATAAAGCCGTCAAACCCGCTTAACTGCATAAAATAGTGCCATCAATACAATAAATCCGAACAAAAACGGTACAGTCAGCGACAATTCATAAAAGACAAAACGATTCACATGAAAACCGTTTGTCCTGTGAGCAAGCCACAATGCAACCGGCAATGCACAAAGGGCTGAAAATACAGCAAGACCCGCCAGGCGAACAAATTTACGGCGGTTTTTCTGTTGCTGCGCGGCATCAAGCCTGCGCTGATAGCGGATATAGACCAGACAAAGATACCCGGCGCCGAGCAGTGAGCCGAGGTGCTGTAACACTTTGTAGACACCAATTTCCTGCCCGTCAGTCATTCCCTGCAATACAGACGCCTGCAGCAGTGACACCGCTCTGACGACAGTGCCGGTTTCATGGGTAAATGCATCCCAGATAATATGAGTGGCAGCACCAATAAACAAAGAAATCAGTAGGATAGCATTGCCGCGCCATGAACGTGTCAGCGGGTCGGTGACAGGAACAGGCAGAATTTTTTTCAGCGGATCAGATAAATAATGAAAAATCAGAATAAGAAGCAGACAAAACGGCAGTCCGGTATAAAACCAGCCGCCGAAATGATGCGCATCATCTGCTGCGCGGTATAACCCGAAAGAATACAGTAAATCGGGCGAAAGACTGCCGGTTATCAGAGCGGGAAGATTCAGCCCGCGTCCGAAACGGGAATGTTTCAGCGGAAAAACAACCGCCGGATGAGAAAATGTCCATGGCATAGCGCTATCCTGAATGAAGTCGGGTATATACCCGCCGGGCTTCTCTTACAGAAAGCCCGGGACAACTTCATCAGAGAATCGGCTGTTTATCAATTTTGTTTTGCATTTTTCCGCACATGCCCCGCCTTTTTTTTTATACACCGGTGAGTTCGCGTTTAATTTGTGGCATAATGCCCGCCGTTTCTTTTTTCAATTTCAACTAATGAGTATTCGTCTTGTTAATCAGCAATAATATCACGATGCAGTTCGGCGCTAAGCCGCTGTTTGAAAACATCTCTGTAAAATTCGGCGGCGGCAATCGCTACGGCTTGATCGGCGCGAACGGCAGTGGTAAATCCACCTTTATGAAAATTCTCGGCGGCGAACTCACTCCGTCCGGCGGGAATGTCTTCCTCGACCCGAATGAGCGCCTGGGTAAACTGAAGCAGGATCAGTTTGCTTATGAAGAATTCAGCGTGCTTGATACTGTGATCATGGGTCACAGTGAGCTGTGGGAAGTCAAACAGGAACGCGACCGCATCTATAATTTGCCGGAAATGAGCGAAGAAGACGGCATGCGTGTGGCGGATCTGGAAGTACAGTTTGCCGAAATGGATGGCTATACAGTCGAATCCCGCGCCGGTGAATTATTGCTGGGTGTGGGTATTCCGCTGGAGCAGCACAGCGGCCCGATGAGCGAAGTCGCTCCGGGCTGGAAACTGCGTGTCTTATTAGCCCAGGCGCTGTTTGCTGACCCGGATATTCTGCTGCTCGATGAGCCGACGAATAACCTGGATATCGATACTATCCGCTGGCTTGAGCAGACGCTGAATGCCCGTAACAGTACCATGATCATTATTTCCCATGACCGTCACTTCCTCAATATGGTGTGTACACACATGGCGGATCTGGATTACGGCAGCCTGAATGTGCATCCGGGTAACTATGATGAATATATGTTTGCCGCCACACAATCCCGTGAGCGTCTGTTAGCGGATAACGCGAAGAAAAAAGCACAGATCAATGAATTGCAGTCATTTGTCAGCCGTTTCAGTGCAAATGCCTCCAAATCACGCCAGGCAACCTCCCGCGCTAAGCAGATAGATAAAATTCAGCTGGCAGAAATAAAAGCCTCCAGCCGCCAGAATCCGTTTATCCGTTTTGATCAGGACAAAAAACTGTTCCGTAATGCGCTGGAAGTAGAAAACCTGACCAAAGGGTATGATAACAACCCGCCATTGTTCAAAAACATCAATATGATGGTTGAAGTGGGTGAAAAAATCGCCGTTCTGGGTATGAATGGTGTCGGTAAAACCACACTGATGAAAACTCTTGTCGGCGAACTGACACCGGATGCAGGCCGCTACAAATGGTCTGAAAATGCGGCTATCGGTTATTACGGGCAGGATCACGGGACTGATTTTGATGTCAATATGACGGTTTTCGACTGGATGAGTCTGTGGATGCAGGCCGGTGATGATGAGCAATCTGTCCGCGGTGTGCTCGGGCGTCTGCTGTTCTCCCAGGATGATATCAAGAAACCGGTTCAGGTTCTGTCAGGAGGCGAAAAAGGCCGGATGTTATTCGGTAAGCTGATGATGACCAAGCCGAACATTCTTATTATGGATGAGCCGACTAACCACCTCGACATGGAATCCATTGAATCTCTGAATATGGCGCTTGATTTATATCAGGGAACATTAGTCTTTGTTTCCCATGACCGTGAGTTCGTCAGTTCTCTGGCTACCCGCATCATCGAAATCACCCCGGAAAAAGTTATCGACTTCACCGGAACTTATGATGAATACCTGCGCAGCCAGGGCATTGAATCATCCGCAAGCTGATACACTGACCACCTTCAATGATAAAACACCCGATGATATCCACCGGGTGTTTTATCGTTTAACGGCAAACTAAGCGTTTCGACACGCAAGAGATTCACCCCGCACTCAATCCTCTGACTGACAATGCCCGGCAAATTGATATGATTTTTAGCAGTTGCATCCCGGCTACGTCCCGCATGGAACATGCCTGATGACGCGGAACAGGTAACATCTTATTTTTATTGATGGGCTGTGGGGGGTTCGAACCCCCGACCAATGGATTAAGAGTCCAGTGCTCTGCCAACTGAGCTAACAGCCCGTGAGTAATAAAATACACCTGTGGATCATGAGGTTCAACTACTTTATACCCTTATTCATTCAAACTGCAGGTTCGTTGGCAGCATGAAGCCAGCCGGGTCACATACTAATGTATGCTCCCCGTCTGTCTTCCCTTGCCGCCTTCCTGCATCTTGAATGACGTTGGCTATATACCCTTATACATGCAAAATGCAGGGCATTATAATCATCCGCACAGTTAGCCATTCTCAGAATAAGAAAAACCCCGTTTCAGAGCCATGAAACGGGGTTTTTTATTTAGTCAGACCCGGCGGGGGCTTGTTGCCGGGTCATTCTGACACTTTTTAAAATCCGTTTCCGTATACCTCTTTCCTTCACCGGAAACTGATAGGAAGAATATCGTTAATCGGATAGAATGTGCTTGCTAATCAGCACCTGATTTACCTTATTTTTGGAAGGAAATTGCCAATGGACAGCTTTGACAGGAAGATCCTTTCTGAATTACAACTTGATGGACGATTAACTGTCACTGAGCTGGCAGATCGCGTCGGCCTGAGTCTTTCGCCCTGCCACCGCAGACTGAAAGCGCTGGAACAATCCGGGGCAATTTGTGATTACCGCGCACAGCTTGACCCGCGGGTACTGGGGCTGAATTTTTCAGCACTGGTTTTTGTAACCATGAAAGACGGTAATCAGGAAAGCATGCGCAAATTTGAAGAAGCGGTTGTTGATGTTCCGTACATTATTGAAGCTAAAAGGCTATTTGGTGATCCGGACTATATGCTGACAATTGTGGTAAAAGATATTGATGCATTCCAGCGCCTGTATGACAGTAAGCTCTCTGCAATGCCGGGTGTCCAGCGCCTGACATCCACACTGGTGATGAAGAATGTTATTCAGTTGCGGGAACTGCCGTTGCTGTAAGCACAAAAAAGCCGGGCGCGGTTTTTACCAAACGACAAAAAGGGTTTACGCGCCTGATAATCCGCTGATGAAACCGTATATAACAGCTAACCTGACTAACCAACATTAACTGTTGAATCACCAACCAATATCCCTCCGCAGCTAATTTTATCGCCACTTCTTGCCGCCGGTTTGCCATCCACAAAAACACTCACAGAACTGGTAATAATATTCCGGCTATGATTACCGTGAGGCGCCAGGCTATCGCCCAGACGCGCAATACCTTTATTATCTGCTTTTACGGTATGGGAGCCGGATATCACGTTAGTCGGTTTATGGCTGCCATGACCGGTACCGGTGTCACCTATAAGAATTACAGAGGGCATATGTTTCCTTATTTAATAAATAAGCCATTATCTTACATAAAATAATGGCTTTTTTATTTTAATGAACAACCGTTACCTTACCATCAATGATAGAAAGGTACGGGTTATAGACAAAATTATCGCCGTCTTTATTCTCCAGCTCGATAGGTGATACCCGATCATAACCGACTTCATAGCGAAATATTCTGCCGTTTTTATACGTATGTAACTCATACTCATCCCAGTTAACCGGAACCGTTTTATAGCCATTATCAAAGTAGCGCTGAAAATCCATGGAATCCCACATCATATCCGGCGTTCCGCCCTGCGTGGTTGCTAACATCTCCCATGCCCCGCCGGTCATTTTCCGTATTTTCGCCAGGTCTTGCCGTCTGAACGCATTGTGAAGTTCTTCATAAAACGCTTTGATCTTGGGGATATCCTGCTCAGTGACCGGTGTGGCTGTGGTCCAGTTCCAGTCAGGCAAACCATCAGCCCGGAATTTTTTTGTCACCTCCATTGAACCACTTTCAAAGCGCCGGTCTGTAACACCACACTTCACAATGGATTTATCATCCGGGGTAACAGGAACAATCTGCTTATCATGATTGACCAGTAATGCCGCCGTTATTACCGGCTCTGATTTGTTACCAGGATATAATTTCTCCACAGTGACTTTACAGGCCATGTCGGTTGTTAATCCGGAGCCGTCCTGGCTGAACGGTTCATCTACCATTGCCATGGTGATGGTGTTTTCCCCGTTTTCCAGTAATCCGCTGATGGTCTGTCCGGCAAACATCGTGCCAGTAGATGAATCACCACTATCCATAATTAATATACCATTCACTTTCACCAGGCAAAATGCCGCACTGGAATTAAAAGATGCTGAGTAGTTTGTTTTCATTACTTTACCTGCATTCGCATAACCGGATATTATTAAAATAAAAATTAACTTAGTCGCCAAAGTTGATAATATGTGTTGAATCCGCTTTCTTAAGTTTTGGGATAACAACCCATTTATCGTTTTTTTATTTTGAGGTAATTTTTGTACTGCCACGCTTAATTCCTCTTTTATTAGTATTATCTTCAGCTAGTTAGATAAAATGAATGCCAGCGATTATGCCAGGATGGCTATTACTGTAAAACAGAGTCAGAGTCAGCTAACCAACATTAACCGTTGAGCCACCGATCAAGATGCCGCCACAATTAACTTTATCACCGCTTCTTGCCGCTGGTTTTCCGTCAACAAAAACACTCGCAGAACTGGTAATAATATTCCGGCTATGATTACCGTGAGGCGCCAGGCTATCGCCCAGACGCGCAATACCTTTATTATCTGCTTTTACGGTATGGGAGCCGGATATCACGTTAGTCGGTTTATGGCTGCCATGACCGGTACCGGTATCACCGATAAGAATTACAGAGGGCATCTCTTTTTCCTGTTAAATCATTGAAATACCAAATTTAAATGCACCATCAAAAAATAAAAACAGTGCATTTATAACATCAGATAACCGGTATATATTTCCCGTTCACCAATGAAAATATCGGGGAAAAAAAGTATGAGGATTTATTTCCTCTTTCGTTTACATAACTTATACCCACCGGTGAAAACCGTAATGTTTCTTTATAAACCATCCGGACCATTTTCCCGTTATTCATCGGAATGATATAAAAATTATCCCAGTCTATCGTTTTCATCTCAACATGCTTTTCATCATAAATGGTATTGTACCGCTGAGAGTCAAGGATTTTTTCAACTGTACTTTGTGTTGTTATCGCCCAACTTTCAGCTGCAGGGGTATGAAGTTTTCTCACTTTCTTAATATCTTTGTTTTTTAACGCCAGCCATAGTTCGCTGTAGGCCTCTTTCAGCAGGACAATTTGTTCCGGACTGCCGGTATACGGCTCTGAATACCCCCATTGCCAGTCAGGAAGACCGGAAACCGTAAAGGACTTAGTAAACTGATAAAGGGTCATATTATCCGGGTACCCCCGCTTATCGATATCAGCAGATATGGCTTTATTTTTGGTAACACGCTCTGTCGGGTGAGAAGTTGTTTTATTAAACACCACTGTATTGTCCGGCACATTATTCAGGTACGCGGTCGGTATTCCCTGTTCATTAATTTTTATCTCCAGTGTGGCAATATTCAGTACCTGGTCATTATCATAGTCAACCAGTGTCATCTCCGCTTTACAATATGCCGCCGGATTAAAGGTCTCTTTATTCTCAATCTCTGCGGCATTTTTTGAAAACCAGTCCAGCGCCCCCACTTCCACCGTTAATTCATTCTCACCATTGCTCATGACGATGTAGGAATTTGTGCTGGTCGTGCCGGCACCTTCCCCTCTCATTGCACTTGCCCGGTTGTCATACCCCGGAACCCCGTTTGTTTTGACCTCACAAAAAAGGTATTTGGAATCAATGGAGGTTCTTATTTCAATATTGCGTTCTTTTGCCTGTGCTGTAAATATCCCAGTCATAACGAATAATAACGCTATGAAGTTATTTTTTATAATCATATTTTCATTCCGTATAACATATTAAATAAGTCAGTTCCTGAATAAAGCCAGATATAAAAACAAATAATAACAGAGGTAAAATAAATATCGGCGGCCATGCCGGAAGAGCTGCGCTGTAACACATCTTCGACCAGGCTAGCCGACATTAACCGTTGAGCCACCGACCAATATACTGCCACAATTAATTTTATCTCCGCTTCTTGCCGCTGGTTTGCCGTCAACAAAAACACTCGCGGAACTGGTAATAATATTCCGGCTATGATTACCGTGAGGCGCCAGGCTATCGCCCAGACACGCAATACCTTTATTATCTGCTTTTACGGTATGGGAGCCGGATATCACGTTAGTCGGTTTATGGCTGCCATGACCGGTACCGGTATCACCGATAAGAATTCCAGAGGACATACAGTTCCTTATTTAATAAATGAGCCATTATCTTACATAAAATAATGGCTTTTTTATTTTAATGAACAACCGTTACCTTACCATCAATGATAGAAAGGTACGGATTGTAGACAAAACGGCGGTCTTCTTTATTCTCCAGTCTGATAGGTGATCCTCGTGAATAACCTACTTCATAGCGAAAGATTCGGTCATTTTTATACGCATGTAATTCGTATTTATCCCAGTTAACAGGAGTGGCCTTATAACCATTATCAAAATAGCGCTGAAAATCCATGGAATTCCACATCATATCGGGTGTTCCTCCCTGGATGGTAGCTAACATATTCCATGCCCCGCCGGTCATTTTTCTTATTTTGACTAAATCTTTTTGTCTGAACGCATCCTGAAGCTCTTCATAAAATGCTTTAATTTTTGGTATATCGTTCTCCGTTACCGGTGAGGCTGTTGTCCAGTTCCATTCCGGCAGGCCATCGACCAAGAATTTTTTTGTAACTTCTATTGAGCCATCTTCAAAACGACGATCTGTAACACCAAACTTCACAATCGATTTATCATCCGGGTTATCAGGCTTGATGTTTTTATCATCATTGACGATTAATGTCACAGTTTTAATGACTTCCGATTTATTTCCGGGATATAGCTTTTCAACTACCGCTGTACAGGCCATATCCGTCGTTAATTCTGTATTTTGTTGGCGATAAGGCTTATTCAGCATTGTAACCGTAATCGTATTTTCACCGTTTTCCAGTAACCCACTGATGGTCTGTCCGGCAAACATCGTGCCAGTAGATGAACTACTGCTGTCCATAATTAAGATGTCGTTGACTTTCACCAAGCAAAATGCCGCACTGGAATTAAAAGATGCTGAGTAGTTTGTTTTCATTACTTTACCTGCATTCGCATAACCGGATATTATTAAAATAAAAATTAACTTAGTCGCCAAAGTTGATAATGTGTGTTGAATCCGCTTTCTTAAGTTTTGGGATAATAACCCACTTTTCCGGTTTTGATTTTGGAGTAATTGTTGTATTTTCACTATTCATACCTTCATCATTAGGTGTATCATTAGCCACTCCGACCGAATATCCCGTAGTTACCTCTGCGGATAACCCGTCGTGATAATAAATAGCCCTCAAGCCTTTCTTTCCGTTATTTTCCTCGTCGAGTTCAAAGTAAAATTTCGCAGACATCGCCGCTTCGGCATTGAAAAAACCACTGATACCATTCCAGCGGGCACCGCTCTCAAGACTGGCCGTGCCGATGACTTTCACATTAAACCCGAGAACCGGACTGACATATCCCCAGTCACCGGTATCATCCGTTTTGAAGGAAAAGGTGAACTTAGAAGCCAGCTCCAGAACAATATTGATTTTTGCTAATAAAAATGCACCATCCTCCCCTTTTTTTACTTTTTTTTCATCAGCGGCCAGGACTTCCCTGGCTTTTGTAACGCCATACCGGGCAGGAAATAAGGAAATAAAACTCTGCAGTAAATCAAGTTGGATCTTGAGACCAATCATCGGGTCGAGCCCGACATCACATGTTAGTCTGGAGATTAATTTTTTTTCTTTACTCAAAACCAGGTCGTTTTTACCTTTTACACTCATTTCCGGCTTGATAAGTTCAAAACTCAGAATAGGGAACGCATCGTTTTCCTTATCGCTTTTTGAAACTGAACTCACAAAAAAATTGATTAAATCATTGGTTTTCTTTAGTAAATTAAAATCACCGACATTCTGCTGATACGATTGTGTTAATTCGTATTCTGTTTTCAGAGATACTTCACTTGTACCTATTTTGGATATCAGTTCTCCTGATATATTTACTGCTGTTTTTTGTATGTACTGACCTGTTGTAATATCACTTTCTTCCTGCTTGTTACTGAATTTTATTTTTAAATTGGCTTCAACCGAGCGATTAATTGCAATGATGAATTTTGCACTACAAAGCTGTCGCACTCCCTGTTTAAATAAAACGTCTTTAAAGGTATCTACCGGATTTATCAGCTTACTGGCGTAAGATAATACCGGGTAAATAATTTTTTCCGGCGACTCTGCTATCTCTTCTTTATTTAATTCAAACCATTTTTTATACTGTTGAAAATCATACGGTGCAATTGAATAAAATGGCTGGCCGTTACACTCTGTTAATATAAGTCTGTATCTCTGCTGATAACAACCATTATCTGAAAATACTTTTGTATCCAGCAAGTCAAAGAGGTCATCTATCGGGGATATTTCGTTTTCAAGGTCTTCATATTTTTTCAGGTAGGCCAGTCTTCCTTTATAAGCATTGGCATTATCAAAATTAATGATTGGACCGGAAAAATTTTCGGCATAAACTTTACCGACAGGACAGTTGTGGTTTCTGGATATACATTTTTTTGCCGTTGCTGTAAATTCAACCGGAACACTCATCTCTTCACGATGTTTATCGTCAAAAATATTAGCTCCGTTTGATAAATCAATCAGATGAAAAAATTTCACATTAAAATTTTCATCCTGCCTGTATATTTTTTCTTCTTCCTTGAATTTTATTTTTGCTTCCAGCGTACAGGCCGGAGGAATTTTACATGTCTGACAAGCACCAGTAGTAGCATTTGCAGTTTTATTTTTGTTAGTGAGTGGCATATTATTTTCCTGTTAAATAAAATAGTAAACTACTGGTTATATATATCAGGTAAGGCACCAAAAAATGATATCAATAATTTGCAAATTTTATAATTTCCTTCACCTTCCGATACTGATAAAAAAACGCAACCACTCAGATGGTATTTCATTGTAATTTTTTATTCTGCAAAATGACAGTGCATAGCAAAAATACAGGTAAGACTCCATATCTGAAACAGATAGCTTTTTGAAAAGAACAATAATATCCAGTGACAGTTTATGATACCTGTCAAGCCCGGAGGATGATAATCCCGTTAATGATTTTTCATAATTGAATCTGTCATTTCTTAATGTTTTATTCATTATATCAATTATAGATAATTTAGAATTCCTGTTATCACTGTTTGCCTCATTCATTAAAAAATAAACAGCCATTTTTTCTGCCTGCTTTTGGTCAAATACCTTATCTATTTCGTCATACTCTTTTGATGAGAATTTCAAAAACATCCCGCTCATATTCGCCTGTTCAGGGTACTGTTTCCGCTGTTCTTTAAACCGGTCTGATTTCTCATTACCCCACAGGGTGGTTTCCAGTTTTGTCACCGGTCCCAGAAAAGTATGTAAACGCCAGTTATCAAAGGTCGCTAAAATTTCCCAGATATTCCTCGGATCATAAAACCGCCAGAATACCGGTTTTTCCTGATCAGGGATCACGACCATGGTGAATTTACGCAGATGATGCCGGAGCTCGCGCATACTTGCCGTTGCATAGATATAAATCCCCCACGGCGTTTGTCGTGCATCCAGCCATTTTCTGACCTCCTCCGTGACTTCAACCAGATAAGGCGCCAGTTCGGCAATATCCGGTTGCAGAGGCTCACTGTACAAACAACACGCCGGTGGATTGTATTTATCCAGCAATGAAAAAACATCCGGCTCGCAAGCCGCATCAATAACGGCGTAACAGGTTTCTGACTTAGCATTATCGGTTTCCTCCTGTGTTTCTTTCATCGGGCAATGCGCCACAAAAGCCGCCCCGCTGCTGGCGGCGGCTTTCAGTACGGCGGGGTTTGTTGCCTGCAAAATATCACCGGGGCTGCCGCCGGAATTCAGATTAATCACCGGACCTTTAATATCAATGCCGCCGCCGTGGACGACAATAAAGCTGCCGCCGACTTTCAGGGTGATTTTCCCCTTACTTTGCAGGGTGATATCACCGCTTGCATCGGTACTGACTGCGCCCTGAATACGTTCGACAAGATCACCCGCCAGGATCTGATGATGGTCGCCCTCAATCTGCGCCTGATAGTTGCCGGTCGTTTTGTGTGCCTGGTGGCCTTCGACAGTGAGAGTCCGGTTATTGGCAACCACTAATTCATCGTCGTGACCAATGCTGGTCGTGCGATCATAATTAATGCGTTCTCCCCGGGAATTCAGCACATTTATTGCCAGATTTTTCTGCGCATGAAGATAAATTTCCTCTTGCCCGCCTGAATCCTCAAAGCGCAGTTCATTGAATCCGTCCCCTTTATGGGTTTTCGTGCGAAACGTGGTGCGGGTTTTTTCTTTCGGCAGATTCAGCGGCGGGCGGTTGCGTCCGTTATAAGTGCAGCCGGTGATGATCGGTCGGTCGATATCGCCGTTAAGATAAGACACGATCACTTCCTGCCCGATACGCGGGATCGACATAAAACCGAATCCGTCCCCGTTCCAGCCCTGAGCGACACGCAACCAGCAGGAGCCGCTGTGATCAGGGTTTCCCCGGCGATCCCAGTGAAAATAGACTTTTACCGCGCCCTGTTCATTGGTGTAAATTTCTTCCCCCGGCGGTCCGACAACGGTTGCCAGTTCGTCGCCGTCTGCCTGCGGTCTGAAACGGGATA